>CBDLPA010000001.1:0-395402 GCA_965305135.1 uncultured Colwellia sp.
AATTTTCCTTGTTCTAAGCTCGCTAATGAAGCTCTGAGTTGGGAAGAAATTTAATTAAATTGGTATTATTCTTTACTGTTTCATCGTGTTTTATATTCCTTAATTTTTACCATTCATGTGTAAGCGTCTAGACGCAGTGGTCTAGACGATTAGCTTTCTAGTTTATTGATTATAAATTACTATTAAACTTACCAATAGCATCAACTACTTCTCTTGCTCCTATTTGTATTTCATTCATTACACTTCCAGCATCATTTGACAGTTCTAAAGCTTTTACTGCCTTATTCATACTTTCGTCAATAAGTAATACAGCTTTATCCGTCAGCTGTTTATTTTCAGATACAACATCAATTATTTCTTCTGTCGCCTTACTGGTTCTAGAGGCAAGTTGCCTTACTTCATCAGCAACAACGGCAAAGCCTCTTCCTTGTTCCCCAGCTCTTGCTGCCTCAATTGCAGCGTTTAGCGCTAAAAGATTCGTTTGATCTGCAATACCACGTATACTCTCAACTAATTCAGATATTTTTCGTGATTGTGTGCTTAGTTCTAATATTCCTTGACTAGCACTCCCCATTTCTTGGGATAATTCATTCATAGTTTGAATAGTAGATTTTATTACTTCAATACCTGTCAAGGTGTCTTTATCTGTTTTTTTCGAGATATCATAGGCAATGTCAGAGGTTTCAGATATTGCCAATTGCCTATCCATTTCATCGGTAATGACAGTTGCAAATTTAGCTACTTTATATAACTGACCTTCATTATTATGAATTGGGTTATATGATGCTTCCAACCAAACGGAATTATTCTGGCTATCAAAGCGTTGGAATCTATCCGAAACATGTTTTCCTGTACTGAGTTTCTGCCAAAAATCTCGATACTTTTGTGTTTCAACTTCTTTGGGATCACAAAAAATCTTATGGTGCTTTCCGATAATTTGCTCTTTCGAATACTTCATTGTTTTAAGAAAGTTCTCATTCGCATCGAGTATTATACCTTCAAGATTAAACTCTATAACGGCGGATGATCGGTTTAATGCGTCTAACATATCTCCTTGCTCTCTGGATCTAGAAATTGTTTGTGTGAGTTCACTAGAATATATAACTAGCTCTACACTGTTAGTTTCTGATATATACTTTGGTTGAATTATCGCCCTGAGCCATATTTCACGATTATCATTTGATAGAAGCTGAATAGCTCCATGCCAATGCTGAGCAGCATAAATAGCGTCAAACATCATTTTGCAGTGATTTTTATCTAAGGATGATTTAACAATATAATCTCGAATGTTTTGCTTTAAAATTCTGCTTTCAGAATAGCCTAGCTTTTCTAAAAACTGTGTTGACACCTCTATAAACTCTCCTTTAGTGTTTAAAGAAAAATAAATCATCTCTTTTTTTAAACCATCATGTATACGATGAAAGCTATCCAGTTGTTTTTCGAGTAAATCAATTCTTGCTAATAATTTTTTATCACGAAAGAGCATTTCATTACTTCCTTAATTTGTTATGGTATTTTATAAATGCAGTTGCAGTTTCAATTATTAAGTAATGTTTTAAGATGCCTTAAAAAGGCTCCATATGGCTTTATTGGTTGAGAAAGTATTTTTAAGTGTGAAAGGTTATTTAGGGTGTTTTGAAACTGTTTATAAGCCATGTTACGTCTGCCATTGTTAAGTTTTTCTGCATTAAGTATAGTTCATCAACATTGAAATACAACACAGCCAAATATAGTCAGCATTTGCGATTTTGTCTAAAATATTATTCCAAAACGCTTTGGATTGTAATAAACCTGAGCTCGGCTTACCAAATGTTTTTCTAGCAGCTATTTTTCCTTATCTCTGCGTTAAATTTACTTGCAATAGGCCAGTTATTGACGTGAAATTTGCTTTGAATTTAAAAAACTATCAAGCTAGAGATATATTAAAATAATTTTTACTATTATTTCAATTTGTTAACTATATCCTAAACCGAGTTCAGGTTAATAAGTAAGTTGTGTTCATAATTTGAGCATTTTTCAGAAGGTTAATATGCCCAGCCCTTGTTTTACGCACTGTAAACGCTTAATAATCAATCGTGTGTTGATAATCCATAACCCTACATTTTCTGGTGTAGAGGGGACTAACTATTTACAGTTGAGTTATATTAATCATGGCTTCTCTAGAGTGGCCAGAAGCTTTCAATTCGGTTAAGTAATACTGCCAACGTTGTTCTTGCTCTTTGATTAACAGTACAATATATTCGGTGGTATATATTGCACTGTGTTGATCATCAAAAATAAAGCGAAAACCGTGTTTACCCACATTTTCTATTGTATTGAGTAACACCTGTTTTTTATGGGTTACTAAAGTTTGTTGTTTTGTTGACTTCTGTACGTTGGGGGAGAAAACACGCAAATACTCAAAATCTAAACAGGCAGTGTCGCCATTAATAAAATCTATGGTGATACTTTTTTTATTACTATTGATGTTAAAACATTTAATACGCATAAATAACCTGTTAAGACGATTATATCGTAAAGTAAATTTAAAGAATAAAACGACTTAGATCTTCGTTTTTCACCACATCATCTAAAGTTTTAACAACATAAGCTTTATCAATGATAACTTCTTCACCTGCACGTTTGTCGGCATGAAAAGACAAATCTTCAGTGAGTCTCTCCATCATGGTATGCAAACGGCGAGCACCTATATTTTCTGTTGTTTCATTCACTTGCCAAGCAGCACTTGCAATTGCTTGAATACCATCATCACTAAACTTCACATTAACGCCTTCTGTTGCTAATAAAGCTATATACTGCTCAGTTAGTGAAGCAAAAGGTTCGGTTAGTATTCTCACAAAGTCTTCTGTCGACAATGCCTTTAACTCAACCCGAATAGGTAAACGACCTTGTAATTCAGGAATTAAATCAGATGGTTTTGCCATTTGAAAGGCACCAGAGGCAACAAACAGAATATGATCTGTTTTAATCATGCCATGCTTAGTGCTTACAGTAGAACCTTCAATTAAAGGCAGTAAATCACGCTGTACGCCTTCACGCGATACATCACCACCACTGTTGCTGTCGGCACGTTTACAAATTTTGTCTATCTCATCAATAAATACAATACCGTTTTGTTCCACAGCATAAATCGCTTTTTGTTTTATGTCATCGTGGTTAACAATTTTGGCTGCTTCTTCTTCTTTTAATGCTTTAAACGCGTCTTTAATGGTTAACTTGCGTTTTTTAGTTTTATCGCTCGACATATTTTGAAACATGCTTTGTAACTGTGAAGTCATGTCTTCCATGCCTGGAGGCGCCATAATTTCAACTCCCACTTGTGGGGCAGCTAAATCGAGTTCTATTTCTTTGTCGTCTAATTTTCCTTCGCGTAGTTTTTTACGAAATACTTGACGAGTAGTGCTACTTTCTTCTTCTTTTGTTTCTACGTTACCAAAACCATCTCGAGCAGGTGGCAGCAATACGTCTAAAATGCGTTCTTCGGCAGCTTCTTCTGCTAAATGCTGCACACGATTCATTTCGTCTTCTTTAACCATTTTTATTGCCATATCAGCAAGATCGCGAATAATGGTTTCAACTTCTTTACCAACATAACCCACTTCGGTGAATTTTGTCGCTTCTACTTTAATGAAAGGTGCACGAGCTAACTTAGCTAAGCGGCGAGCAATTTCAGTTTTACCAACCCCAGTTGGGCCGATCATTAAAATATTTTTTGGCGTGACTTCATTACGTAAGGCTTCGTCTAATTGCATACGACGCCAGCGGTTTCGTAAAGCAATAGCGACAGCACGTTTAGCGTCACCTTGACCAATAATGTGGCTATCTAATTCATGGACAATTTCGCGGGGAGTCATATCTGACATTGTTTATTCCTCATGTCGTTTTGATTTATCAACAAGACAATAATATGTTTCAAAAATATAAAGCGTAAAAAGTGATCAAACATAAAACTTACAGTTCATCTATCGTTTGAGAATGATTGGTAAATACACAAATGTTACCAGCGATAGTTAAGGATTTTTCAACGATCTCTCTAGCGCTTAAATCGGTATTTTCTAAAAGTGCTGTTGCAGCTGATTGAGCAAAGTTTCCACCACTGCCAATAGCAATCAAGTCATGTTCAGGCTGAACTACATCACCATTACCCGTAATAATTAAAGAGGCTGTTTCATCTGCCACAGCAAGTAATGCTTCAAGCTTTCGTAGGGCTCGATCACTACGCCAATCTTTCGCAAGTTCTACGGCGGCTTTTGTTAAATGGCCTTGGTGCTGTTCAAGTTTGCTTTCAAAGCGTTCAAATAAGGTAAAAGCGTCAGCTGTTCCGCCAGCAAAGCCAGCGAGTACCTTGTTGTTGTATAAACGGCGTACTTTTTTAGCATTACCTTTCATAACAGTATTACCCAGCGATACTTGGCCATCACCACCAATAGCAACTTTGCCGTTGCGTCTAACTGAAACGATAGTTGTCACATTAACTCCAATCTCAATAAATACATTTTGTTGTAGATAAAGTTGGGATTATTACTGATTTTTCAAGGATAGAATTAATTTTATCCTAATTCTATTGGAATTATTTCCATAGCCAAATTTGACAGCCATTAATTTTGTTGTTGCGTAATTTGTGCTTATCTTCTTCTGCGGCACGTTTTCGTTCATAAGGCCCTAAAACAACTTTATACCACATATTGTTTTTGCCTTGGGCTGTCTGAATTTGACTTTCAATACCAACAAATGCCATTTTAGCTTTGAGTGATTCTGCTTGAGGACGGGTTTTAAAAGAGCCACATTGCATTTTATACGGGCCATTTTGTTTTATTTCATATTGACCCACTTCAACTTTTTTAGTTTTTAAATTTTCTACGTAAGTCCATTTTTCTTTAGGTGGAGCAGGAAGATTTTGTTCTTTTTTCGTAATAGGTTGCTCATTTGCTTGAATTGGATCTTTAGTTAGTGAACTTGTTTTTAAAAACCATAAACCGTATGAGAACCCAACGATTAATAAAATAGCAAGCACACCAATTATTTTAGTTTTTATTGACAATACTCGGGTTGGTTCGGCCGATTTCTTTTTGTAAGGGCTATTTTTTTTCTTTTTCGAAGGTGTTCGGGAAACATAATCTTGGTTTGACATGAACTACAGGGAAGTCGTGAAGAGTGTTAGGTATTTTATACTTAAGTGATTTCTAATTACAAGTATATACGGAATACCTTTATCGGTGATTTGATTTAAAAAGAATAAATTACCAGCTTAAATCAACAGGATCGATATCAACACTCCAGCGAACTTTACTCAACCACTCATTGGCGGGAATTATAGTAAGTAATTGTAATACCGCAAGATGCAGCGCTTTTCTCGATTTTGCTTGTAAGATTAAATGGTAGCGAAATTTGCCAGCTTTTTTCTCCATGGCTGCAGGGGTAGGCCCTGCATATTGGCAATTTTCTACTGTAATTTCAGTTAAAGCCCGTAAGAATTTTTCAGGATAACTCGGGTAATTTGCTTCTGCGCGAAACAAGGCTTGATAAGTAAAAGGCGGTAACATAGCTTGTTTGCGTTCAAGTAAGGCTTGTTTGGCAAAATGTTGGTAACCATTATGGACTAAATCTTGTAATAACGGATGGTCAGGGTAATTGGTTTGTATTAATACTTTACCTGGTTTGCTAGCACGGCCAGCACGGCCAGCTACTTGAATTAACAATTGTGCCATTTGTTCACTGGCACGAAAATCAAAACTGAATAATGCGCCATCTCCATCAAGCACTGCAACTAAAGTTACATCAGGAAAATGGTGGCCTTTGGCAAGCATTTGCGTGCCAATTAATAATTGATGTTTTTTTGCGGTTATTTCTTGTAATAATTTAGTGAGCTCGCCTTTTTTTCGAGTACTGTCGCGATCTATTCTTATCACACTGACGTCTGGAAAAATTTCACTAATACGCTGTTCTAATTGTTCTGTTCCTTGGCCAATTGGCGCAATACGAACGCTACCACAGCTAGGGCATTGTTTTGGTATTCGCTTTTGGCTACCGCAATGATGACATATTAATAATTGTTGCTTTTGATGAAATGTATAGGGTTTATCACAACGTTGGCAATCACAAATCCAATGACATTCTTGGCAATTAATTGCAGGGGCGTAACCACGTCGATTTAGGAATATAAGCGCTTGCTCACCGCGCGCTAATGTTTGCTTAATTTCGTGCTTTAAACTCCCCGATAAACCAAACTCCATTTGTTGTTTAGCCACATCAATTAATGCCATTTTTGCTGTATTACTGGCCCCAGCGCGCTGACGTAATTGATGATACTGATACTTACTTGATAATGCATTTTGGAGCGATTCAAAGCTTGGCGTAGCGCTACCCAGAATTATTGGTATATTAAGCTGTCTTGCACGTAAAATGGCAATATCTCTACCGTGATAACGAAAACCGTCTTGTTGTTTTAATGAGTTGTCGTGTTCTTCATCAACAATAATCATACCGAGTTTATGAAGTGGTGAGAAAACTGCAGAACGTGTGCCAATGATGATAGCTGCACTACCTTGTTGTGCACTCAGCCAAGTGTCTAAACGCTCAGTATCATTAAGGTTTGAATGGTGTAGACAAATAGGTACACTAAAACGTTGTTCAAACCGTAATAGTGTTTGTGGGGTTAAACCTATTTCAGGTACTATGACCAATACTTGTTGATTCTTCGCCAAAACATTTTCCATGGCTTGAAGATACACTTCTGTTTTACCACTGCCTGTTACGCCATCAATTAAATGGCAAGAAAATCGTTCAAGTGATTGACCTATGACTGAAACAATAAGCGCTTGTTCGGTTGATAATACCTGTTTGTTTTTCTCTGATAATTTTTCACTGTGCCATGAAAATAATGAAGGCTCTTGTTTCACCTCCTCTATCAGAACTTTTGTTATCAGCGCATTTAACTGTGATTTACTATAGCCCAACGTGCGTAATTCAGCCCAACTAATGCCTCGATTCTTAGTAATTAACTGATAAAGAGCAAGTTGTTTTGGTGCCTTTGTTTTAATTTGATTTAAAGACTGCTTTTGCGTATCCAATGTAATTTTTTGACTTTGCCAAACCATAGGCGGTTGCAAGTTTACTTTTTTTACCTGTCTTAATAATTTAGGTAAGGCTTGTTGTAATACATCACCAATAGGGTGGTGATAATAATCAGCACATAGTTTTAAAAAGCTGACTAAGGAATCACTTAAGTGAAAACTGTCGTTTAGGCGTTGGCAAATAGGTTTTATTTTTGATTCAATAACGCATTCATTGTCAATTGCTATAACAATTGCAATGACCTTTCTTGAGCCAAACGACACAGCTATGCGCTCGCCAATTTTTATCGCGGGATATTGCATTTCTATGGGCACTTGGTAAGTAAATAGCTGCCGCATAGGAACGGGTACGGCTACTTGTACATATTGTTTGGACACGGCTTATATTGAATGATGATGAAAGCGAGTTATGCTTTATCTTAACGTAAAACACATGAATAATTAATAAGTCTTTTTTTCATGTGTTTTTACCTGCTTTAGCTTGCAGTTAATGCGGTGATCATTTATTATTCGCCCCCATTAATTTTACACCGTATGGTGCTTAGCGTTTTTAAGTTGATTCAACTAAGCGGCTAAGTGGCGATACGCCCAATTTCTCGAAAGAGATATAGAGGTCCCCATGAAAGACGGAATTCATCCTAATTATGTTGAGTTTAAAGCAACTTGTTCTTGTGGCAATGTTATTACAACTCGTTCAACTGCTGGTAAAGATATTCATTTAGACGTATGTTCTGAATGTCACCCATTCTATACTGGTAAGCAGAAAGCTGCTGAGACAGGTGGTCGTGTTGATAAATTCAACAAACGTTTTGGCGCGCTTTCTAAAAAGTAAAGTAGCATCAGACAGAAAAAGAGCAATGATTAGACAGTCATTTTGTACACTCTAATCTTGTTTTTTTGAAAAAGCTTCTGAGAATCAGAAGCTTTTTTTTTGATTTTATTTTTACCACTAATTTTTCAAAAATAGGTTGTATTTACTAATCAATGTGCGGTAAGTGAAACAATTCCAGTTGTCATAACCATGCGAAATAAGCAGGTGAAAACCCAGCAAGCTGGGCATGGAAATTGGGCTGTTTGTATGGAGCTAAAACATCACGATTTTTTGGTGGTGAGCTTATTAAGAGGAAAAACTACCACAAAAGTGGAATAACAATTAGCGTTACTAAAAATACCCAAGCTACTACACCCAGAGAAATCGTAGTATGAGTAATAGATGCTACTTCTAATTCTTCATGCATATGTAGTAAATTTTTTGTTCCGTAGTAGTTTAGGCATATTGAGGTTAACAAACCTAAAAGTACCATACTAATGACAAATAATGGGTTTGGAAGAAATAGTGCAAATGAAGACAGCCACATAGGAACAGCTGAAAAAGATGTTACCGTGAGTGTATTTCTGTAGTCGGTTTCAATTCCTCGAGAAGCAGCAATATTTTTAATAGCCCATGCCATCAACATTACGGTAATAAGTTCTGCAACTAAAAACACAGCAGCGCTTGAAATCCAAACTACTTCATTAGCTGCGGTAAAAAAACTTTCACCGTATTCAAACCCAGCATAGAGGATCATTACTGGTGGTAGTAATGATAATGGTAACACCATATAAAATAGGGTTTTTACTACCGACTGATCAATTTCCTCCCAAGCGGTGTTTGACGTATATAACATTTTTAAATAATAAGGAATGACCATAGTAACCTCTAGTAAACCAGCTAACTGATGAGTTTCTTAACCCAAAGTAGAAGTGCTAGTCTGTTTAAATGACTAATTGATTTTTATAATAAAGCGTTTACCTGATAAGCTTAAGCCTGAATCATACATTACACAAATGAAAAATAATCACAGATAGTATGACAAATAATCATGTTATATTGGTATTAATTGCCTTGATAAATTTGTTCGAGTCGCGCTATATCAGTGATAGTATTAAAAGTACTTAATTTTACGTTATTTTAAAAAGGTTTATCTTGGATATTGAATTTGCGCGGACTTTCATCAAAATAGTTGATACGGGCAGCTTTACTGCTGCTGCGCAAAGTCTTCACCTAACACAAACGGCTATTAGTCGTAGAATACGCTCGTTAGAAGACTACATGGGCTGTCAGTTAATTATACGAAACAAATCGGGTGCTACGCTCACCCCTTCAGGAAGACGTTTTCTACGTTATGCTGTTAATCTGGTACAAACAATGGAACGTGCTCGTCATGATATTGGTTTTGCGCCTGCTTATGATGGTGTGCTTACAGTTGGGGGACGTTTTGGGCTTTGGGACGGGTTATTACTGCGTTGGCTTGAAAAAATAAGTATTGAACAACCCAATATGCAAATAAGAGCAGAAAGCGGCATTGAAGAAGGTTTAATGCAAAACTTGATTGATGGTAGGCTTGATATTGGTATTATGTATACGCCGCAACATCGCCCTACACTTAAAGTAGACTGGTTATTAGATGAAGAGTTGATTCTTGTGAGTACTCAAAAAGTAGCACTAGGATTGGCTAACCCTAATACCTATGTTCATGTAAATTGGGGACCTGAATTTCTTTCACAATTAACAGCTAGCCTACCTGAATTAAGCAGCCCGCGTTTAACTGTTGGCATTGGTTGGTTAGGTTTACAACATATCCTCAATATGGGGGGATCTGGCTACTTTCCTCGTAGACTGGTGTTGGAACTGATTAACCAAGAACGTTTATTTCCTGTTGAATCGGCCCCCTCATTTCAACTTCCAGCCTATGTTATTTACCCTAAATCATCAGATAATGTACTTATAGAATCAGCAGTAAGAGTATTACATAACATAGTCACTGAAATTAACGTTACTTAAGGGAATTAGTTCATAGTCTAAGGTGTAATTTTTATGTCTATAAATACTTTACTTTGAAGAGTAAAGCATAAAATAAAAAATTCAGCTTTAAACCCTTTATTGATTTATTGCATCTAACTATACAACAAACATTAAGAGAAATTATTTTTTGAATAACCCCAAGATAATTAATGCTCAAAAATTATTTGTTAACACTCAGGAGCAGGAGTGGATTACTCAGGCAAAGAATGGTTCGCAAGCTGCATTTCATCAACTTTATGCAATGCATTATCGAAAAATTTATGCGTTGTGTTGGCGGATGCTTGCAGATAAAGAAAGTGCTGAAGATGTTTGCCAAGAAGTTTTTGTGGTGCTGTGGCAAAAAATAAATAATTTTCGTGGCGAAAGCAAATTTAGTACATGGCTTCATAGTGTAGCAAGTAACGTTGTATTGAGTTATTTACGTAAGCAGAAAAATTGGCTGCAACGCATTTTTAGTATTGAAGAGCAAGCAAAGCATACGTTGCCAGACGAAATTTCAGTACCGTTAGATGATTCCTCAACACTTGAAGCCTTAGACAAGAATATAGCGAAATTGCCTGCGCGAGCGCGAGTAGTATTTGTGTTATTTGCAGTGGAAGGTTATCGCCATGAAGAGATAGCTAACATGTTAAATATAGCTGTAGGCTCTAGTAAATCACAATATCATAGAGCGAAAGCTTTATTAAAAGAGTCTTTAAGTGGTGAGCTATTGTTAGGAGTAAATGATGAATAAACACATTTCAGATAAAGCACTATTATCTTATGTAGATAAATTACCTAAAGAGATAGAGCCACAGCGAGATTTATGGCAAGGGATTGAACATGCTATTCAAGACAAGAAACAGCAGAGTGCTGCTGTTAATAAAAAAAGTCATTTTGTACCTATGGCTTGGGCAGCGTCATTTATTGCTGCAGTTTTAGTTACTTGGGTCACTTTTTCCCCAACACCACAAATAACAGAACCTTTAGTAGTAAGTAATGAAAACGTTTTACCATCGAACGCTGAACAATTAATAGAAACAATGCAAATGAGCTTTCAACAGCAAAAACAAGCGTTGCTTGTGAGTTATGGGCAACCAGACTTGTCTCATTTGTCTGCCAATATGCAAGCCCAATTTGAGGTGTTAGCGCAGGCGCGTAAAACAATTGAAAAAGCTTTGCT
The DNA here is from genome assembly GCA_965305135.1 of uncultured Colwellia sp. Classification (GTDB taxonomy): domain Bacteria; phylum Pseudomonadota; class Gammaproteobacteria; order Enterobacterales; family Alteromonadaceae; genus Colwellia. The sequence continues at coordinate 11,081 of CBDLPA010000001.1, forward strand.
AAACGATGAAAACAATATTGATTTACTTAATTTACTCCGCTTTACACAACAACAAGAATTGAATTTATTGCAACAATTATATCCGTATATGAATGATCAAAATATTCAATGGCAAACAATTTAACCGTTGCTGAATGGTAAAACGTATTAAAAATAAAGTTAAAGACAAAGCTGATAGTTTTGTAAAATAGGGTACAGAGGTTTTTATGAATAATGTTAATAAGTACATAATGGCAGCATTGATTTGTGCTAGTTTATTTTTTATTCCTGTCACCATGGCAGGTAAGAAAGTAGACGAAACAATAAAAAGTGAAGGGGTGAATACCGTCACAATTGAAAATTTAAGTGGTAAGGTCATTATTGTTGGTTGGGAAAAAGAGTGGGTTACAGTGAAAGGTGAGCTTGATGATAAAGCAAAACAACTTGTCTTTGAACAAGTAGGGCACTCTATTAACATTAAAGTTGATATACCTAAAAATGATCGCAGAAGAACTAAAGGCTCTATATTAACTATACATATGCCAGCGGATCTTCGTATGAACTTTGAAAGTATATCCAGTGATGTTGAACTTGAAAACTTAACTAACAATGTGTCGGTTAAAACGATTAGCGGTGATATTAATGCTAAAAATCTTGCTGAACATATCGAATTAAGTAGTGTTAGTGGGAGTATCAAAGCAAAATCGTTACAAGGAAAGATTAATTTGTCTACGGTTAGCGGTGATATAAAAGATGAAAACTCTTTAGGGCGTTTACAATTGAAAGTTGTGAGTGGCGACATTACGTCTAAATCTGACGCGAGTGAAGTTTTTGTTAATAATGTTTCAGGAAATATTAAATTGCAGTTAACTAAAGTTGATGAATTAAATATTTCTGAGGTAAGTGGTGATGCAAAAGTTAGCTTATTTTTGCAGCGAAACGGTATAGTTAAAGCGTCAAGTGTGAGTGGTGCAGTAACACTTGATTTTCAAGATGATGTGGCAGCAGATTTTCGTTTAAAAGCTAATGCGGGCGGTGATTTAACTAACAGGCTAACTACTCAAGAAGCAGAAAAAGCCAAATATGGTCCTAGCGAAAAGCTTTATTTTCAAACGGGTAATGCAAACAGCTCGGTAAGTGTTAATACTGTCAGTGGCGATATTACTGTTAAATAACACTGGGTAATATGTACCTATTGCCTTTGTAGCAAAAAACACAAAATCAGGAGTGATTTCCTGATTTTTATTTTTTAATACTCTATTTTTATCTGTGTTTCTGCTACATTAACCCCCTTAGAAAAACCTCCCAAAATGTTTAAAATTAAGGTTCAAAAATGGCAGATAGAAAGCCTGGTAAATTTGCCAAAGAAACGCAGTTTATCAAAGACAAGCAAATTGATGAATTAAAAACACCTCCGCACTCCTTAGAAGCTGAGCAGTCAGTACTCGGTGGTTTGTTGCTTGATAATGAAACTTGGGATCGGGTGGCAGAAAAAACAGTTGCTGCTGATTTTTATAGCCGTTCTCATCGTCTTATTTTTGAAACTATCGCTGCCTTAATAGAGTTGGGGGAGCCTGTTGACTTAATTACTCTGTCAGAAGCTTTAGAAAATGATCAAAAATTAGATGACGCAGGTGGCTTTGTTTATCTCGCTGAGATGATGAAAAATACGCCGAGTGCGGCAAACATCACTGCTTATGCTGATATTGTGCGTGAACGTGCAGTAACGCGTGAAATGATCAGTGTTGCGAATGAGCTTGCAGAAGCAGGTTATGACACGCAGGGTAGAAGCAGCGCAGAATTACTTGATTTTGCTGAAACTAAAGTATTTGCTATTGCAGAAAAGCGCGCGAATAAATCAGAGGGGCCTGAAAGCCTTCATTCGGTATTAGAAAAAACAGTTGATAGAATTGAAAAGCTTTGTTCCACTGATACAGGCGGTGTAACTGGTGTGCCTAGTGGCTTTGCAGATTTAGATAAAATGACTGCAGGTTTACAAAAATCTGATTTGATTATTGTTGCAGCTCGTCCGTCGATGGGTAAAACAACCTTTGCGATGAACCTGGCAGAACATGCCGCCATGACTCAAGACAAACCCGCGTTAATCTTTAGTTTAGAGATGCCCGCAGACCAAATTATGATGCGGATGCTTGCCTCGTTAGGGCGTATTGATCAAACTAAAATTAGAACAGGTCAGCTTGATGATGAAGATTGGGCTCGTTTGTCGTCTACCATGGGCCTACTCATTGAAAATGGTAAAATGTATATTGATGATGCAGCAGGGTTAACGCCAACCGAGGTTCGCTCAAGGGCACGACGTATTCATCGTGATCATGGTGGTATTTCGATGATCATGATTGATTATTTGCAATTAATGCGTGCGCCACAATTTTCAGATAATCGTACTTTAGAAATTGCTGAAATTTCTCGCTCACTAAAAGCGTTAGCAAAAGAATTACAAGTGCCCGTTGTTGCTTTGTCTCAGTTAAACCGTGGGTTGGAGCAACGAAGTGATAAACGCCCCATCAACTCGGATTTACGTGAATCAGGTTCAATAGAGCAAGATGCCGATTTAATTATGTTTATTTATCGTGATGAGGTTTATCATGATGATAGTGAATTTAAAGGTATGGCAGAAATTATAATCGGTAAACAACGTAATGGACCAATTGGTCGCGTACCGTTAACCTTTCAAGGTAAATATTCACGTTTTGATAATTATGCTGGCCCGCATGTTTTAGAAGAAGATTAGTTGTGGTTGTATTACGCACAGTGGTATGCCGCTTTATTCACCATGAATCGTTGCAACAATTGTGCGGCTACTGGCGTGATCTCTATGCTCTCCTAAGTATATTCCTTGCCAAATACCTAAATTGAGCTGCCCATTGGTGATAGGTATACTAATACTAGAACCAAGTAAGCTCGATTTAATATGCGCAGGCATGTCGTCATCGCCTTCGTAAATATGTTGATAATAAGGCGCTCGTTCTGGGGCTATAACATTAAAATGCTTTTCCATATCACTACGAACGGTTGGATCAGCATTTTCATTAATGGTTAATGAAGCTGACGAGTGTTTAATAAACAAATGCAAAATGCCGCATTTTATTTGCTTAATGTTTGTTAAATGTTTAATGATTTCATCTGTTATAAGATGAAAATTTCTTTTTTTTGGACTTAACTTTATTTCAGTTTGCTGCCACATGATCGAGCATTTCCTGTTTTCAGGTTATTAGTGTTTACTATTATTTATGTTTAAATGGCTAAATGCAGCAATAGTTTGTGGTATTAACTGTTTGATTATATCAACTTTCACGTTGTGCGTGTTATAGCGCGCATAAAGCGTTTTATAAATACCTGCCTTGCCAATGCGTTTAGTTTGTACTAATGACTGTTTGCTTAGGCTACTTACTAACCATATTGGCAACACTGCAATACCCATGTTAGCAGCAACCATTTGTAAAATCATGTGACTATTTGCGACCTGTTTTATTGTGATGCCTTGATGTTTATTATGTTTATGTGCGTCAGCTCTGTTAGACTCTTTATGAAGGAATAATTTAAAAATGTCTAATTGATCAGACTTTACAGGGTAAGTCAGTAATACTTGTTTGCTAAAATCGTCTGCTTCTAAAAATTCTTTATTTATTAAACTGGTAGAATCAATAGTATCGCGATTTGCTAATACGGCAACCACTTCAAAAGCGCCTAACTCATGGTAGCTAAAGTTATCATTCTCTTTTTTTTCATCAGTGAATAATATATCAATATTGTCTGCGAACTCGTCATGATTTTGAGCTGGGAATACTTGTTCCAAAAATTCAATTTTTAATGCAGGATATTGTTTTGAAAATTGTTCGGTTACAGGTAAAAGCCATTGAAAACAAGCATGGCAAGCAATCGCAATTTTCAACTGTATTGTTGTTTCGTTTTTACCTTTTAATTCGCTCATTGTCTCTTTTATTTTAGGCAAAATAGTGTTCGCTAATGTCAGTAACATATTTCCTTGGGCAGTAAATTGTACGGGCGAAGTATTTCGTATAAACAAGGGAGTGTTTAAGCGTTGCTCTAGATCCTTGATTTGATGAGAAAGAGCAGACTGGCTAACAAATAGTTTTTCGGCTGTTTTTCTTATATTACCTGTCGCAGCTAATGTTGACAGTGTTTTTAGGTGTTTAATTTCGAACATAATGAATTTTTTTCATATCCTTGTTGAATAATTTGCGCTTGTGCTTATTTCGTGCTTTTTTTAAAGTATAACCATTCAAACGTCTAGACGTCTATAAAAATAATTGCTTATTTTAGTCAGCAATTTTTATCACTATGGTTAAATTACAAATGCAATTGGAGCAGGTTATGCAAATTCATACGTTAGGGTTTCCGCGCATTGGCGCAAAGCGAGAATTAAAATTTTCTTTAGAAAGTTATTGGCGAGGCGATATCAACCAAAAAGAGTTTTTGGCACAAAGTAAAGAGCGCCGTCATATTAATTGGGCTATTCAGCAAGAAGCTGGTATCGATTTATTACCTGTAGGAGATTTTGCACATTATGATCATGTACTAAATACTACTTTGTTACTTGGTTTAACGCCAACACGTTTTACTAGCCATACAAAGGATGCGAATACGCTTGATTTAGAGTTTCGTATTGCACGGGGAAAAGCCCCTTCAGGGTGCCAATGTGCAGCAAGTGATATGACTAAATGGTTTAATACTAATTATCATTATATTGTACCTGAGCTTTCAGCAGATTTAGTAAATAAATCAGATGTCGAAATTGATGTAAAGAATCTATTAGAACAGTTTAATGATGCTCAACAAGTTTCGGACAATCGTAAGGTTGTGTTGATTGGCCCTATTACCTACTTACATTTAAGTGTTACCAATGATGTAGACAAATTAACGTTATTGTCTGCGTTGTTAGTACGTTATCAACAAGTTTTAGATCAGTTGTCTGCTGCAGGTGTTGAGTGGATACAAATTGATGAGCCGGTGTTAGGTTTAGAGTTAGACAGTCAATGGCAAAAAGCATTTAGTCAAGCTTATCAAACCCTTAATAAGGGGACATTAAAACTGTTATTAACCACTTATTTTGCCTCTATCGACCATCATATTGAATTAATAAAAGATTTGCCTTTTGATGGTATTCACCTAGATACTCTTTCTGAAAAAACAAATATAAATACTATTATTGAATGTGTACCAGATGAGTGGGTAATTTCTTTAGGTGTGATTAATGGTCGAAATGTTTGGAAATCTGATTTAGTCTCTGTTTACCAAAAAGTGCTGCCAATTTATCGTTCAATAGGTGACAGATTATGGTTAGCGCCTTCTTGTTCTTTACTACATTCGCCAGTTGACTTAACCCAAGAAAAGAAACTTGATAAAGAATTCACTTCTTGGCTAGCATTTGCCACACAAAAGTGTCAGGAGCTGAGTTTATTAAAACAGGCATTAATAGATCAAAATAGTGATGAAATAACACAATACTCAAATGCTGCACTAGCGCGATGTATTTCTACCCGTATTAATAATCCAAATGTTAAACAGAGAGTTGCGTCATTAACAACACAAGATTACCATCGTAAAGATGCTTTTGCACAGCGTAAGCAAGTACAAAAAGTGGAGTTAAACCTACCTATTTTACCAACTACAACAATAGGGTCTTTCCCTCAAACAGGTGACATTAGAGAAGTTCGTGCTAAATGGCGTCGTCAAGAAATTAGTGATAATGAATATGAAACACTAATAAAAGCTGAAATTAAAGATACCATTGAACGCCAAGAAAATATTGGTCTAGACGTCTTAGTACATGGTGAAGCCGAACGAAATGATATGGTGGAATATTTTGGGGAGTTACTTGAGGGCATTGCTTTTACTCAATTTGCTTGGGTACAAAGCTATGGTTCACGTTGTGTTAAGCCTCCAATTATCTTTGGTGATATTAGTCGCAAAAAAGCCATGACACTTGAGTGGATAGGTTATGCTCAGTCTCTTACAGAAAAACCTGTAAAAGCTATGTTGACAGGCCCTGTAACCATTTTAGCTTGGTCATTTGTACGTGATGATTTACCACGAGCAGAAGTTGCTAAGCAAATTGCATTGGCTATTAGTGATGAAGTTGAAGATCTTATTAGTAATGGCACACAAATTATACAAATAGATGAACCTGCTATTCGTGAAGGAATGCCCGTTAAAAAAAGCCAATGGCAATATTATTTAAATTGGGCAACAGCATCATTTTGTTTATCGGCTGCTAAAGCACCCTCTAAAACACAAATTCATACTCACATGTGTTATTCAGAGTTTAATGATATTTTACCCGCTATTATTGCACTTGATGCTGATGTGTTAACTGTAGAAACGTCACGCTCAAATATGGCATTACTTGACGCTTTTGAACAGCAAGCCTACCCAAATGATTTAGGCCCTGGTGTTTATGATATTCACACGCCCAATATCCCAAGTGTTGAATGGATGGTTAACTTGTTAGAAAAAGCGCAACGTTATATTCCTATTGAAAGGTTATGGGTTAATCCTGATTGTGGCTTAAAAACAAGAGGGTGGGATGAGACAAAATCAGCACTTGAAAATATGGTGCAAGCAGCGAAGCAGTTTAGAGTGTTAAATAGTTAATGCACTACCTTAAATGCGGATAATAAAAAAGCACTATGACAACATAGTGCTTTTTATTAATGATACTTTGGAAAATTGAAAAATGTCTGGCAACTGACCGGTTATTTATTCCCCAAAAGAAAATTCTATATAGGCTTTGCCTTTTTCTCCCTTAAGCGCTAAAACCACAACAGGACCATCTGATTTATGGTGAATTGTATGATTTTTTCCTGAGACAACAATAGGGGTTGCCATATCAAATTCAATTCCTTTTTCACTGAGCATACGTTTTGCGCCGCCAGTCACCATGTTAGTGATTTCACCTACTAAGTCGGTGATTTCATCATTTATCTCATCAGGGGCTTCGCCCACCATGCCTTTCATCGTTGCTAATGCTAACGATTCATCAAAGGTAATTGATAAGGAACCTTTGGTTTGTGGGCTAACCATACCTATTAAACCTGAAACATCTCCCATTGATACTTCGGTTGTTTTTAATTTAGGTTTTTCAGGAGTTAATTCCATTTGCGCCATGGTAGACATAACGTTAAGCATTGATGATAAAAATGGGTTGATGAACTCTACTCTCATTAAATTTTCCGAGCTTTAGCTATTGTTAATAGCTTGATTTTGCCCACTTCTGCAGCAAATGTAAATCAAACCATGTTAATTTTTTTATTAATATTTTATTCATTTCAATTAATAATTGCCACTTTGTGTAATTGGTCAAAAGTTAAACTACCTTGAATTGCTTTTTCTGTGTTTAAGCTTTGATAGTTCACCGTGTTTATTTGTTTTTCATAAGTATCGACAAGTATTGAATTTTTTATTACTAAATTAGTTAAAACGTTTTCAGATGCACTTTCTTGATAGGCAAAAAGCTGACCTCTTTTAACTTCGAAGCCAATCCAATTCATTTTAATTATGTTGTTTTCTCGTAATAAAATAAAGTGTTTCTCAATATATTTTTGAATTAATTGGTCATAGTTAGGATGCTCGGTTGAAAAATGAACTTGCTCGATTTCAGCAATGGCATTCTCTATGTCATGAGCAGTTAGTTGGTGAATCACTTCAATATGTTTAGTTTTTGTATTGAGATTAAGTTCAGTAACACCAAAGAAATAGGTGTGGGCAATAGTTATATGGGCATAACCCATGAATAAAATGCACAATAGCATTTTATTCATGGGTAGCTTCTTCAATAAAGAACATGACATTTTAAGCATTAGTTGTCAGCGTTTTCACTTTCTTCATCTGCAGATTTCAATTTTTTATTGTAATCTCGCATCATATCTTCTTTTTTACGCTTGTATAGCTCAAATCGTGATTTAATTGGTTTTGCTGGCCAGTAATTGTTATTTACATTAACATCGGCTGTTTCCCATTTAGCATCAACTGCTAGTGCGGTTATTTCTTTATCACGAATAAGTAACTTCGATGTTTTTGCTGAGTTTTTACGCCAGATTTCAGCGGGTATTTTCATATGCTCAGTGCTGCCGTCAGCGTAGGTAATGTCTAAAATAATAGGCATTACTAATCCGCCTTTATTTTCAAAATCAATCAAATAAAAATTACTTTGCGTGAGTAACAAATCTTTTTCCCATTGCTCAAGTTTTTTATTGTTTGCGTTATATTTGTTTCTTGCCGCATTGGTTGCTGTGAATTTATCGTGTTCGTTATAGAAATCTAATAATTCGGGTTTGTCTTGGGTACGAACTCTTTGGCCTTTATTCATTAGGCGAGTAATGAATTCTGGTTTCTCATTTTCCAAGGCACGTAACCAAGCTTCTTCTGTATCAGGGTTTTGACTATCTGCGGTATAAAGGTGTATGTCACCAAGGGCAATATCAACATGATCAGTAGTATAGAACCAACCACGGAAGAACCAGTCTAAATCAACTGCTGAGGCATCTTCCATAGTGCGGAAAAAATCAGCAGGAGTAGGGCGCTTGAACTTCCAGCGTTGTGCGTACTCTTTAAAAGCAAAATCGAATAATTCACGCCCCATGATGGTTTCACGTAAAATATTGAGCGCTGTTGCTGGTTTACCATAGGCATTATTGCCAAATTGTAAAATAGATTCAGAGTTAGTCATGATAGGTACTTGATTAGTACTTTTCATATAACTCGTAATATTAGCAGCATCTCCGCGACGTGAAGGATATCCTTCTTCCCACGCTTGTTCAGCCAAAAATTGTAAAAAGGTGTTCAAACCTTCGTCCATCCATGTCCATTGACGTTCATCAGAATTCACTATCATTGGAAAATAATTGTGGCCTACTTCATGAATAATAACTCCAACTAAGCCATATTTGGTGCGACGTGAATAAGTTTTTTCACCCGTTTTTTTATCTAGAGTAGGACGAGGACCATTAAAGGTAATCATGGGATATTCCATACCACCTACAGGGCCATTAACTGAAATAGAGACTGGGTACGGATAGTCAAAAGTGTATTTGCTGTATTGCTCCATGGTATGAATGATGGCTTCAGTTGAGTATTTTTCCCATAATGGATTACCTTCATTAGGGTAGAACGACATAGCCATAGTATTGCTACCACCGTGTTGGTAACCTTGCGCATCCCAGATGAATTTTCTACTGGAAGCAAAGGCAAAATCACGAACATTTTTAGCTTTAAAGTGCCATGTTTTATTTTTTGTAGAGCGAGATTTTTCATTTTCTAACGCTTCATCAATAGTAACAATAAGTACTGGTTTTTTAGCTTTTTTAGCTTCGCTTAAACGTTTACGCTGCGTTTTAGTTAAGACTTCTTTTGGATTTTGTAGTTCACCTGTAGCCGCGACTATATGGTCGCTTGGAACTGTAATTTTTACATCGTAGTCACCAAATTCTAAGGTAAATTCACCACGACCTAAGAATTGTTTATTTTGCCAGCCCATAGTATCGTAATAGGCAACAGCGCGGGGAAACCAGCTTGCTACTTCATATAGATAGTTATCATCTTCTTTAAAGTATTCATAGCCTGAACGACCACCCAATACCTTTTGTTCGTGCAGTTGATAATTCCACTCAACGTTAAACTGAGTATCTTCACCAGATTTAAGTGGCTCAGGTAAATCAACACGTAACATGGTGCCATTAATAACAAAATTTAATGGTTTGTCATGACGATTCGTGACTTTAGTAATGTTATAACCGCCATCAAACTTTGGTGTTTCAATCATATTGCGCACACTATTGAAGGTTACTTTTTTTAATTGGTCAGTGGCTGCAGCTAATTTAGCATCAGAGTTGCGCTTTAATTTATTTTGATCAAGTTGTAGCCAGATATAGCGTAACATATCAGGCGAATTATTTTGATATTTTAATGTTTCAACACCTGTTAGTTGTTGTGTTTTATCATCAAGTTGAATATCAATAGTATAGTCAACTTGTTGTTGCCAATATTTGTGTCCTGGTGCACCTGATGCTGTACGGTAGACATTTGGTGTGGGTAAAATTTCTTCTAGTTGGCGAAATTTGTCGCTAGTAGTCGTATTTTTAGCGAGTGCATTTGTTGTGTATAAAGTACTGCTATAAGCAATAGTTAAGCAAATGAGTATTTTTGAGAATGAATATTTCATAGCCGTCCAATTATAAATGAATGATAATTTTGTATACAAGGTGAATTGTGAATTCTTAGCCGAACTTTATATCACGTTTAACCTGCAACTGTGAATATACGATAGGTTTTTTTGCGATTAATGGGTGATTATTTAAGATTAAATAATATAGATAAAGTTATGCGACGTAAAAATTGATAATGCTGTTGTAGATTGTACCTTTGTATATTAGAATAAGTTAATTTAGTTTTTTCTACTATATGTGATTACAATTAATAAGGCTATCAAATGAAATATATTTTATCGTTATTGTTGTTTTTTTCTTCGGTTACTTATGCCAACAATGTTGTAGGCAAATATGCACCGAATAAAGAGTGCCAAGCATGCCATACCCAAATATATGATGAATTTAGTCGCTCTATGCACGCAAATTCTACACCTCAAAAAGATCCTATACATGCCTCAGTGTGGAATAAGCACCCTAAAAACCTAAAATTTGAACAGTATTCGTGCGGTAAATGCCACACCCCAGCAGCAAATAATTTAGACCAAATGTTAGGGAAAGGTAAAAAAGCGTTGCCACAAGCTAATAATGCAACGCATCAAGAAGGTATTAGCTGTGCATATTGTCATCGAATAGAAAGTATTAAACTAGCGGAACAGTCTAATATAAATATAATGAGCGAAACACCTAAAAAATATTTTGGAACACTAGAAGATGCTATGGACTCTCCCTATCATGGAACCATAAAAACAGAAAATAAACATATAAAAAATGGTAATGTTTGTGTTGGATGTCATTCACATAAAAAGAATAAATATGGCCTTAATGTTTGCTCTACAAATATAGATAATGAAATGGATGGGGCAAATTGTGTTAGTTGTCATATGCCTAAAGTGAAGGGGAGTGTGACAGCATTTAAAGAAACTAAAGAACACGTTTTTCATGGTTTTCCAGGATCACACTTTTATTCTGATATGTTAAGTCAATATGTTGATATTTCAATATTGAGAGAAATAAAATCTTTCAAAGTGAATATTGATAACCAAAGCTCTCACGCAATGTTGCTTCACCCTCTTCGCTTAGCTGTACTTAAAGTACAAGTAACAAGGGCAGGAAAAGTAACACAATTTAAAGATCAATATTTTAAAAGGGTTATCGGAACTGATGGTAAGCCTGCCATGCCATGGGCAGCAAAAACAGAAATAACCAATACGATGATTAAGGCGAACGAAAAAAGAACGGTTGAGTATGACTTTGCTATTCAAAAAGGAGATAGAGTTGATGTGACTTTAGGATGGTTTTTGGTTAACCCTAAAGCTATTATGAAATTAAATTTAGCAAACGAAAATGTTGCGACCAAATTTAATGAGTTCAAAAAACAAAGATTTGATTTCTAAAATAAGTATTTTTATTAAAAAGTAGCGCTTATTTACAGGCGCCACAACTTCCATGAGCTTCAACTATTTGATGGCTAATCGTAAATCCAGTAGCATCAGCCATAGATCGTAAAGCTAAATCAAAATTGTTTGATTGTATTTCTTCTACTCGGCCGCATTGGTCACAAATAAGTAATTGCACAGGGTGGTTGCAATCACCAAAGTGATGACACATAACAAAAGCATTAATGGACTCAATCTTGTGAACAAAGCCTTGTTTAGATAAAAAATCTAGAGCTCGATATATGGTGGCAGGTTTGGCCGCTGGATCTAATATTTTGAGTTTATCTAATAAGTCATAGGCACCAACCGCACCTTGATGTTGAGCAAGGAGTAAGAAAACCTGCTCTCGGGTTTTAGTTAAACGAGCCCCTTTTTTTTGACAGACTTGTTGAGCTTGATAGAGTAATTTTTCGGTAGACATGGCCGTTAGCGTTATGAATTTTCATTCAGTTTAACACAGTAACCATCATCGTCTATAGGGTAAGGGAGAGTTTGAAAAATCTTCACCTAAAAAATTAGCCATTAGATTGGTTAAAATCTCAGTTAAAACATTAGCAAAGTATTTAATAATGCATTACATTAGTTAATGATAGCGCTGTCATTTTTGTATGATTAATATTTTTAACATTTATTTAGATATTTGGACTTAACCTATGACTCGATACCTTGCTCTAGATGCATTTAGAGGTATAACGATTGCATTGATGATTTTGGTCAATACGCCAGGTACTTGGGCGCATGTTTATGCCCCCCTATTACATGCGAGCTGGCATGGCGCTACGCCAACGGATTTAGTCTTTCCCTTCTTTTTATTTATCATAGGTTCTGCAATGTTTTTCTCTTTTAAAAAGAGTTACTTTTCAGCGTCTTTTGCGCAATTATTAAGGATTTTGAAACGTGGTGTTATCCTGTTTTTAATCGGTTTTATGCTTAATGTTATTCCCTTTGACAGCCCAATGGAAGAATGGCGTATTATGGGCGTTTTACAGCGTATTGGTATAGCTTATGTCATAGCGGCTAGTCTTGTTATGTTATTAAATCGCCGTGGTGTTTTTATTGTATCGGTAGTTATTTTACTTGTTTATTGGGGAATATTGCTGAGTGTAGGAGAAACAGGGTTAACGATTGAAGGTAATATTATACGCCAAATTGATCTTGCCATATTAGGTGCAAACCATATGTATAGTATGCATGGTATACGCTTTGAACCTGAAGGATTGCTTAGTACTCTACCTGCTGTCGTAAATATGCTGTTAGGTTTTGAATTAACGCGGTATTTAACTACGATAAAAAATAAAAGCACTAGTGTTCTTAAGCTTATGATTATTGGCGGCCTTGCTGTAGGATTTGCGGTGTTATGGAGCTTTATTTTGCCTATTAATAAATCGTTATGGACAAGTTCTTACGTTATTTACACTACTGGGTTTGCTTGTTTGTTATTAGCTTTTTTTGTGTGGTTAATTGATGTAAAGGGGCAAGAAAAGTTAGCTTCACCATTACTTATTTATGGCACAAACCCTTTATTTGTTTACATTTTATCATTTTTATTTGTAACTGTTTATTTAAATGTTTCTGTTGGAAATAGTAGTTTGTATCGGTGGTTATATGAACAATTTAAATTAGTAGCAGAACCAACCTTAGCGTCATTTTTATTTGCTTTATTTCATGTTATTTTGTTTTGGTTTGTTTCTTTATTATTGTACCAACGTAGAATATTTATCAAAATTTAAAGTCAATGAGTTACGCTAGTACCTTGCACCATTGAATAAAGTATAATGGTGTAACTATGAGATAGTTGAAGTTGTAACATTGTGTACCTTTATTCTTTGTGGTGGTGTATAAAATATCTGAGAAACTAACCAATAAGGCAGAGAAAAACGTCTAATATCATAAAGTGTTCAAATTCAACTATTAATATATTGTCAATGGTTGAATAGAGAGCCTTTTGCTTTATTTGAAGTAATAAGGTTAGTATATTGTAAATAGAGGAAAAAATTAACCATATTATGTAGGGCGAAGTATTAAGGCGTGAAAAAAGTCAAATTATCTCAAGATGAGAATTTATCGATTAAAATAAGCCATCAATTGTTGCCTCAAGAGCTGCAACGAGTTGATCTTTACTTTTCATTGCCTGTTGAAATGGGCATCAGCCCAAGCACATTAAATGCTGAAGATTACTTTTATAGCAATATAAAAAGCCATAGTGCTTATTACTCTGCGCAATTGCACCTTCCTTTGGTACGAAGCCGTTTTATCAGCCAACGTTTTGAAGAGGAAGATCAAAACGGACAAAGTGACTATCGGCTAAATTTAAATTTATACTCGTATCAATTAAAAATCGCATTGGATGCAGATATAAAACAAACCTTAAAATTAAAAACGGCAGAAGAGTTTTATCCTGCGGCTATCGAATTGGCAGACCAGATAGCGGGATTAGTGAAAAAACTACGACGCTATACCCCCTCAGACACTAAGCTTAGTTCTTTTTTTGAAAATGCAGATAATTACTTGAGTTGGCATATAGAACAGTCATTTTTAAAGTTACTGTCTAAAGGGCCCAAAAGCAGCGAATTTACTACGGAACGAGAATTTTTATTAGCTTTTTGCCGTGAAGAAAATAATTATCGTATTGAGTGTAATTATAACTCGCAAGTAACACTTGAAGACCCTAACCGTATAACGAATAAAATGCGATTATTACAGCGTTTAATTGAATACGGTGTCGTTTTTCAAAAACAAACACGATATTTAGATCTAAATTTAAAACGGCTAGTAAGAGGTGGTGTTACAGCGGTGATTATGGCTTTTGTCATGGTACTTGTGCTTAATGCGCGCTCTAGTTTCACTGAGGTCACCTTGGCATTGATTGCTTTTTTAGGTTTAATTTATGGGTTACGAGAAATATTTAAAGAAGATGTAACAAACCTAATTTGGCGTAAAATTCAAAAAGGTAGACCTAAGTGGCAAAATATATTTAGACACAGTGTTAATCAAAAGCGTATTTTGAGCCAAATTTTGTGGTTAGAATATATCACTCAAAAAGATTTGCCCAAATCGGTCAACGACTTATTTCAAAAACGTCGGCAACAAAATAAGCAAGCAGCACGTTTGTTTCATTTTCGCTGTGATAATAAAGTCATCGTTAAGGAATTTTTACCAGGGTATGATGAAATTCAACAACAAATATTTTTTAACTTAACGCCATTTGTTCGTTTTTTGAAAAAAGGTGCGGGTCGTTTGTATAGCTTAGATGGACAAAAAATATCGAGCCAAGCAGTTGAACGTCGCTATCAAATTAACCTTATTCTTCGGTGTGTAGACAAAACGGGTGAACACTTACAGCGTTTTAAAATAACGTTGAATCGTAGTGAAATTGTCAATATTGAAGCTATGCCAATGGCTGTAGAGTAGTTTTTTCTACAGAATAATGTGAGCATCAGTAGAAATAGAGAGGTTGATTGTATCTCACAAAAAATGAATCTCTATTTCTTCATCTTTACTTTGTTCAACATATAATTGTGCTAATTCTATTGTACCAAAATAGGCTTTTATCTTTTGATATATGGCATGTTTTTGACGAGATATGTTTTTATTTCTGCAATTCATAACGTGTAACCAAGTTTCAACCAGTACTGCAGGAGGGAAATCTTTCATTATTAATCATCCTTAATTAGTCGAGTTATAATTATAAACAATAATATAGACTTATTAAATGGATCTTTGTCAAAATAATAGGCTTGGGTTTATAATAATACTATGGTCACTTGTAGCTGTTCAGCAAAGCCCATTGTGCTCAACAGTCATAACAATAGATTAAAGACGATGGTAAATTTCCTTTTGAAGTTCGCTTACTTTATGGCTGAAGCCAATATTAGATTTCGTTGAATACATAAGATACATCGTTTACTATCCTAATTACCCACAATAAGGAAATATGAAATGCTGAAGATTAGTAGAGAACAAATGGCTAAAATGTCAGCGGGTATTTTAATTACATTCAAAACACAACTTAAAGAGCATATCCGCTCATATTTCCCCGTACAGAGTGAGCATTTAGATGATGCTAATTTATTGGTTTTTATTGATGAAGCAATTGAAACTGCAAATTATTTTGCTATAAGTGAGCAAGCAGCAATTCAATCATTTAT
Source organism: uncultured Colwellia sp. (assembly GCA_965305135.1). Classification (GTDB taxonomy): domain Bacteria; phylum Pseudomonadota; class Gammaproteobacteria; order Enterobacterales; family Alteromonadaceae; genus Colwellia. The sequence continues at coordinate 26,831 of CBDLPA010000001.1, forward strand.
AGACCATACCGTATTATTAGGCCGTAACTTCCATCAAAACCCCTTGTATGCAGAATTGTGTTTGCCACTTTATGATAAAGATATTAGTGACAATATTCATCGACTTGATACATTATATGACAATACTTGGGCGTACCTAGATATCGTCAGAGGTAAAGATGCTAGCCATTTGTTTTTAGCTGTATCAAGGCTTAAGTCTTGGTTAGAATCCGCAAAAGCATTAGGGTATAACTCACTTAATATACATGAAATAATTAATGCATTTAATTTGGTGTTTCCTGAAAAATATAAAGCACACTCCGAAAAAGTACATATAGATTTTATTAGGGAAGCCGTAAGTAGAGCAATCGAAGATAACTTTTTACAGCCAGCATCACAGCTGAGTTATGTGTTAATGGCATTTATAGCAGGTCTAAATTTTTATCATGATAAATTGATTATAGGTGTGTTAAAAAAAGACACTCAGGCACTTTCTGTTGAACATGAACAAAATGCACGTTATGAAATGTTATTAAATGCTGCCAATAACTACTTATCTAAAATTATCACTTCCGCTAGAGCCTTAGCTACCGAGCAGAAAAAGGACTAATTATGGGGTTATGTTCTAAGCCTAATAAGGCATCTAAAACTAAAGATGCATCACAGTCAGCGAAAGCTGATAGTGCTGTTCAACCCTGTCCTTTGAAGGATGCGAATATTGTTTCTGTTGCATGGTGGGTAAATGATAAAGAGGAAGCTTCAGGTACTCAGTGGGTTAACTTACCTGTAGAAGATAAGTGGGTTGATGGCGTTGATGTAAAGCATAAAGATTGGTTAGGAATGAAACCTAGTTTGAAGGTGAAGTTTGATAAGCCTGGTGCTCATTCTTTTAAGTTAACATTACTTAAACCAAGCGGAACGGACGAGTATACTGCTACTGAGAAAGCAAGAAATTCACACTTTAAATATACAGAAACGATAGTGAATGGCACAACAGATTCTGATGGAACAAAAGTGATAAAAAATGCGGTTGAATTAGTTGCTGGTGGTGGTTATAAATTTAAAGTAGAGGCGGTAGACAGCAAAGGAAAGAAAGTCAAAACGGGTATTTTAAAAACAAAACGTAAGTTCTATTATGTTGAAGCAAAAATGAAGAATTTAACGTCGGTTCTTTCTTCAACAGCTCCTGTTGATACAGAATATAAAAAACATCACTTTGAACCGTCAAAGCTAAGTGCTTTGGAAATTCCACGACAAGAAAATATTGGAAATAGAGCAGACTCTACCATGTTATCGTCTAATATTGTTGCGGCAATCGATGCAGATGCAGAGGCGAAAGAAAAGAATAAATATTTGTTAGTTGTTGCCTATACTGACCACCTTGCTGTGAAAAATTCAGGGGTTGATATAAGTAAAGACAATATAAATGTTGGGCCAGGAAAGGCTGATGCTATTATCCCTGTCATTGCTGCTGGTTTATTGTCACCATATACAGTAGACACACGATATTTATGGCATGATCTTGTTGGTTCTGAATCATGGTTTGTATCAGCAGAATTTCATCGCAATGGTGGTGGCGTTGAAGTGATTCCTGAAGCTAAAGTAAGTGCTGATGGTAGCGGTGACTTTTGGAATAAAGTTAAGGTTGATGTTACTGGGATGGCTGTTGGCGTTGGCAGAATTGTTGTAAAGGTGAATGTTGTTGATCGAATGAGAGGAGGGCTAGCCCTTGGAGGGGCTAATCAAACATGTGTATGTACGCGAGCATGGTGGCGAGATCAACCTAATGCTAAGCAAGAGTGCACTATAATACACGAAATAGGCCATAAACTTGGAATGGTTGCTGCCGGCACTGGTATTAGTCCAGATAAGCATGCAACACACTATGAAAATAAAGGACATGCAGGCAATCATTGTTTTAATGGTTGTTCGCCTGGTCTGAGTAATTACCAAGGAACTGCCAATTTGACTGCGTCAACTTGTGTGATTTTTGGCGCGGTTAATCAGAAAAATGCTTATTGCGCTAATTGCGAAAAGGTAGTGAAAAAATTAGATATTAATGCAGGGTTTTAAGTTTAAGAGGGTAATAAGATGGACTATGTTCCTGAATTATATAATGAAATAGAAGTTGGTACACGTCAACAATCTGTATGTTCACCATCAGTACCTCGCTCTCCGTGGCACGGTGTTGTTATTAACGCGCCAGAGAGAATTATTCCTGTTCTTGGTGAAACGTTGGTTATTCCTGTATGCGGTTATTATTTAATCTCTGTGCTGGCCATAATGGATGGTGCGCCTTTATCAATAAGAGTGGACTTGATTGACTCAGACATATATTACACTGGGGTTGTTCAGGATAATGAAGACAACAGCGATGACGAGCCCGATGTGGCACCACCTGATGACGCACCAGTAAATAGCAGAGAAGATCTTGAAGGCGTATTGACAGGTGGTTATTTCAACATTGATCTTTTATCGTATCTTCCTCATGGCTTATTTACAGGCACATTTGATGTTACGATGAGTTATGCAGGGAGCCATTCAGAACCCGTTAGGATTGTAATCACAGAACCTAAGGAACCAAAGTAATCTAAGATTGAATCTATAAGTTAGCTCAATTGGAGCAAGCGACTTTATGTTATATTATTCTTGTTCTTGTTCTTGTTCTTGTTCTTTTATTTTGGCTTGTTGAATGCGCCATTTTTGCAATTCAGCATAATAGTGATCCCAAACACAAGGATTACATGCGCCACCACCGCAGCAGTCGTCATCAGAAGGTGGCATGGGTTTTTCTAGTTGGTTAGTCATACGTGTCTCGTTTACAGGCTAAAGCAAGGTATTGATGAATAGTTTACTTTAAATTAGGATGAAAAAAAGCCCTGTCAATGCAGAGCTTTTGATTAGTGCCTGCTTAAATTAATTTCATTCAAAGTCGGCTAGTTTTTTCTCTAAGTAATGAATGTTGGCACCACCGTTAACAAAACCATGATCATTTAATATATCTTGGTGTAAGGTAATGTTAGTTTTTATTCCATCAATCACAAGTTCTGAAAGTGCATTACGCATACGTGCAATAGCAACATCGCGGTTATCACCCCAGGTGATTAATTTACCAATCATAGAATCATAATTTGGCGGCACAGAATAATCAGCATAAATGTGTGAGTCCCAACGAACACCTAAACCACCGGGGGGATGGAAGCGAGTAATCTTACCTGGTGAAGGAATAAAAGTACGAGGGTCTTCCGCATTAATTCGACATTCAATTGAATGACCTGAAATTTTAATATCTTCTTGAGTATAAGATAACGGTTGACCAGCGGCGATGCGAAGTTGCTCTTTGATTAAATCAACGCCTGTGATCATTTCAGACACAGGGTGCTCTACTTGAATGCGTGTATTCATTTCTATGAAATAGAATTCACCTTTTTCATATAAGAATTCAAAGGTGCCTGCGCCACGATAGTTAATTTCAATACAGGCATTACAGCATCGTTCACCAATTTTTGCGCGCATTTCAGGTGTTATACCTGGGGCTGGTGCTTCTTCAACAACCTTTTGATGGCGACGTTGCATAGAACAATCTCGCTCACCTAAATGAATCGCGGCACCCTGACCATCAGCAATGATTTGAATTTCGATATGTCGTGGGTTTTCAAGGAACTTTTCCATGTAAACCATATCATTTTTAAAAATAGTACCCGCTTCACGTTTAGTTAATTGTATTGATTCAATTAATTCTTCTTCCGTGCGGACAACACGCATACCTCGGCCACCACCACCACCAGCAGCTTTGATTATAACAGGGTAACCAATACGCTTTGCATGCGCTTTGTTTACCGCTTCATCATCGTTTAATGGTCCATCAGAACCCGGTACGCATGGTACACCTGCTGCTTTCATGGCATTAATTGCAGAAACTTTATCACCCATTAAGCGGATACTTTCTGCTTTAGGACCAATAAAAGCAAAGCCAGATTTTTCAACTTGCTCTGCAAAGTCAGCATTTTCAGCTAAAAAACCATAGCCAGGATGGATCGCAACAGCATTTGTAATTTCAGCTGCTGTAATAATTGTTGGAATATTTAAATAGCTGTCTGGTGCTGGGGCTTTACCAATGCAAATGGTTTCGTCGGCCAACAATACATGCTTTAGATTTTTATCAGCAGTGGAATATACAGCAACAGTTTTAATACCAAGCTCTTTACAGGCACGTAGTATTCTTAAGGCAATTTCGCCACGGTTGGCGATAACAACTTTATCTAACATGGAATGACCCTTTTTGGTTGGGCTTATTCAATGATGAATAGCGGTTGATCAAATTCTATAGCGTCTTCATTGTGCGCAAGAATCTCTTTAATAACCCCTGATTTATCAGCTTCTATTTGATTCATCATTTTCATGGCTTCAATAATGCATAATGTGTCACCAGCATTAACATGTTGGCCAACTTCGGTAAATGCAGGTGCTTCAGGAGAAGCTGAGGCGTAAAAAGTACCAACCATAGGAGAGCGTACTATGTGACCAGTTATTTCTGGTGCGGCTTCTTTAGCGGGGGCTGAGCTTACTGGAGCTACTGGCGCAGGCGCAGGCTGAGCTGCTTGTACTACTGGCGCGGCAACTGTTGTTTGTACTCCACGGCTAATACGTACAGATTCTTCTCCTTCTGATATTTCTAATTCATTGATCCCAGATTCTTCTACTAGCTCGATAAGTTTTTTTATCTTACGAATATCCATTAAGTTACCTTATTTTTTAATTTACGTTTATTAATATGAAGTTAGTTATTGTAAACTAACCATTATGTTGGTTAATAATGTGTATAGTATTATTTTGTTTTGTTCTTTTGAAGCCATGACTGCGCTGATTGCAGTGCAAAACTATAGCCATCAATGCCTAAACCACAAATGACGCCTTTGGCAATATCAGAAAAGTAAGAATGATGCCTAAACTTTTCTCTTGCATGAACGTTTGATAAATGGACTTCTATAAAAGGTATATCTACTGACAATAAGGCATCACGAATTGCGACACTCGTGTGCGTAAATGCTGCAGGGTTAATGATAATAAAATCAACTTTCTGATAAGCTTTGTGAATTGCTTCAATAAGCTGGTGTTCAGCATTTGATTGTATGTGAGAAAGCTTTATTCCTTTTTTATCAGCTTGTGCTGCTAACAAAGTAACAATTTCGTCTAAGGTCTGTGCACCATAAATTGTAGGCTCACGTTTACCTAACATGTTTAAATTTGGACCATTTAACATTAAAATTTCAAACTTTGTGCTCATTTTCGTCAAAAATACCTTTAAAGTGCAACTGGAGCCAATGATTACATAAAAAAATAATGTTGTGAATAAAAAAAGTAATTTTTTTATTATTGACGAATATTATAGTGTTTTCGCAGAATATAGCAGCAAAATACTGGTCTAACCTCTTTTGTGGTTTTTTTTTAATTATTCACCATGTAGTATACAAACGGTTAAACGTTATTATTTAATTTAGTGCTCCTTGTAATAATTTTGTGTAGTTTTGGAGATCGGTTGCGTTAAAATTTATTATGAATATATAAAAGATAAACATAGAAAATTTTTTAATAAGCAGAGTTTCGTTCATAATTTAGAAATGAGGGTTGTACTGGTTTTAGAAAACCTGATATTGTATAATTTTATCAACAAGATAAGTTTCTGTAGGCAGCTACAATTAATTCCTACGTTCATTAAAAATCTTCATTTAGTCGTTGATAAATGCTTAAGCAAAACTGGTTTTAGTTATTGCTAAGTTTAAAAGGACTGTATTATCAAAACATTTACTTATTTATGTTTATTAGTATTTTTATTTTTTGGTTGTGCTTTTTCAAAGGCTTATGCTGTTGATATTATAGTGCATCCGTCTGTTAAGGAGTTTAAGCTCACTACTTCGCAATTACGGCGGATATATACCATGCGACAAACTCAGTGGGCTAATGGTCTTCGAATTACAGCTTATATTTTACCTCGTCAGCATAGTATTCACCTACGTTTTACTAAAGATAAGTTACAAATGTTTCCTTATCAACTTGACCGTATTTGGAATAAACTAACTTATTCTGGGTTGGGGGTTGCACCCATTACAGTCAATACACCAGAAGAACTTATCAGTGCGATAAGGAAAACGCCAGGAGCAATTGGTTATGTCGAAAATACTAAAGATATGGAGGCTGTAAATGTTGTGCAAATTGAAAAGTAAAACAATTGAAAACTTGCTTTATGTGTTAAGTGCATTGCTTTCTTTTGTTGTTGTTAATATTGAAGCAGCAGAGCAAGATCTTCATTATCATGGCTTTATTGCTCAAGGGGTGATTGATGTTAACGGCAGTAATTTTGTTAATGATAACGGTGAGGTATCGTCAAAATTAACTGAGTTGGGTATCAATGGCTCATATCAATTAAGTGCTAATTTACGTTTGGCAGGACAAATTGTTTACTTAAATGGTGGGAATCGATTTGCAGAAGGGCTAAGGGTGGACTATGCACTGTTAGATTGGTCGGTTTATAAGAATTCAAATTGGCAAGCAAATTTATTTCTTGGCCGTTTTAAAAATAACCACTGGTTGTACTCTAGCTCTAGAGATATTCCTTTTGCTCGTCCTAGTATTATTTTACCGCAATCCGTTTATTTTGATGGTTTTAGAGACATTGCCGTGGGTGCTGATGGCGCTGCCATCAAAATTAGCCGAAGTGATGATTATTATGGCAATTTTGACTTTAACTTTAGTTATGGTACTTCTCCAATTTCGGATAAACAGGCTGATATAATTTTAAGTACAGATGCAAAAGGCGATGTAAAACAAGACTCTGATATACAAATTAGTCTTTATTGGCAACCAACATTTTCATCGTGGCGATTTGGTGTCTCATATTTGGATACAGTGTTTAAGTATCAGGAAAATAGCTTGGGTGATCGGTTTTTTGATGCTGATTTCTCTTTCCAATTTTACACTGTTAATGCGTTGTATGAAGGAGAGAGTTGGGAGTTTAGTGGAGAAGTATTCCAAGAAGTATTTAGTACCGAAGGATTTTATGTACCTACATTTAACAGTGAGCCTACTGGTCAGGGGATGTATGTACAGTCAAGATATAAGATAAATAGAGAATTAACTTTACTTGCAAGGTACGAACGTTTTTATAGTGACAAAAATGACAAAGACGGTAAAAAATTAGAACAAGAAACAAACGGTACGGTGCCTGCTTATTTTGCATATCAAAAAGATACAACGATTGGTTTATCTTATGATTTTTCAAGTAATTTTAGGTTAAGATTTGAATATCATTGGCTTCAAGGTACAGGCAGGCTTACCCCTGTGGTTTTGCCAAACCCCGAAGTGAATAATAGTAAAAATTGGCAATTATGGGCTATGCAATTGATGTATTGGTTTTAAAGCACAGTGTTAAAGTTGATTGTTTAGCATGAGTACACGAAAATTTTTTATAAAAAGAAAGTTTTTATTTTTGACGATTATTAGTGTGTTTTCGCAGCATTTAGCAACACACTACTGGTCTAATCTCTTTGTTTTTATTTAAGTAGTGGTTTTTTTTATCATTATTTACTACACTGGTTCTAATAAGTGTTATTCAATGTGTTGTTTTTAAAGGAATTCCATATTCTAAATAGATAAGGTAAATTGGTAAAATAATTGGAGGTAAGGTTTATTGTTAACGTAGAAAGGATTTCCCAAGTAAATATAAAAATTCTTGATGCATTTAATAATTTAAAACTAAGGTTGTGTTAGCTATCCGACTTTGATGTTCCTTTTTATTGTCAATTATCGTTTGACTTGGTTTTTTACTATTAATGTTCATTACCAAACTTATTAAATTGGTCTAGTAGTTGGTAAATGTTCAAGCAATATTCACTTATAGCTAAGTGTAAAAAGGACTGTATCATCAAAACACTTAATTCTTTATGTTTACTAATATTTTTCGGTTGTATTTTTTCAAAGGCTTATGCTGTTGATGTAATTGTACACCCGTCTGTCAGTGAATCTAAATTTACCACTTCACAATTGCGACGTATTTATACGATGCGACAAACTCAGTGGGCTGATGGTGTTCGAATTACGGCTTATGTATTACCCCGACAACATAGTCTTCATTTACGCTTTACTAAAGATCGATTACAAATGTTTCCTTATCAACTTGATCGTATTTGGAATAAGTTAACTTATTCTGGCTTAGGCGTTGCGCCAATTACAGTCAATACACCAGAAGAATTGATGAATGCGGTAAGAAGAACGCCAGGAGCAATTGGTTATGTTGAAAGTATCAAGGATGCGGAGGGCGTAAATGTTATTCAAATTGAAAAATAAAATGAAACGTTTGTTTTGTAACTTAATTTTAATTGCGATACTTTTTTTTGTTCTTGCAAATGTTGAGGCTGCAGAGCAAAAGCTACGCTATCATGGTTTTATTTCTCAAGGATTGATTGATGTTGATGGTAGTAATTTTGTTAATGATAACGGTGAAGTCTCTTCAGAATTAACAGAGCTAGGTATTAATGCGTCGTATCAGTTGAGCTCAAACTTCCGTTTGGCTGGACAAGTTGTTTACTTAAATGGTGGTAATCGCTATGCGGAAGGAACCCGTATTGATTATGCGTTAATTGATTGGTTAGCTTATACAGACACCAACTGGCGTATAAATATTTACTTAGGCCGTTTTAAAAATAATCATTGGTTGTATTCTAGCTCTAGAGACGTTCCTTTTGCGCGCCCTAGTATTATTTTACCGCAATCTATCTATTTTGATGGTTTTAGAGATATTGCTGTGGGTGCTGATGGTGCTGCTATTAAAATTAGTCGCAGCGATGATGATTATGGTAATTTTGACTTTAATTTTAGTTATGGGTCTAATCCTATTTCGAGTAAACAAGCAGACATCATTTTAAGCAAGCAATCCCAAGGAACCGTTAAGCAAGATTTTGAAGCTCAAGCCAGTTTTTATTGGCAACCTTTATTTTCACCGTGGCGATTTGGTGTTTCTTATCTAGACTCTGACTTTACTTATCGCGCTAATAAAGCACAAGACTTGTTTTTTGATGGTAGCTTTTCCTTTCAAACCACGAGTATAAATACTTTATATGAAGGCGAACAATGGGAGTTTAGTGGTGAGTTTCATGAAAGCAGATTTACAACAAAAGGTTTTTTTACACCAACCTTCTTAAAAAATCCAATCAGTCATCGTTGGTATGTACAATCTCGATATAAGCTCAATCATGAGCTAACCTTGTTAATGCGCTATGAAACTTTTGCTAGTGATAAAAATGATAAAAATGGTAATAAAATGGAACAGGAAACTAATGGCTTAGTTCCTGCTTATTTTGCATATCATGATGATACAACAATTGGTTTATCGTATGATTTATCTAGTAATTTTAGAGTAAGATTTGAATATCACTGGTTTCAAGGTACAGGTAGGCTTACCCCTGTAGTTTTGCCAAACCCCAGGGTGAATAATAGTAAAAATTGGCAGTTATGGGCTGTGCAATTAATGTATTGGTTTTAATAGGGAATTAACTGATGGCAAAAAAATTTATTAGTGTCCCAACAAAGTTATTGTTGTTGATATTTTCAACACTATTGCTTTTGGCTATAGGTTTTTCTGCATTATCCCTATCGCGTTTACAAGATGAATATAAACAATTCCACCAAGAAACATTAGCTCAAGCACAAGCTCAATTTGCCTTACACAGTGATATTTTACGTTCAAAATTGAATGTTTGGCTTGAGTCTTTTGCTGAAATCACTAAATTTTCTCAGCAAGATAACTTCGCTGTTTTTGCCGATCAACTTGCTAATCAATTTGATGGATTGCAATTTAACTTAAATGTGGAGAATGTTTGGCTGGTTGATGCTAATAAAAAATTACTCTTTGTCACGTCTATTATGCCCTTGTCAGTGCAAGAAAATATTGACCAAGTGATAAAATATCAACGTCCTAATCACAAAATTCAATGTCAATTACAATGCCAGTTATTATTAAGCGTTCCATTATTAAATAACCAAGGTAATGTAGTCGTTATCACTATGAGCGCTAGTCTTGTTGATATGCTATATGCAATCAATACTTCGTTAAATAGTGAGGTGGCTGTGATTAGCATTCCTTTAGAGTCTAGTCAGTCTGAGTTTGAAACAAACATTGTTTCGGCATCAAATATGGAGTTAGCACAAGCACTACTTGATGAAAATAAAGAAACTGATTTAGTGCGAGTACTTGCGCAGGGGCTACAAATAGATTTAGCCGACAATAGTTATTTGGTCAATTTGTTACCGTTAGCACAAAACAGTAAACGCGCATTTTATTTGTCTTTAATTGACGATGTGACCTCGTTTGAGAAAAAAAATGCACATTATGTAAAACAATTTTTAATTTCGCTTAGTGGTATCTTTTTTATTTTAGGTTTATTTGTTTATTTAGTTGCTCGTCCATTTACTAACCGGTTACTACGTTTATCTGGGGCACTTCCCTTATTGGCCAATAAAAAGTTTGATAAATTTCGTGAAGTAAGATTAAAAAGGCCATTGTTGTTTTCTGATGAATTGGACGTATTAACGCACTCAGCTTTAGATCTTAGCTATGAATTAGAGCAACTCAATATTGAAGTTGAGCAGAAAACGAAAGAGTTAGAAAATATAGCCATGTATGATCTGTTAACGGGGTTGCCTAATCGCAATATGTTAAATTATCAATTACGTAAGTCGATTGCTAATATTCGCAGGTACCCAGGCGGGGTTGCAGTATTATTTTTAGATCTGGATGATTTTAAAAAGGTTAATGACAGTAATGGCCATACCGAAGGCGATAAACTGTTAATTCAAGCTGCTGAGCGTGTACGCTTAAGTGTGGGTAAAATTGATTTAGCCTGTCGTTTTGGTGGTGACGAATTTGTAGTGATTTTAGGGAATTTAAAATCTGTAAATGAAGCCGTGGTGGTGGCCGACCAACTATTAACACAATTTAAAGAACCGATAAGGTTAGGTTCGAGTATTTTTTATGTTTCTACAAGTATAGGTATTTCTTACACTGAGTCTTGTGAAGAGCATGCCGAAGATTTGATTTCTCATGCTGATATAGCTATGTACGAAGCCAAAGACAATGGTGGTAGCCAATTTCATGTATACCACCAAGAAATGTATCAACGTGTTGCTCATCGTGTAATGCTTGAAGGTGAAGTTCGTCAAGCGCTTGCTAAACAGCAATTTAGTTTAAGTTTACAACCACAATTACGAGCAAAAGATAAAAAGATATATGGCTTTGAGGCATTGCTACGTTGGCATCACCCTGAACGTGGTATGATTTCACCAGAAGATTTTATTCCTATTTTAGAAAACTCCCAACATATGATTGAGTTAGGCTATTGGATTATTCATCGTTGTTTTGAGTTAGCGATAATGATCAGAAAGCAAGGCTTAGAAGATACCATGATTGCCATCAATTTATCAGCAGGGCAGTTTGTTGATGTAAACCTACCCAGTTACTTACAAAGTTTATTAGACAAGTTTTCTTTATCAGCCGACATATTTGAATTAGAGCTAACAGAACAAATATTAGTGAAAGATATTGACCATACTATTTCTATGATGGACAGCTTAAAAGCTATGGGCTTTAGTTTTGCCATTGATGATTTTGGTACGGGTTATTCGTCATTAGCTTATATTAAGAAAATGCCAATTGATGTGATTAAAATTGATAAAAGCTTCGTTTTTGGTATGTTGGAAAACCATGCTGATTATCAAATTATTATGTCAACGATTGCCATGGTGAAAAATTTAGATTTAATGGTTGTGGCTGAAGGCGTTGAAACAGCGGCACAATTGCGAAGTTTAACGGAAAATAATTGCGATATCATTCAAGGTTATTATTTCTCTAAGCCAATACCCGAAATAGAATTGACTGAGTTTATTAAAACGCATATTTATGACGGGTATTGGAAAACTCAGGTTGATAAAAGCGAATAATTTTACTGAATAGCATGAACGTATTAATATTTAATGATATTGCTATTATATCAATCTCACTAACTATGTGATCATTTCTACTGGTTAAAACAACCAACTACGGCGTTATTTATTTAATAATTAGAACAACTAGTTATTAAAATAAATGCCTTGTATTTGGCTGTTTTTCCTGCGTATAAAGTAGATCACCTAATTAATGAAACTGGTATTAGTGCTTTTGCATCACCAATAACAAGATCATCAAAAAACATATTTAATTAAAATATGCTGTTAATATGAGCACTAAATTTTGTTGCTTCCATAAAACCAGTAACACGTTGTTGACTTAGCTCATTTCCCTGTAAATCAAAAAATAAAATAGACGGTAAACCAAATACGCTATAGTAATCCATTAGCTCAATATTTTGTTTTGTTCCTGTATCTGTTAAATCTATCTGTAATAAAATAGTGTTAGCAAGCGCTTCTTGTACATTTTTATCAGGGAAGGTGTATTGTTCAAACTCTTTACAGGCAACACACCAATCAGCGTATAAATCTAACATTACAGTTTTTCCTTGGCTATTGGCTTGAACAATAGCAGATTGTAATTCTGTTAGCGTAGTTACACGTTTAAAATGTTGGTTTATTTCTGCAACTGATGCGGTTTGAGTGATATTTTGTTTATTGTCACTGGCAATAATATTGTTAGCGACAAGTAATTGATAACTCATGTTTGCACCAAAAAACATCATTAAAAAAATGAGTAATGACCGCAAACCAAAACCGAAACTTTTCATCTTACTCGTTGTTGCGTTGGTCGCTGTACTTTGGTTGGCAACATAAAGATAACTTGCTGAGCCTAATAATAAAAGTGTCCATAAAGTCTTACTGGCTAGTTCAGGTATAAAGCGCTCTAGCAAAAAGATAGGTACAGCAAGTAGTAACAAGCCGAAGATGTTTTTGATGATATTCATCCATGCACCTGCTTTGGGTAATAATTTACCGCCAGAACTACCCAAAACTAATAAAGGAAGTCCCATACCTAAACTTAAAGCATATAATGCTGAAGCACCTAATACCACATCACCAGTTTGAGAAATATACAATAAGGCTCCCGTTAACGGTGCGGTTGTGCAAGGTGAGGCAACTAGGCCTGAAATAACCCCCATCATAATAACACCCGTAATAGAACCGCCTTTTTGTTTATTACTTAAGTTATTTAATTTATTTTGCCAGCTTGCTGGTAGCGCTAAATTGAACACCCCAAACATTGATAAGGCTAAAAAAATAAATAAGATACTGAGCGCTATTAGTACAAAGGGGTGTTGAAATATTGCTTGAAATTGTGCACCTGCAAGGGCAACAACAATACCTAATAAAGTGTAAGTAACTGCCATACCTTGTACATAGAAAAAAGATAATGTGAAGGCTTTTTTGGTGGTTAGAGTGCTTGCCTGTTGGTTACCAGCCCCAACAATAATACCTGTTAAAATGGGGTACATTGGGAATACACACGGGGTGAAAGAGAGTAACAATCCCCCCACAAAAAACGCAATTAAAGTTAGCAATAAACTGTCTTGCTTTAACATTTCAGCTAATTGGTGTTGTTCACTAGCTTGCGGTGCTGTCGTTTTACTTGTTGTTGATACGTTTTGTTCATTTTGTAAAGCGGATAAAATAGCCCCTGCGCTATTATTTTCGTTAACTTGAGTAATTACTTGGGTTAATGATATTTTCTTTTTAGTCGGTGGATAACATAGCCCTTTATCAGCACAGCCTTGATAGCGCACTGTAATCACATCATTTTCAGACGCTTCTTCAATATTAATCGTAAAATTTAAATTTTTTGTATAAATCTGTTGAACACCAAAAAATTCATCTTCATGATCTATCCCTTGCGGTAAATCAACAGGTGATATGCGAGCGTTGTCACTAGTAAATTTAAATTGATGACGATATAGGTAATAACCTTCATTTATTTCAAAATTGATATTGAGTTGGTTTTTTGCTTGATCAAAATTAAAAATAAATGCCTGATCAACTTTTAAAAATTCGTCATCATTACTAAAAAGAGAAGCACTTGATGTGTCAAAAATAGACTGCTGCGCCTTGCTAATAGTAGATTGAAAACAACCTGTTATGATAACTAAAGCAAAAAATAAAGCTTGCGAGAAACTTGAAAGTGATGATAATTTTTTCATTAAGTCTACTTTAAATATTCACGGATCCAGTTTAAATAGTGATTATCGCCTTGCTGGATATTCAAAGCGATCACTTCTACTACATCATAGGGATGTAGTTCATTAATGCGAGCATTTAATTGTTTAAATTTATTACTCGTTGTCTTTATTAATAGCTGAACTTCACTGTCATATTGTACTTCATTTTGCCAATAATAAATTGACGTTATATTAGGTAATATATTGACACAAGCTGCTAGCTTTTCTTTAACTAAATACTCTGCAATGACTTTGGCTATTTGATCATCTGGGCAAGTTGTTAATACCAGTTGAGAATTCATAATATATCTCACAGTAATAATTTAATGTTATTCTCTTAAAAAAAACTTAACAAGGCTAGTAATATGTAAGCTAAAAATGTTCAATCCTTGAAAATGACCTGTTAAGCCCAATATATCTTACAAAGAAAACAGGAGTATTTATGTTTCGCCTATTATTTGCACTATTTGTTATCATCCCCATTATTGAAATCACTGTATTAATGCAAGTTGGAGAGCTGATTGGTGCTTGGCCAACCATTGCTATTGTTATTGTGAGTGCTTGGTTGGGGGCTAAATATGTGCGTCAACAAGGTATAGCTACGTTACAGTCAGTACAAACTAAGATGGCACAAGGAGAAATGCCCTCAAGTGAAATTGTAACAGGGTTAATGCTATTAGTAGCGGGAGTCTTGTTAGTTACGCCGGGCTTTGTTACGGATATTTTCGGATTATTGTTGCTTGTACCCGCTGTACGTCATACCTTAGTGCAGTCAGTACAAAAACATATAAAAACCAGCCAAGGTAATGCTTTTGGCACAAGTGCGCATTTTCATTCATCTACATTTACGCAAGAAAATGGTCACGTTTATGAACATGAGGTAGATGACTATATTGACAAAAATAGTGCTTTTCATCATAACAAAGAGATTTCTCATGAAAATCACCATCAAGGTGAAACTATTGAAGGTGATTTTAAGCGAAAAGATTAATCACAAAGTAAATCATCAAAAAAACACATTAAAGACTTGTGAAGTGTTTTTTTAACCCCATTTAATTACACACAAACATATTTGTTATCACTAATAACTCTCAGGAGAAAATATATGAGTATTCGTCCATTACATGATCGCGTTATTGTAAAACGTAAAGAAGTTGAATCTAAATCAGCTGGTGGCATTGTGCTAACTGGTAGCGCTGCAGAAAAATCAACACGTGGTGAAGTCATTGCCGTTGGTAATGGTCGCATCTTAGAAAATGGTGAAGTGCGCGCATTAGACGTGAAAGTGGGTGACCAAGTCATTTTTTCTGAAGGCTACGGCGTTAAAACAGAGAAAATTGATGGTGAAGAAGTACTTATTTTAAGTGAGTCTGACATCTTAGCAATTGTAGAGTAATCTCAAGAATTTAATATTTTATTTGATGTTGAGCATAGCTCCATCACAATTTAACAAAATAGGAAAAGTATAATGGCTGCAAAAGACGTATTATTTGGTAACGACGCTCGAGTAAAAATGCTTAAAGGCGTTAACGTATTAGCTGATGCTGTAAAAGTGACCTTAGGACCTAAAGGACGTAACGTTGTTTTAGACAAATCTTTTGGTGGTCCAACAATCACTAAAGATGGCGTTAGTGTTGCGAAAGAAATTGAATTAGAAGATAAATTTGAAAACATGGGCGCGCAAATGGTGAAAGAAGTTGCTTCTAAAGCCAATGATGAAGCAGGTGACGGTACAACAACTGCCACGGTTTTAGCGCAAGCTATTGTTAATGAAGGCTTAAAATCTATTGCTGCGGGTATGAACCCAATGGATCTTAAACGTGGTATAGACAAAGCAGTAATTGCTGCTGTGGCTGCGTTAAAAGAATCATCTTCACCTGTTACTGATAACAAAGCGATTGAGCAAGTGGGAACAATCTCAGCTAACTCTGATGAAACTGTAGGTAAAATCATTGCAACAGCAATGGATAAAGTAGGTACAGAAGGGGTTATTACCGTTGAAGAAGGACAAGCTTTAATTGATGAATTAGATGTTGTTGAAGGTATGCAATTCGACCGTGGTTATTTATCTCCTTATTTTATCAACAGCCAAGAAAATGGCACAGTTGAATTAGAAAACCCTTTTATCCTTTTAGTTGATAAAAAAATCTCTAATATCCGTGAATTGTTAACAACATTAGAAGGCGTGGCTAAAGCGGGTAAACCACTGTTAATTATTGCTGAAGATGTTGAAGGCGAAGCGTTAGCTACATTAGTTGTTAACAATATGCGCGGTATCGTAAAAGTTGCGGCTGTTAAAGCACCTGGTTTTGGTGATCGTCGTAAAGCAATGCTGCAAGATGTTGCAACCTTAACTGCTGGTACTGTAATTTCTGAAGAAATTGGTATGGAGCTTGAAAAAGCAACGTTAGAAGATTTAGGTCAAGCCAAACGCGTCATTATTTCAAAAGATACAACGACTATTATTGACGGTATTGGTGAAGAAGCCGATATTCAAGCACGTGTTGCACAAATTCGTGGTCAAATTGAAGAGTCTTCGTCAGATTACGATACAGAAAAGCTGCAAGAGCGTTTAGCTAAACTGGCAGGCGGTGTTGCGGTAATTAAAGTTGGTGCTGCTACAGAAGTTGAAATGAAAGAGAAAAAAGCACGCGTAGAAGATGCATTGCATGCAACACGCGCGGCCGTAGAAGAAGGCGTTGTAGCAGGTGGTGGTGTAGCTTTAGTACGCGCTGCTGAAGCAATCAAAGATCTTGAAGGTATCAACGAAGATCAAACACACGGTATTAATGTTGCCATTCGAGCAATGTCTGCTCCATTACGTCAAATTGCTACTAACTCGGGTGATGAAGCTTCTGTTGTACTAAATGAAGTACGTAACGGTAAAGGTAACTATGGTTACAATGCGGGTAACAGTACTTTTGGTGATATGTTAGAAATGGGTATTCTTGATCCAACAAAAGTAACACGTTCAGCATTACAATTTGCAGCGTCTGTTGCAGGCTTAATGTTAACCACTGAATGTATGATCACAGATCTGCCAGCTAAAGAATCATCTGCTCCTGCTATGCCTGATATGGGCGGTATGGGTGGTATGGGCGGCATGATGTAATTTATGCTTGATTAAATCGTCTACTTCATCGTTACTTTATTACTCGTTTAAGAAACACTAAACGTCGTAAATAAAGTGCCTTGAATTAAACAATTTACTCTGCGCATAAATGGTATTTGCTACTTAACGCTTAAATATAAAAACCTGCTTCGGCAGGTTTTTTGTTTTCAGGCGAGAATACTGATTAACGTTGAAAAGAATAGTGTGATATTCGTAGGTTATGTAAGAGTGTTTAGTGCAAAAGAAATCTTAGATGTGTTGTTAAATCTATCTAGTTATCTTGATAAAATTGTTGATGGCTCTGCTGAAGATGAACTCAGTAATAAGTTTAAAAATGAAATTAACCAAGTAGATGAGGATCGATACCAACAAGCACTGACATCTACCCGTGTTAAACCAATCGTTAATAATGCACCAATACGCATTCCAGCTTTTATTGTTCCCCTTGAATTTGATGATGAAAAAAAAGTTATTCAGTTTTTTATGGTGCCGTATTATAGGGCTTGTATTCATTTACCTCCGCCGCCGCCAAATCAAACTATTTTCGTGAATTACGCTAAGGGGGTAAAGCTTGAATCACTCTATGATCCCTATTGGGTGTCGGATATTATCAAAACATCGCTTGTTGAGAATGACACGGCAACATACTGTTGGAATCACCAAAAGCACCACAGAGTACTTCGTTGGTGCTTTCTGGTATAAATGTTTTTCAAAATATCTGACGTTGTTCCTTCAATGGAACGTTGAGTCGTTACCTCTGAAACATTTTGTTTTTTTGTTGATAGCAATATCATCCACAGTGAGCGTACTCATGCGTTTTCCTCCCATGCAGGAAAAGGATCCCTTAAGGTTGCCCAGTGGCTTTTTCCTTTTAATAGATCATCTTCACAGAGCAAGCATTGATCTAATGCCATCGTCATTCGTTTTTTATCGAGTTGTTGACCAATAAACACGAGTTCTTGACGCATATCGCCGAAAGGCTCAACCCATTGTTTATTTATTTCATCAAGAGAAGCTTGATCAGTCGGCCAGTTATCTTTAGGAATAGATTTCCAAAACATCCCCGCAAAACCGTAATGTGCTATTCCGCCCGCTTGGCTCCATTGACCGCAAAATTGAGGACGAGACGCTAACCAAAAATAACCTTTTGATCGAATCAGTTTACCAAATTGTTCCGTGTTATGAAGAAACTGATAAAACTTTTCAGGGTTAAAAGGTCTGCGTGCAACGTAATTAAAGCTGCCAATACCATATTCTTCAGTTTCAGGTATATGTTCACCTCGCATCTCTTTAAGCCAGCCTGGCGCTTGCTGTGCACGTTCAAAATTAAATAACCCTGTATTTAATACTGAATTAATATCTACTTTACCTGACGATATAGGAATAATTTTAGCGTGTGTATTAAGTACTTTAAGAATAGCGTTAAGTCGCTCTATATCGGCGGCTTTAACTAAATCTGTTTTGCTAATAAGGAGTACATCTGCAAATTCTACTTGGTCTATTAATAAATCTGCTACGCTACGTTCATCTTCATCACCAAGTGACTCGCCTGCGTCTTGTAAATATTGTGCTTCATCGTAATCTTTCAAGAAATTTACTGCATCAACAACAGTTACCATCGTATCTAACGTGGCAATATCTGATAATGAAATGCCATTCTCATCAGCGAATGTGAACGTTTCAGCCACAGGTAAAGGCTCAGAAATTCCTGTAGATTCAATGACGAGGTAATCAAATCGCCCCTCTTTTGCTAGCTTATTTACTTCCAGTAAGAGATCTTCACGTAACGTGCAACATATACAACCATTACTCATTTCAACTAGCTTTTCATCACTGCGGTTAAGGGATACTTCACTTTTTACCAATGAAGCATCAATATTTAATTCGCTCATGTCATTAACAATGACAGCGACTTTTTGCCCCTGGCGGTTGTTAAGGATATGACTTAAGACTGTTGTTTTTCCTGCGCCTAAAAAGCCCGATAGTACCGTGACAGGTAATTTTTGCATAACCATGCTATGTATTCACCATTTCAATCTGACAGTGTTGTTATGTTATAACATAACAACACTGTGTGCTACTACATCATAATAAAAGTTGAATAAAATTTCATTTTATAGAGGTTTTCTTAGTGCCTGTTTTGAAATGTATTATTTGAATGACAAAGGTTATTGAATAATATCGAGAAAAATATGATGATACTGTTACTAATTTTTTTATTAAAGGCTCATTATGGCTGGTGCTAGTTTACTTACCTTACTCGATGATATTGCGATGTTACTTGATGATATAGCGGTTTTATCGAAAGTTGCAGCAAAAAAAACAGCGGGTGTTCTTGGTGATGATCTTGCGGTCAATGCAGAGCAGCTCTCGGGTGGTATACGTGCAGATAGAGAGTTACCCGTTGTATGGGCTGTTTTTAAAGGTTCAATGATAAATAAAGCTATTTTAGTGCCTATTGCTTTATTACTTAGCTATTTCTTACCGATTGTCATTATGCCATTACTTATGCTTGGAGGGGCTTATTTGTGTTATGAAGGTTTTGAAAAAGTGTGGCATAACTTTACTGATAAAGCGGCGGTTGAGCATCATAAACAGCTGTTGAAATCAGCATTACAAGATCCTACGGTTGATTTACAGCAATTTGAAAAAGACAAGATAAACGGGGCAATTAGAACTGACTTTATTTTATCGGCAGAAATTATTATTATTGCGTTAGGTACTATTTCAGATAAAGATATCACAACACAAATTCCCGTTTTAGCTTTTATTGCTGTGGTTATGACTGTTGGTGTATACGGGTTAGTTGCAGGCATAGTGAAAATTGATGATGGTGGTTTAGCACTAATTAAAGATAAGTCCTTATCAGTAGGGGGTAAGTTTAAGCGTGGTTTAGGTCAATTTATGATTGGTTTTGCCCCTAAACTAATGAAGTTTCTTGCTGTTGCTGGTACCGTAGCTATGTGGTTGGTCGGTGGTTCATTAATTACTCATGGTGTGCACAGCCTGCATGCTTTTATTACTATGGCCTCTGAATTTACGGCAGAGGCACCTGTTATTGGCAATATTCTCACGGCTATTACCCCGCTTTCTATCGATCTTGTCGTTGGTTTTACCTTGGGGGCATTATTAGTATTTATTGAGCTTATTATTAAGAAGTATTCAATTAAATCATCTAGATAATCTATGTTTAGTGATTACTTTGCTAAATAAGCAATAGAGTCTCGTTCGATAAGCGCAGGATCAAAAGAGTGATTAATAATCAAATCTTCATGACGATAAACATTTTTTAATACCAATTTGGCTGCCATTTTTCCCATTTCGTCAACTGGGTTATTTATAGTGGTTAGTTTGGGGTAGATATGACGAGAAAAAATAATGTTATCAAAGCCTATTATTGATAGATCTTCAGGCAATGAAAAATCATGCTCACGGGCATAAGTCATTGCTCCTGATGCCATTTCATCGTTGGCACATACGAGTGCAGTAAAATGAATTTTTTTATTTAAGAAGTATTTAAAGCCTTTTTTACCACCTGTTTCTTTAAAGTCACCTTCAAAATAAAGTGCATCATTGAAAGGTATTTTGTACTCAGATAATGCCCGTTTGTGTCCTGTTAATCTGTTTTGTGAATCAGGTTTAAATTGAGGGCCACCAATATAGGCTATATTTGTATGTCCATGCTCAATAAGGGCTTTTGTTGCAAGGTAGCCACCTAGTTCATTATCAAGATAAATACAATTTTCTTTTAAGGCTGGAATTATTCGGCTCATAAAGTAAATAGGCGTTTTACCTTTACTTAACTCAATCAAATACTCATCAGTTAAACCTTCAACATGTATTATTAAGGCATCACAATTACGAGAGATTAGAAAATCAATGCCTTCTTTTTCTTTATCTTCTTCACTATGCCCCGGGGTAATAATAACGTGTTTTCCTGCAGCTCTTAACTCAGCTTCAATACCAGCCATCATTTGACCGAAGAAAGGACCATGTAATTCAGAAACTAAAATACCAACACTATTTGTACAATTTGAAGCTAATGACTGCGCAATTGAGTTAGGACGGTAGCCTAGTTCATTCATGGCTTTTTCAACTTTTTGACGCGTTTTGTCACTAACACGCGTATTGTTGTTAATAACGCGTGAAACGGTTGCTAGTGAAACACCAGCCAAACTTGATACTTCATAAATTGTTGCCATATTTATCCTGTAGTGTGCGAGCCGTTATCCCATTATTTGAATAGATTATAACGTCAGACAAACCATCATTTTATCATAATTTAGTTTTACTAAACTAGTTGATTATCGATAGTATGAAAACTAAATGATATTATTCAATAGTGGGTTAATTTCCACCTATTGGTGTACGTCTTTGGTTTAAAGCGTTACTAATTTGTTGATTTTTATGGCTCGACAGAGGATAAAATACCATGAGTGTTGCACCAGCAAAGGCAAAAGCAGCAGGGATCCAACTCATGAGTAGTTGCATGCCTGGTAACGCACCTTCAATGGTACTTTTATCCATACCGTTATAACCGTAATTGGCTAGTACAACTAAAACAAGCGCACCTGCAAAACCACCTCCCGTTTTTTGAACAAAAGTGCCAGCTGAATATATCAAGCCAGTCGCTCGTCGACCATTTTTCCATTCTGAATAATCTGCAGAATCTCCTAGCATGCTAAAGAATAAAGTTGGCATCATAGCGGCAAAAAATTCAGCAGAGCAACCTAAAATAAAAATTGCTGGGATGTTTCCAGACGGAACCCAATAAAAACCAGCAGTTAATAAGCCACTACATAATAACGAGACAATGAATAGATTTGGTTTTCCCATTTTTTTAGATAAATATCCTGTGCATAATGCACCCAAAATTGACACTAATAGTAAGGCGATAAAATATTTACCTGCCATTAGCTCATCACCTACTTGGTATTTAAAATAATAGGCAATAACACCATATTTTATGCCATTGAACATCATGGTTAAAAAGCCCATTCCCAATAGTATTAGCCAAGGTTTATTGGTGAGCAAATCCAGCATGTCTTGTTGAGTACCACTAATGTCATTGTTTTTTTTATTACTTTCTTGATTCGTTTCTGTATTTGTTAATCGTTTGATAAGTAGCCACATGAAAAATGCTATGGCAAAGAAAAATAGCCCACTATATAAATTGCGGTAATAGAAAAACAAGGTGGCAGCTAGCAAAGGTAAAATAATAAAAGGCAAATTTTTACTCAAATCGATTAGATCTGACTTTAATGTGGTTGTTTCATCAATTGTTGGAATAACACGTTCTTTTGTTGTGAAGAAAGTAATTAACATTAGCACTGTGAGCAAAGCAGCAAAGAGATACATAGTGTACTGGTAGCCTTGAGCATCATCACCTTGGCCAAAGTAGGCAACTAGGTCGGGTAAAAAACCCATAACCAACAAACCTCCTGCAAATGCACCTGCAAAACGAAAACCAGATAAGCTAGTACGCTCAGTGTCACAAGGGGTTATAACCCCCATTAAAGCCGAGTAAGGTACATTATTTAGGGTGTATGCGAGCGTTAAACCTATGTAAGTAATATAAGCGTAGACGAGTTTACTGCTGTAACTAAGTTCAGGCGTTGTAAAACAAAGTACCATAAACAGCGCTAAAAAAGGGGTTGACCATAAAACCCAAGGACGAAACTTACCCCAAGGTGTATTGGTTCTATCAGCTATCATTCCCATGATTATATCGGTAACACCATCAGATAAACGTACCACTAAAAACAGCATGGCGGCGGCAGCTGCAGTTAAACCAAAAGTATCAGTATAAAAAACAGCTAAATAAGCTAAGGCACCGCGCCATACTAAATTAGCAGCAGCATCCCCCATGGCATACCCCACTTTTTCATAAAAAGGTAGTTTATTCATTGTGTTTCCCATCTTGATTTTTGATATTAAAATCTTCGTTATTTAACTGTATTATCGGCCAATGCTATCGATTGCTAATTAATGCTTTATAGGCGTGGCCACTATTTTTTATTGTTCTAACTTGACTTTCATAATCAACATAAACAATACCGAAGCGTTTTAAATAACCTTCCGCCCATTCAAAGTTGTCCAGTAAACTCCAAGCAAAATAGCCTTTTATATTAACACCTTGTTCTATTGCGTCATTAACGGCATTAAGGTGCTGTTGATAATATTCTATGCGAACATTGTCATTAACAACACCATCAATAAGTTTGTCGTCGGTTGCAGCACCATTTTCAGTAATATAAATAGGGGGTAATGTATATTTTTCATTTAATGAAACAAGTAATTCACTGAAAGCTTTAGGGTATATTTCCCAGCCAATATCTGTACGTGGTTCAGGGGGGGGGATTTGAACAAATCGGGCTTCACTATCTGCTTTGTAGATGGCTCGAGTGTAAAAATTAATACCTAAAAAATCAATGGGGTGGGATATTATTTCCATATCGCCCTCTTGTATTTCAGGGTGATGATCTGCAGGTAGTTGAGCTAATATGTTAGGGTAAGCGCCGTCAAAAATTGGCTTAATATACCATTGGTTAAAATAATCATCTGCAAAATCGCTAGCAACTTTGTCTGCTGGTGAATCTGATGCAGGATAGCAAGGTGTGAAGTTTAGTACTATGCCATTTTTAGTATTAGGGCTATTTTTTGCAAGTACTTTCATTGCTAACCCATGGGCGAGTAATAGGTGATGAGCTGCTTTTCTGCCATATTCTTCCCCAACCTTTCCAGGGGCATGAATACCTATTTCATACCCTAAAAATGAGCTGCAAAAGGGTTCATTTAGTGTTGCATAAGAGTATACACGATTACCAAAAGCTTGGATGATTAGGTTTACGTAGTCTTGGAATTTGTAGGCAGTTTCTCTGTTTAACCAACCACCTTTATCTTCTAAGTGTTGGGGAAGATCCCAGTGATACAGGGTGACAAAAGCTTTAATGTTTTTGCTTTTTAGTTCATCAAGAATGTTGATGTAAAAGTTAACGCCATCAGGATTCAGGGTTCCTGATTGTGTCATAACTCTTGGCCATGAAATAGACAAACGATAAGCATCAACACCTAATGATTCGATTAATGCAATATCTTCTTTCCATAAATGATAGTGATCACAGGCAATTAATCCATGGGAGCCATCAACAACTTTATTCGGAGTATTACAAAAAGTGTCCCAAATGCAGGGTAATCTAGTTTTTGCCCCACCTTCAATTTGAAATGAGGCAGTGGCGACGCCATAAATGAAATTATCTTTTAGCATAGTAGAGTTTTGGGGCAAAGAAAGTTTGGCTGTCATTGAATATACCTATTACTTAAAACTTGTTTTAATGATTTATTGAAAGCGCTTTCAATAAATGTTGATTAAAGAGGTAAGATAGTCTTTAATATAAATATGTAAGCGCTTACATTGTTAAGGTTAGTGTTTTCTCTAACCTAGGTCAACTAATTTCATCAGTTTTTCATTTGAGCTGTTTTAATTCGCTGCTATGGGGGCATAAATAGCTACTAAGCTGTGCTGATTAATCAAACAAATAGGTATAGCGTATTTAAATTAATAATAAAATAAACGTAAAGAGGCTCATATGACAATACATTCAAGTTCAGGCACCATCGAGCGATTAGCAAATAATCAAGCGCAGGGGAATTACCGTTTTGCATTGACGTCTTTAACGTCATTGTTCTTTATGTGGGGTTTTATTACTTGTTTAAATGATATATTAATTCCTCATTTAAAAGGCGTGTTTGATTTATCGTACAGTCAAGCCATGTTAGTGCAATTTTGCTTTTTTGGTGCTTACTTTCTGGTGTCTTTACCTGCGGGTGCTATAGTAAAAAAACTAGGTTATCAAAAAGGTATTGTTATTGGTTTGTCTATTGCGGCACTAGGCTGTTTATGTTTTTATCCTGCCGCAGCTTTGCATAGTTACCCTATATTTTTAATGGCGTTGTTTATTCTAGCTAGCGGTATTACTTTATTGCAAGTGTCTGCTAATCCTTATGTCAGCATATTGGGTGAAGCAAAAACTGCTTCATCACGCTTAACTATGACACAAGCATTCAATTCATTAGGAACAACTATTGCACCTTTTTTCGGTGCGTTTTTAATTTTGAATCATGCAGCAGAGTCAATGTCTGTTCACGCTTCTGCTGAAGCTGTACAACTTCCATATATATATTTAGCTGCAATGCTCGTTGTGCTAGCCGTAATTTTTGCCAGATTAAAACTCCCTAATATAGAGGAAACTGATATTCATCATAACGATAATAACATTAATTCAGGTAGTGCTTGGGGGTATAGCCATTTAGTGTTGGGGGCTATTGGTATTTTTGTTTATGTTGGAGCTGAAGTCTCTATTGGTAGTTTTTTAGTCAGTTTTTTTGCTGAACCATCCATTGCGGGTTTAGCAGAATCTGAGGCTGCAAAATATATTGCATATTATTGGGGCGGCGCGATGACTGGACGATTTATTGGTGCTGTTGTTATGCAGAAGGTTGATGCGGGTAAATTATTATCTTTTAATGCAACAGTTGCTTGCTTGTTAATTTTAGTGGCTACTTTATCTTCAGGCAGTGTTGCTATGATTGCCATTTTAGGGGTGGGATTGTGTAATTCAATTATGTTCCCAACTATCTTTAGCCTTGCCATTAATGGCTTAGGAAAACATACCAGTCAAGGATCGGGGATTTTATGTTTAGCGATTGTCGGTGGTGCAATCATTCCAATTTTTCAAGGGGTTTTGGCTGACAATATTGGCATTCAGCATTCTTTTTTCTTACCTATTTTATGTTATCTATTTATCACTTATTACGGCTTGATAGGCAGTAAAGTTAAAAACTAGCCGCATTTTTAGTTAATCCTCTAGTTAATAATGAAACGATAAGAAGTCAAATAATAATTTAATTCAACTAAATGCTAAAAATTGCCTCAATAAAGCAATCAATACAGGGGTATTGTGTTTTGCTTTCTCAATGGTAACTTTGAGCTGTAATGAGGTTAGTTATGACAAAAACTCAGTTCGAACCTTGATTAGCATTAATGCAACTGAGAGTAATTCTAGAGTGCAATCTACTATTGATGTTTTGCCAAAGCTCGATATTGCGGTAAAAAAGGATGCAAGCATTGAAAGCAAGATAGCAAAGTTACTTGCAACTATGACGTTAGAACAAAAGGTAGCACAAATGATTCAACCTGAAATTCGTGATATTACCGTTGATGATATGTGTAAGTATGGTTTTGGCTCTTTTCCTACTCACGATAAACATGCAATGCTTAATTAAAAAAGGATGAATGGCAGACGTTGAACATAGATTTACAGTGTTTCGAAAAAAGTGGCGTAGATATTACTAAAGTAAAAAGCTCCTTTGTTTTATCGTCAATTGAATCTTTAATTATTGATTTTTTAGGTGTTGTTATAAAACCTAATAGCGTGAACTCTGCAACACTAAACTGTTGGTGCCATTGTTTTTGTTGAGCGAAACGCCATTATTAGCTCTCACCTTTAAGAGTTAATAATGGCGTAAATTTCAGATATTAAAAAGCATGCCGGAAGCTATGATTTGCAATATTGTTGTATGAAGTCGGCATGACTTGGTAGCTTTTCTACCGCATTAGCAATAGATGCTTTTAAGCTACTCATAAAGTGATTTAGCTCTTTCTCGTTCATGATATCTGCAATTTTATGGTACTGTGTTGGCATAATGCCTTGACCCAGCATGACCTGAGTCCATGAATCAACACGGAAAATATCACCATCGTCTAAAAATACTCGTCCTGTTTCTTTAAATAATTGTATCTTATGTGCAAGAGAAGGAGGAATTTCCATATTCTTACAATGTAACCAAAAATCACTGTCCTCTCGCTGCGTCGCTTTATAATGCAATATAATAAAGTCGCGAACGGCATTTAATTCTGAATCAAGCTTGGTATTATATTCATCGATAGCTGATTGATAGATGCCATCAAACGGGAATAAACGTAATAATCTGATAATGCCTGACATAATTAAATGAATACTTGTTGACTCAAGTGGTTCAATAAAGCCAGCAGATAAACCTAAAGCGACACAATTTTTGTTCCAACCCTTACGGCGTCTACCTGTGTTAAATTTAATGACTCGAGGCTCTGTCAGTATGTCACCTTCAATATTTTTTGTTAACGTATCAAGAGCCTCTTCGTCACTGCAATACTTACTACAGAATACTAAGCCGTTACCAACACGGTTTTGTAGGGGAATTTTCCACTGCCAGCCATTTTTATGGGCAATTGAACGTGTATAAGGAAGTGGATCAGATATTGTTTTGGTTTGCACTGCAATGGCACTATCGCAAGGCAACCAATGCGACCAATCATCAAACCCTGTATGCAGAGCTTGCTCAATTAAAAGCCCTCTAAACCCCGTGCAATCAATGAAGAAATCGCCGTCAATAACTTGTCCTGATATCAAGGTAAGCGAACTAATGTTACCTGATTTATGATCTTTGCTTACCTGTTGAATTTTACCTTCAATGCGGGTTACGCCAAGATTTTCACTAAATTCTCGTAAATATTTAGCATAGATAGTGGCATCAAGGTGATACGCATAATTAATTGGTGTATTCTTTGATAAGGCAAACTTTTGTGCTTTTGCGGCCTGTAGTTCGTAGCAATAATCACCAAAGTCAGCGTTAATACCGTTTTGTAAACCATGTAACCAAAAGTGATGAAATTCACCTGCCCAGCATTCTTTTCCTGTGGCGCCAAATGAGTGAATGTAGTTTTTACCTTCTTGCCCCCAGTTTTCAAAGCCGACTCCGAGTTTAAAAGTGGCATTTGTAATCCGCATTAGTTCTTGTTCGTCAATACCGAGTAACTTATGAAATGTTCTTATGGGAGGAATAGTGGCTTCACCCACACCTATCGTGGCAATTTCATCTGATTCAACTAAGGTAATATTCAAATTTTTACCTAGTAGCTTTGAGAAAGCGGCCGCCGCCATCCAGCCAGCTGTTCCACCGCCAGCAATAACAATATTCTGTATTTTATTATTCATAATTTACCCTTATCAGTATTTTTACTAAGGAAACTAATTAATTGCGTATGAATTTATAGGTAAAATGATAATGCTGTGCGTGTGCACAGCATTTATCAAGGAGGTTGTCTATCTAACTATACTTAAAAAGTATAACGAGCCCCTAAAGCATAACGTGCTTCTTGGTCTGCTAAATTCCATAACTGCACAGAGGTACGGCCATGAATACGAGTGTCTTCACCCGTGATATTAATGCCTTCTAAAAATACTGATAATTGTTCATTAACTTGATAGGCTACATTAAAGTCAATTTGTGCATAAGCTTCAGTATAAGCTGGTTCATTAATATATTTCGCTTGTGAATTTAAGAAATCATCACGCCAGTTATAGGCAACACGCGCTTGAAAATCATCTTTTTCATACATGAGAACAAGGTTGGCTGTATCACTTAACCCTATAAGTGCAAATTGGGTTACTTTTGGATCAGCATTATTATCAAAACCTACATCACCCGAAACGGTAGTATAGTTTGCTTGAAAGCCAAACCCTGTCTCGCCAAAGAAGTGTTGTACAGCAAGTTCAAAGCCGTTGATTTTAGCTTCTTTATTATTTACAAATTTCGTTACGGTAAAGTCCATTAAAGGATCATCACTGTTAGGCAATACATCGTAATCTACTTCAAATTGCTCAGCTGGCATTGAGTAGTAGTCTACATTATTTTCAGTGGCAGCAACCATGGCAAATAAGTTGGTATCGGTGATTTCTTCCCCTAATGCTGTTAAAGCTGCTATTGCGGCTTGAGCACGAGGGCCTGCAGTTGCATCGCGTAAACCATAAACATTTTCTACAACTGGCTCACGTCCAGCAAAGTTATTGACACGCTTTTCATAGTAACCTACAGAAACATAGCTTGTATCAGCAAAATACCATTCTGCTGATAAATCAATATTGTCTGACTCAAGTGGTACTAAAGCTGGGTTGCCGTTTGAGGCTGTACCTAATTGAACACCAGCTAATGTTGTTGGGCCAGAAGGTCCACTCACATCTGCTGCTGCTGCACTTAATTGATCATAGGTTGGTCGAGCAATAGTTTTGCTGTAAGAAAAACGCGTTACAACGTTATCAATAACCTCAATATCAAAATCAAAGCTTGGTAAGATGTGGTCATAACTAGAGCTTTCTGAAAAGTTTTGCATACCCTCACCAAAACGTACGTTAAAGTCTTGGTTACCTTCCCATGCTACAGCATTAGGTAGTGCAACATTTGCTGAAGAGGTAATGTCTGTACTTTCAAAACGTAGGCCTGCAGAGATATTATATGGACGCCCACCTAATTCACCTGAAAGATCAAGTTGAAAGAATGCCGCTGTAATATCTTCTTTAATGGTTCTGTCTGTAGCCGCTGCACCATTAGCAACAAAATCAAAGCCGTATTCACCAGCAGCCCACTCACCTATTTGTGAAGCACTACCTGTGAAACCTTGATTAAAAGCACCACTTTTATCAAAATCATTAATCTCGCTAGTAAAATCAACTAAGGTTAAGTAGTTATCAGGTAATTCACCTGGGTTTTCAATGCCCCAGTTACCCATAGTATGACGAGTTAGGCTTTGTACAGAATGACTTTCCATTGAACGAGATTCAATACCGAACTCGATACTACCTTCTTCAAATTCATATGCACCAATAACGCGAAACTCATCAATATCTGTTTTTTGTGATGAATAGTTCATGTCAAGTATTGATGTACCGACATCATCTTGGTCAAGTACTCCGTTACAATTTAAGCCTCTTCTTTCGTCACAATCGTCAAATTCAACATTCATTATAGGGTAGTCTTTACTATAATCAACACTTTGAGCAGCCACAATATTGGCACCTAAACCCGCATTTACCCAAGTTCCATAAGGTGCATCTGGTAAGCTTTCAGCAGTGGAGCTATGGCCATCAAAAGTTAGCGTGAAATAATCATTCACCTCATACTTAATGTTTAAACCTATTGAGTCATTTTCATTTACCTGATTAAGCTCTTGTAATGCTAAACCCAAATCACGTGGTGCTTGATCACCTCGATCTTCATTGTAGTCAACAGGTGTAGTTGCCGTTTCACTATCAAAACCTAAGTTTGATTTGTAGGTGTCCATCCAGATAGATTGTTCAGCACGTGATTGAAAAGTGTCTTGTTTTGAATAGGTATAATCTAACGTTGCCGTTAATGCTTCTACAGGTCTAAATTGTAACGTTAATTGCGCATTAGTGCGTTCACGTTCTTGATCCGAAATAAAGTAGCGTAAATCTGATGGCATGGAGTAGATTTGGCCTAGCTCAGGCTCGTTAGAAAGCTGAATATCACTAGCTGCTTGAGGAATCGTACCATCGTATAAACTTGTTCGCCATTCATTTACAAATGCGCCAGAAGTTGAGCTATGTCTTGTTTGAGTGTTTACTGTTAAAGAAGCACCGAATTTTTCTTCTTCATCAGTCCAACTCAGTAGCCCAGATAACTCTGGAGTAACATCATCACCTACACGGTTACTGGTATCCATTATGGCTTTAGCACCAACACTTGCATGTACACCAGGGTTGTCTAGCGGTTTACCTGTTACAATATTAATAACCGCACCAATGCCACCTGTGGCAACATTGGCTCTGCCTGTTTTATAAACAGAAACTGATTTAACAGCATCAGAGGCTAAATTTGAAAACTCAAAGGCTCGTGAATTTGAAACCCCTCCACCAGCGGGTAAGCTTGATGCTGGCATAGTGCGGCCGTTTAACGTGACCATGTTGTAATCAGGGCCAAAACCACGAACAGTGACTTTACTTCCCTCACCGTT
Source organism: uncultured Colwellia sp. (assembly GCA_965305135.1). Lineage (GTDB taxonomy): Bacteria > Pseudomonadota > Gammaproteobacteria > Enterobacterales > Alteromonadaceae > Colwellia. The sequence continues at coordinate 57,963 of CBDLPA010000001.1, forward strand.
ATCTCGATCAATTGAAACACCCGTAATACGTTGTAAAGATTCCGCTAAATTAGTATCAGGAAATTTACCAATATCTTCTGCTGATATAGCATCAACCACACCTGAGGCATCACGCTTTAATCTTGTAGACTCTTTAATACTTGAACGCATACCTGTAACAGTAATTACTTCTAAACTTTCTTCTAAGGCTACTTCTTCTGCTGATATTGCAGGTAGTGCCGTAGCGCCTAATATCAATGATAAGCTTGTTGCTACTTTTGTTTTAATAAATTTACTCTGAATCATGTTTATCTCCCACCAATTTACATGTTTTATAATTATCTGTGTAGTAAGCGCTTTCATTAATTGTTTAGTATCGTGTTTAAAGAACTAAAATACAAACAAATGAAAGCGCTTACATTTAAATTAGAGTATTAAATGATGAAGGTCAATAACTATTTTTATAATTCTACGATATGACTGAAATTTGTTGCCATAAATAATTTGAACACGACTACAGCAAAGAATATTTAATTGTAATAAAACTTTTAAAAACAAATGATTAATGTTTTTAATAAATTATTTTTGTAAGTTTTTATTGTGTTTATAAAAAATATGAATTATTTTGTAAGCGCTTACATTTTATTGTTATATGACTGTTTTATTGAATTAATAATGATTTTATTTGATATAGGTATGCATATAAATTTGAAGCATTAAAAATCTATTATTCAATAAGGTATTCATTTGTGAACAATAAATTGCGCTTAAAAGAAAAAGTTGCTTATGCTTGTGGCGATGTAGCATCCAATTTTTATTGGCGTGTATTTGATGTGTTTTTATTTATTTTTTATACCGATGTTTTTGGTATTTCAGCAGCGGCTGTAGGTACTTTAATGCTTGTTACACGCTTAATAGACGCATTCTCTGATCCCTTCATGGGCGCATTGGCAGATAGAACTAAAACCCGTTTTGGCAAGTTTAGGCCTTATTTATTGTGGGGTATTATTCCTATTGTTGCGGCGGGAGTTTTAACGTTTACAGTACCTGATTTTAGCGAAGATAATAAATTGATATGGGCTTATGGCACCTATATTTTTATGATGCTAGCTTATACTTTTATTAATGTGCCTTATGGTGCGTTACTCGGCGTGATAACCAGTGATTCACAACAACGTACCACGCTCACAAGTTTTCGGTTTATTGGTGCCTTTTCAGGAGGAAGCCTTGTAGCTTATTTAACGCCAGAACTAGTTTTATATTTGGGACAAGGGAATGAGGCTTTGGGGTGGCAACTTACCATGGGGTTATATGGTTGTATTTCAGCGCTGTTATTCACGCTAACATTTTATGGTACTAAAGAGCGTATTTCTCCACCACCAGAGCAAAAAACGCCAATTCTACAAGATATTAAAGACTTAGGGCGCAACAAGCCTTGGTTGGTGTTGTTTGCTTTAGCACTCATTATCATGATCACTATTTCATTACGCGCAAGTTCAGGTACATTTTATTTTAAATATTATGTGCAACGACCTGATTTAATTGGCAGTTTTGCCATGGTCTACATGATTGCTTTGGCCATTGGTGCAGCATTGACCCCCCTGCTAACACTTTATGTAGATAAGCGTCACTTGTTAATTATTTTAATGGGCATAGTCGCCAGTTTATCTATCGCATTCTATTTTGTTCCTAAAGACAATATTGTGTTGATGTTTTTGCTGCAAATTATGATTGGTTTAGCATTAGGACCTAAGTCACCGCTCGTTTTTTCTATGTATGCCGATACTGCTGATTTTTCAGAATGGCAAACAGGTAGAAGAGCAACAGCAATGATATTTTCTGCTGCCGCTTTTGCGCAAAAATTAGGAGGAGCACTAGCGGGGGCAACAATCGGCTGGTTACTTGCCTCACTGGGTTATGTTGCTAATCAAGTACAAACAGGTGCATCAGAGCATGGCATAGTGCTTTTGTTGACAATTATTCCTGCGCTTTTTGCCGCATTAGCTATTCCGCTCATCATGTTGTACTCATTAGATAATAAAACACTAAAAGATGTGCAAAAAGGCTTAAACCAAAGAAAACACACAGCAGTAAAACAGGATAAAAATGAGGCTATGCATAATGGGTAATAGGGTTAATACAGAGAAAAAGTCACGTGTAAATGTTGAACTAGATTGCCCGATAAAAATGCCAAAAGCGAGTGGTTTTTTGTGGAATAAAAAGATGGTTGTACAAGTAAATTGTCGTGGATATGTTAATTCACAGTATATGCAACCAGAGCCGAGAAAATATTCTTATGCGCCTAATATCGAAGAAAAAACCTTTATTCAACCCGAGCATAACTACTTTACTCATCATCCCGCTAGATTTTTTTATATTAAGGATGAAGATCTAAAACATTGCTTCTCGGTACCTTATGAACCAATGAGGGTAACATTAGACAAATTTAGCTTTGTTCAAACTAGCAGCGAAATTTATTGGTTAATAGAACACCTTGATCTGAGCATAAAAATAGCTATAAGTTTGAGCAAGCACGACATTGTTGAACGCTGGTCATTGTCAGTAAAAAACTTGAGAAGGAACGGAGGGAAGCGGAATATAAGTATCTATCCTTATTTTACTGTTGGTTATATGTCATGGATGAATCAATCAGCGAGATTTGATGAAGAACTTAACGGTATTGTCGCTAGTGCAGTGACACCTTATCAAAAAGTTGCTCAGTATTTTAAGAATAAAGAGTTAAAAGATAAAACCTATTTTCTAGCAGATAAAAAACCGATTGCTTGGCACACTAATCAATTTACTTTTGAAGGCGAAGGAGGGCTTTATGCCCCTGATGCGTTAAAAGGATTAACTCTGTCTAATGACGATGCTAGATACGAAACCCCAGTGGCTGTTGTTCAATATAGAGAATCATTAGCTGAGCATGAAAGTACGACTTTTCAGTTTTTATTTGGTCCAGCAAAAGATGAATTAGAAATTTCTACTATAAGTAAACGCTATTTTGGAGAAACAAAACAGGAAAAAGCACAAAAAGATTACGATGATTATATTGCACAAGGAAAAGCTTGCTTAAAAATAAACACAGAGGATACTGAGTTTGATGATTTCATCAATCATTGGTTACCCAGACAAATGTTTTATCATGGTGATGTAAATCGGTTAAGTACAGATCCACAAACACGTAACTATGTTCAAGATAATATGGGCATGTGCTATATCAATCCTAATGTTGCGCGTAATGCTTTAATTTTAGCGTTGTCACAACAACTATTGAGTGGTGCTATGCCTGACGGTATTTTGTTACATGAGCAAGCCGAACTTAAATATATTAATCAAATTCCCCATGCTGATCATTGTGTTTGGTTACCTATTTGCTTGGCAGTGTATTTAAATGAAACTGGCGATGTAGATTTGCTTTCAGCCAAGATTCCATTTGCCGATTCTGATAAAAGTAAAACTTTCAGTGAACATATAATGCTTGCGTTAGATTGGTTATTAAAGGCAACAGATCATCGGGGCTTAAGCTTAATAGAGCAGGGTGACTGGTGCGATCCAATGAACATGGTTGGTTATAAAGGTAAGGGGGTTTCAAGTTGGCTTTCACTTGCTACTGCTTGTGCGCTGAATACATGGTGTGATTTATGCGAAGAATATGCCATTAACATAAGTATGAAAAAGTGTGCTGATTATCGATTAGCCGCATTAACTATGAATAAAGCAGTTAATTCGTATTTTTGGGCTGACAACTGGTTTGCTCGAGGTATAACAGATGAAAATCGCATTTTTGGAACAGCTAAAGATAATGAAGGCCAAATATATTTAAATCCGCAAAGCTGGGCAATGTTAAGTGGTGCTGCATCGCCAGAGCAACAGCAATTGATGATAAAAGCTATTACTGAACAATTAATGACGCCTTATGGTGTCATGATGTTAGCACCAAGCTACACCAGCATGGTTGAAGACATCGGTCGAATCACACAAAAGCACCCTGGCGTTTCAGAAAATGGTTCTGTTTATAATCATGCTGCCATTTTTTATGCTTACAGTTTATATCAAGTTAATGAAAATGATTTGGCTTTTGATGTGCTTAAAAAAATAATACCTTCATTAGACAATGCTGATAAAAGTGGTCAATTAGCAGTATTTGTTCCTAATTATTATCGTGGTGCTTATTATCAATATCCAGAACAAGCAGGGCGATCAAGTCAGCTATTTAATACGGGTACATTGGCTTGGTTATATCGTTGTTTAGTAGAAGAATTGTGTGGTTTAAAAGGAGGGAATGGTGTTTTGTATGTTGCTCCTAAATTACCTAGTTGTTTAAACCGTATATCTGGGCAACGATTATTTCGTGGAGCGAAACTAGTGTATGTTATTGAAAAATCTATTCAAATCGATAAATTGGAAACTTATTTGGATGGTAAGTTGAGGCCAGATAACCAATTAACTAATCTCGAAATAGATAAAACGTATCAAGTACATATTCTGGTACCTGTCAATGACTAAGTTTGTTAATGATAAACAACACAATACAGCAACACTTTCACTTTATGTTGTGATGGGGGTTAGTGGCTCAGGTAAATCAGTTATTGGTGAAAAACTTGCCCAATATCTTTGTAATAAAATGGAGGTTGAATTTATTGATGCAGATGATTTTCATTCCCCACAAGCTAAGCAGCGAATGGCTGCTAATCTTCCCCTTGATGATGCCATGAGAAAACCCTGGGTTAATGCGGTCAGGGACAAACTTGTAAAACTACAATCGGAAAATAAAAATGTGGTATTAGCATTCTCTGGTTTAAAACGTAAACACAGAAATTGCTTGCGCTCACTACAATTTGATACGCACTTTTATTATCTTCAGGCTGATATAAATATAATTAGATCGCGCATGCTAAACCGTAAAAATCATTTCTTTAAACCAGAACTACTAACAAGCCAATTTTTAGCAATGGAAGAAGTTAATAATGATGAGGAACATACTACTAAAATTGATGTCAGTGGCTCATTAGATGAGGTTTATCGCCAAATTATCATGCATGTTCAGCAAACACTAAAAAGGGTCTAATATGAATAAAGTTATCGTGAGTTTTTTAATTTTTACTTATAGTATTATGGCTATATTTTGTCATGTGGCTATTGCCCATGATGATAGTGAAAACCTACTCCTTGCACACAAAACACCAGCAGAAATTTTAGTAGATGGTATGGAAGATGAAACTGCTTGGGCATTAGCATCATGGCAGCCTTTAGATTATTTAATGTCGGGAAGCCAACCAACAGCGGACGATTTTAGTGGCAGATTTAAAGTGCTATGGGATGCAAAGCAGCTTTATTTGTTGGTTGAAGTTGTCGATGACATATTAATTGATCAACATGCTGATCCGTTACACTTTTATTGGGATGATGATTGCTTAGAAATATTTATCGATGAAGACGGTTCAGGTGGTAACCATCAATTTAATTTTAATGCCTTTGCTTATCATATAGCGCTAGATAACCAAGTAGTTGATATTGGCCCTAATAATAGCGATGGTTCAACAAATTTTGTTTTGTTAAATGAACATCTTAATAGTGTTTGGCGACGAAGTAAAAGTAAGCCCTATAAAATTGTTTGGGAGGTAGCGCTTCGTGTTTTTGATGATACTTTTACATTATCTTCAAATAAAAATAATCAGCAACCAGTAACCTTAACTTTTGGTAAAACGCTAGGTTTTATGTTGGCTTATTGTGATAACGATGGTTCAAAAGAAAGAGAAAGCTTTATGGGATCAACAGATATTAAGCCTGTTAATGGTGATAAAAATTTAGGTTATATCACCGCCGATGTTTTTCAAAAATTGAAATTAATTCAATAGAACAGGTTATTTTACAAAATCTTATAATGATAAATGATAGAAGCAGACTTATGATGATAAAAACAAAAAAGATATTAAAAGCAATTAACTTCACCTTTTTAGCTATGTTAGCTATGTTAGTTACGGCGTGTCAAAATGACTCAGCACATACAGTACAAACAGTACAAACAGTACAAAAAGTACAAAAAGTACAAACCAACAAAACACTAAGTAATCGTCTAGCCTCAGTTGAAACAGATGTTACCCGTTTATTGAATGAGATGACGTTAGCCGAGAAAGTATCGCTTACGCACGCGAGTGGTAAGTTTCATGTTAATGCGATAGAACGTCTTAATATACCAGAAATGTGGCTTTCTGATGGTCCTCATGGTGTTCGCCATCAAATACAAAAGCACAGTTGGGCATCGGCTGGTTGGACTGATGATTACGCGACTTATTTACCACATCTTACGTCAGTTGCCGCAAGTTGGGATGTTGAAATAGCTCGATTACATGGTCAAGTATTAGGTGCAGAAGCACGAGACAGGAAAAAAGATTTTATTTTAGGTCCAGGTGTAAACTTAGCAAGATTACCACTTTATGGCCGAAACTTTGAATACATGGGCGAGGATCCAATATTAGCGGCTAAATTGGTTGTTCCACAAATAAAAGCAATTCAAGAAAATGATGTCGCAGCTACTGTTAAGCATTATGCGTTGAATACCCAAGAGTTAAATAGAACAGGTGTTAATGCAAAACCAACTGAACGTACTTTGAGAGAAGTGTACTTACCTGCATTTGAAGCTGCTGTTAAAGAAGCTGGCGTGTTAGGTATGATGGGCTCGTATAACCAATATTTTGGTACTAATGCGAATCAAAGTAAGCATTTAGTGATGGATATTTTGAAAGAAGAATGGGGATATCAGGGCGTTTTACTTACCGATTGGAATGTTGACATTAATACCTTTGATGCGGCTATGCATGGTCTTGATCTTGAAATGGGAACTGATGTTGCAGACTATCAAGATTATTTCTTTGCTAAGCCGTTACTGACAATGGTGCAAGAGGGCAAAATTCCTGAATCGATAGTTGATGATAAAGTTCGACGATTATTGAGGGTGCAACATACTATTGGTATGTACGATAATAGTCGAAAACGCGGTAGTAGAAATACTAAAGCTCATCAAGCTGCAGCACGAAAAATAGCGACGGAAGGCGTTGTTTTACTTAAAAACAAACGTGTTGAATCAACGCCAGTATTGCCTTTAGATAGCACTAAAATAACGAACATATTAGTACTTGGCCCTAATGCTGATAAAAAACATGGTACAGGTGGTGGTTCATCTGAAGTTAAATCTTTGTATGAAGTGACTCCATTAGCAGGACTAAAAGCTGCATTTGGACATAATGTTCATATTAACGTTATGAGAGCAAAGAGTAGTGAGTTATCTCCAATAGCTAGTGATTATGTTGCTAGCCGACATTGGACAGGCACACCTGCGTGGAATATTTCTTATTACGCCGAACAAGCACGAAAAACAATAATTGAAGAATCTTGGATTGTTGATTCACAGTTTAAGTCGAAGAAAAAATCTTCCCTTCAGCATATTATTATGTCAGCTAACATTAAACCATTAGCGACGGGTATTCATCATTTACAGGTTGAAGTACAGGGCAATTTTAATTTAAAAATAAACAATGAAGTTGTTATTGCCTATCAAGAAGGAATAAGCGATTCAGCCGTGTTGAATTATGATGTCAACCTAAAAGAAGGTGAAGAGTATGCTTTTGAGATTCAATATGATGGACAAGAATATTTCACATTAGGTTGGAATGCCCCAGGCGAATTATTTGCAAGTGAAGCAGACTATTTAACGGCAGCAAAAAAAGCAGATGCAGTTATCTACTTTGGTGGCTTGAGTCATGCCGACGATAGAGAATCAATTGATCGCGCTGACATGAAATTACCCAACTCACAAGATGAAATTATCACAAAATTGCTCAAAGTTAACCCTAAAACCATTGTTTTCTTAGTGGCTGGTTCTGCTGTTGAAATGCCATGGGTTGAAAAGGCTAATGCGATTGTTTGGGGGTGGTATGGCGGTATGGAAGCAGGTCATGCATTTGCTGATATATTAACAGGAAAAGTTAATCCAAGTGGTAAAATGCCTATAACGTTACCTGCTCGTCTTGAAGATACAGCCCCTATTGTTCTAAATGATTATAACGCACAAGAGAGTTTATATAAGGAAGGGGTTTTTATTGGTTATCGTTGGTTTGAACAACAGAAAATTAAACCATTATTTAGTTTTGGTCACGGACTGTCTTTTACGCAGTTTGACATCAGCAATATTAAACTATCGAAAAACACTGTTGCGAATAATGACAACATTGTCGTTACTGCAACGGTTAAAAATACGGGGTTAATTGCTGGTGCAGAAGTGGTACAGCTTTACCTACGTGATATAAAATCCAGCGTTCTTCGTCCAACTAAAGAGTTAAAAGGTTTTACCAAAGTTATGTTACAACCTCAAGAAACACAAACTGTTAGTTTTAAGTTAACCATGCGCGATTTGTCTTTTTGGGATGAAAACACACAAGATTGGCTGGCAGAGGCTGGAGAATTTGAAGTGTTACTTGGTAATTCATTAGACAATATTAGCCAACAAGCAAAATTTACACTGCAATAATAGCTATCAAGTTAGCATTACACGCGCTATTACTTGTCAAAAAAATATAATGCTTGTGTACTATTGTTGAGTACATTAACGTAAGCATGTAATGAATTTTGGCTAGGACATAAGTGTGTTAAATAAAAAAGCAGAGAACACTGTATTTAGGCGATATAATACGGCTGTTGTTGTTGCCTTTATTGTTATTGTGTTTGTTGCGCTTACTGCGGCATCACTTCGTTATTATAGTGAATTGTCGGAGCATAAGTTACGGGGATTAAAACAGTTAACGGCACAAGCTAATCAATTAAATTCAATGCTAGTACAAAGTGAGCAAGCACTTACTGGTATTCAAGAGTTTGCTCAATACAATCTTAAATACCCAGATGAACTACATGCGAAAATACCGCCTTTAAGACAAGATGGTTCATTATTTTTTCTGGATAAGCCTATCCGTAGCTCCTTAGAAGAAAACAAGCGTATTAGTGGAAATATTACTGGCTTTGGTCAAATAGATAAATTTTTCTTAGAAAAGAAGCAAGAAATAGCTATGGCAAATGCATTAACGCCAGCTTTTGTTGCAGCGCAAAAAATAATTGCAGAAGCAAACTGGTTTTACTACATTTCTGTTGAACAATTTGTCAATATTTACCCGTGGATTGGCCGTGATAGTTGGCGATTTAGTGATAGGATGCTTACCAATGTTCACGCTAAAAAAATACAAGCACTTGGAGTGGAAAATAATAAAGTTGTATGGTCATCTCCTTATATTGATGCTGCGGGTACGGGCATAAACTTCTCTTTAGGTATTGGTGTTTACCGTAATACCGATATGTTAGGTGCGGTTATTATTGATGTTAGTTTAGCCCGATTACAGAAAAGTTTACCCGAGTTAACCTCAGCAGACCAACGTTTAGTTTTACTTAATCAAAGGAATGATATTTTAATTTTTAAACAAAAAGGTGAGGCGCCTTTAAGTTATCGAACCTCATGGCAGAAGTTGTTGCCTGAAGCGTTACATGAGTTAAATCCAAGCAATTTAGCTCAATTAGCTGACTCATCGCAGATTGGTGATTGGTTAGTTGAAAAGCACACGTTACCCATCAATGGTTGGACTCTGTTAAAATACCAACCCTACTCAAGTTTTATTTCCCCGCTACGCAACCATTTTATTTATATGTTTACCATTTTGTTAATTGGTTTATTTGCTTTTTTAATGTTAGTAAATGCCATGACAAAGCGTAGTTTTATTAAACCAACACACGATTTTATTAGTCATATAGAGTATTGCGCTCAAGGTGATCCTGGTAAAGTGAAGGCTACAGCTGATTGGCTACATTGGTTTACTCTAGTTGAAGATATTTTTACTCAAAATAGAAGCTTACTTTTACAATTAAAAGAACAAAATGAAGTGCTAGATAGTAGAGTACTAGAAAAAACTAAAGCATTACTAGAAAGTAGTATAAAACATCAACGTGATTATGTTTTGTTACGTTCTGTGATGAATGCTATCCCTGAATTAATTATTTTTAATGCTCCTAGTGGAGATTTAATGGGGTGTAATCAGGCTTTTGAGCAATTAAGTGGTCGATTAGAAAGTCAAATGTTAGGTTGTCAAGCACGAGAATTTATGCCTGAAGAATTAGCCGTTGAAATTGATTGTTTGAATAAAAGTAATCACTCAGAATACCCGCAACAGGCGTTGATTGAAACAAGTGATAGAAGCTACCAAGGTTATTGTAATCAATTTACCAATGCTCAGAATGAAGTGTTAGGCACTATCACTATTTTACAAGATGTAACAGCACAACAAGCGACACAGTTAGCATTAAAGAATGCTAAAAACCAAGCTGAAAATGCTAACCAAGTAAAAACACAGTTTTTGGCTAATATGAGCCATGAGATCAGAACACCTATTAATGCAATACAAGGTATGATGAGTTTATTAACCCGAACATTATTAGATTCACGGCAACAGCACTATTTAGCTAATGCGCAAACAGCGGCTTTTTCTTTATTACATCTTATTGACGAATTGCTTGATTTATCAAAAATTGAAGCAGGTAAAATGCATATAGTCAGAGAAGTGGTTGATTTACCAGTGGTTATTGATAAAGCGCTCAAGCTAAATGCGGCTAACATTCATGTAAAAAATCTCATGATGCGCGTAGAATTGTCTGTCAATGTGCCTCGTTATCTTATGAGTGATGAAATGCGGTTAGTACAAGTTATATCGAATTTATTGAATAATGCAATTAAGTTTACAGACCAAGGTGAAGTTGCCTTGTCTATTGAGATTGTCACTTCAAACAATACGGATGCATTAGTACACTTTAAAATGAAAGATACAGGTATTGGTATCGCTAAAGAGAATCAAGCTCATTTATTTGATGCTTTTTCTCAGGCAGATATTTCAATGACAAGGAAGTATGGTGGCTCAGGTTTGGGTTTATCTATTTGTCAGCAAATAGTGAAATTACTTGGAGGGGAAATCAGCCTACAAAGTGATTTAGGAAAGGGGTGTGAGTTTAACTTTATGCTGCCTTTTTCTATACCAAGTAAAGAAATTATCAAACAATCAGGGGGACTTTACCATTTAGATACTGAAATATTACCCATTAATTTATGTAGTGTTAGGCAGGTATTGTCTAAGAGTTGTGTTGAAACAATAGCACACTTGTCTTGGACATATCGTTCATTTAATGGCTTGGACGAGCTAAATGAATTTAATGAAGTGATGTTAAGTAGTGATAGTTTAAATAAAAAGCTTGTTTCTAAAAATCAAAAAAGCCTTAAAAATGTTTTACTAGTTAGTGAAGATGTTTTTTCTCAAGGTACAGTGAATATTGATTTGTTGAAAAAAATAGATTTAATCGCATTTTGTCAATCAGCAATGTGCGAGTTGAGTAGTAAAATATGCAAACAACTTGAGACAATGAAAATGCCTTATATTTTACTTGATACCCCACTATATCGTTATTCATTCGATAAAATAGCCGAATCAGTAAGACACCTTTTACAAGACAAAGCAGAAGATAAAGGCAGCTTAGCTTTGAGTACATCTACTCAATCATTGAATCATTTACCATTAAAATCAGGTGAAAATGAGGATAATAGAAGTGATTTAGCCAATGTGAACGTGTTATTAGTTGAAGATAACTTAGTAAATCAATTGGTTGCTAAAGAATTACTCTTGAGTATGAAAGCTAATGTCACTATTGCGGATAATGGTCAAAAGGCGTTAGAGGCACTTGAAAAAAAGTTATTTGATGTAGTGTTAATGGATATTCAAATGCCAGTAATGGATGGGCTAACTGCAACACAAGAAATAAGAAAAAATAAAAAATATCAAAATCTTCCCATCATCGCTATGACCGCTCATGCGCGGGTAGAAGATCAGCAACTTAGTTTATCAGCAGGGATGAACTTACATATTGCTAAACCGATCACCCCCAAATTACTTTTGATGAGCATTTTACAAGCGATAGAACATGCGGCTATCTAGTTTGTTTTAATATGAGACTAAAATTAACTCAGTGCTTTACTAAAAAGCCGTTCCAATTTATTCACTGTTTTTTGAATGTTATTTACATCGGTAGGGGCAATAAAAATAGTGTCATCACCTGCTATAGTACCGAGTACACCATCACTTTTACTTAAGCTATCGAGTAAACGGGCAATTAATTGCGCCGCACCTGGACTTGTTTGAATGATGATCATAATGCCATTGTGTTCAATTTCTAACACTAATTGTTTTAATGGGCTTTGTGCTGTGGGTACACCCAGTTCAGCTGGTAAACAATATACCATTTCTTGACGAGCATTACGGGTGCGAACCGCACCAAACTTACTCAGCATGCGTGATATTTTAGATTGACTAATATTATCAAAACCTTGCGTTTTCAACGCTTCAACAATCTCACCTTGAGAGCCAAATTGTTCTTGTTTTAACAAATCTTTAAATGCTTGTATAAGTGCTTCTTGTTTTTGTTGGGGATTCATTATGTGATATCAAAACCTTTCTTAAAGGGCGCATTATTTCAAACGCTATAATACTAAAGTTGAGTTTTTTCAGCTGAGCATTATACGTTATCATATAAACAAATATACGCTATAAATGATTTTTAATTGTTTTTTTGTTGTCTATGCTATATCTTTTGCGCAGCAAATTTTTACGTATTTACTCAAATTTTTTTGTTAAAATGAATCAAAGGTTAATTTGACCTTAGTTTACCCCTATTAAATATCGGAGAGAACACATGAAAGTAGCAGTTTTAGGCGCAGCAGGCGGCATTGGACAAGCATTATCTTTACTATTAAAAACTCAATTACCAGCAGGGTCTGAGTTATCGCTTTATGATGTTGCTCCAGTTGTTCCAGGTGTGGCAGTAGATTTATCTCATATCCCTACGGATGTAAAAGTTGCTGGTTTTGGTCGTGATGATTTAAATGGTGCTTTAGCTGGTGCTGATATTGTATTAATTCCAGCGGGTATGCCACGTAAACCAGGTATGGACCGTGCTGACTTATTCAATGTAAATGCAGGTATTATCAAAGTATTAGCTGAAGGCATTGTTGTAGCTTGTCCTAAAGCATTAGTTGGTATTATCACTAACCCTGTAAACGGCACTGTACCAATTGTTGCTGAAGTATTCAAAAAAGCAGGTACATATGATGCTAATCGTGTGTTTGGTATTACAACGTTAGATGTTATTCGCTCAGAAGCTTTTGTTGCAGAATTAAAAGGCTTAGATGTTGCTTCAGTAAAAGTTCCTGTTATTGGTGGTCACTCTGGTACAACTATTCTTCCATTACTTTCTCAAGTTGAAGGTGTAAGCTTTACAGATGAAGAAGTTGCAGCCTTAACACCGCGCATTCAAAATGCAGGTACTGAAGTGGTTGAAGCAAAAGCTGGTGGCGGATCTGCTACTTTATCTATGGGGGCAGCCGCAGCACGTTTTTGTATGTCTTTAGTTAAAGGTTTACAAGGCGAAGACGTTGTGGATTATGCTTATGTTGCGGTAGACAATGGCGATGCACCTTATTTTTCTCATCCAGTTCGTTTAGGTGTGAATGGCGTAATTGAAATTTTACCTTACGGTGAGTTAAGTGCTTTTGAACAAAAAGCTAAAGATGATATGTTAGCTACGCTGAAAAAAGATATCCAAGAAGGTATCGATTTTATGGCGTAAAGCTAAAGGTAAAAGGGACCTTAATCGCATGATTAAAGTCCCCACTACAGTCTATAATAGAGCGACAGTTTTTTGATAACTTGTCGCTTTTTTATTAATCTAACTTGCTTTATTTAACTCCTTTCGAAATTAAAAAGTCTGTATATTCTTTATCTGTTCGCATAATGTGATTAGTTAACCAACGTTTAAGAAATAAAATTAAATCATCACTGATAGTACCTTGCGGATTGTCGATAAATTTATTTTTTAATTCAATAACTTGCGCAATTAAGTCATTGTGTTGTTTTTTATGTTCCTCAGCGTTGCTATAACCGTATTCAGCAAACATATTCTCTTCATAAGTAAAATGTTTTTGGGTATAAGTGGTTAAGCCAGTAAATATTTTTCCCAATAACTCATTTGAGCCACCTGTCAATTTGGCATCATGAAGCGCATTGATCATATTAACTAGTTTCTTGTGTTGTTCATCAATACTTTTAATACCAACACTTAACTCATTTGACCATTCAATCAATGGCATATTGATTCCCCTATATTTTCAACTACTATTTACGTTAGTGGCAAAGACAAGAATAAACAACCTAAATCATCGATTTTACTGTGCTAAATCAATTAAATTTTAACATTTTCTATATTCCCATAATTATCTATTATCTACCCCAGGGATTGTCTGGTGTTGATGAGCGTTCACGTGTTTTTTTAGCCTTTTTCTGGCGAAGGCGCTCAGCGTCTTCAAAGCTCAATTCAGCTGGTTTTCCTGGCTTTTGATGTGTAGGTATAATGCGATCACGAGGAGGTAATTCAAACTGGCTATCATCAGCGCGTGGTAAACTTTTATATTGATATAAATAAAAACCTTCAACTTTATCTTTGGCCCACTCTGTTTTTTTTAAAAATTTAACACTTGAGTTAATACTTGGATTGGTTTTAAAACAGTTTAGGTTTAAGTAAGCAAAGAGAATTTCAAAACCGTAATGTTCAACTAGCTCCGTGAGCACTTGTTCTAATCCTACCCCATGCAATGGGTTATTTTCGTATATGTTATCTGAACTCATTAAGGTTGTCTCACTCGGGGTTTAATACAAATAAATATTATTGTAAAAAGGATTAGGACGCAAATTACGTTAAAATTCAATGTTGGTTGGTACGCAATAAATTAAGCACTGCGATTAGCAGCAATATGCGCCAAGTCAGTTAGTGCTTGTTTATAGTCAGATTCGGGTAAAATAGATAAGGCATTAATGGCTTTGTCTGCTTCAATTTCTGCTCTTTTTTGGGTGTAATTTAAAGCACCTGTTTGCTGCATAGCCGAGAGAATTTCTTCTAAATTTTCCATACCATTTCCATGCTCTATTGCTTCCCTTATAAGCTGTTTTTGCGCATCAGTACCATGTTCCATAGTATAAAGTAAGGGTAATGTTGGCTTACCTTCAGATAAATCATCACCAACATTTTTACCCATTTCTTTCGCATCAGCAGTGTAGTCCATAATATCGTCAACTAATTGAAAAGCTGTACCTAAGTACTTACCATAATCGGCCATTGCTTGTTCCGCTGCTTTGTCTTGTTGAGTAATAACAGCAGCAAGGCGCGTGGCTGCTTCAAATAGCTTAGCAGTTTTGCAGTAAATTACTTTCATATAGCTTTCTTCGGTAGTATCAGGATCATTACAGTTCATTAGTTGTAATACCTCACCCTCGGCAACAATATTAGTGGCATCAGATAAAATATCCATAATGCGCATGTCACCTAACTTTGTCATCATTTGAAAAGAGCGTGTATAAAGGAAGTCTCCTACTAAAACGCTAGCGCTATTACCAAATAATGCATTGGCCGTTTTACGACCTCGACGCATATTAGATTCATCGACAACGTCATCATGTAATAAGGTTGCCGTGTGAATGAACTCAATAATTGCCGCTATAATACAATGTTCATCATTTAATGGACTTGAATTTGCTTGGTTTAACGCCCGTGCTGTCAATACTGTCAACATAGGGCGCATGCGTTTTCCACCAGCATTAACAATATAAATGCCTAATTGATTGATTAAAGCGACATCTGAATGTAATTGTTCATAAATAAGGTTGTTTACCTTAGTCATGTCATGTTGAGATAGTGCTTGAATTGCTTTTATATCCACAGTACTTAATTTCCATTTGGGCTAGGAGGTTTTTTATACTATTAGGGTATAACCACCTTTTCGATCAGTTTTATAGGTAAATTCTACACTATATTGGCTGACAATAAAGCCGCAAAGACGGTTTCCAATTAGTTTGTTTTGTATTTACCCTTTATTTCATTGAATGAACCAAAAACTTTATAAATGATTACTTTTATACTTGCTCTGTTCGGTTTCTTAGCGTAGAATTCGCGCCCTATATTTTTAAATTTAGCGTCATTTAACTTAACTAAGAGATGACGCAGTACGGAGTAGCTATGTACGCGGTATTCCAAAGCGGTGGTAAACAGCATCGTGTAACCGAAGGGCAAACAGTTCGCCTAGAAAAACTTGAACTTGAAATTGGCGCAGCAGTAGAATTTGATAACGTTTTAATGATCGCCGATGGTGAAAACATCAACGTAGGCGCGCCTTACGTTGCAGGTGGTAAAGTAGTGGCTGAGGTTGTTAACCAAGGTCGTGCTGATAAAGTTACTATTGTAAAATTCAAACGTCGTAAGCATTCACGCAAACAAGCGGGCCATCGTCAATGGTTCACTGAAGTGAAGATTACTGGTATTAACGGCTAATTAGGAGCATTTTAACATGGCACATAAGAAAGCTGCAGGTAGTACACGAAATGGTCGTGATTCAGAAGCTAAACGTTTAGGTGTTAAACGTTTTGGTGGTGAATCAGTGTTAGCGGGTAACATCATTGTTCGTCAACGTGGAACTCGTTTTCATGCAGGCAACAATATGGGTATCGGTAAAGACCACACTTTATTCGCATTAGCTGACGGTAAAGTTCAGTTTGATGTTAAAGGTCCAAAAAATCGTAAATTTGTTAGCATTATTGCTGACTAATTTAGAGTCGATTAATAAAAACCTCGCATCATGCGAGGTTTTTTTTTGGTTTGAAAAACAGAGTTGAAATTATTTTTACTAATACTTGTTTATAATATTGGTTGAAAGTATTCGCGGAATATTTATACAAAATGGTTTATACTAACAAGTATATAAACCATGAGAATTTAGGGTTGTTTAAAGCACCATGAAATTTGTTGATGAAGTTGAAATCAGAGTTGAAGCTGGCGACGGCGGTAACGGCTGTGTCAGTTTTCGTAAAGAAAAATATATTGAGTTTGGCGGCCCTAACGGTGGTGATGGTGGTGATGGTGGTGATGTGTACCTTGTTGCACATGAAAGCCTTAACACACTGATTGATTATCGTTTTGAACGTTTCCATCGTGCTAAACGCGGTCAAAACGGACAAAGTCGTGATTGTACAGGTAAAAGTAGTGAAGAATTGGTGTTGAAAGTACCTGTTGGTACTCGTGTTACTGATATAGACACTGGTGAGCTATTAGGTGATTTAACCCATGTAGACCAAAAGTTATTGGTAGCTAAAGGTGGCTGGCATGGTTTAGGTAATACGCGCTTTAAAAGTAGTACTAACCGCGCTCCTCGACAGAGAACTGATGGTACTCCAGGTGAAATACGTAATCTTAAATTAGAGTTACTCTTATTGGCTGATGTTGGTTTATTAGGCTTGCCTAATGCGGGTAAATCAACCTTAATTCGTAGCGTATCGGCAGCAAAGCCTAAGGTAGCCGATTACCCTTTCACAACCTTAGTGCCAAACTTGGGGGTAGTACGTTTAGATACACAACGTAGTTTTGTTATCGCTGATATTCCAGGTATCATTGAAGGTGCCGCTGATGGTGCTGGTTTAGGCACACAATTTTTAAAACACCTTGAGCGTTGTCGTATTCTTCTGCATATTATTGATATTATGCCAGCAGATGGATCGGATCCACTTGAAAACGCTAAAACTATTATTAGTGAGCTAGAGCAGCATAATGAAAAACTTGCAGGTAAGCCACGTTGGATTGTATTTAATAAACTTGATTTAATGTTCGAAGATGAAGCTAAAGAATTAACGGATGCTATTTTAGCTGGGCTTGATTGGCAAGGTGAAGTGCATAGTATTTCAGCGTTCAATAAAATGGGCACAGAAGAATTATGCCAAAGAGTTATGACTTTCATCGAAGAATTACCACCAGAAGAAGAGGAAGTGGTTGATGGTAAAAATGTTGAATTTAAGTGGGATACTTACCATGAAGATGCGATAGCATCTGATGGTTTAGATGATGATCTTGATGATGATGATTGGAATGAAGACGATTACGATGTAGAAGTCGAGTATCGTCAATAGTTTGAACTGTTAATTCTATCTTATAAAAAGACTCTTGGTTGATTATCATGAGTCTTTTTTTTGTGAGCAGCGCTGTAGAGTGCTTTATAATTGTATGCTGTATAATATTTTATTTAAGCGATTCGCATAATATCGTTTGGTCTAATTAAAATATATGAGACAATTCAGATCGCAATAACATACCAATGGTTCATTATGAAACTTTTAGTTCGCAACCTTTCTCGTACAACAACAGAGCAAGAAATTCGTATCTTATTTTCTACTCATGGCACTGTCACTGAATGTAATTTAGTGCTCGATCAAGAAACAGGTAAATCAAAGGGCTTTGCTTTTGTTGAAATGCCAGACGAAGCTGAAGCAAAATTAGCAATGTCTAGCCTGCATGAAACAAGAGTTGCTAAAAATAAGATTCGAGTAAAAATTGCTCAGTAATTAGAGTGTTTGAGCTAATTTTATTGATTAGATTATAGTGTTTTTGTCTTGATGTGACCTGAATGTATACTATCGCTTATGTATTCTGCTAACACTTTATCGATTGTGTCGACACCAGAGTAATGATTGATTATCATGACTCTTTTTTATAGCTCGATAAACTCTTAGGAACACCATGACCATTCTCTCTATGATAGTTGCTACAGCTGACAACAATATTATTGGTAAAGATAATGACATGCCATGGCATTTACCCGCTGATTTAGCCTATTTTAAAAAGGTAACTTTAGGTAAGCCTGTTATTATGGGTAGAAAAACCTATGAGTCGATTGGTAGAGCATTACCTGGACGAAGAAATATTGTTATTTCTCGTGATGAAAATTATATTCCTCAAGGTAAAGGTTCAGAAGATGTTGATGTCGTTACCTCAGTTGCAGAAGCCTTAGCTTTAATTGAACATTTAAATAGCCATAAGAGTGCTGAAGAAAAGATAGAAGAAATTATGGTTATTGGAGGAGGAGCTATTTATAAGCACTGTTTACCTAATGCTGATCGTTTATATGTTACTCATATTAAAGCTGATATTGATGGTGATACTCAATTTCCTCGTTATGATGATGGCAGTTGGCAAAAGGTGAGTAGTGAACTACGAAAAAGCGATGAAACAAATATTTATGATTTAGATTTTTGTGTTTATCAACGAGCGACAACTGGTGAGTATTAAATGTGCTCTAATGCTTTATTTGATTCTTCAAAATATACACGTAATTCATTTGCCTTAATTTTACTTGTGTTTGGTGTTGGCTCTGCCTTGTATGTAAATTTTTACGTTAAACCGACGATAGTAGGTACTACCTATCATTATGGGCTTTGGTCTTTATTACCAGCCTTTATTACTATTGTGTTGTCTTGGTTAACCCGCGAGCCTTTAACCGCTTTATTAAGCGGTATTGCTATTGGCGCGTTTATGATGGGGCAATATGATCTTACTGACCAAATATTAATACCCTCTATGGCGCAAGTAAGCACTGCCGGCTTATTACTTTTGTATTTGTGGCTATTGGGTGGTTTGCTCGGTATTTGGTCAAAAACAGGGGCAGCACAAGCTTTTGCTGACTATATGACGCAACACTTTGTGCGTGGCCAGCGGTCAGCTAAGTTAGTAACTTGGTTTTTGGGAGTGCTGTTTTTTCAAGGTGGCACTATGAGTACTGTGCTTGTGGGTACAACAGTGCGTCCTTTAGCTGATAAAGCTAAAATTAGCCATGAAGAAATGAGTTATATTGTTGATTCTACCGCCTCGCCCATTGCTGTTGTTATTGCCTTTAATGCATGGCCAGCGTATGTGCAAGCCTTGATATATGTGCCAGGCGTTGCTTTTTTAGCGACAGAGGCGGATCGTATCGCCTTTTTCTTCTCTGCCATTCCTTTTAGTTTTTACGGTATTTTTGCTGTTATAGGTACTTTGCTGCTTAGCTTAAATATTACCACCTTTTCTGGAAAACGCATTCGCGCAGCCCACCACAGAGCGGCGACAACGGGAGAATTAGATGCGCCTAATGCCAAGCCATTAAGCACGAAAGAATTACAGGTTGGTAGTGTGCCAAAAGGTTATAAAGCGCATGTACTTGAATTTATCTTACCATTAATCGCCTTGATTGCTACTGCAGTGCTAACCTTTGTTTTCTATGGTTCACCTAAAATAAATTGGGCATTTGGTGTGGCATTACTACTCAGTGCATTTATCGCATTAGGGAAGGGAATGTCGCTAAGTAATATTATTGATGGTTTTGGTAATGGCTTAAAAGGCGTAGTACTCGCATCCGTTATTTTAATGTTAGCTGTAACGATAGGGGCTATTAGTAAACAAATTGGTGGTGGTGTGTATTTGGTTTCACTGCTTTCTACCCAAGTGCCTTATTGGCTATTACCTGTTATTTTACAAATGATGGCAATGATTATAGCCTTTTCAACAGGGACAAGTTGGGGAACTTTCGCTATTGCATTTCCTTTGTCTATGCCGCTTGCTTGGGCTATTGCACAAAGTACTGGAATTGATAATCCTGAATTATTTATGATGATATGTTTTGCGACTGTATTAAACGGCAGTGTCTATGGCGATCAGTGTTCGCCAATTTCAGATACCACTATTTTAAGTTCAATGACTACAGGCTGCGATATGATGGATCATGTAAAATCGCAAATAGTTCCTGCAACTTATGCCGCTGTATTAGCAGCATTATTATGGACCTTAACAGTCGTTATTTTTGTTTGATCTAAAAGAAAAGTATTTAGCTTCGCTAGCGGTGCATTACAAGTTTATTAATAATAAAATATATGGTACCAAACAGAATTTAGCTCAATATAACAATTACTTGTGTTAAGTATAGCGGGTGAGGCTACTTGAAAAAGTAAACCTCATCACATAAACGAATGTAGTAGTAAATTATTTTTTATTCGTTCGGTATTTCTCCGTACTAGCTTTTTTTTCGTTTCTGCACTACTGTGCCAGCTAAGCCTAAACCAAGTAATAATAAAGTAGTAGGTTCAGGAACTTTGGTAGACGTAGAAGCTGCTACTCTGGCATTAGCCACTATATAGCCGTCATCACCTGATACATAATTGCTTAAAGTATCACCAAAAACCCAATTAACGCCATAGGCAATATTAGTAACTAGCTCTCTAGGGGCTCCTGTACCAAGTCCCGTCCAACCAGTAGTTAATTCAGCTATGGTTGGTGGTGCTATTTTAAAACTAGCTAAATCGGCAAATGTTAAACCAATACCCGCACCAAAACCAATATCGGGCAACCAAGACATATCGCTATTTTCATATATTTTTACTACTTTGTTACTCAAATCAGCAAA
Organism: uncultured Colwellia sp.; assembly: GCA_965305135.1. GTDB lineage: Bacteria > Pseudomonadota > Gammaproteobacteria > Enterobacterales > Alteromonadaceae > Colwellia. Next base: position 79,321 of record CBDLPA010000001.1, read on the forward strand.
AGATAAATCATAGCCATTATTATACAGTGATTGAAATGCTGCATTTGACGGCTCATTTGCCGCAACGGCAAAATTTCCAAAACCATCAGTTATCCAAAAATTTAGATAAGGAGCGACATAAGGGCCACTTCCCGTTGTAAATCGACTACGATCATCTAAACGGTCAATATGTAGATTGGTAATATCACCAAGTGTTGCACCATTAATATCATTAGAGCCAAGGCCTGCTTTCTCACTACTTTCGTCAATGATAAATTCAATACTGCCAACTGAATTAATAATAGTTGGTGTTTTACGAATATCATAAGAAATAAAGCCTGCGTAGCTTGGTGTTGTAAAAACGAAAATGCTTAATCCTGTTATTATCGTCAAAGCTACGGTTCGTAAGCGTCCTATACATGTAATTTTATTCATTAAAAACCTCATCTTGTAATTAATTATATTGAGCGCTAATGTTCACGCATGTTTCATACCATGTTTTGTTTTACTATTTAAAATCAGATGAATAGAGTTTTATTTGCAAACTAAAAATTTTTTAAGCGTGAGTATTGTAAAAAAAACAGACAGTTGTTGTACTTAGCGAAAGATAAAATTTATGAAAAATGTGTGAGTTAGCAATCTGAATTGGTATTACATACTTTAAAGCATAAACCGCTATTATGAAAAACAATAGCGGTTTTTAGTGCTTAAATTAGCATATCTTAAGTAGTAAGTTACAGGTTATGCAGTAACATAATCTAAAATACCTAGCGCGGCCTTTCTACCTTGATCGATAGCGGTAACCACAAGATCTGATCCCAGCACCATATCACCACCAGCAAAAATATTTTGTTTACTGGTTTGTAAGGCAAAATCACTGTTATCTACAGCAAGTACACGACCACGAGAATCAAGTTGAACACCTGCGTCTATCATCCATTGTGGCGGGCTTGGTAAGAAACCAAAGGCGATAACTACCGCGTCTGCTTCCATGACAAATTCACTACCTTCAATGGGTTCTGGATTACGGCGTCCATCAGCGTCTGGTGCGCCAAGTTGGGTTTTAACAAATTTAACCCCGATAGTATTGCCTTTATCATCAATAGCAATATCGAGTGGCTGTAGGTTAAAGGCAAAGTTAACGCCTTCTTCTTTTGCATTTTGTACTTCACGTGGAGAACCTGGCATATTGGCTTCGTCGCGACGATAAGCGCAAGTTACTTTGGTAGCACCTTGACGAATTGATGTACGCACGCAGTCCATTGCGGTATCACCACCACCAAGCACGACCACTTTCTTACCTTTAAAACTGACGTAAGGTTTTACTTGGTTAGATTGTTCCTTTGTAATTCCCATTACATTTTGAGTATTACCTATTAAAAAGTCTAGTGCGTTATAAACATCTGGTGCACTTTCATTTTCAAAGCCTCCACTCATGTCTTTATAGGTACCAAGCCCTAAGAATACAGCGTCAAATTCATTGCTGATTTCTTCAAAGCTGATATCAACGCCAACATTGGTATTTAAACGAAACTCAATACCCATATCTTCAAATATTTCACGACGCTTTTGAATAACACTTTTCTCTAGTTTAAACGACGGAATTCCGAACGTGAGTAAACCACCAATTTGGGCATGACGGTCAAATACTACTGCATCAGCTCCATTACGGGTTAATACATCGGCACAGGCTAAACCAGCAGGGCCAGCACCAATAACCGCAACACGTTTGCCTGTTTTAACTACTTCAGATAAATCAGGTTTCCAACCTTGAGCAAAGGCGGTATCGGTAATGTGTTTTTCAATATTACCGATGGTCACAGCACCAAATTCATCATTTAGGGTACACGCAGATTCACATAATCTGTCTTGTGGACATACGCGGCCACACATTTCAGGTAGACTATTGGTTTGATGACATAAGTCAGCCGCTTCAAAAATTTTACCTTCAGTTACTAGCTCCAACCATTGAGGAATATAATTATGCACGGGGCATTTCCATTCACAGTATGGATTACCGCAATCTAAACAACGATCTGCTTGGCCTGCACTTTGTTCATTACCCAAGGGTTGATAAATTTCAACAAAGTTAATTTTACGTTCATTGATTGGTTTTTTAGCTGGATCAATTCGTTTTACATCAATAAATTGATAAACATTTTTACTCATTGTACTTTTTCCTTATCAATTATTTATTGTGCTTGCACGCGTAATTCAGCACTTGAACGACTACGATGGCCTAGTAAGGTCTTAACATCGGTTGCCGTTGGTTTAATCAATTTAAATAGTGGTGCGAATTTATCAAAATCTTGTAAAATTTCCTGTGCGCGTAGGCTGCCTGTTTCTTCAAAATGATGATTGATTATGCCACGCAAATGTTCTTTATGAATGCTGAGCTCGTCAATAGCTAGCATTTCAATAGACTCAGGATTGATACGTATATCCAAATCGTCTTTTTCATCTAATACATAGGCAAAGCCACCTGTCATACCCGCGCCAAAGTTCACACCAATATCACCTAATATTGTGACAATACCACCTGTCATGTATTCACAGGCATGATCGCCAGTGCCTTCAACAACCGCATGACAGCCCGAATTACGTACAGCAAAACGTTCACCAGCGCGGCCACAGGCGTATAATTTACCTCCTGTTGCTCCGTATAAACAGGTGTTACCCATAATCATTGTTTTATGACTTCGGTAGTCAACACCCTTGGGAGGCATAACCGTTATTATTCCACCTGTCATGCCTTTGCCCACATAATCGTTGGCATCACCTGTAAGTTTAAGGTGTAGACCTCCTGCATTCCAAACACCAAAGCTTTGACCTGCTGTACCAGATAAATGGAAAGTAATAGGTGAAGCCGCCATCCCTTGATCACCATGTTGTCGCGCTATTTCACCTGATAAGGTTGCCCCAACAGAGCGATCGGTATTTTGTATAGAAAATCTGTATTCGCCTCCTTTGCTGTGTGCAACCGCCTCATGTGCGATAGCGACTATTTTCTGATTTAATTGTCCTTGATCAAACGGTTTGTTTGCTTCTGTTTGATGCAGTGCCGTATCATCTGCGGCAACTACCGGTGCGATAATTGGCGATAAATCTAATTTTTGTTGTTTAGCGCTGATGCCTTCAATTTGTGTTAGTAAGTCTACTCTGCCAATAATGTCAGTTAAACTTTTAACGCCTAAACTCGCAAGGATCTCACGTACATCTTGAGCAATAAATTTAAAATAATTCATTACTTGGTCAGGTAAGCCTTTGAAAAATTGTTCGCGTAACACTTCGTCTTGTGTTGCTACACCCGTTGCACAATTATTTAAGTGACATATACGTAAAAATTTACAGCCTAATGCCACCATAGGTACAGTACCAAATCCGAAACTTTCTGCGCCTAATATGGCTGCCTTAACAATATCTATACCCGTTTTTAACCCACCGTCTACTTGTAAACGTACTTTATGACGTAGACCATTAGTAACTAAGGCTTGATGTGCTTCAGCTAAGCCTAACTCCCAAGGACAACCAGCGTATTTTACAGACGTTAATGGGCTAGCTGCAGTACCTCCGTCATAACCTGAAATAGTAATAAAATCAGCATATGCTTTGGCAACACCTGCAGCAATGGTTCCCACACCTGGACCTGAAACTAACTTCACAGAAATAACTGCTTTAGGGTTGACCTGTTTTAAGTCAAAAATAAGCTGCGCTAAATCTTCAATTGAATAAATATCATGATGGGGGGGCGGTGAAATAAGCGTGACACCTGGTACTGAATAACGTAATTTTGCAATTAATGGTGATACTTTATCACCAGGCAATTGACCACCTTCACCTGGTTTTGCTCCTTGTGCCACTTTAATTTGTAATACATCAGCATTAACTAAATAGTGTGGCGTTACCCCAAAACGGCCCGAAGCAATTTGTTTAATACGAGAGTTTTTAACAGTACCAAAGCGGCGTTCGTCTTCACCACCTTCACCCGAATTTGAGCTACCACCTAAGCGATTCATTGCAATGGCAAGTGCTTCATGAGCCTCGGGGCTTAACGCACCAATTGACATAGCGGCAGAGTCAAAACGTTTAAACATTTCATTGCTACTTTCAACATGCGAAAGCTCAATGGCTTCACAATCATCTTTTAATACTAATAAGTCTCGCAGCATTGCAATTGGGCGGTTATTTACTTCGTCAGCAAACTTACGGTAATCATCATAATTGCCGTTTTGTACGGCACGTTGTAAGTAGTTCACTACATTTGGGTTAAAGGCATGGTATTCTTCACCATGTACGTATTTAAGTAAGCCGCCATGAGACATTTTTTGATGAGGTAAGAATGCTTTACGAGCAAGGTTAATATTGTCTTGTTCAATATCAGCAAAGTCGGCGCCTTGAATACGGCTTGGTAAATCACTAAAACATAATTTCATTATGCTGTCATTTAAGCCAATAACTTCAAACAACCCCGCACAACGATAACTGGCTATGGTTGAAATACCCATTTTAGACAGTATTTTTAATAACCCCTTGTTGATACCTTCACGATAGTTAACTACCGCATCACGAGCACTTAATTTAATTTGGCCTTGTTCAACCAATTGCTCAATGGTTTCAAAAGCTAAATAAGGGTAGATAGCGGTAGCACCTAGTCCTAGTAATACGGCATATTGGTGTGAATCGCGCACTGAAGCAGTTTCTACAATAATGTTTGAATCACAACGGAGTTGCTGATCAACTAAACGTTTTTGTACTGCACCAACTGCCATCGCAGCAGGAATCACTAATAATCCAGGGTGAATTTGCCTATCAGAAAGTACCAAAATAACCGTACTTTTATTTTTTACTAAATCTTCAGCTTCATCACATAAACGCTTAATAGCCGCCTCTAATCCCTCATCGCCATCGTACGTTAGGGTTAGGGTGTCTGAGCGATAGTGAGCTGGGTCTAATTCACGTAACTGTTTTAAACCAGTGTACATTAATACAGGAGTAGAAAACAGCATGCGATCGGCATGCCCTGATGTCTCGTTAAATACGTTATGCTCACGACCAATACAGGTACCAAGCGACATAACATAACGTTCGCGCAATGGGTCAATAGGTGGATTGGTTACTTGGGCAAATTGTTGGCGGAAATAATCATATAACACACGTGGTTTACTTGATAAAACGGCCATTGGGGTGTCATCACCCATTGAACCTGTCGCTTCTTGGCCGTTTTCTGCCAATGTTTTAATCACTTGATGAATTTCTTCATAACTGTAATTAAACATTTTATGGTATTGATTCATCTCTATATCAGAGAAAACGCGCACACCTATTTGATTGGCTTCTAGCTCGTCAAATGGTATTAAACGACGAACGTGTTTGTTGAGCCATTCACGGTAGGGATGACGACCTTTTAATTCATTATTAATATCATTTGAGTTAAAAAGTTTACCTGTATAGGTATCAAGCGCAAGCATTTCGCCGGGACCAACACGGCCTTTTTCAACCACTTCATCTTCACCGTAATCCCAAATACCTACTTCTGAAGCAAGGGTAATGAAGCCATTACGAGTAATCACATAACGAGCGGGGCGTAAGCCGTTTCTGTCTAAGTTACAGGCAACGTGACGACCATTGGTCATTACCACACCTGCTGGGCCGTCCCAAGGTTCCATGTGCATGGAGTTAAATTCGTAAAAGGCGCGTAATTCGTCATCCATTAATGTGCTGTTTTGCCATGCAGGGGGCATTAATAAACGCATTGCGCGGTATAAATCCATACCACCAGCAAGAAAAAGTTCAAGCATATTGTCTAAGGAAGAGGAGTCAGATCCTGTTTGACCAACAAAAGGTGCGGCTTCTTGTAAATCTGGTAGCAGAGGGGATTTAAAACGATACGTGCGTGCACGTGACCATTGACGATTACCATTAATGGTATTGATTTCACCATTATGTGCTAAGTATCTAAAGGGTTGCGCTAAATACCATTGTGGCGATGTATTGGTTGAAAAACGTTGATGAAAAACACAAATAGCGCTTTGCATTCTTATATCTGCCAGATCTAAATAGAAATTAGGTAAATCTATCGGCATCATTAAGCCTTTATAGATAGTAACCAAACACGATAAGCTGGCAACATAAAATACATTATCGGTGATGCGTTTTTCTGCACGTCGACGCGCCATATATAAACGACGCTCTAAATCGCGATTTCGCCAACCTGGAGGTGCATCAACAAATACTTGCTCGATTGTGGGCATGTTGTTGATTGCTGCATCACCTAATACCGAGGTGTCGATAGGGACTGTTCGCCAGCCCACTAGGGTTAAACTTTCGTTAGTAAATTCTTCTTCTAATATTTTTTTTGATAAGGCTGCAGCAACAGGGTCAGGGTTTAAAAATATCATGCCAACTGCATACTTTTTACCAAGTTTCCAACCATTGTCTTCAGCAACAGCACGAAAGAAAGTATCAGGTTTTTGTAACAATAAACCACAACCATCGCCCGTTTTACCATCAGCAGCAATACCACCTCGATGTTGCATACGATCTAAGGCTGAAATAGCAGTTTTAATAAGTTTATGGCTGGTTTCACCATGTTGATGGGCGATTAAGCCAAAACCACAATTTTCGCGTTGAACGCTATGATCATAAAGCTGCATTACTGTCTCCTAATAAAAAATCCGCTTGGTAACAGAATAAAAAAGGATTAAAGGTAAGAGAAAAGCGTTTAACTATTCCGTTTTTATCCAAGAGGAGGGGTGCTTACATTACTCATTTGCATGGGAAAGGTCAATTGAAATAGAGCTTTTGCTCGTAATTTTTCAACAGGATTTTTAAGGGATAAATTTAGCTTATGCTAATTATCAAGTTTAACTATTTGTTTTCTTCTTTAATTTGTTAAGTTAGGGAAGTTTTGATTTTCATTGTCAGCTTCTTCTTTTAACCAAGCAAGAAAAATATCGAGCCGTGCTTTTTTAGCTGAATTTGGATCATAAACATAATACCGCTTAAACGAGATGGGATGTTTTATTCCAAATGGAATAACGAGTTGCCCCGTGTCTACGTATTGAGAGTATAAAGCCCGAGAACTTAACGTAAATCCATGGCCACTGAGTACGGCACTTAACGCTATATCACCACTACTGACTTGTGTCCATTTCTTATGGTGTTGATAATTTTCAACTCCTGCCTGTTTAAACCAAGTTGTCCAATCAATAGAGCCTGCGTGTTCTAAATTAACCAACCAACACTTTAAAATGTCTTGGGGTTGTTTGAAATTCATTTCTTTGGCCAGTTGTGGGGAACAGACAGGGTAGACATGATCCTCCCCAACGAAGTCATAAACCATCTCGTCGTGAATTTCATTGTCTAAGGTTGTTCTAAAACGAATAGCTAGATCAATATGTCCTTGACGAAGATCTTCAATACGATTGGAAGACAGTACTCTGATTTCTATTTCAGGATGTTTGACTGAAAACCGAAACAAACGTGGCATCAACCAGAGTGAAGTGAAAGCTTGAGTTGAGGTAATCGTTAAACTACCCGCAACTTCTTCGGTTTGAATACTATTAAAGCCTTTCACAAGCGTGTTAAATGCAAGGTGAGTTGCTTGATAGAGTTTTTCACCACTGTTAGTTAACAGCATTTTTCTGCCGTTACGTGCAAATAGGCGAGTACTTAACGAGGTTTCTAATTGTCGCATTTGTTGGCTGATAGCAGCTTGCGTAACAAATAACTCTTTTGCCGCTTTACTGTAACTTTCATGTCTGGCTGCACTCTCAAAACTACGTAAATTGTTTAAGTGCTTTAATCGTTTATCCATTTTGAGCATCTCAACTAATGAATTAAATAAGGTTGGTACTATAAGTTAGTAATAAGCACAGCTTATAGCAAATGTTAATTATTATTGCTGGTTCAATAAAATAGTTCAATGCAAAATAACAGCATCTATCAAAGGAGGACTAACAATGTGTGTATCTAAAAATATCATAAAACCTATTTCAACTACGATAAATGAAAAAGGGAAAATCAAGCTGAGTATCGAGTGCATCAAAGGATACAGCATCGAAAGTCACATCGAAGACGTTACGGAAAATAGCACTGAAAATATGACGGTTGAACTAGACGATGTGACACCTCAATCGTATGTTCCCCATAAATTTGAAAAGCTATTAACGAACATATCAAATAAGCTAGGTTTATCTTTTGCGATATATCAGAAATAACTCATTGCTTTAACTAATTTCATCAATCCCTTGCATTTATTCTCGTTTACAGGGATAAGTGTTTAAAAAAATAGGAGTCATCAAGTGTTGAAACGTCCATCTTTATACTTATTACTATTAACTAGCGCCTTATTACTACCATTGCAGCTGCATGCTAAGGTGAGTGATGTGGCAAAACAAACTTCGCAGTATGCTGCGGATACTTATCAAGATCAGATGCTAATGAGCCTTGAAAAATTAGTGAAATTTAATACCGTTGCCATTGACGGTTTACCTTCAACAGATAATCCAGTGCATCAAGCGTTTAAGCAAGAACTGGCGCAGCAGGCTAAGCAGCTAGGATTAGACTACACCGACCACGGCTATATTGTCATCATCGGTTTAGGTAATAGCCAAGAGCGCCTTGGGATGATCACGCACGGCGATGTTCAGCCTGCGACGCCGGCTAAATGGGCTAAATCTCCCTTTGAACTGGATCTCACCTCCGAGCCTGGAAAATTAGTTGGTAGAGGGACAGAAGATGATAAAGGCTCAATTTCAAATGCGCTTTATGCAATGAAATCAATTAAAGACATGAATATAAAACTCAATAAACGTATTGAATTATATGTTTATATGGCAGAAGAGTCTGACTGGGCGCCGTTAGAAACTTACATTAAGAGCCGCTCATTACCTCAAGTAAATATAACCCTTGATGCTGAATATCCTGTTGTTACCGCGGAAAAAGGTTATGGCACTATCAGTATGACCTTTCCAAACTTGAATTCAGGCAGTGAAGAAGTGCTCTCTGAAAGTGTTCATTTAAGTGCCTTTAGCGGTGGTTTTTTCGGTAGCCAAATTCCCGAAGACGCCCAAGCCACAATCGAAAATGCCAATGAAAAGTTATTAGTTAAACTAAAACAAGCGGCCAAATCACATTCAGGTATTCAGTATGATTATCAATGGCAGGCTAATGCTTTAACGATAAAGGCGCTGGGAAAATCTGCTCATTCATCTAAACCCGAAAACGGTGTCAATGCGATTACCTATTTAGCTGATTTATTGTCATTTACCCGTTGGCCTAACAACGCTAGCGGTGCGCTTGTTAATTTTATTAATGATAATATAGGTACAGGTTTATACGGAGAAAAGTTTGGCAATGTTGCTTATAGCGATGATTTTATGGGCCCAATGTCTTTACAACCAACCGTATTAAAACCAAAAGAGCAGGGCATAGAGCTTAATATTAATTTACGTCGACCTAAAGGAAAAACCGCAGCACAATTAGAAAGTGAGATTAATTTAACGCTTAAACAATGGCAACAAGCGAATCAAGTAACCCTAACCAACTTGAAAAACTACATTGGCGAACCGTTTGTGCAAAATAATGCGCCGCAAATAGATACCTTACTAAATGTATTCTCGTTTTATACGGGTATTACTGACGCTAAACCTGTCGCTATTGGTGGTGGCACTAATTCAAGGCTGTTCCCTAATGCCGTTAGCTTTGGTCCTTCTATGCCAGGTAAAGAATACACTGGGCATTCCGAACATGAGTTCATTACCATTGAACAATTTATGCTGAATTTGAAAATGTATACTGCGGTGTTGATTGAATTAGCGCAGTAAAGAATACAAGCTTACCCCGTGTAGGGCGTAATTCATTGCGCTGTGTCAGAATGAATTCTAACCATGGCTATCCGCCTAATATATTAAATACCCCGGAAGATGATGCTATTGCCTATGAACGTAGCTCGCCAATATACTTCACAGAAAGTTTAACTAAATCATTATTGATCAATGACTAATAGGTAATCTTTTGATTACGTGAAATATCAGTGCTTGCTACCCTTATCATGGCAAACTTTCATTTTATTACGCAGTAGTATGAATTATTATTAGATAAAGAAATATAAAGCACAGTTCTGCCTTCCTATAGCAGCTATTCAGGCCAAGTTAATAGTTTTATTTACATTGTGTTTGTAATTTTATCCTATAACATTATTACAAGGCGTTTTGGGGCGTAACAACAAAGGTTATTTTAAAATACATATAATCATTTGTTTACAAAGGTGTTTTTTAATGAAATTATTAATGCACGTAATATACGCCGTTTTGGGGTGTTATAAACCCCCAAAATGGTGTTCAATAAGCTGTTAGCCATCTTCATCAATCAGGAGTACATGTTTCAAAATGGAAGAACTCGATGATCAAAAAATAAAAGCATTCTTAGAAGATGCACCTTTATATTCATGGCAGTCATTTACACCCCCACAATTTAATAGAAGTAGTTTGCATATAAATGAGATTGATTCATTTTGTGAAGTTTGTGAACAAAACCGACCGTTTCAAGATTTAAGATCGAGAGGTGGTGGTGCGGGAATGAGAGTGGAAAGCCTATCTTCTGGAACATCATATTTTGAATTTACTTGTGTATCCTGTCGTAAACAAAAGCACCAGTATTTAGTTGAGCAAGTTGTAAATGAAACTGAAATTAAAATGCAAAAATATGGAGAGTTACCCCGCAAAAAACTTGATAGAGATAAAGCGTTACAAAAGTTTTTTTCAGATGACGGCGAAAACTATGAAAAAGCTGTTATTTGTTTATCTCATGGATTTGGTGTAGCCGCTTTTGCTTATTTCCGCAGAATTGTTGAAGACAATATAGATAAACTATTGGAAATGATTCAAGAGGACAGTCGTCGTACCGAAAGTAATGCAGATGTACTTGCTGCTTTAGAAGAATTAAAGAAGCAATCTCCAATGAGCGATAAAATTTCTATTGCTAATAGTGCTTTACCTGTCTACTTAAAACCTGATGGCTTAAACCCCTTAGGTCGGTTATATCAAATTTTAAGTGAAGGTGTTCATAGCCTTTCGGATTCAGATTGTCTTGAAAGAGCAAATAACATCCAAATATGTCTCAAGTACTTAATAAGTGAGCTTGGCTCAAGAAAAGCAAATAGCACTCGGTTTAAAAGTATGGTTGGCAGTTTATAATGACAATCAAGTCGTTTAAAAGGACAAAAAACAAGGAACGTTGGTGATAGATTTTAAAAACGTAGTAGATATTTTGATCAAATGGTACGGAAATTATAAGTTAATAATCTTATTTCTTGTAGTCGGTTGTAGCTTTGCCTTGGGGTTATTTGTATTTGGGCCATTTATGACTTCTGATGTTTATGCATGGTTTAAGGATCAATCAAGCGGTAGCAAAATAGTTTCAGGGTTAGTAGATGTTCAAGGGATGGTAGCGGACAAGTTAATCGCAAGTACAATTCCACTTTTTATGGTATGGATTGTCGTTCTAACAGCCTATAGACTTGATAAAACAAAAATAACTACAATCAATGAAAGCTCAAAATACTTAGCATTTTTCTCTGGGACAACCTCTATTATTGTTTTAAGCCTTGGGTCAATATTATTTGGCATATCTTTTTATGGTCTTATTACCTTTGGTTACAGTCACAGCTTTCTATTTGCAACTGTATTCGCAATTATGGTTGTAATTTGTGGGTTATTCATCAAAAAAGGCACTAAACCTGAGTTAATTGAAAACTCATCTTTAAATAAACTATCAGGTTTTATGTTATTTGTTTGTATTACATTAATGGTATTAGCCTATCTCTGGGGACTATTAAAAGACCCTATTATGTACTGGTCAGTTATCAATAGTGCATATGAAATGGCTAACAAGTAAAATCAACAAGGACACGTAACAGTTGGCTACGTTTCGCTTCGCTGCACAATTTTAGCCAACCATTACTCAGCCTGTTATTTAGGCGTTGGTATGACTCCCCACGTCAACTTAAACCATAAAATATCCTGCTTTTTTTCGAACCATGATTTTTCTCTTTTCAAGTTGAGTGAGTTAACGCATAGAATGAAGCAAGTAATTTCGTCGGTTATCATGCTGATATTCGTGGATTATTAACCTATTGGTTAACAGCGCCTACCTTACTTTTTCCGTCGTGACACCTAATTTCAGTCTATGCTCGTGGTTCAATAGCCGTTAGGCTATTGCCATCCTAACGCCCTCGGTGGTTGTGCCACACCCGATGCTTGACTCCATGCGCTAACTCAAAACTTTTTCTCATTTAATCTTTGCTCTTTTTCATGTTGTTGTCTTTATTTACGACTACCTTTTTGATTATGCGGGTACCCTTGAAATACGCAAAATTAACAAGGACCAAAATTAACAAGGACCAAAATTAACAAGGACCAAAATTAACAAGAAAATTAACAAGGACAGTCGCTTAAAGTTGAATAATATAAACCACTGAACTAAGGTTAATCTATAACCATTATTCAGAGGTCTTATTATGACTACTGCCAGAAAGCAACTCATTAGCTTAGTTGATACCCCTTATTATCATTGTATTTCTCGTTGTGTTCGCCGCGCCTTTTTATGCGGTGAAGATAAAAACACAGGGGGAAATTTTGACCACAGACGCGGCTGGGTAGAGGATAAATTACTCAGCCTAAGTCAAGTGTTTGCTATTGATGTGTGCGCTTACGCTGTGATGAGTAATCACACGCACTTGGTACTTTTTGTTGATGAAGCCACAGCAAAAGGGTGGACAACAGTTGAAGTGCTTGATCGCTGGCATCAGTTATTTAAAGGTACGTTATTAACGCAAAAATATTGCCGAGGAGAAGAAGTCCCTGACTACCTTATGGCTTCTTTACTTGAAACGGTAGATGTTTATCGCAATCGTTTGATGGATATCAGCTGGTTTATGCGCATACTCAACCAAAGTATTGCGACACAAGCCAATCAAGAAGACAATTGCACAGGTCATTTTTGGGAAGGTCGTTTTAAATCACAAGCCTTATTAGATGAAGCCGCACTTGCTGCTTGTATGGCCTATGTAGACTTAAACCCTGTTAGAGCTAACATTGCCATAACTCCAGAAACATCCTCACATACCAGTGTAAAAGAGCGAGTAGCACAAGCTAAAAAAGCTAAACAACCCAAATTATTATTACCATTTGTAGGAAACCCACGTAAAGCAATGCCAAAAGGTTTACCGTTTGAGCTTAAAGATTACCTTGAATTAATTGAACTGACTGGTCGCTGTTTTCGTGAAGATAAAGCCGGTTATATTGAAGCAATTCAACCAGCTTTACTTAACCGCTTGAACATAAGTCCCGATAATTGGTTAACCTTGACAAAAGACTTTAGAAAGCTATTCCGTGGTGCGGTAGGACATAGTGATGTGTTAACTGATTACTGTGAACATAAAGGATTAAAGCGGCGAACTAATGTCAATTGCTGTGATAAACTATTGGCTTAACGGCTTAACGGCTTAACGGCTTAACGACTTAATGACTTAACGTTTATCACTCCACTTATCTTAAAACAAAACATCAAGCCTGATGTCCTTGGTGTGTCTAAAAAACCGTGTTTTCTACTGTATTTTACAAATTTGGTAAGTATTATTCGCATACAGGATTTATTAGTAATCATTTGGCTTATTTTGAGTGGCTATTTAACTTGTGTTATTGTTTTTTTCTGGTTTACTTTATAAGCGAGTGTCCTAGTTTTCATCCATATTGAAGATATCATCATTTGTAGTACTAATGATGATACTCACTATATTCCCAATAAAGGATGTGAATTCTATCTATTTAACTTTAGATCATCAAAAAATGATATTCAGTATTTAGAATCCGGATCTGGATTAGCATTTCTATTTGGCATTAAAGATATAAATAAGCGGTATATTTACCTCGAACATTTTTTGTCTAAAGGTATGTCAATTGATGCTCAGAGTAATATTGATGGTCTTACACCCTTACATTCAGCAATACTACTTAACGATATAAAACTTGTTAAGTATTTAATTGAGAAAGGTGCAAATCCGATGCAAACCGAAAGAAATCATGAATTAACTCCTCTAAGCTTTCTTCAAAATCTCAATAAAAGCAATAACTTCATTAATAGAGCACCTATAGAAAATTTTTTAACTTCTATTAATTCTAAATCCCAATAACAAATTACAGTTGGCTTTTTGCTCGTGCCTCACTTATTTTAGCCAACTGCAATTTGCCGTTAAGAATTAACAGAATTAACAAGGACATTTGCTTAAACTTGAATAACATCAATCTCTAAACTAAGGTTTATGCGTAACCATATCAGAGAGGCTTTATTATGTTTACAGCGATAAAGCAGTTAATTGACGCTAGTAAAAAAAGCGCTTTGATAGAATCTATCAAAGCGCTTTTTAGTATAAGTTAATTCAAGCTTTAAGCTAAACAGTTTAAGGTAAATAGCTCTTACCCATTAAATAGGTGTCTACTTCACGTGCACAGCGGCGACCTTCGTCAATTGCCCATACAATTAAGCTTTGGCCACGACGACCATCACCAGCAGCAAATACGCCTTGCTTGCTAGTGGCAAACTTGTCGTAATCAGCAGCAATGTTTGAACGGTTATCTTGTTCAAGACCAAATTGCTCAACCAAACCACCTTCAGGACCCATAAAGCCCATAGCAATCAGGACGATATCAGCAGGCAATACTTTTTCACTGCCAGCCACTTCTTGTGGGAACATTTGACCTTTGTCGTTTTTCTCCCAGGTAATATCAACCGTATGAACCGCTTTAACATTACCTTGGCCGTCACTTTCAATTTTTTTAGTCATGACTAAATATTGACGCGGATCTTGACCTTGAATCGCAATAGCTTCTTTTTGACCGTAATCAACGAGCAAGCGTTTTGGCCATTGTGGCCATGGGTTGCTTGACTCAATACGTTTTTCAGGTGGGCGAGGCATAATTTCTAATTGAATTGCGCTTGCACACTTGTGACGTAACGACGTACCAATACAGTCAGTACCGGTGTCACCACCACCGATTACTACCACGTTTTTACCTGCAGCATTGATGAACTGACCATCTTTATGCTCGCTATCAAGTAAGCTTTTGGTATTGGCTTTCAAGAAGTCCATAGCAAAATGAACACCGTTTAATTCACGGCCTTCAACCGGTAAGTCACGCGGCACGGTTGCACCTATACATAACACTACGGCATCAAAGTCTTTTTCAAGTTGTTCAACACTAACGTCTTTGCCAACTTCGGTATTGGTGACAAAAACAATGCCTTCGTCAGCTAGCAAATCAACACGACGCTGTACTAATTCTTTTTGCAACTTCATGTTTGGAATACCGTACATTAATAAACCACCGATTCTGTCGGCACGTTCATATACAGTCACCAT
Source organism: uncultured Colwellia sp. (assembly GCA_965305135.1). GTDB lineage: Bacteria > Pseudomonadota > Gammaproteobacteria > Enterobacterales > Alteromonadaceae > Colwellia. The sequence goes on from CBDLPA010000001.1 coordinate 94,721, forward strand.
ATGGCCAGCTTTATTCAATTGTGCAGCAGCAGCAAGACCAGCAGGGCCTGAACCGATAACAGCAACGTTTTTACCTGTGCGTGCTGATGGTGGCTCTGCAACAACCCAACCTTCTTTAAACGCTTTATCAATAATTTCTTTTTCGTGAAGTTTGATTGTTACTGGGTCTTCATTAATCCCTAGTACACAAGCACCTTCACATGGTGCTGGACAAACTCGACCAGTAAACTCAGGGAAGTTATTGGTTTTATGCAATAACTCTACAGCGTCTTTCCAGCGTCCACGGTAAACTAGATCATTCCACTCTGGAATGACGTTGTTTACTGGACAACCAGCAACAGCCGGAGCAAATTCAGACTTTGCTGATTGACAAAACGGTACACCACAATCCATACAACGAGAAGCTTGTTTCTCGACGTCTTTGAGTGGAATGTCTTCATATACTTCAAGCCAGTCAATTAAACGTTCGTCCGCTTTACGTTCAGTTGGCAAGGCACGACCTACGTTGATAAACCCTGTTGGATTTCCCATAATATATTCTCCTTGCAGCTTAAGCTTTTGCGCTAGCTATGTTGTTTAAATGGATATCGAAAGCTTTTACGGCAATGTCATATTCTGATTCAAAATTGCCGCTTGTGCGTACGTCATTCATGTAACCTTGCATTCGCTTGTAATCTACAGGCATTACTTTGACAAAATGTTTAACATTGTTGTTCCAGTTTTCTAATAATTCACTGGCAACATCTGAACCTGTTGCGTTAAAATGCTCGGTAATTAAGGCTTTTAATTCTGCGCTTTCTGCGTCAGTGTCAACGGTTTCTAAAGAGACCATTTCCATATTGCATTTAGGTGCGAAGTCTTTGTTTTTATCAAGAACATAAGCGACACCACCAGACATACCAGCGGCAAAGTTGCGCCCCGTACTTCCTAGAATAACTGCTTTACCGCCAGTCATGTATTCGCAACCGTGATCGCCTACACCTTCAACTACGGCTGTTGCACCAGAGTTACGCACACAGAAACGCTCACCAGCAACACCGCGAATAAAGGCACTACCAGAAGTAGCACCAAAGAAAGCAACGTTACCAATTAGGATATTTTCACTTGCTGAGAATTTAGCTTGTTTGCTTGGATAAACAACTAAGTTAGCGCCAGATAAACCTTTACCAAAGTAATCGTTTGCATCACCTTCGAGCTCAAAACGTAAACCTTTGGCTGAGAAACAACCAAAGCTTTGGCCAGCTGAGCCGTTAAATTTCACTTTAATCGTGTTTTCAGGTAAGCCTTCTGCTTGGTACTTTTTAGATATTTCATTAGAAATCATTGCACCAACGGTTCTGTCAGTATTGATAACATCATATTCAAGCTCAACACTTTGCTGAGAATCAAGCGCTTCCTTCGCATCGTTAATCATCTTACGATCGATAATATCATGTATTAAGTGTTTTTGTTCTTTTGAGCGATAAAGTGTTTCACTTTCGTCACTTTCTGCTTTGTGTAGTAGTGGTGATAAGTCAATACCTTTGTATTTCCAATGTTCTACATCGCTGCGTGGTTTCAAACATTGCGTTTGACCAACCATTTCATCAATACTCTTAAAGCCAAGTTCTGCCATAATCTCACGTAACCCTTCAGCCATCATAGTGAAGAAGTTAACTAAAATGTCAGCACGACCTGTAAACTTATCACGTAAACCTTTATCTTGTGTGGCAATGCCAACAGGACAAGTATTTAAATGACATTTGCGCATCATAATACAACCTTCAACTACTAGTGCTGTTGTTGCCATACCATATTCTTCTGCGCCTAGTAGCGTAGCAATAGCTAAATCGCGTGGCGTTTTTAGCTGGCCATCAGTTTGTACGGTGATACGGCTACGTAATTTGTTGCGTACTAAGGTTTGATGTGTTTCAGCTAGACCAAGTTCCCACGGTAAGCCTGTGTGTTTAATTGAACTTAATGGTGATGCACCTGTGCCACCATCGTGGCCTGCAATTAATACCACATCAGCGTAGGCTTTAGAGACACCCGAAGCGATTGTACCAACGCCTGCTTCTGATACTAATTTAACGTTAACACGTGCTTCACGGTTAGCATTTTTAAGATCAAAAATAAGTTGTGATAAATCTTCTATAGAATAAATATCATGGTGTGGTGGTGGTGAAATTAATCCTACACCTGGTGTTGAGCCACGAGTTTTACCAATCCACGCGTCTACTTTATCACCAGGAAGTTGACCACCTTCACCTGGTTTTGCACCTTGTGCCATTTTGATTTGTAATTCGTCTGCATTAGCTAAGTAATGACTGGTAACACCAAAACGGCCTGACGCAACTTGTTTAATGCGCGAGTTCATTGAATCGCCATTTTCTAATGGTGTAAAACGAATAGGATCTTCACCACCTTCGCCACTGTTACTCTTACCACCAATACGGTTCATAGCAATGGCTAATGTAGTATGAGCTTCCCACGATATTGAACCAAAAGACATAGCGCCTGATGCAAATCGTTTGAAAATATTTTCAATTGGCTCAACTTCACTAATGTCAATTGCAGGGCGATCGCTATTTAATTCAAGCAAACCACGCAAGGTAAATGCTTCTTTAGATTGCTCATCAACAGTTTTTGTATATTGTTTAAATTGATTTGTATCGTTACTTGCCGTTGAATGCTGTAATAAGCGAATAACTGTTGGGCTAAATAAATGACGTTCTCCATCATTTCTCCATGAATATTCACCACCTGTTGGTAATAAATTTTCAATAGCAATACGGTCTGCTTCTGGGAAGCCTTCACGATGACGTAATAATGCTTCTTGAGCGATTTGGTCTAAACTTAACCCTTCAATTCTACTTACCGTACCAGTGAAGTATTTATCTATAACATCTGAATTAATACCCAAAGCTTCAAAAATTTGCGCGCCTAAATATGACTGTAATGTTGAAATACCCATTTTAGAGAAGGTTTTCAATAAACCACTGCCAACAGCTTTTGTGTATTTATCTGTTATTTGATCATTTGTTAATTTAGTATCAAGTACACCTTCGTCGCGCAACGCGAACATACTTTCAAGTGCTAAATAAGGGTTTACTGCGGCAGCACCGTAACCGATAACCGTTGCAAAATGATGAGTTTCACGTACGTCAGCTGATTCTAAAATAATATCAGCGTAAGAACGTAATTTTTCACGAATCAAATAATGGTGAACAGCCGCTGTTGCTAATACAGAAGGGATAGCAACATGATCACTGTCTACTTCGCGATCACTTAATATTAAAATCGAATACCCATCTTCAACCGCATTTTTTGCGTATAAGCAAATACGGTCAAGGGCTTTTTCAAGTGAACCAGCACCGCCATTTGCCTTAAATGTAATGCTAATCGTTTTTGATTGCAGATGATCGTTATCAATGTGTTGTAATTTACGTAGATCTTCATTAGTTAGCACAGGTTGATCAATTTCAACTTTATGGCAGTGTGCTGCTGTTTCTTCTAATAAATTTAAAGATTTACCAATATAACCGCGTAGTGACATAACCAATTCTTCACGAATTGGATCAATAGGAGGATTTGTCACCTGTGCAAATAATTGCTTAAAGTAATGTGATAGTTGTTGTGGGCGATGTGATAACACAGCTAACGGCGTATCGGTACCCATGGCGCCCAATGGCTCTTTTGATGTACCAACCATACCAGCAAGTATTAAATTAAGATCTTCATTCGTATAACCAAATGCTTTTTGTATTTTGCGTAACTCTGTTAATGGTGGTTGCGCAATAGAAGCAGTTGGCACGGGTAACTGATTCAACTCTATTTTATTTTGTGCTATCCATTGTCCGTAAGGCTGTGCTGAGCTGACTTGTTTTTTAACTTCGTCATCACTAATAATACGACCTTGCTCTAAATCAGCAATAAAAATTTTGCCTGGTTGCAAGCGGCCTTTTTCAACGACAGTTGATTGATCAACACATAAGGTACCTGTTTCAGATCCCATAACTAAGGTGCCATCTTCAGTTAATAAATAACGAGAAGGGCGTAAGCCGTTGCGATCGAGTGTTGCGCCAATAACATTACCATCAGAAAAAGATAATGAAGCGGGGCCGTCCCACGGTTCCATAATACACGCATAGTACTCGTAAAAGGCACGTTTGGTGGCATCCATATCTGTTTGGGTTTGCCATGCTTCTGGCACCATCATCATCATAACTTGTGCTAATGAACGACCACTAAGCACTAACAACTCAATTGCCATATCAAGGTTGGCAGAATCAGAATTGTCGTTATTACAAATTGGGTTTAACATTTTTAATTCAGCATCGCTGAAATTCACAGACTTAAATAACGCTTCACGCGCATTCATCCAGTTAATATTGCCACGTACGGTGTTAATTTCACCGTTATGAGCAATATAACGAAATGGTTGTGCACGACGCCAAGCTGGGAACGTGTTTGTTGAGAAGCGAGAATGGAACATCGCCATACCTGAGATAGTACGTTCGTCTTGAAGGTCAAGATAATACTGACGAACTTGCTCAGTGGTAAATTGCCCTTTATATACTATTTTAGTTGATGACATAGAAGTAACGTAAAACTCGTCACGTTCTTTAGCAATAGTGGCATTAATTTTATGTGAGGTATATTTACGTAGTACAAATAATTTGCGCTCAAACTCTTGTGCATTTAATTCTGTTGGTTTGGCAATAAATACTTGTTCAATATTTGGCTCGCTTTCAAATGAAGCAGCACCTAGCATTGAGTTGTCGCCAGGCACATTACGGTAACCTATTAATGTTAAACCTAGTTCGATAATATTTTGGTTTAAAATGTCTCTACAGGCTTCACCTTGCGCTTTATCGCGTGGAAAGAAAATCATACCTACGCCGTAATCGCCAGCATTGGGTAGGTTAAGCCCTAAGGCTGCAGTTTCTTGGCTTAAAAAATCGTGTGGGATTTGAATAAGTATACCCGCGCCGTCACCACTTTTGACGTCAAAGCCAGTACCACCACGATGTTCCATGCAGCTCAACATAGTAAGTGCGTTTTCAATAATATCGTGAGATTTTTTACCTTTTAGATTGGCAACAAAGCCAATACCGCAACTATCATGTTCAAATTCGGCGCGGTAAAGGCCTTGTGATTTTTTGCTCATATTATTCATTGGTTATTCCTATTTCATCAACTATGTTATTAGCTATATTATTTGCTAATTTAAGCTGTCTATTTTTAATGCCAAACTGTACGCTGCTGATCCTTCAGAATATTATTATTTATAGCTTCTTGAGCATTAAACACCAGACTTCTACTGAGTCTTTATGAGGTGACATGCTATTAATGAAAATCATTATTTAAAGCGGTCGGCAAAATTACCCGTAAAAAGAGATTGAGTCAATGTTTTTGTGAATATATATGCATATTATTTGAATATATACAGCGAAAAATAATTATTAAAAATAATTTTATTTAGTACTTATTAGCGCTAAATGTTTCTTTATTATTGAAAAAACAGACACAAAAAAAGCCGCTACATTACTGCAGAGACTTTTAAAAAAGAGGCTAACAGCTCAATTACTTATTGGCAGATTTTTATGGTTGGTAGCCATCAACAACACCTTTGGTGGTTATACTAACCGCATCATGGGCATGTAAAGATTCAAGATGGTTTATTTTGAGCCAAAAATCATCATATTCTTGGGCTTGATTCATACAGTATTGTAAACGACGTGCTGCATCTTCACAAAACATCAGGTTTTGCCCGTTTAAACGGGCGAATTCTTGTTCATCTTCACGTTTTACTGCCGCTTGTACAGGCGTTTGTAAAGCACCTTCAATTAAATCAACTAAGTCGGTAATAGGAAAATTACTGATATTATTGTTAAGCTTAACTTTTACTTCAGCTATAGAGCGTTGAGAATGCGGTGTTGCAACAATTCCGTCGGTTGTGCCAAGCCATTCATGAATCGTGTCTAAATTAAGGCTTTCGTTGGTAAATTTTTGCTGAAATGCTTGTTGAATTAGCTGTCGAGCTAAAGCAGCAGAACATGGGCAAGTAGATGAATAACGCACATCAATAGCCATTTCTATCGCCAGTTTACCTTGATTTAAATGGCCAGTTAGCGTGATAGGGTATGCTTTCCACCCTTCTTTACCGCTGATTAAAGACTTTCTACGTAAGTGATATTCAAAGTTAAACGTTACTTTGGCTTGATCACTTAAATCATTATGGCTGCTAATAAAACCATCAAGTAAAGTCACTAAGCTTTGATAATTTAGTACGTTACTGGTTGATAGTTCATCTAGAAGTAAGTAAAGGCGTGACATATGAATGCCTTTTGCTTGGGCTTCTTTGAGGTTTACAAACGCATTTACATGCGCTGAAACCATACGCTCACTTTCACCTTTTGAGGCGACCATTATTGGCATTTCAATATTGCTCATACCAACCCAATCCAGTGTTCCCTCGGTTTGTGCAGTGGTGTGGTTGGCAATATCAGGCATCATTGTCGTCATTATGACTCCGCTTTTAAGCTATAGGTACTTAACAAAGGCTGCGCGATGATAGCTAATTAACCGCGCAACAAGTAAATTCAAGGTCGCGTATTCTATCTTATTTTTTAACCTCATACTACTTCAAAATTCTGCTAGGTATTGTACAAATTAAAATGCATTAGAATTGATTATTTATATATATCTTAGGTTGCTTTGTTTAGTTTGGCGCTAAAGAAAAAAATTGTTAAACTGATTTGTGACAAATATATGAGGGGTGTTTATGAGCAACAATAACAGGTTGATACAATTGGATATCAATCTTCTCGATGGATATGCACAAAGTTTAGGTAGCCATATTGTTAAACAAATGTTCGCGTTGTATGAACAGCAAGTGGTTATTTATCTTAAAGATATTGAAGATTCATTGTGTTGTGATGATATACAGTTATGGCAAGAGTGTTGTCATAAAATGAAAGGTGCGGCAGGCAGTGTTGGCTTGAAGGCATTACATAGACGTTTGAAAAAAATGGAAAACACAAACGCAAGTAAAGATGATAAAGCACAGCAATTAGTCGATCTTAATGCGCATAATAAACAGGCGATGGCTGAGTTTACGCATTGGTTAGCAAGTTTATAACGCGTTGCTCACATTGATTAAGTTAATTAACCGCGTTAGGTTATACCCGTTTTATTAAGTTTGTGATCTTGTTGTGCGTAGGAAAAATAAATCAGGACAAGGCGCTTGATTGAGCAATAGCAGGCTATTGGGATTGAGAGCAACGCCGCCTTGGAGTATTTGAACCAGCACAAGTGGGTAATAATTTACTGAAATTGGTATTACTCTGATTGCCCAACAAAGCGATAACCTTCACCGTGTATTGTATTAATTAATTCTGGCGTACTAATATCTGATTCAAAATGTTTGCGTAGTCGCCTGATAGTGACATCAACGGTTCTATCGTTGCTACGTAAATCACGTCCGGTCATTTCTTTAATCAAGGCTTGTCTAGACACAATATTACCTTGATTTTTAATCAGTAAACGTAATGCGCGATATTCTCCACGAGGAATTGCAATAATGTTACCGCTAGGGCTTGTCATTTCTCGAGAGTTACCATTTAATGTCCATCCATTGAAATTAACGATTGCTTGTATCGATTCACTATCATTTTCTGCTTTGTTCTTTCCTATTCGGCTTAATATATTGCGAGCTCTGATGGTCAATTCTCTTGGATTAAAAGGTTTGGTCAAATAATCGTCAGCACCAATTTCAAGCCCTAAAATTTTATCAATATCGCTATCACGACCCGTAAGAAATATTAAGCCTAAATTTTTGTTTCTAGCGAGTTCCCTACCAAGTAATAGTCCATTTTTTCCAGGAAGATTAATATCCATTATAACAAGGTTTATCTCATGCTGGCCAAGCATTGCCGCCATTGTTTCCCCATCAGTCGCTTCAACGACTTTATAGCCTTCAGCTTCAAATAAGTTACGCAGGTTAAAACGGGTGACATCTTCATCTTCTACAATAAGGACTTGGTAATTATCCATGCTATTTCCGTAAGTTTTTGTTGTTTTTCTCTAGCAAAAAATAAATTATTTATTTAAATTATAGTGTTAATTCATGCTGGAAATTTATTTAACATCTCGTTAACCATGGTAACTAAGTCTGAATTAAATAACAATTACATTACTTCATATTAGTGGAATTTAATGGCGATAACTTACTACTGCGAAACAAGTGATGCAGGAAAGGTTATGTTAAATGTGGTGCCTAACGCTGCGCTACTTTCAAAGTCTATGTGCCCATTTAATGCTTGGGTTACTATATTATAAACTAGATGAAGCCCTAGGCCGCTGCCACCACTACCGCGCTTAGTTGTGGTAAAAGGAGCAAAAACTTTTGTTTTAATGCTTTCATTAATACCTATTCCATCGTCTTTGTAGCAAATATGCACTTGGTTACTTAAAAATATAACATTAATATCTATTGTGCCATTTGGTTTATTTTCAAAGCCATGAATAAGAGAGTTTAGAATTAGGTTCATCAATATTTGGTTAATAGGCCCTGGTTTACTTTCAATAATAAGATGCTCAGGGCAGTCAACAACAAGTTCAATATGTTGTTTAGTGAGTTTTCCTTTTAATGTTATTGATACTTCGTCAATTAATTCTTTAACATTAAATACACGTATGTCGATACTTGATTGGTCAACAGCTACTTTTTTAAAACTAGAAATTAATTTAGCAGCGCGTTCCAAGTTTCTATAAATTATTCCTATATTTTCCTCTCCTTGATTTAAGAACTTTTTCAATTGACTTGATTTTAAAGATTTATTTTCAAAAGCCTGTTTAATTTCAGTGAGGCGATCACTCATTAGTGATGAGGCAGTAACTCCTAGCCCAATAGGCGTGTTGACTTCGTGAGCAATACCAGCCACCATATCGCCTAGAGAAGCCATTTTTTCAGTTTCAACTAGTTGTCCTTGAAATTGATGAAGTTTTTCTAATGTTGATAGCAGTTCTTGGTTTGATTCTTTTAAAGCATCTGTTCTTGTTTGAACTTTTATTTCTAAATTTTGATTTTTTAAAAGTATTTGTTGGTATTTTTCATTTTCTTTGTTGAGATGTCTTGCTGTTTTATTGAATAAAAAATTAATGTTTTGGGCTAAAATATCAAATTCAATAAGTGGTAGTGTTTTAATTGTGTGATGATATTTTTTACTGTGAGATACTGTTTGTATTGACTCTATTAGTGTCGTGATTGGTTGATTAATTTTCTTGTTGATTATATGTGCTAAGAGTGCAAAGAGTGTTAACCCCAATAAAAGTAGCAGTACAGCATCAAATATTAATTCACGACTAAAAGCATCAATATACTTGGTACTTATTTGAATATACAGGTAACCGTATATCGTTTGATTTTGTTCAATTTTAATGATTGTTTCTAAATGACTGTCTTGGTATTTAAATGATGATAACTCTGGTATTTGAGCTATTTTATCGGGTATAGATGGGTAATAAATATTTTTATTAAAGCCAGTAAAAAAAGTTATTCTATCGTCTTTAAATTTTTTATAAATGTGAATGTAATTGATGTCAGTTGGAGAAACTAATTTTTTCAGTTCGGCATTAAGTGCATCGTTATCATTTTCAACTAAATAGTTAATACTTACTTTTGCTAAAATATTTGCCCATGCAAGTGTGTTTCTCTCTAAACTCAATTTTTCCTGCGTTTCAGCGATGTAGATAGTGCTAACTAAAATGAGCGTCAATACAAAAAAAGCCCCTCCCAGAATTGAGCTAAATAAAAACTTTTGATTAGACATTAATTTGATTTTTTTATTCATAATGTCACCATCGCTGAAAAATATAAATATATCAAGTTTGCTTCACTGTATTTAGTTCAATTGACTGTAATAAATAGTAAAACCCTGCTTGCTGGTAAGGTTGTCTGTTTTACCAATGTGTTGTTGCATGATGGGTTGATACTGTAAAAAACTATTGGCGACTATGGTGATATTGCTTTGAGGTGCCATGTAATGGCTAATGCCTTTTAAAAACTCTTCTGTTGCTTGATAATTAGTTTTTGTTCCTTGGTGAAAAGGAGGGTTGGAAACAATATGTTGATAGTGATCTTTAACCATGGATAAGCTATTTGAGGGGAAAACATTACCTGATAAATTATTTAGAGCAAGTGTTTCTTCCGCTGACCTTATTGCTAAAGCACTCACATCAAGTAAGGATAAGTGTGTGTTAGGGTGTTTTTTACCTATAAAGCAACTGATCACCCCAGCACCACAGCCAAAATCTAATACTTTTCCTTGCATTACTTCTGGTAAGTTGTTTAACAGTAAAGCGGTTCCAACATCGAGTTTTTTCTGGCTGAAAACACCGGGAAGGGAAGCGACGGTTAAGGTTACATTGCTCACAGATAGTTGATATTTTTTAAACCAGTTATCAATATTGAATGCTTTATTTAGGCTGTCAGATTTAACAATGCCGGCAAAAACTAAACAGTGGCGAGCCGCATCAATCTTTTGGCAGTGTTGTAAAAAATTTTGTGCTAATTTAGGACTTGATTGCACCCCCCCTTTTTTCTCGCCTACGAGTATTATTTTAGCGCCTTCAAGTAAGTAAGGAGCAATCATTGCGAAAGTGAAAGTTAATTCGTCTTTACTTTTTGGAAAGTTGATGATGACTAAGTCATGTTTTAGGTCACTTTGATATTCACTGTTAAATTGTGAAGCAACGCGAGCACTGTACTTGTTATTAATTGCCATGTGGTCAATATAATTGGTGTTATAACAACTAATTGTTGCATTAGGGTTTTCATCTAAATAACGGTCGATGAAGCCATCTGCCGTTAAATTTATAAACAATGGGGTGTTAGCAGATAATAGCGCACCATTACGCAATAATACTTGGCTGATATTTGACGTTGGCATGAATGGGTATAATAGTGAATATGATAGAAGATAGTATTCTACTGAATAACCTGTTGAATTCAACTTTTAGAGACGTTCAATATTGACAAAAAAGTGCTTGAAGTGTTTTAATAGCCGCGTCCCTAATTATAACTTTGTGGTTTTTTTATTCCGCGAAGTTCTAAAGGGGCCAGAAGAGGAGCATTAACCAGGTAACTACTGTTGCAATATTTATTGCCCAGAGATCAAACTCTGATAACAGTAGTAAGGGGGATTAATGCCGAGATAATTATTTATTTGATGAAATAGTTATCGGTTGCTTGGGCTGAATCCCAACAACTGTCACTGATATTAGCTTACCCAGTGTAGGTTATAATTGAGTGGAGAGCTTCTGGCCTTTGCATAAAAGCCAGTAAACACCCTGTTTACAAAAATACCGTGGTATTTTTATTTGGTTCTTAGTGAATGCCGTTAAGTTCTCCGAACTAATATGTACTGTGCGCAGTACAATCATTAATGAGTTCGAGAGCAATGAATAATACATCATCTATAAACATAAATTCCCAAAGTATTGGTAGTCAAAGTAATGCTGTGCGCAGTATTGAGGACTTTCCATTATGGACAGCGTTAGTTACGCCTTTTCTTGAAAATAATCACATTGATTTTACTAGTTTAAAAAATATTGCAACTGCGCAAGCGCAAGCAGGTAATGCTTTATTGCTACTAGGCAGTACAGGGGAAGGTTTAGCATTAACCAATGCTGAGCAGTTAAGTATTGTGGAGTTTGTATGTGGCTTACAGCTAAATGTGCCAATAATGGTTGCTGTGGGAGGCTACAATTTACCAGAACAAGTCAATTGGATTCAGCAATGTAATGAGTTTAATATCGACTGTTTTTTACTGGGTACGCCTGTTTATGCGAAACCAGGTGTTGTTGGTCAAACGCAGTGGTTTGAGGCGTTATTAGACGCGGCAAAATACCCTTGTATGCTTTACAACGTACCTTCTCGCAGTGGTGTGGCAATCCCTGTAGAAACAGTTAAAAGCTTACAGAATCATCCTAATTGTTGGGCTATGAAAGAGGCGAGTGGCGATCTCACTCAGTTTTTGAATTATCGTGAGTCTTGTCCCAATATTGAATTATACAGTGGTGAAGATGCTATGTTACCGTATTTAGTACCTGCAGGCGTTAAAGGCTTGGTTTCTGTGTGTGCTAATGCTTGGCCACAAGCTACTCAAAGCTACGTACAGTTATGTTTAGCTGGTAAAACTGAAAATATGTTTCCCCTGTGGAATAACGCTGTAGCAGCGCTTTTTTGTGTTGCTAACCCCATTCCTGTGAAAGTGTTAATGCAGCAACAACACAATATTCAGACACCAGTCTTACGTGCACCACTTACCCACTTAGAATTATCTGATAGCAGTGAATTATTAGGTTTTGACGAACAAATTAATCAATGGTTAACGCAGGTTAGCCAATCTTCTTTTATAAATATACATGAAAACAGGAATATTGCATGAACTGGCAAGATGTTATAGCACAGTTAGAAACAGGCGCATTACGCGCAGCAAATCAAGACGAAAATGGCAATTGGCATGCTAATGTTGAAGTAAAGCAAGGTATTTTAGCTGCGTTTAAAGCAGGGAAAAATATTAGTTTTGAAGATAATTATTTAGGCTTTGTTGATAAAGACAATTTACCCGCTCGCCAATTTTCACCCGAAGATGGTGTGCGTTTAGTCCCTGGCGGATCTTCTGTTCGCGCAGGTGCTTATGTTGCCGAAGGCGTTATTATTATGCCACCAGCTTATATTAATGTTGGTGCTTATGTTGATAGTGGCACAATGGTAGACAGCCATGCTTTAATTGGCTCATGTGCACAAGTTGGTCGTAATGTGCATGTGTCTGCCGCAGTACAAATTGGTGGTGTATTAGAGCCTATTGGTGCTAGCCCTGTCATTATTGAAGATAATGCCTTTTTAAGTGCAGGTGTTGTAATAGTTGAAGGTATTGTGGTGAAAAAGGGCGCTGTTTTAGCCCCTGGCGTTACGTTATCTAAATCAGTTCCTGTGTATGATTGTGTTAATGAAGTGATGCGTGAAAAAGGCGCTGAAATTCCTGAGAATGCTATTGTAGTGCCAGGTACACGCCCTGTTAAAGGCGAATGGGCAAAAGCACAGGGCTTGAGTATGGCTTGTGCTTTAATTGTAAAATATCGAGACGAGCAAAGTGATGCCGCACTCGAGTTAGAGTCAATTTTGAGATAAGCATTATGACTAAACCCGTTTGGTTCGACTCCTCTATTGAAAGTGCATTACTAGCGCATCAGTCGCCAGAAGATGAGCAAGGTTATTTTGTTTATCAACTTGACGCCTTAAAACAACACCTTGCTAAATTACAGCAGCAAGATGTGATTAAGCTGTGGTTTGCTGTGAAAGCTAACCCCTTATCAAAAATAATTCAAACTCTTGATAGTGAAGGTTTTAATTTTGATGTGGCTAGTTCAGGTGAATTATCGCAAGTGTTAGCACAAGGAATTAATCCTAATCGAATACTTAATACTGGACCAGCTAAATCCAAAAAACAGCTGAGGGCATTCTTAAGGCAAGGGGTTGCTACGTTTGTTGTTGAAAGTTTAAACCAATTAACTTGGCTTAATGAAATTGTTCAGGATGAACATTTTGGGAAGCCAACGGTGTTATTGCGAGTACAGCTACAATGGCCTGACGGTGAAAAAAACCCTTTAGGGGGAAATAGTTTAACGCCTTTTGGTTTGTCAGTACAAGAATGGCAAAGCGTACAGGTGAGTGATTATTCCGCTTTAAATATTTGCGGTTTACATATTTTTCAATGGGGCAATATGCTCAGTAATGAAAAAATGTATTCTTTGTGGAGACAAATGGTGGCACCGCTAACCCAACTTGCCACTAATATTGGTATGGATCTGAAGGTTTTAGATTTGGGTGGTGGTTTAGGAATTGACTACCTTAGGGAAGGAAAAACCTTAACTTGGCAGCAAATTATTTGTGATTTAGCCGATATTAAATCTCAAGCTGGTGTTGATGAACTTTGGTTAGAATTAGGGCGCTTTGCGGTAGCAGAGTGTGGTTATTATGTTGTGCCTGTGGTTGATAGAAAAATAAATTATGGTCAAGAACAACTCGTGTTGGCTGCGGGCATTAACCATATTATTCGCCCAGCAATTACAGAACAACCTTTTCCAGTGACTTTACTTCGTCAGTCAGACCAAGCTGAGCAATATTTTGATATTCATGGCCCATTATGTACTAGTATGGATAAGCTAGGTCATTTACCATTGCCTGCAGATGTTCAGATAGGTGATGAATTAGTTTTTGGTTACTGTGGTGCATATGGATTTACTGAAAGTATGCCATTCTTTTTATGCCATCAATTGGCGGCGGAATATGTTGTACAAAAAGGTGAATTAGTTGAAATTAGAGCGGCTAAGCCAGCGAGTAGTTATTTAGCGTAAATCTAGCGTAAATTTATTTTATGTAAAGTAGATTACCTTTTGTTAGAGAGATGAAAGATGAGAGAAAATATGAATAACTTCGAGGCTAATACCTTTGAAAAAAGCATTATGCATATGGGTGAAATGGCTAGTGGTGCTAAACTGACAGTACCCGTTTACTCTTTTGACATTGAACCAACAGGCCAAAATGTTTGTCTGAAAAGTAAAGTACCTAATGTGTATATTCAAGCTAATATGCATGGCGCAGAAGTACAAGGTAATGCCGTAATTTTTCAGTTACTCGAATTATTAAAAAATTGCAATATTCAAAGTAATATAACGCTAGTGCCTTATGCTAATCCCGTTGCTTGTAATCATAAAAATGGTGAATATACACTAGGTCGGTTTGACCCCATAACTGGCGTTAATTGGAACCGTATGTATCATTTTGATGAAACAGTGATAGCACCTTTTGCAGAGCAAAATATTGATGCTACAGACGATGAAATACAGGCCAATTTTCAACAATTATTACTAGCACAAATTGAGCAAAAACTTGATCATAACATTTGGGGGCTAACGACAGGGCAGCGTATTGCTTATCAACTGCAACGTATGGCACACCAAGCTGATTTGGTACTTGATTTACACACGGGTCCTATTTCGAGCAAACACTTATATTGTCCTGAATATGCCAAGGCAAGTGCAAGCTATTTTGATATTCCTCACACATTATTAATTCCTAATGATTTTGGTGGTGCGATGGATGAGTCAACCTTTTGTCCGTGGTGGAGTTTACAAGAAGCGTATAAAAAACTAGGCAGAAATTTTGTTATGGGTGAAGGCATATTTGCGAAAGAAAGTTTTACCGTTGAGCTAGGGTCTCAAGAGCAAATTGACTTAGCAGTAGCACACAAGGATGCTTTAAGTATTTTAAGTTATTTGCAATATAAAGGTGTTATTACACAAGAAGATGATAAATCTACTGCTTCACAAATCACTTCACAATATAAGCAACCTAATGGCTATTTTCCTCAAAAAATGACACGGTATGCTTGTTATTTAGATGACTACAAAGCCTTATATTCGCCAATGGGGGGGATGGTAGATTATTTAGCTGAATTTGGTAAACCCTTGCCAGCAGGCGAGCCTTTAGCGCGTATTTTACGTATGGATAATTACGGTGATGGCGATCCTTTACACAATGTTTATTTAGACCGTGATGTGATCCCCATTTTGCATTTTGCCTCCGCCAGTGTAAATCAAGGCACAGAGTTGTATAAGGTTTTTTGCAATTACTTTGAGCTATAATACTGATATTAGTTGATAACTTACTTTCTATCCCGTTTTTTGTATAAGGTACGTTGATGATAAGCGTCTATTTATTTGACTGGGGAGATACCTTGATGGTTGATTTCCCTGATAGTACTGGCAAAATGTGTGAATGGGAAACTGTTCAGGCGGTTTCGGGTGCTAAAGAAGCTTTAGCTACATTATCTAAAACTGCACAAGTGTATATTGCTACAGGTGCAGTTGACTCAACTGAATTAGAAATACAACAAGCCTTTAAGCGCGTAGGTTTAAGTCAATTCATATCTGGATATTTTTGTAAGGCTAATACAGGGATATCAAAGGGCACACCTCAATTTCTTAATACTATTATTGGTAAATTAAACGTATTACCTGTTAATGTGGCTATGGTGGGAGATAGTTTTGAAAAAGATATTAAACCTGCCGTAGCTTTTGGTATTCAAGCTATTTGGTTTTCCAAAAATAATACAGAACCAGTTCCTGATAATGTTAAAGTAATAAAGCAGTTAAGTGAATTGTACTGATAACAGTTGCTTCAACTGGTTTGATTGCATTTTAGGGAGAAGAATTTTGAGCACTAAAGACGAAATTATAAATTTCATGAAAACAGATTTTCCACAAGCTAAATGCATAATTGAACACGTGGGAAATCAATCATCAGTTGTAAAACACCCCGTTGGCTTTGATGAATTACGGCCAGGTGGCACTGTTTCAGGGCCTGTTTTAATGGCTGTGGCAGACTATGCGTTATATGTTGCTATTTTAGGTGAACTAGGTCTTGTTGTGCTTACGGTAACCACCAGTATGACAATTAACTTTATGCGAAAGCCGTCATCAGAAAAGGCTATTATTGGTGAATGCAAATTATTAAAGGTGGGTAGAACCCTAGTTGTTGGAGAAGTTTCATTATATTCAGAAGGTGACCCTAAACCTGTAGCGCATGTTGTTGGTACGTACTCTGTTCCGCAGTCTGCCTAATACTATACACGGTATAAAGTATGCATTGTTTTACGATCCAATTAATTTCTACACTCGTATATAAAAGGTGCTTAACTTGCAGCATTCATTACTACTAGATAAATATTTAGTGTCACTACAGGCGTTAAAAGGGGGAGAAAAAGCACCTGTACTTGATCTTGCCTGCGGTAATGGTCGAAATGGCTTATATTTAATTGAAAACAATATTAATGTCACTTTTGCAGATGTGAATAGCGAATCTCTTGAGCAAGTCAACCAATCGGTAAAAAAGTTAGCAACAGATAAGCAAACACTAGCAAACATTTGGCACGTAGATTTTGAGCAAAGCAATGCAGTGTCATTAGACACCGTACCAACTATCATCACACCATTAAAAAATAAATTGTTTAGCGCAGTTATTGTTTTTCGCTATTTACACCGACCTTTATTTGAACAAATTAAAGCAGCAATAATGCCTGGTGGTATGATTATTTATGAAACATTTATCGAGCAACAAGCGCAATTCGGACGCCCTAAAAATACTAATTTTTTATTAAAAACAGGTGAATTAACTACTACTTTTTCTGGTTGGAAAATAGTGCATAGTTTTGAAGGAGTTGTTGATGTTCCTACACAAGAGCATACCAAACAAGCTATTGCACAAATAGTTGCTATAAAGCCAGATTAGCAGTTGGGTATTTTGTGTTTGTTTTTTGTACATCTTTTATTTTTATTTAAATATCATCAAGCATTATGTTTGATATAGATCAATATTAGCTTCTTTTTATACTCATAACTCGTTAAAATGCCCCCTTTATAATTTATAGGAGTGTAAATAGGCATGTCACACGAAGAAGACTTTAAAGATACTACCGGCGCAGGCCAGATTTTATTAATAATAGTAGCATTAATTGCTTGTCCTTTATTGCCAATGTTAATGGGTTGGTTCACTCTACTTAGCTAACACGCGACATCTTTATATAACGACACGCTCTGAGGTGGGTAGCAAGCTTTATAACTTACTTTCCTTTTAATTAATATTTGTCGTGAATTCAATAAAGAATATACTTTATCAAACGTTAAGACTTATTACTCAATAACTAGCTTGTATTAGGTTAACGTCTCTGTGGGTAATTTAAAAATTATTTTATTATTCAATATACTACGATAAATATGTTGTTATGAGAGAACCATGCATTTTTTGATTGTTAAAAGAAAATAATTCAGTTAGAGTGTTTTGATTAAAAATTATATAAAAAACGAGTTACTCTAAAAGCTCGTTATATCTCTAGCTGAAAAATTGAATAATGAGCCTTAAAATAAGCTTCTTAATATTATGTGTTTTGGGGCTATTGTTACCTTTATCTCAGCTTGCTCCTTGGCTTATTAGCAATGGATTAAACATACCACTTTTGTTCCAAGAATTATTTTCTACACAAATTGGTGGTTTCTTTGGTTTGGATGTAATTGTTTCTGCGGTTGTTTTATTGGCATTTATCTTTATCGAGGGGCAGCGTCTAAATATAAAAAAATTATGGCTTCCTATCGTCGCAACGTTAACTGTTGGCGTTTCGTTTGGTTTTCCTCTTTTTTTGTATATGAGGCAAGTGAAAATTGAAAACGAAGTATAAGCCACTTAAAAGAAAAAATAACAGTTGGTTTTACTCTATGAGTACTCAAAACTAATTTGGCTAAATCAATGCCGAGTGCTTTAATTGATGTTTTATACTTTTCAATATCGAACATGAATTCCGTTTATGCGGAAATCAATATTCGATGATAATCATCTACCAAATAATAGGGGTTAATTATGCTTAGAGAAGTTCAAGGAAAGAGTGTGGTAATTGCATTGGGTACAACCGATTTCAGTAATGTAGTTAAAGGTGAAGTTGTAAATATTTCAGATAGCTGGTTAAAAATACAAACTAAGAAAACAATAGAGTTTATTCGAGTTGACGCAATTATTAAAATATCAGTGCCTTAAAAAGTTATTATAATCAGTCAATTTGTTTTCTTCGTTATGTTGGTCAGTCGTTAAATATTTATGTGAAACAAATATGTTGAAGTGCTTTTAATGGGATCTCATTACTATTTTAGTGATATGAAAAAACGACTTTTTATCTTCTCAAAATATTATGCAAAGGTCGTTCTTAACAAGCTAGCTAAAACTCAGTTCAAACCTTTTTATGATTGCTTTAATTTGAACAAAAAGTAGTGAACTGAGTAGTGATATTGTTTAATAGTTATTTTATTACATTTGATACGATATGTTTAAATAGGCAGTACGACGCGGCCATGGGTGAGCAACATAAGTTAGCTCGTTTGTTATATTGTCAATACCAATGCTGGCTTTCAAATGCTCGTTAATGATATATTGGCTTTTTAAACCAAATAATAAATAGCTGTCTGCTGCGCCATAAACATTATCAATAGTATCGTCATTTTGCAAACGTGAATAAACATCACTTGCGTATTGCGCGTTCAAACTAATATTCCAATCTTCAGTAAGGGCATAGGTTGAGAGTATATTTGCTCGCCATTTAGGCATGCGAGGATAAACATTACCTTCCCATTCTGGGTTAGCTTGGTTTTTGGTAATACGAGCATGGGTGTATGTTATATTGAATCGTAAATCGAAGCCGTCAATTAACACATCAGTTTGATTTAAAATAAACTCAGCCCCTTTGGTTTCTGTTTTATCTAGAGGAACAAAGGTACTTAAACTTGTACCGTCATTTATACCACCAACAATCGTTGTACTTTGTGATTCAATGGCATCTTTGATTTGGTCATAAAATAAGTTGATACGTACATAACCAGCAGTTAATTCACGGTTAAACATTAAATTTTGATGAAAGCCATCTTCGGGCGCTAAATTAGGATTAGACTCGTTAATACTGTTATAGGCTTGATATTGGCGAAATAATTCTTCAACAATTGGAAAACGATAGGCTTTAGCAACGGAGTAGCGAATTAACCACTTGTCACTTGGATAGTATCCTAAGGTGAATTTAGGTGATGTTTTGTCGTATTCAACACTGGGCGCTTGCACTAAGTCAAGCGAATTCGTTTCTGGATTTATGTTACTATAATAACCGTCGCTGCTTTCAAACTGTTCATAGCGTAAACCAAAGGTCATATCCCAATGGGCATTATCACTCCAGTTTAACTGTGCAAATGCAGCATTAAGCTCGGTTTTACCACCAAAGCTACTACTATAATCTTGCTTAGTGCCATGCAAGTAATCGTCAGTATTAAAAACATCAAGATTTAACTCATAATTTTCGTGACGTACTCCAGTAATTAGATTTAATCTTGGTATCACAATATCTGACACTGTCATTGCTAAGTCGCCAGTTGTCCAACCTGAGTTATCATAATCTGTGATTTTACCATTCCCTGTAAAAGCTGGGTCGTTAGGATTAAGTGCAGATGAACGTGTTTCGTCTTTAAGAATATCAAATTGGTTTATATTTGCTTCAAGGGCTATTTTTTCTGTAATGTCTGCTTTTAAACGTAAACCTACGGATAAGCTTTCTCGTAATAAACGGCTTTCATTTAACCCAGCAGAGTTAAATGAAAAGGTAGTGCCATTGATAACGGCGTTCTTTGCACTCCATAACTTATTACCGTTTGTATCACGAAGATGGGTATCTCCAGTATTCTCACTACTGCGATCTTCGTAGGCCACGTTTAATAATGCTTGCCAGTTATTCGCATCGTAACCTAGTTTTATTTTATAATTATCGGTTTGGCTGTTAACCACTCCCGTATCACCATACCAATAAACATCACGGTTGCGTGCATCAGGCCCAGCAGAACCGCCTGTTGCGGTGTCTGAATTGCTTGAGGGGTTTGCGCTGGCACTTTTGTAAGTTTGTGGTTGCGCGTCGTTATCTAAATGGTTAAACGACAGGTAATAACTTAAGTTATCAATTTTATCGCCAAACGAAACAAAGCCTTTATAGCCACTAACGTCTTTATCAAAATCATAAGCTTGTGCTTGTTGCACAAAGGTACTTATGTCTGCATTAAATTCACGCTCTTGTGGGATAGCTGTTTCAATATTGATAACGCCGCCCATTGCATTTCCGCCATATTGAGCAGAAAAAGGACCATATAGCACACTTACTTGTGCTATTTCACTTGCTGAAACCATTGTCCAACGTGGCGCGCCAGACCAACGTGTTTGTAAGTTATAATGCAGAGGAACACCATCAGCAAATACCATAGAACGTGCGGTTTGAAACATGTTAGCGCTGCGTATACCTATAGTACCGTTTGCATCACCTATAAAACGACGTCTGATCACTAAACTAGGTTCGTATTTAACTAAATCTTCGGTAGTTACTGCATTAATTGCCTGCATATCTGACGGTAACAGCAAACTTTCAGGGCTGGTATAACCTGGTTCGTCAGCTTTAAGGCTTTTGCCCCAAATGCGTAAAACCTCAGTGTCTTTGGTCTTGGTTGTATTAGTGCTGTTAATTTTAGCGGTTTCATTGATAACTTCGCTAGAGGCTTGAGTGTTACTATTGTTAGTAGCCGCTATTGTAGGTAGAGCTAAACCGCAAACTAATAAGCTAGTTGTTAGGGAATATTGATTAAGTCTTTGCATTTTAAAGATGGTTTTATTGTTATTAAAAGTCGCGCAACTTTAGCAGGATAAAAATGTAGCAGAAGTGACAAATTGTCGCATTTGTCGGTTAAATATAGGAGGAGTCCTCATAAACTAATGATTGTTTGATCAAAAACAAATATTACATATTTTGCTAATAATAATTACTTTAATCTAATGCCATTTTTTTCTATGTTCAGTTTACCTTTCTTGAATAAATTACCCACAGTCGCTTTAAAGGTTTTTTTACTAACCCCTAAAGTTCTTTGAATAAGCTCTGGTGAGCTTTTGTCGTGTAGTGGTAAAAAGCCATTATTTTTTTGTAAAGCATCCAATAGTTTATCGGCAAAGTCATTAACTTTATTTTTACTGCCACGGGTTAAAATAAGGTCCAAGCGTCCGTCTTCTCTTACTTGTTTAATATAACCATCAATTTTTTTGCCAATGCGTAACGGTTGAAAAATTTCATTGTCGTATAATAAGCCCCAGTGCAAATCGTTGACTATGGCTTTAAAACCTAAGTCAGTTTTACCACCAATAATTAATTTCACTTTATCACCTTGTTGGTATTCGGCTGGCCAAATATCAATAAATTTATCTAGCTTACTAGACGCGGCAACACGGTTGGTTATTTGATCAAGAAAAATGCGCACTAAATAATACTTACCAACTTCCATTTCAGAGTGTTGTTGGTTGTACGGTACCAATAAATCTTTAGGTAAGCCCCAGTCTAAAAAGGCTCCCATTTTATTTACTTGTACTACTTTCAAAGAAACAAATTCGCCTACTTGCCCCAATGCTTTTTCTGTTGTTGCAACAAGTCTGTCGGCTGAATCAGTATAAAGAAAAACGTCAATGCTTGCGCCAACATTACAATCAACAGGAACATAGCGTTTTGGTAATAAAATTTCACCTAAATCATCGCCATCAAGGTAAACACCATTATCTGTTACCGCAACAACATTGAGCGTGTTATTTTTTCCTATTTGTGCGCGGGAAAGGTTAGCTGATTGTTCGCTTGAGTTTTTCATTGGTGATGCCATTTTATGGAGAATTAATTCGGGTGCTAGTTTACCCGATTCTAATACGCTTCACTAATTATTTAGCAAATTGTTCTGCAGCAATTTTAGTGGCTATATATTCACTGTGTCTTAAATGCAATAAGTCAGCAATTTTACGAATAATATGCTCTTCAATACTGGCTAACTCACCATCAGCGTAGGCCACTTGCCATAATAACGTGACAATGTTAATCCTGTCGTCTAAGGTGTAGTGTTGGTTCAACTTTGACGTAAATTGATAAAAATCGTTAGCATTTTCACTTAATTGAAAAGCTTGCTCTAAAGTGGTCGTTACTTCTTGCTCAGTTAAGTTAAATTGCTTTGTTAAAATAGCACTGAGTTTATCTTGTTCATTTTCGGTAAAAACATGATCAGCGCGCATCACTTCACACAGTAAAACAGCACAAGCGATTTCGATGGAAATTGTGTTTTCAGTTTGTGTATTTTCAGTATGGAGCAAGTTATTTAAAAAATCGGTAATTCTATTGAGCATTGTCGTTCCTAGTGAGTGTTATAAAAAGCGTATTAATGGCCTTTAAATTAGAGAGTGGTTAATTTGCCAAGAATTATTTATAAAAAGTTCAATAAATGGTGTATTTAACTAACTAGTTATTTAGATGTTCAGTTTATGATACTTATTCATAAAAATCTCATTTAAAATTAAACTGCGTAGCTCATTGATATTAGTTAATATTTTAATGTTTTTTGTGCTTATTTATAACATTTTTACAAATAGGCGCACTTTTTGTAATAGACAGTTACAACTTTATATTATTTCGTGGCGATATATTCGCTATGATTTATTCATACCATCAGATAATTTTTATCAATTGTCTGCTTAATAATAAATATAGATTTTAGAAGGGATAAAACAGTGGCTCGTAAAAAACAAATAATTATACCTATCGCCATTTTAGCAATTGGAGCAATCGCATTTGTAGGCTTTTCTAGTATGAAAAAACCGCCAGAAGAAAAAGATGCTGTAGATAAAACACCTATTGTTGCCGTTGAAAATATTTCTGTTGCGCCAATGACACTTGAAGTCAGTTCTTACGGGGTGATTAAACCAAAATATGAAACCACTATTGTTGCACAAGTTAGCGGTGAAATTGTCGAACTCAGTGATGCTTTTGTGCGAGGAGGCTTAATAAAAAAAGATCAACTGTTAGCGCGCATTGACCCCAATGACTACCACGCAGCATTAATTGATGCTCAAGCGGATATGGCTTCAGCAAGAGCAGCTTTAGAGAAAGAAGTTGCTCAAGGTAAGGTTGCCGAAAGGGAATGGAAACAAATAACCGATACTTCGCCAACAGAATTAAGTTTACGCAAACCCCAGCTTGCTCAAGAATTGGCTAGGGTAAAGTCTGCCCAAGCAGCTATTTTACGTGCAGAGCGTAACTTACAACGTACTGAAATAAGAGCTCCATACGATGCCATGATTAATAGCCGAGAAATAGGTCTTGGTTCGTTTGTGGGTGTGGGGAGTGAAATTGGTATGTTACTTGGTACTGATATTGCCGAAGTACGATTACCTGTTGCAGATAATCAATTACAATTTTTAGTGGCTCAAGGCGAGCAAGCAAAAGTTAAGTTAATAGGGACATATTCAGGTCAGGAAATTCAATGGCAGGCAAAAATAGCAAGAAGTGAAGGCGTTATTGATAGTAATAGCCGAATGAGTTATTTAGTGGCAGAAATTCATGACCCATATCTTTTACAACAAAATACTCGTGAAAATGAATTACCACTACGGTTTGGTTCTTATGTTCAAGCTAAAATACTCGGGATTGAAGTAGATAACGCTACTGTTGTTCCTCGTTATTTAGTAGTAAATAATAGTGTTGCTATTTTAAACAATGAGTCAAAGTTACATTACGCTAAAATCCATATTCTGCGCGAACAGGGAGGTAATGTTATTGTTTCTGATGGTTTAATTGATGGGGATAAACTCATTGTTTCTGCGTTAGATTATCCTGTTGCAGGGATGAAGTTAACATTGGCTAGTGATCAATTAGATGAAGACGACCTTGAAGAGAAAAGCGTACATGAAGAGGTAGATACTCAAGTTGTTAGCATTAAGAATAAGGGTGAGTAAATATGAGTTCGCTTTCTGAAAAGAGTAAAGATAAAGCCGTTAATCTCAAAAAAGTGGATGAAACCATTGATACCAATGTAGGCATTATTGCTTGGTTTGCCCGTAATACCATTGCGGCTAATTTATTGATGGTATTTATTTTGCTAGGTGGTTTTCTCACTATGCAAACTATTGACAAGCAAATGTTCCCACAAGTGAAAATTAATTGGATTTCGTATGCGGCTCCATACCCTGGAGCGGCACCTCAAGAGGTTGAGGAAGGTATTACCATCAAGATTGAAGAAGCATTGAAAACAGTGCAAGGTCTTAAGCGTGTGATTACTTACTCAAATAGAAATTACTCAAATGGTTGGTTTGAAGTAGAGCTTGATTATGATCCTCAAGTAGTATTAGAAGAAGTTAAATCGGCCATTGATTCAATTTCAAGCTTTCCTGATGGGATGGAACGGATCAAGGTAGAACGCGAAAAATTTCGTCAAGAAGTTATGTATATCAGTTTGTATGGTGACTTAACCAACAGTGAGTTAAAAGAGTTAGGTCGTAAAATTCATCATGAAATTCAACAATTACCTAAAATTAATATCTCAGAATTTTACAGTGGTTTAGGTTATGAAATTTCTGTTGAAGTGAGTAAAGATAAACTCAGGGAATATGGATTAAGCTTTAGAGATGTCGCTAATGCAGTGCGTAATTCTTCACGTAATATGTCAGCAGGACAAATTCGAGCTGAAAATGGCTATATCAACCTTCGAGTTGAAAACCAAGCGTACCGGGGTCATGAATTTGAACAAATTCCTCTTATTACATTGGCTGATGGTAGTAAAATATTACTAGGCGATGTCGCAACTATTATTGATGGATTTGAGGAAGGGTTGCAATACTCTAAATTTAATGGAAAAAATTCTGTAACTCTTTTTATTGGTGCTGCTGATAATCAAAGCATTACTGATGTTGCTGATGTTATAAATGCTTATGTTGAAGAAAAATCTGAACTATTACCTCATGGTGTTAAGTTAGAAACATGGGTAGATATGACCTACTACCTAAAAGGTCGCTTAAACATGATGTTAGACAACATGCAAAGTGGTGCTGTACTGGTATTTTTAATGCTAGCGTTGTTTTTACGTGTTCGTTTGGCATTTTGGGTAATGATGGGCTTGCCTGTTTGCTTCTTGGGTACTTTGTTAGTTATGCCAATGGAGTTTATCAACGTTACCATCAATATTATTAGCTTGTTTGCTTTTATTTTGGTGCTGGGTATTGTGGTTGATGATGCTATTGTGATGGGGGAAAGTGCTCACGATGAAATAGAAGAGCACGGACACTCTACTGAGAATGTTATTCGTGGTGTAAAGCGTGTTGCCATGCCTGCAACGTTTGGTGTGTTAACGACAATTGCGGTTTTTGTGCCTTTTCTTTTTGGAGAAGGGCCGTCATCTGCTTTTGGTAAGGCTATTGGTGCCGTGGTAGTACTTTGTCTTATCTTCTCATTAATTGAATCTAAACTTATTTTACCTGCACATTTAGTTAAAATGAAAGTTAAACAATTCAACCCTAAAAACCCATTGGATAGAATTCGTCGTTGGGTAGACATTAAGCTAAAAGGCTTTATTGATAATACATACAGACCAGCATTATCAGTGTGTATTGAATACCGTTATGGCGTATTAATGTTTTTTATAAGCTTAATGCTTTTAAGTGCCGGCCTATATAGTGGTGGTTTTGTTCGGTTTATCGGGCAACCTAAAATCCCTCACG
This sequence comes from uncultured Colwellia sp., assembly GCA_965305135.1. Taxonomy (GTDB): domain Bacteria; phylum Pseudomonadota; class Gammaproteobacteria; order Enterobacterales; family Alteromonadaceae; genus Colwellia. The sequence continues at coordinate 120,909 of CBDLPA010000001.1, forward strand.
ATTTTCCTCGTGTTACTATTGACATGAACGTTGATGCCTCTGAAAAAGCGACCTTAAAAACCTTGTTAAATATTGAACGTATTTTATACAAGGTAGACAAGGAAGTAGAAGCGCAATATGGTCGTTCTATGATTGCGGATATGCAAGTTGATTTACGTAGCCGTACCAGTGGTAACGTGATGGTTAAATTAGTGATACCGAAAGAAAGACCAATTAATACATTTGAATTGGCTGATTTATGGCGTAAAGCGATCCCCAGTTATCCAGGTGTTAAAACATTAACAATAAGTGATAATTTATTTGGCGGTGGCCGTGATGACGGCGATGTTGCCTTTAAATTAGAGAGTACTGATGATGCTCAGTTATTAGCGGCTGCAAAACAACTTAAAGCTAAACTAAACTCGCTGAAAGGGGTAGGTGATGTTAATGATTCACGTCAAACTAGCGCGAAAGAAGTACAGCTTGAATTAAAGCCTTTGGCTTACAGCATGGGTTTAACATTAGCAGAAGTCGCATCGCAAGTAAGTTATAGTTTTTATGGTTTAGAAGCACAACGTATATTACGAGACAGTGAAGAAATTAAGGTGATGGTACGTTATCCGCTTGAACAGCGCAGTAGTGTAGGGCATGTTGATGATGTGATGATACAAGCCCCGAATGGGGCAGAACTTCCGTTGTCTGAACTGGCCGATATTTCATTAACTGATGGTGTTACGCGTATTCGTCGTGAAAATGGCAATCGTACGATTAATGTGTGGGCAAGTGTTGATGCAGAGCAAGTAGAACCCTTTGAAGTTGCAAAAGATATTAGAGACAACTTTATTCCAAACCTACTAAAACAATACCCGCATGTTCAGAGTGAAGTGTCTGGTAGTATTCAAGAAGAAATGGACAGTGCTGATAATCAACTTAGAGATTTTGTAATTTCTTTAATGGTCATTTTTTCTTTACTTGCTATTCCATTGCGGTCGTATTCACAAGCGGTAATGATTATGATCGTTATTCCTTTTGGGGTTATTGGTGCTGTATTTGGTCACTTTATTTTAGGAATGGATTTAAGCGCATTATCCGTTATGGGAATTTTGGCAGCATCAGGGGTTGTTGTAAATGATTCGTTGGTGATGGTGGACTATGTTAATAATGCGAGAAAACGAGGAGAACGTTTAAAAGATGCTGTTATGCATGCGGGAACAAAACGTTTTAGAGCGATCATGCTAACCTCGGCAACAACTTTTATCGGCTTAGTTCCTATCATCTTTTTTGAAACGAGTGCACAAGCTCAAATTGTTATTCCTATGGCTGTGTCATTATCGTTTGGTGTACTTTTTGCCACTATTGTAACGTTAATCTTTATACCGAGCTTATACGTTATTATTGAGGATTTACGAGTGTTATTCAGTCGTAAAAAGAAAAAATTGCCAACAGTTGACGAAATAACAAAACCGCAAGAATTACCTTTAAACTAGTAACACTATTCTTTGCCTATTAGTAAAAAACCACTGCATTATCAGTGGTTTTTTTATTACATTACCGTTAAGCTTAATGCAGTGATATTTACCGATGAGAATAATATGAAGCAATTGAATAAGTTAACGGTTTACAGTGTATTAATACTCATGATGCAAATGGTTATGCCTCATATCGTTTTCGCGCAAGCTGTAGATGATGAAAAGAATTATTTTTTCAAGCAAAGTGGTAAAGCTTCAACACTAACTGCAAATATTGATGATTTACGTACTTTACTGCTTAGTGATGTTGAATCTATGGTTGTAGCGTTACCTTTACCTAATGGAGACGTTACTTATTTCACATTAACGCCTGTGAAAATCATGGCTGATGGGCTTGCCAAAAAGTATCCTAACACGAGAACATTTTCAGGTACTGCCCTTGATAACCCAAGTGATACGGGGCGTTTTGATATTACGTCAAATGGTTTTCATGGTATGTTTTATTATGGTGGAGAGCGTATATTTATAGAGCCTGAAAATGTATTTGTAAAAGAACAAGCTGTACTGAAGTCATCGAAAGAGAAAAGGATTTTTAACCATCGTAAAAATGAATATAAAAGTTACGCTGGTGTTGATAATCGTTTGGTAACCCAATTAGCGCACAAATTTCATCCCCCCAAAAAAATAGAATCTGGCACCGCTGTATTGCAAAATTCACAAATCAATAAAGCAAATAAAACGAGCAAGTCTATTGAATCTCAAAGTACAATCAAAACCTACCGTATTGCGATAGCTGCAGCAGCAGAATACACCCAATTTAATGGTGGTACAGTTAATACGGCCATGGCTGAAATAGTGACTTTGGTTAATCGTTTGAATGAGGTATATCAGCATGACTTGGCGATAAAGCTAGAGTTAGTAGAAAACAGTGATTTATTAATTTTTACCAATAGCGATACAGACCCATTTAATAATGATAGTGATGATGGTGAACTTAATACAGCGGTTATTGATGGCATTATTGGGAGTGAAAGCTATGATATTGGTCATGTGGTTAATACCGATGGTGGCGGTTTAGCTGTGCTTGGTGGGGTTTGTGATTCAATTTATAAAGGTGATGGCGTAACGGGCGACCCTTATCCAATTAATGATTCATTTTACATTGATTACGTTGCTCATGAGATAGGACACCAGTTTGGTGCTAATCATACGTTTAATGGCTCTGCAGGCGCTTGTGAAGGTAATCGTGTAAGTCATTCTGCCTATGAAGTAGGTAGTGGCTCCACAATTATGTCTTATGCAGGTATTTGTGATGATCAAAATATACAGCCACATTCGGATGCTTTTTTTCATGCAAGATCTATAGAGCAAATAAGTGACAACATACAAAATGGGCGTGGCAGTGAGTGTGGTGCTGTGACAGGTGAATTAAATAACACCCCTGTTGTTGACGCTGGATTAGATTATACCATTCCCGCGCAAACGCCTTTTAAGTTATCTGGCAGCGCGCAGGACAGTGATAGTGATAGCTTGAGCTATAGTTGGCAACAATTTGATTTAGGTAACGCAAGTTCATCACGGCTTGAACAAATTGATGATGGCACACGACCTTTGTTTCGTGCTTTTTTACCGAGTGAAAATGTGAGTCGTTATTTTCCCCAATTGACCGATGTGCTGAATAGCACAAGCACTAGTGGTGAATCATTACCGACGACAAACAGAGAATTAAATTTTCGTTTGATGGTATTTGATGACGAAGGTGGGGTTAGTTTCGATGAAACTAAGTTGACGGTTATCGATACAGGAGAAGCTTTTACACTTAATAATCCATTACTGGGTGACACATGGACAAACAATAATAACCCAATCAGCTGGCAAGTAGCAGGCACAAATATTGCGCCTATTAATTGCTCATCAGTTGATATTTTACTTTCTAAAGATAACGGTGAAAATTTTGATGTGACACTAGTAAGTGGTGTAGATAATAACGGCAGTACCAATATTGATATAGGTTCATTTTGCCGAGATGAAATCAATACAGCAAATGCAAGAGTAAAACTCGTGTGTAGTGATAATATTTTTTACTCAATAAACGAAGGTGTTTTTGTTATAGACAAAGCATTGGCATCTAGCGATGTTGCTATTATTACTCAGCAATCATTTTCGCTTGTTCAAGGGGGCAGTGTTGTATTAAACACTTCACACTTTACTTATGCATGCGAAACCGCTGACTCAATTACTATTCAAGCAGGTGATAATTATACTGTTTTAGATGAAACTATTACCCCCAACAGTGACTTTGTTGGTGAGTTAAGTGTTCCTGTTATTGCTAACAAAGGTTCCGTGGCTAGTGAGATTTTTGATGTAACTATCAACGTAGAAGCCAAGCCTGAACCTGAACCCGAGCCTGAACCAACAGAACCAACAAGTGGTGAATCTTCAGGGGGCAGTGCGTTTTGGTTATTATTCTTTATTTCTGTTCTGCCTTGGCGTTATTGGTGTAGAGAGCAGTGATTATTAGCGTGAATTAAACATTAACGCGATATAGTCAAGCCATTTTTTGTCAGCAAGGAATTATTTATCTATGAAATCTATTATTTTAATATCATCAGTTCTGCTTAATACTGCGTGTTCTTCTATAGCAAATTCAACCGATGAGGTGATTAATGAAAAGGAAACAAAACCTTCCATGATAGAAACAGCCGATTCCGATGATTTGAATCAAGCATTAATGTTAGCTATTGAAAGTAAAGATTATAGGTTATTGGTTACGTCAGGAAGAAGTATGAATATTCCAGGCGTAAAATCTAGCGATTATAAAACGGTCATTGCACTTTGTGGAAAAAAATATTCATCAACGACTGGTGATGTTATTACGTCTGAAGAGCAACGTATGGCGCGTAAAAAAGAAGTCAATTTTATGCGCCAATACAATGAAAAAATGTTAACTATTTGTCAGCAGAATATCCTCAAATAAAATAATTAAGCACCTATTAAATAAAATATAAAAGGTAAGTGAGTACTTACCAATCTATTCCTTTTTGTGCCTTTATATTGTTCTCAAAAGCATGCTTGATAGATTGTACTTCACTAACCGTATCAGCTAAATCAATAATAGCGCGATGACAACCTCGCCCAGTGATTATTACATGTTGATTTTTAGGGCGATTTTTTAACGCCTCAAGTACTTCATCTAAATCGATGTATTTATAAGCAACCATATAGGTTAACTCATCAAGTAAAATTACATCAACATTGTTGTCTTTTAATAACTCTTTACCACGTTGCCATACCTTTTGTGCGGCGGCGATATCTAGAGCTTTATCTTGCGTATTCCAAGTAAAGCCTGTAGCCATAACATCAAAACTTACCCCAGCATTTTCAAGTAAGGCTCGTTCTCCACAGGCCCACGTACCCTTTATAAATTGCACAACCGCAGTATTTAGGCCATGACCTACCGCACGGGCAATAGTGCCAAAACCAGAGGTTGACTTACCTTTACCATTACCCGTAATGACAATCAATATACCACGTTCTTCTTTAGCATTATCAATACGTTGATCTACTTTTTCTTTAACTGCTTGCATGCGCTTTTTATGCTGTGTATTTTTGGTATCAGTACTTTTTTCTTCGTTGCTATCTGTCATCGTCTTATGTCTTCGCTTTATCGTAAAATTTTTATAGCACAAGAGTATAAGAGGTATTGGTAGTATTTCAAAGACTATACAGATGAGTTATTAATATTTTATTGATAATGGTAAGGCAGTATCAGGATTGGCTGTGATAAGCATTGTGATGGGTTGAAAACCTTAAGTAAAAAGTAACGAGCCTAGTTTGTTGGCTCGTTACTTTTAGTGTTTTTACGGAGAGGGTAAATAGATGGTATAAAAAATCTTACCAAATACTCACACGTTTTTCTGGTGCTATGTACATCGCATCACCTTCTTTAACATTAAATGCTTCATAGAACTCATCCATGTTTGAAAGTGACCCTAAAGCGCGGAATTCACCTGGAGAATGTGGGTCAGTAGCCACACGGTTACGCATTGACTTTTCTACAATTTTAGAACGCCAAATTTGTGCGAAACCCATGAAAAATCGTTGATCTCCTGTTAAACCATCAATGATCGGTGCTTCTTTACCATTTAACGAAGCTTTATAGGCTTTGTAGGCAATAGTGACACCAGATAAATCACCAATGTTCTCACCTAATGTTAATTCACCGTTAATGTTTAAATTATCAAATACTTGATAGGCAGAATATTGGTCAACTAATGCTTTGGTACGTTTAGAAAATTCTTTAAGATCTTGCTCTGTCCACCAATTGCGTAAATTGCCCTCAGCATCGTACTTACTGCCTTGATCATCAAAGCCATGACCCATTTCGTGTCCAATTACTGCCCCAATACCACCGTAGTTTACTGCATCATCTGCCTTAATATTAAAGAATGGTGCTTGTAAAATAGCAGCTGGAAATACTATTTCATTGGCAGGAGGGTTATAATAAGCATTAACGGTTTGTGGTGTCATGTGCCACTCCCATTTGCGAATTGGGCCACCTAATTTAGATAGTTCTTTCTCGCTAGCAACTTTACGTGCGCGAATAATATTCCCAACTAAGTCATCACCGCTAATTGAGAGTTTAGAGTAATCTTCCCATTGATCTGGGTAACCAATTTTAGGCGTGAAAGCGGCTAATTTTACTTGAGCTGCTTTCTTAGTATCTTTTGACATCCATTCTAAGTTATCAATACTTGAGCCGTAGGCATTACGTAAATTTTCAACTAATTCACTCATGCGTGCTTTAGCGGCTGGTGTAAAATGACGAGCAACGTACACTTTACCTATTACTTCACCTAAATTACTATTCACAACACGAACGCCGCGCTTCCATTGTGGTCGTTGTTCTTTTAGGCCATTTAGTTGCTTGGAAAAGAAATCAAAATCTTCATTGTCGATTTCTGTTGTTAGGTAATTTGAAAAAGCACTTAAGGTATTAAAAGTTAGATATTGTTGCCATGTGGCTAATGATGTCTCATCAAATACTTTACCAAAGCCTTTAATAAAGCTTGGTTGATTAATAATAATATCTTGCTGCTTGGTAACGCCTTCTGCTGCTAAAAATGCTTGCCAGTTAAATTTATTTGTTAGCGTATTTAATTTATTGATAGCTATTTTGTTGTAACTTTTTTCACTGTCACGGGTTTCAACACGTGTCCAATGCGAGTCAGCTAGCTTTGTTTCTAATACCATTATATTTTTAGCGGACTCTTTTGCATTAGGTAATCCTGCTAACGTTAACATTTTTTCAATGTGAGTAAGGTAGTTAGCTCGTAGCGTTACAAAACGCTCATCTGTATTAAAGTAGTAGTCTCTATCTGGTAAATTTAAACCGTTTTGCCAGATATAAGCAGCATAACTTGACGAGTCTTTTTCATCTATATTGACATAGAGTGCAAGTGGATTATTAATACCAATAGATGAGTATTTTCCAAAAAAAGAGGCTAATTCATCTTTGTTTTTAAGGTTATTAATTGTATTGAAAATATCTTTGATAGGTGCAGTGCCAAGCGCATTTCGTGCGTCTGTGTCCATGTATGAACGGAACAAGTCAGCGACTTTTTGTTCGTCTGACCCCATTGTTAAGTGTTCATTTGCGGCAAGCTCTTCAATAATAGCTTTTACGTCATCATCAGCTTTGTCACGTAAATCATAAAAAGAACCAATGGCGGTTTTATCATCAGGAATCTTATTTTTTTTCATCCAACCACCATTAATATAACGATAAAAATTATCTTGAGGTCGAATAGTTTTATCTATATTGGTTTGCTCTATACCAGAAGCTAGAACGGATTTTTGAGGTGTTGCAATACTATTTTGCGCTGTTGAATTTGATTCGTCGCTGTTACTACAGCCACTAAGCAGTAGTATTGACGAACATACAGCGCTTGCGATAATTGTTTTCATTTAATCACTCTCATTTTTGTAAATTAACATATATTATTCAAACACATCATTCTTTGTTTTTTGATAAATATGTTGCTATGAAAAACATGGATGATGAATGTTACGAAGAATTTTAATAAAATTCTAGTTGAAGGCTCATCTATTTATATTTTTTATGTAACCAAACGTTTATATGTTGTTTACAGTATGTTTACAAGGTGAATGGGGTAATTAGTTAATTTTATCGGGTAGAATACGGGATTTTACCTGTTATTAGAGATAAATAGATCGACAGCGCATTGGCACATTTCATCAATTTGGCTTGCATCTCCGTAAATTCCATCAATCACAAGTTGTGCAATACCATGTAATGTTGCCCAAGTGACTTGTGCTAGTCTAAGTGAATTTTGTGATTTAGGTAAAATGCCTTTTTGTTGCCATGCTTGAGTCATTTCAACTTGATACTGAAAACTTGGGTAAGCAACATCAATAAGGGCTTGAGAGCTAGTTGACGTTATCGATTGCTTTACTTTATTGCCATTCTTGCTTCCTTTTTGTTCTTGCTTCCATAACGTGCTACCAAACATAAGTTTATATATAGCGGCATTTTGCGTTGCAAATTGTACATAAAAATGAACAAAGGTGTGATATTTTTCTTCATCAGTTAACTCATTATTATTGAAAATTTTCTCTGCTTCTTTTTGCCAAGAGGTGAAACCCTGTGCAGCAATGGCACAAAGTAAATCATTTTTATCTTTAAAATGATGATAGGCTGCGGTGCGAGAAACACCAATATGTTCGGCAAGTTTCCTTAATGATAAAGCTTCTATGCCCTGTTCGGTAATCATGGCGGTTGCTGTTGCAAGCAAGCTAGCGTGTAAATCACCATGGTGATAAGTTGACGATTTATTGTTTACTTTGGTTACGGGTATTTCTTTCATTATTGTCTCAAAGGTCATCGGCATTAAAGGGTTTTTCTATGAGGCAGAGCAACATTAGAAAATATAATACCAGCAACTAACGACATAAAAATTAAAAATGTTTGTGAGCCTAAATCGGTAACATCCAGCATTTGTTGTCCTAATACCAAGCTGTTTAGTCCAATATAAACCTTACTTCCTGGCACCAACACAACCATACCCAATAAACGTACAATGGACGATGGTAAATTCATAATACGAGAGAATAAATTACTGTAAATACCTAACGCAAAGGCCCCGACAAAGGCACCTAACGCAACCCCTAAATAGCTGCTAGCCCAAATGCTAACACCAAATGATATATAGCCTGCAATCATACCCCAAGGAGCATCTTTTAAGCGTACCTTGAACAAAATAACTAAAGAAATAGTTAAGGTTGTTACCGCAAGCCATGAAGTCCAAATAGGCATAGTTTCCGGAGGTACAAAGTTTACTTCACCCCAAATGAGTTTCCCAAAGGCCATGCCTAAGACTGCGCCAAAGTAAATTTTAAAAAGCACCATGATACTATCCATAATGCGCGCTGTGCCTGACATTAAATGGCGGGCTGCTAATTCAGATAAACCTACGGTTAATGACAGTCCAGGGATAAATGCAATGATGCTAGACAGAATAACCATGGGGATGTTGATGCTAGGGTCAAACAATGAAATAAAGGAAGCTAACATTGACGTGGTAATTGCGGCAATTGGCTCAAGCATTTCAGTAACACGGCGTGAATGTTCTGCCCAGACCACAAAAATAAAGACGATAAAACCTAAAATGGTTGACCAAAAAACGTCATGCCAACTGGTATGCATTAACATGGCAAAGGCACCGCTCGACGCACCAAAAGCTAAAAAGGTTAAAAAAGCGCCGTAAGGCGGGGGCTTTGCATTGACTTCTTTTAACCGTGCAATAGCTTCCTCTAAGGTTCTTTCACCATTGATTAATTCGTCTACCAATTCATCAATGCGTGCTAAAGAGCCTAAATCTATCTCTCCTGGAGTCACTCGCATTAAGTGGTTATATTGTTGATCGTCTTCATCGTCTGATAAAATAAAAGTTAATGCGGTAGGAGTGATAATAAAAGAGGCGCGAAGTTCTAAAAAATGCGCGATAGAAAGTAAATTATCTTCTAAACGATAGGCAGTAGAGCCTAGCTTGTGCAGGGCTTTGCCAAGCTCAATAATAAATCGACGTTTCTGATAAAAGTCATCGGCATGTTTCATATAGGGTACAATAAATAAGGGGAGAATCAAACTTGTATGCTATGTTAATGTATTTTTAGCATTTGTAAATTTTTTCAGGGAAAAATATGACTTTATTAATAATTCTTGCGTGCGTATTTGGTGTGGTTGCGTTAATGGTTATTTTAGGAGAACGATTTGGGAAACCAATGAGTGAGGAGCAGCAAGCAAAGTTTAGTAAGGCGAGTTGGATTTTAGTCTTTGTTTTGTTACTTGCTGCTATTGTGAAAGAATTAATTTAGTACCATTTATTTAGGTGTCGATTCCTCTACGCCACAATCTGGCCAGTCAGCAAAAGGAAAAGGGTATACTTCTGAATTAACGGTTAAGAACTGATTAATTTGGTATTGATAGGTATTCAAATTTTGACCGAATTTTACCAAAGGCAAATTTGGTTTTTCTGACAGCAATAATGAAAAAAATTGAAAAACAGCGATCAATGTTATCCCTAAACGAACAAAACCCGCGACAAATCCGTAACCTAACATAGCAATACCACGTTTTATGGCATTTTTATTGTGCCAAGTTTTTTCAGTATCTGTATCAGACATAGGCTCATTAAGCTCCTCACTGTTGTCAGTATACTGCTGTTGTGTTGATTCACTTTTAGTTGATTGACTATGAGTGTTTGTTTCATCCTGAACAGTGTTTTCTTGTTGCTCGTTATTTTTAGTACTAGGTTTAACACTGCTTTCAATATTATTTTCTACAGGAGTTTTATTTTCAGAATCAGCATTTTGGGTAGGATCTTGTTGTGATGTAAATTTGTTGTCATCGTTATTCATACTACTTTCCTTTTAAAATATTGGTTTGAGCTTTCGTTACAAAGAAATAATAGCAAAGAAGATGCCATTGAAAATATTATTGTTTTTCAGTGTGTTATTTGATTTCCTATAAGATTAATTAAGGTGGTAAACTAATACTTGGTTATTTTGAATAAAATTTAGTCTTTTTGATAAACGGATTTGTTTGACAAAATCATTAATAAATTTAGGGTAAGTAATTTGATCTATGTAATTTGGTTGATAGAAGGAGTGATCATAAAGCGTTGTTCATGACTGCATTTACCTTCTACATTATAACTTCTGTCATACACTGAAATATTGCCATGATTATCTTGAACAATAATATTGGTTGTGCGAGTACCATATTCGGGAGAAACAATAAAAATTGAACTGAGTTTTTGTTCCCAGTCTAATGGCAACCCAGTATCAGGTAAGGTTTCTACTGGTGCTTGTTGGTTGTTTTGCATGATGGTAAACAAATTATCAATAGGAAGAATACTTTGTGCATTGGCACTAAGTTTAATAGTGTCGGTAAGTTGCTGTTGCCCTAAAGCCATTTTGGGCCAAATATCATCAAGTGCGCCATTGCACAAGCTATGAAAGCCAGAGGTTAACACCTGCATTTTTTGGGAAACACTATCAAAACAGGTTAACTTATTGAGTTGGCCAAAGACTATATTAAAACCGTTATATAGATGGGAAAATTTATTTAGTTGAGCTGATATTTCTTGGTCTGTTTTAACTAAAGCTTGGGGGACTAAGTCACCACGAGATTTCTTGTTTTTATCGAGAAGATGTGGCTGACGAAAATTAGTTAATGCGCTAAATCGTCCTTGTTGATTTAAACCTAGCCAAGTGCCACCTGCTTGCAGGTCTTTGCCTGCTAGCATAGGACTTTGAGTCTCATGAACAGGCCACCAATGCATCATTTGTGTAGGGCGTTGATGAAATTCATCACGATTAGCACAAATGACCACTGGGTACTTGGGGTGTTGGTTAATAGCAAAAAATAAAATACACATGCTTATTTAGCTTAGCGCTTTAATTCAATTATGATATTTAGTGTGCCAGTTGCTTCAGTTGCTCTTCGCTTAATAAAATATCTTCGTTGTAATTAATACCAACACCTTGCTCAATAATTAATGAAGCTGTTTCTTTAGCTTGCTCTAATGAGTGCATTACTGCGGTGCCACATTGATGTAAATTCAGTTCAGGAATTTCATCTTGACTGGTAACCTCTAAAACATCTTGCATTGATTTAAGCCATGCGTCAGCGACTTGTTGTTCTGTAGGTGTACCAATCACACTCATATAAAAGCCCGTACGACAGCCCATAGGTGATAAATCAATAATCTCAATATTATCACTGTTAAGGTGCTGACGAATAAACCCTGCGAAAAGGTGTTCAAGGGTATGAATAGATTTTTCGCTAATGATTTCCATGTTGGGTTTACAAAAACGTAAATCAAATACGGTAATATTATCACCGCTTGGTGTACTCATTTTTTTAGCTACACGTACCGCTGGGGCATTCATGATTGTGTGATCTACGGTAAAACTGTCTAATAATGGCATAGTAATTCTCTTGAAACGTTACTTAAAAGTTAGCAGAAGGGGATTTTATCATATTCATGTCGCTTGTGACTAATAAACTGGCGCGTCATAATTAACGCCTTCATCACTGTAGGCTGTTACGATAACATCAGCCACTAAGCCATTCGAGTTACTGACTTCATTTTCAAAAAATTGTTGTATTTGTTGACGACGACCATGCGCAGTCCAATCTGCAGCGGTTGCCCAAATTTCATTAAAAACAATTGTATGCTTATTGTTTGTTGCGCTTTCGTGCGCTATTTGTCTGGTAACCGTGTATTGAATACAGCCTTGTTCGCGATAAGAGTCTGGTTCTAGTGCTTTTAATGTGTCGAAAAGCGCTTGTTCCTTGCCCGCTTTAGGCTGAAATTGTGCTAAAACATAAACGCGTTGTGTCATGCTGTCTCCGAATATAAAAATTGTGAAAAAAAAGAATGATTAAGTATATAATGTATTCACTTAGTTTAAAGAGATTTTTTCATGAAAGCATGCGGTGTAGAGATAAAAAGTAATGAAGCCATAATTTGTATTATGTCAAAAGAGAATAATTTGTATGATATTCCTCATACACGGGTTCAAAAGGTTAGTTTAGATAATGCGGGGGATGCAGAGCAAGTGCAGAAGTTTCAGTTTACCTTTGCCAAATTAATGGAAGATTACCAGGTAACTCATGTCGTTATTAGAGGTAGAGCGCTAAAAGGTAAGTTTGCTGGCGGCCCTATAGGTTTTAAAGTTGAAGCAGCTATTCAGTTGATCAAAGAATTACAGGTTGAAATTCTTGCAGGAAGTTTTATTAAAAAAGAATTAGCCAAAAGCCAAATTGATATCGATTTTCGAGATACAGGGCTAAAGCAGTATCAAGAACAAGCCTTTGAAACCGTTTTTGCTTATTTAGAAGGCATAAAATAGTGTTCTTATTGCAATACTATGTTAGCTTTTGCTATTAAACTGAATGAAAATAACAGTATTAAATTAATTATTATTGGGTGTTTACTTTAGGTCTTAACTTTAGGTGTTATCTTTAGGAATTGTTATGAAGGAACCGATGTGTCAACTCTATAAAGCATTATTACTGCTTCTTATAGTTATTATGCTGCAAGCATGTGGTGGATCAGATAATGAAGTCGTTTTGTCTATTTCTGCTGATCTTAATGAGGCTCACTTTACTAATGAGATTTTACAGGAATCAACGAGTACCATTGCGATAGAAGTGAACTTTGTCGGTGAGGGATTATTGGTTGGTTATGCACCTGATGAGACTCCAGTTGGTTGGTTAGAATATCGCACCGAAAATGTTACAGACACTTCAGCAACGATATATATAGATGTTGTTAATGCACAGCTTTATGCTGCTGATACCTACACTACAACGTTACGTTTAGCGACAAGTAATGAAGATTTGACCCAATTTTCCTCGCATGATATTGAGGTTTCATTATTAGTATGGGAGCTGGCCGTTGACACCCAGAAAGTAAAATATAATGGAACTTTTGGGGTTGAAAACCTGCCTTCTCAACGTATCACTATTGCCAGCGAAGTTAGTGAGTGGACAGCTACTACTGACGTTGATTGGTTGTCATTAGACATAACCTCTGGCAGTGGCGAGACAGAAATTGAAGTAACTCCTGATGTTACTTCATTTACAAGCCCAGGTTTACAACAAGGTAATATTGTTTTAACTGAAATAGCATCGGGTGATACTAAATTGGTTCCTGTTGAGTTGGCGCTTGATAATATCTACATGTTAGCCGAACAACCCAGCATTTCATTAGCTTCAACCAGTGCTATTTCAGCATTAGAAAGAGTTATAACAATTAGCAATAATAGCGCACAAACAATTGAATGGCTGGCATCTACAGAGGCAAATTGGCTAACTTTAACTCCAATTAATAACACCCAATTAATGATTACTGCTGATCCAGCAGCTGCCCCAATGAATGCAAGCTCTTTAGCCCAAGTAACTATTGCTGCTAGTGAAAAAACAGGTGTTGTGAGTGAAACGATTAATGTTAATTTTTACAATAGTGATTTGGTTGTTGAAAATACAGTATTAGAAAGTTTAGAAATTAATAGCAATGAAATACTTCCCTCGCCATTATTTCCTAAATTTTATGTTGCGGTGGACAATCAATTAAAAACTTATCATCAGTACACTGGGACACTTGAATCCACGTTAACTGTTTCACCTGAAAACACAGTGTTAGAACAGTTAATTATGCATCCTGCAGGTGATTATTTATTAGCAAAAGCCGTTGAAACCGTGATTAATCCAGAAGATGAAACGACTTCTGAATTGGTTCATCGTTATAAAGTAAATCTTGCTGATAATATTATTACTGAAATAGTTGATAGCAATGTTTTATCTGAGCCTACCGATATAGTTAGACTTTTAGGTCGCTACTTCGTTATTACACAAGTATTAGAATTTGCAGACGAAAACCTACAAGTATTATTTTGGGATGGGGCTAATGCTTTTTTGGCTAGTGAAATTGATGTTGCTGCACAAAAAAATACACTGTTTGCGTTAGATTACGATGCGGCAAGCATTAAACGATACATGCCAGAAGTTAATGACTTTGGCGATGATAAAATTTCAGTTTCGTTAACACATGAATATCGCCCTAGATTATTGCCTGAAGGCAAACGTATTATTGATTTTATGGTCTCTGATGATGAACAAAATATTTATGCAATTAGTGAGTCTAGTGAGTGGATTAGTTTTGATGGTGATGATTTTGTGGACAATGGTTTACTCGAAGCGAGTACTAGTGTAGTGACGTTATTTTTGGAAAAAAACAGTGCAGGTAATCCAAATTATTTAAGATTTGATGGCTCTAACGCGCTTGGGTTTTATTTAGCGACTTATGGTGAAAATCAAAATGTTACTTCAACAACTTATACACAAGGTAGGCTGCCAACACGTATTAAATTGTCGGCTGATGCTCAGCGCCTAATCATGAATGTTGATGCTTCTACTGACGAAACGCTTGAATCGCAAGTTGAGGTTGTAACAATATTGCCATAGTGTTCTGTCTTTCCTCGGGCTTGTAATAAGCTATTTATAAAAGATAAAAAAGGAGCATTTTCGCTCCTTTTTGGCTTTTACTTCTACACTAATACAGAAACTTTCAAAAAATTTCTTTTAAAAATACTAGGAACATGATTTAATCAAACACCTGTTTGAAAGTCTGACCACTGACCACTGACCAGTTGTGTTGATTTTCGTAAAACAACTCAATTAATTATTGGAGAACCCTATGCCAGAATATAAAGCGCCGATTAGAGACATGAAGTTTGTCATGCAAGAATTACTTGATTGTGATAGCCACTATCAAAAATTAGGTTATGAAGATGCTAGCCTTGATATGGTTGACGCTATTATCAGTGAAGCAGCGAAATTTACTGAACAAGTAATAGCCCCAATAAATCAAAGTGGTGATGCGCAAGGCTGTACATGGAACGACGGTGTTGTAACAACACCAGACGGTTTTAAAGAAGCTTACCAACAATACGTGGAAGGCGGCTGGCCGACACTATCTCAATCAGAAAAATTTGGCGGTCAAGGTTTACCGCACTCATTAAATATTGCTATTGGGGAATTAACGTCAGCAGCAAACCATAGTTTTGCTATGTACCCTGGCTTAAGTCACGGGGCATTAGCAACCATTGAAGCCCATGGTAGTGAACAGCAAAAAAACACTTTCATGCCTAAATTAGTTGAAGGTTCTTGGACAGGCACCATGTGCTTAACGGAGCCGCACTGTGGTACCGATTTGGGTATGTTGCGTACAAAAGCTGAACCTAATGATGATGGCAGCTATTCACTAACAGGAACCAAAATTTTTATTTCAGCGGGTGAGCATGACTTATCTGACAATATTGTACACATTGTTATTGCTAGAATTCCTGGCTCTCCAGAAGGTAGCCGTGGTATATCACTCTTTATTGTACCCAAATTTAACGTAACAGAAGCTGGCGAAGTGAGTGATAGAAACGCTGTTTCTTGTGGATCAATTGAACATAAAATGGGTATCAATGCCAATGCCACTTGTGTTATCAATTTTGATGGTGCAAAAGGTTATTTAATTGGTGAAGTAAATCGCGGTTTAAACTGTATGTTTACGTTTATGAATGCAGCGCGTTTAGGTGTTGCTTCTGAAGGTGTTGCAGCAGCAGAGGCGTCATTCCAAGGGGCTTTAGCTTATGCAAAAGACCGTTTGCAAATGCGCTCTTTATCGGGTGTTAAAAACCCAGATGGCCCTGCAGATGCTATTATTGTTCATCCTGATGTTCGTCGTATGTTGTTAACACAAAAGTCGATTGCTGAAGGTGGTCGTGCGTTAATTGGTTATTTAGCGCAATTAGTTGATATTGGTCACGCAAGTACTGATGAAACAGAAAAAGCCAATGCAGAAACAAAAATGGCACTGTTAACGCCAATTGCAAAAGCGTTTTTAACTGAACTTGGGCTAGAGTGTACTAGCCATGGTGTTCAAGTGTTTGGTGGCCACGGCTTTATTAAAGAATGGGGCATGGAGCAGTTGATGCGCGATACTAAAATTAGCTGCTTGTATGAAGGCACAACAGGTATTCAAGCGCTTGACTTATTAGCGCGTAAAATTTTAGGTTCTAAAGGTGCGATATTAAAACCTTTTGGCGCTGAAGTAACCGCATTTTGTGTTGAAAATGCAGGCAATGAAGCGATGCAAGAGTTCATTCAGCCTATAATGACCTTTGGTGGTGATTGGCAAAAAATGACTGAAACGTTGGGATTGAAAGCAATGCAAAATCCTGATGAAGTTGGAGCCGCGTCAGTTGACTACTTAATGTATTCTGGTTACTTAACACTGGCTTATTTTTGGGCGAAAATGGTTAAAATAGCGCAAGATAAATTGGCTGCTGGTGATGACGACAAAGCGTTCTATGAAGCTAAAATTAAAACCGCACGCTTTTATTTTCAACGTATTTTACCAAGAGCTAATGGCCATGCCGCTTGTGTTGCAAATGGTGCTGATTCAATGATGGCGCTTGATGCGGATGACTTTGTTTTTTAGTTAATAACTGAGAATTATCGATATAACAAGGGAAGCAAATTGCTTCCCTTTTTTATTAATATCAAAAATGTTGTTTATGGCTTAATTATCTCTTCAACCGCCAGCGCTAGTTTAGGGTTGTTGATGTCAGAGCTTGTTGATTTGTAAATAGCTTTACCTTGGCGATTAATAAAAAAAGTTGTTGGTGTGCCTCTTACACCGTATAACATGGCGACGGATTCACCATTTACAGCGGTGATAAAGTGATAACCTCGGGCATTTATTTCATCTTGAGGTCGTGCATCATCATCTTCGTTAAAACTAATAGCAATTAGTTTTATCCCCGATTTTTGGTATTTTTCTTCAAGCGCCACTAATTTAGGTTGAAGCTTCTTACAATAGGGGCACCAAGTGGCCCAAAAATGCAAAATAATGGGCTTACCTTGATAATCACTGAGTGAGATGTTCCCGCCATTTTGAGTGTGTAATTGCCAGGCTGGCGCGGTTGGATAATCAGTTGCATTAGCGCTAAACCCCCATATTATGCAGATTAACAGAAGATATCGCGCTGACTTTAGAAGTGTTAAAATTTTCATTTTTGGCCTTTAGCAAGGGAGTGTTTACTATATGACCTGAATACTGAGAATTATATTACAATAAGATTACTGTATGTTAATACTTCGCTTAGTTTGTGTATTCAGCCAAAATAACATCAGCAACTTTAGCAGCAATCATGATCGTTGGTGCATTGGTATTGCCGCTAATGAGTGTAGGCATAATTGAAGCGTCTATGACACGTAAATTTTGAATACCATGCACTTTCAAATTGCTATCCACAACGGCCATGTCATCATTACCCATTTTGCAAGTACCTACAGGGTGGTAAATAGTATTGGCTTTGTTTCTCAAAAAGGCCAAAATATCTTCGTCACTTTGTGTTTGTTCACCAGGAAATATTTCTTTGCCATTGTTTTCACTTAAGGGGGGGTGAGCTAAAATTGATCGGGCAATTTTAACTGCTTGGATCATATCTTTTTGATCATCTTTGTGGTCAAGCATGTTTAACGTGATTTTAGGGTGTAAGTTTGCTTTATTACCATACAAGGTTACACTACCTCGGCTTTTAGGGCGCAATAGACACGTGTGAATTGATACGCCATAGTTAAGTAACATTTTTAAGTTTCGGCCGTGGTTATCAAAGGCTGCAGGAATAAAGTGTAACTGTAAGTCGGGTCTTGACAAGTTAGGTTTTGACTTAATAAAACCGCCAGATTCTGCTACTACAGACGTTAAAATACCACTGCGTTTTTTCTCCGCGGGTGTTTTATTTAATGATAATGGAAAGTACTTCAATGCTTGTTTGAATAGCCACCACGCTGCTTTAGGGCGGATTGCCAGTAAATCATCGCGCTTGTGATGCGTCACTACAACGGTATCAGGGTGATCTTGGAGATTTTGCCCAACACCGGGTAATTCATGTACTAAAGCAATATCATGTTTAGTTAATTCATCCGCTGGACCTATGCCTGATAGCATTAAAAGTTGTGGAGAATTGAAAGCCCCAGCACTTAATAAGACTTCTTTTTTAGCGAAAATATTATGTTTTTTTCCTTTGCTTTTATAACACACGCCTGTGGCTACTTTATTGTTAATTAGTATTTTTTGTACATGCGCATCGGTAATAACGGTTAAATTACTGCGATGTAAATTAGGCGTTAAAAACGCTTTAGCAGCACTGCAACGTTGACCATTTATTTGGGTGACTTGATAATAACCAACGCCCTCTTGATTCTCGCTATTGAAGTCCTTATTCAATGGGAAGCCAGCCTGCTGAGCTGATGAGATGAAACTATCATGAACAGGTGGTTTTGAGCATGAATCTGCAACGTTCAAAGGGCCGTTTATACCATGAAAATCATCTTCACCGCGCTCTTGATGTTGCGTCCTTTTAAAGTAGGGTAATACGTCTTCAAAAGACCAGCCATCATTACCGAGATCACGCCAATGGTCGTAATCTTCTTTTTGGCCGCGAATGTATAACATCGCATTAATTGAACTACTACCGCCTAACACTCTTCCTCTTGGGTTAAATATTCTGCGATTGCTTTGTGTTGGCTCTGGCGCGGAGTTAAATTGCCAATTAAGGATTTTATCCTTCATTAATTCAATAATGCCTA
Source organism: uncultured Colwellia sp. (assembly GCA_965305135.1). Taxonomy (GTDB): domain Bacteria; phylum Pseudomonadota; class Gammaproteobacteria; order Enterobacterales; family Alteromonadaceae; genus Colwellia. The sequence goes on from CBDLPA010000001.1 coordinate 140,100, forward strand.
GCGGCATATGAATACTCCAGTGTTTGTCTTTAGGACCTGATTCTAATAAACAAATTTGATACTGACCACAAGCTGATAACTTGTCTGCTAAAACACAACCCGCTGAGCCGCCGCCAATAATAATAAAGTCAAAATTGTTCATTGTATTTCCTTTCTATATTAGAATATCAACAAGTCTGACCACTATGAAGTAAATATTTTAATTTGACAATAATTTATTTACTATCAAATTGCTGAATTAAGTTATGGAGTATGTTCAATTCTTGTAATAAATTCTGGCTCAGCGTTTGGGTTTTCTTTCCCTCTTCAGCACCAGTATTTGCTATGTTTTGTATTTTATTTGTGTTGTCATTAATTTGTTCGGTAACGACAGATTGTTCTTCAACCGAGGAAGCTACTTGATAATTAATGGTAGATATTTTATCTACTTCTGTATCAATGTCTTGTAAGCTTTGGCCTGTGTTGTTGGCTAAGGTAACACACTCGTCCACCAGTTTAATACCATCATTAATAGCTTCAATTGCTTGTAATGACTCTTGGTTTAGTGATGCCAGTGTTTTACTTATTTCTTCAGTTGATTGCTGTGTCCATTGTGCTAATGCCCTTACTTCATCTGCAACCACAGCAAAACCTCGGCCTTGTTCGCCTGCCCGGGCAGCTTCAATTGCGGCATTAAGCGCCAGTAAATTTGTTTGATCTGCTATTGAGCTAATTTCATTTGAAATTGCTGATATTTCATGTGAACGCTCTGCAAGTTTTCCTATGACGGCCTCAACACTCATTAATTGTGAAGATAAGGATTGGATTGAATTGATTGTTCTTTTAACGGCTTGAACACCAATTTTACTTAATTCTTTTCCTTGGGTTGAAGCATTGCTAGCATCAAAAACTGAAACGCCAACTTCATTAATAGCGATTTTCATTTGATTCATTGCTGTAGCTACTTGCTCTACTTCTAGGCTTTGTTCATCGAGAATATTCGTTATGTGGGTACCATTGTTAGCGGTTTCTTGAGCAATGTTATTTACATTAAGGCTTAAGTCAGTTACTCGTCCTATAATGGCATTCAATTCAGCTTTTCGCATATTTAGTGCTAAATTGATATGACCTGATTTATCGGTGGAGCCACTATAAATATAACTCATTAGTGGGTTGTTAAATACTTTTTCTGCTTTGTCTATTATTTTTTTATAGCCAATTCGCCAACGTGAAAATAGTATCAAGGTAAAAAGCGTTAATATTAATAATGGGATAGAAGCGAATAAGTTAATTGAGGTAGTAAAAATAAAAGAGAGAATAGATAAGGAAATAATTATAAGCAGGTGTTGTACATATAATGTAATGTCAATGGTGCCTAGTTTTAGTAACCAAGGGAGATGATTGTTGTTTATTTGTTGATAAGTTTTGTCTGCCCGTTTTTTAGTATTTTCATTAAGTTTGGTTCTTATCGATTGATATTCAGTAATGTCACCATTTTTTTTCTTAATGGGTGTTACATAGGCATTAACCCAATAATGATCACCATTTTTACAGCTATTTTTTACAGGCCCCATCCAAGAGTGGCCTGTTTTAATTGTTGACCACAAATCAGCAAAAGCCGCTATAGGCATATCATCATGACGTACAATATTATGACCATGACCAATTAATTCTTCACTGGAGTATCCTGCTATTTGACAAAAATCATTGTTGGCGTAAGTAACACGCCCTTTTATATCCGTGGTCGATAATAAAATTTGGTTAGTAGCGAAGGTTTGCTCTTTACCTGTGTTCTTTGATTTACTTTTTGCCATTTGAAAATTCTCATTAGAACATGTGTGATAAACTCCGGTGCATACTAATGTTTTTACTTTTGTGAGACGTTGATTTGTATCAATTTTATACAAAAAGATGGGGTTTAATTTATCATTTAGACAATTGCTACTTAAGTTAAATATAGCAGCAATATAACCTTGTAATACAAGGTTTTTTTTGACAACGAATTAATGGCTTCTGTTATTTTTCCATGTTTATGTTATAGAGATCTTGTTTATTTCGCTCAAACTTTCCTTTTTATTTAATATCATTAAGGCGGCCATATTGCTTTATTTAAGCCATTTATAAATTTGAATAGAATTTTTTAGAGATATTAACGTTTTTTAAAATAAATTATTGACAAGTGTTTTTTTTAAAATTAATTTATACTTATACTGCGTTAAATATTCAAAGGATTGATATGTCATTATTCAGAAAGGAAGCTGTTTCTCATCAAAGTGAGCGTTTAACTGGCGCCATCACCTTAGCTCAACCATTATCTATTAAGCTAACCGTATTTATTTTAGTATTAGTTGCTGTTGCTATTATAACTTTTCTTTTTAGTGCCGAATACGCTCGTAAAGAAACCGTGCGTGGTTTTTTAATGCCAAATAAAGGGGTTATTAAAAGCTTTGCCAATCAAGCTGGCACAATAGAAAAACTTTGGGTTAAAGAAGGTGATATCGTCAGTAAAGGGCAGTCTTTAGCCACACTTTTAGTGAGGCAAAGCAATAGTGAAGGTATCGATTTAAGTACACAGCTAGCTGAACAACTGAATACCCAAGCAAATTTATTAAGTGACGAAATAACGCAACATCAAGCATTAAAAACACAAGAGATACTTAATTTACAAGCCCAGCAAACGGCTTTAGAAAATGAAAAAATAGCACTTGAAGCTCAGTTAGTATTGGCAGAAGAGAAGTTAACACTGTTGAATGAACAGCAATTAAATTTTAACCAACTCAATAAACGTGGCTACTTATCTAACATAGAAAAAGAGCGCCAACAGCAAGCATTACTAGAAGCTAAACAAGAGAAACAAAATATTGCTCGGCTATTATTACAACAGTTAAATCAGCTAAGCCAAGTTGTTTTCAATATTAAAAATATTCCACAACAATATACTTTACGAATAAACAGCCTTAAACGTCAACAAGCAGACCTTCAACGCCAATTAGCTCAAGTAGCAAGTAATTATAAATACACTATTACTGCAAGTAATAATGGTGTAATAACGGGTATTCAAGTTGTTGAAGGCGAAACACTGTCACAAAGCAAAGCGCAATCAAAACCTCTACTGCATTTATTGCCTGAAGGCTCAGAGCTGATTGCTGAACTGTTATTACCTACTCGCTCTGCTGGTTTTGTGCAGCTGGGGAACAATACTCGGTTACGGTTTGATGCATTTCCCTATCAACGCTTTGGCTTTATTGAAAGTAAAATTACTCGCATCGATCAAGCCTTGATATCCCCTAACGAAATTCAATTACCCATCTCATTACAAGAGCCAGTTTACCGGCTACGTGCGAAGTTAAATCAACAAAAAATGCAGGCATTCGGCAAAGCATTTAATTTGAAAAGCGGTATGTTGTTTGAAGCCGACATTATGCTAGAACAGCGTACCTTAATTGAATGGTTACTTGAACCTATTTATAGCTTAAAAGGTAGAGTAAGTTAACTAGGTAGGTTGGAATTTATTCCGACAACAAGGTAAACGTAATTCCAGTGGTATGTTCGGCTGGAAATCAGAATTTTTTATGAAGTATTTGTTAAGTAAACAATAACTTTATTTGAAAATAGAGCGGCTGACTTTAGTCAAACTTTAGCGAGATAGCTAAAGCCAGCCTTATTAACCGCTAACTTAATCGTTAGCATATTAACAACCCGATATGTCACATATCGGACAAAAGGATACTAGCATAATGAGAATTATTAATAAAGATGAATGTAAACTCACCACTGGCGGGAGTTTTACAATTTACTCAAGGGTCTGGATCGCTCAACCACAACCTATTTGTTCAGCAATATTCGACTTAGTGAAAGATACGGGTATTTATTTCGCTAAACCCGTACCAGTTACCCCAATTTTAAAATGAATTAGCGTAAATGAAATTAAAGAAGGGTGACAACCTAAATAATTGGTAAAAGGATAAATTACACTTATAAATGGGGTGAGTAAGGATTTTTTTAAGAGGGTATTTTTTGTTTATTAATATCTTTTTGGAAAATAGAGCGGCTGACTTTAGTCAAACTTTAGCGAGATATGCTAAAGCCAGTAATTAATCGCTGACTCATACTGATTGAGTTGGCACTTAACAATCCGACAACTTATCTAATTATATGTGTCGGAAAATGGAGTATAAAAATGCGTGAATTAAACGTAAATGAAATTGAACAAGTCAATGGTGGTGGTATATGGTTTGCGGCAGGATATGCAGGGGCTGCTATTTCAGTAGGTGCAACTACATTCAGAGCTGCTTATGAAACAGCAACTTTTTTTGGTGCTGGTCGTTTAGGTCGTGCGATTGGTGGTTCATGGTATGGATTATTAAACAATTAAAAAGAATTAGTACAACATTTACATTGTGCTAGTTCTAATAATCTAAGGATATAAAATGAATAAAAATCAAAAAGCTTTTTGGAGTATGCTTATTGGCTTTTGTTGTGTAGCAACTTCATTTCTATATTCCGAAGGTGTTTTTCAAGTCTTTGATATAGGTACGGCCATGTTATTAGCCATGATATATTTGTTCTGTGCAGTACCCATATATTTATATGTAAAAAAAGACAAGATAAATTTGAAAGTTGGTTTAAGTAAAGTCATATGATGCAAGGCTGGCTAGATAGTTGAGACTTTAGCGAAAACAACTAAAGCCAGCCTACTAATCGCTGACTCAAATAATTGGGTTAGTACTTAATACCTAGACAACTTATCTAATTAAATGTGTCGGAAAATGGAGTATAAAAATGCGTGAATTAAACGTAAATGAAATTGAACAAGTTAATGCTGGTAGTCCAAGAGCCTTAGCGGCCGAAGGTGGTGTACTTGGAATGATAGCTGGTGGTGCATTAACAGGTAGTATAAATGGGACTACAAGGAGAGGCGCCTTTGGGGTCTTAGTAGGTGTTACATATAGCGCGATTCATTAGGAAGTAACGGGCCTTTTGCCAAGTTTGGTTAGTGCCAATGCAATTCAAAATTATTTCGAAAAAAGTTGGATGGAAGAATGTTAAAACTTACTAAAGCTCACTACTTACTAATATCTTTGCAAGTTCTTTCACTTGTAAATGGATTAATACATATAGGAGAACAAAACTGGTTTGGTGCAGGAATTGCGTTAGGGTTGTTTATTATATTTATGCCAAGCAAGGCTAATATTCAATTTTACTCAAGGAAAAGGTATGAAGCTTTAGATAATAATACTCGAACACATATGACATTAAGGTATTTCGGAATATTTATTCTCTTATTATCATTATCTTTAGATCTATTTGTTTAAGGAATATAAATGACTACAGTAGTTAAGAAGTCGAATTACAATAAACATATTAAACCTATCGCTTCTCTATTTAAAGTAACTGGATGGTTGTTTGTTTTAATGTTTTTACCTCAGTTTATTCTAGTTTTTGTTTTTAGTATATTCCTTGGGATTCAGCAAGGTGAAGACTTATCAACTGAAGTGGTAGGCGCATGGTTTTCAAGTGTTTCTACTCAATTATCAATTTCTCTTGTTACTCCATTAATACTAGTTCCGTTATTGGTTAAAGCGACTAATCTAACAGGATGGAATAATCGATTAGCATTTTGGGCTGTATACCCGATTACACGTAAAGATATAAAAAAATGGATAAGCATTGGTCTTATTTATTGTTTTTTTAGTTTGATGCTTGTCGAATTGTTAAATCTCCCTACCGAACAGTTTATGAGTGATCTTAAGAATGCAAGCAATAGTTTACCTGTATTGGTGCTGGTTTTAATTACAATTTGTCTTGTTATTCCAGTTATGGAAGAACTAATTTTTCGTGGCTGGCTCTATAGTAAAATAGCGGAAAGCAAGTTAGGGCATATCGGTGCATTAATTATAACATCAATTATTTTTACAGCTATTCATACTCAGTATGACAATGCAGTTACATTGGCCTCTATTTTTACATTCGGTTTACTATTAGGCTTTGTGCGCTATAAAACTAGTAACATAAGCTATACGGTTGCCATTCATATTATTTACAACAGTATGGGAATGATTGCGTTATTCTCCTTCGAATTGTAAATTTTTATTCATATTTATACTTTATGAGTAAACTCATATTATTTTATTTGGTTTATGTTAATGCAGATATCATCGGAACAATTATTAAAATTTTCTTTTTCCAAATCAGTCTCTTTGATTTTACAATCTGAAGTTGCTGAATGTGGTTTAGCCTCAATGGCAATGATAGTAAGCTATTATGGTAATCAACTTGATATGCCTGCTATGCGTAAACGCTTCTCAGCCAATTTAAAAGGGATGAACCTTCAGCAGTTAATTGAGTTAGGTGATAGTTTTGGGTTAGCTAGTCGTGCTTTACAGTGCCCTATTGGTGAAGTGCATAAATTAGCGACACCTTGTATTTTACATTGGGATTTAAATCATTTTGTTGTTTTAACTAAAGTTTCAGGAAAAGGCTCACACCCAGCAAAAGGCGCTAAATTTTTAATTAATGACCCCGCAGTTGGTAAACGCATACTAACCAGTGAAGAATTTAGCAAACACTTCACGGGAATTTGCTTAGAGTTAACTCCAACTAGTAAATTTGAAGTAAAAGAAGAGCAAGCCAAAATGAAGTTCACGCAATTGTGGAGTTCAATGACAGGTTTAAAAGCAGGGCTTGTTAAGCTGATTGGCTTGTCGTTAGTGTTGCAACTTTTTGCCTTAATGGCTCCTTATTATATGCAATGGGTAGTTGATGAGGTACTCATTAGTTTTGATGAGCCTTTGCTTACCGTATTAGCGATAGGTTTTGCTTTAATTGCCATTATTTCAGTGGTGACTAATGCGGTGCGCAGTTGGCTAATTTTACGCCTTTCTAGCTTACTTAATATGCAAATGGGGGTAAACCTGCTTAGGCATTTATTGCGCTTGCCAATGAACTATTTTGAGTCACGGCACATTGGTGACATAGTTTCTCGTTTTGGCTCCCTTGCCCAAATACGCGAACGAATTACCACAGGTTTTGTTGAAACACTGGTTGATGGAGTTATGGCTATTACCGTGCTTATTATGATGGCACTTTATTCATTAAAGCTTACCGCAGTAGTACTTGGTGCAATAGCCTTATATACCATAGTGCGTTTAGCCTTATATCGCCCGTTGCATCAAGCGACAGAAGAGATGATTCAAAACTCAGCAAAAGAGCAATCAAACTTTTTAGAAAATATTCGTGGTATACAAACTATCAAGCTCTTTGGTAATGAATCGCAACGGCAAGGAATTTGGCAAAATCGCTATAGTGATGTCATTAATAGTGAAATTCGTTTAGGGCGTTTAAATATCAGTTTTGATTCGTTTAATAAACTGTTATTTGGTTTGGAAAATGTATTAGTGATTTATTTTGCCGCTATTATGGTAATGGCTAATAGTCTGTCAGTTGGTATGGTATTGGCATTTATTGCCTATAAAGGTCAACTTACTGATAGGTTTGCCAATTTAATCGAACAAATTGTCCAATTTAAAATGATGCGTTTACATCTTGACCGAATTGCTGATATTGCTTTAACTGAGCAAGAAGCTAATCGAGAGGGTAATGCTCATTTTTCAAACGGAGATAGTGGAGAACCCAAAGGCCAACTCACGCTGGAAAATATCTGCTTTAGTTACAGTGATGAACAAGCACCGATATTAAATAATGTTAACTTAATACTTAACGCGGGGGATTCTATTGCGATTACTGGGTCATCAGGCGCAGGTAAAACCACCTTAATGAAAATTATGTTGGGATTATTACAACCCACCTCAGGTAAAATTTTACTCGAGGGTAAGGACATTACCCAACTGGGTCTTAAAAATTATCGTAAACATATCGCAGCAGTTATGCAAGATGATACGTTACTTGCTGGATCTATTGCTGATAATATTAGTTTTTTTGATCCGCAGCCTAATTATTTAAAGATAGAGCAATGCGCTCACTTAGCCGCTGTGCATGATGATATTAACCAAATGACAATGGGATATAATTCATTAGTTGGTGATATGGGGTCTAACTTATCGGGCGGTCAAATACAGCGATTATTACTTGCCCGTGCGCTTTATCAATCGCCCTGTGTACTATTTATGGATGAGGCAACCAGCCATTTGGACAAAGACAATGAAGCCAAAATTAGCGAACAAATTCAACATTTACCGATGACACGCATTATGATTGCCCACAGACAAGAAACGATCAATATGGTTGAACACGTTTATCATTTGGACAATGGCTCTTTGGTGAATTTAACTGAAAAATATACGGAAGAAGCAAGTTAATTATTATCATCGGTTGAAATCTAGGTGGAATTTATACTCACAAAAATAAAAAATATTTTTAGTGGTATGTTCTGCTGAAAACAAGATTTTTCTAAGAAGGCAATTGTTTCGTAGCAAGTACTTTTTTTGGAAAATAGAGCGGCTGACTTTAGTCAAACTTTAGTGAGATATGCTAAAGCCAGTCAATTAATCGCTGACTTATACTGATTGAGTTGGCACTTAGCAACCCGACAACTTATCTAATTATATGTGTCGGAAAATGGAGTATAAAAAATGCGTGAATTAAACGTAAATGAAATTGAACAAGTGAGTGGTGGTGGTCTAGGATCATGGTTCGGAGGCTGGATGGCAGGCAATGGACTTAATTGGGCTGTTAACCATGCTTGGGAAAACAGAGGCTCGATTGGTGCATGGGCTTATAATAACGGGCGATTTAGACGAAGTATGCCATAGTATAATTAGGGCTAAACTTCTTAAAAATAACAAGAGTTTAGCCCTAGGAATTAATAAGTATATATTATTTTATATAGAGGCATTATGAACGCTTTAATAAGCTTAATCATAATTATTTTAGTTGCTGTAATTCTTTATAGATTAAAGCCAAAAAGTAAATTTGCCAATATTTTGTGGGGTTGGCGATTTGCTGTATCTTTAATTTTAACACTAATTACATTAACTATTTTGACGTTGTGATACTGACAATATATTCAATTATATTTAGTGAGAAAATAATCATGAGTATTGAATTAAGACAAACAAACCACTTAATAGATTGCAAACAAGAGAAATTATTATCAAGTTTAGTTAAAGTGGCTTTTTGGTTACTTGTATTATTGTTTTTGCCTCAAATTATCTTAAGTTTACTATTTGGTGTTTTTTTTGGTTTTTGGCAAGCGGGAGAAGTCACAACTAATTCTTTTAATACTTGGTATTCGACTATGCCTGTATTATTAACGTTGTCCTTAATATCACCAGTATTAACAATTCCTTTATTAATGAAAGCCACTAATGCAGAAAACTGGCCAGACCGTTTCAATTTATGGGCTATTAAAGCAATGGTTGTAAGTCTTACAGCTAAATGGTTAATGGTTGGTTTTGTTTTTTGGCTGACCTCTTCATTTGTAGGAGAATGGCTTAAACTACCTGAAGAGCAGTTTGTGTTAGACATTAAGGCTGCTGGAAATAGTGTAGGTATGGTGGTATTAATATCATTTACTCTTTGTGTCATTATACCGATTATGGAAGAGTTGATTTTTAGAGGTTGGTTGTTTACTAAAGTTGAGCAAACCCAATTAGGTAGCATTGGAGCACTTATACTAACGGCTATCCTTTTCACCATTATTCATAGTCAATATGAGAATAATGTAACCTTTATAATGTTATTGTTTTTTGGTTTATTACTTGGTTATACTCGTTATAAAAGTAATAATATTAGTTATTCAATAGCGATACATATATTGTTTAATGGCTTAGCTTATATAGTTATGTTTCTTTAATTGGAAAGCTTTTTCTAAATGAACACATCACCAGAGCAACAGGTACTTTATTTTTCATTACTAAATCAGTTCCGTTTATTTTGCAGACAGAAGTAGCAGAATGCGGCTTAGCTTAAAATGCAAGGATTGCTGGTTATTATGGTCATCAACTGGTATGCCTGGAAAAATCGGGAGGCAGTAGGCCGTTGGGCATATAATAGAGGGTATTTTAGAAGATCTTTGTTCTAATTGCTCCTATTCTATAATCATCATGACTAAAAGAACATTGGCTTTATAAGCAGTGTTCTTTTAGTAAAACATATTGAGTAATTTTGTGAAATTATCAAGCCCGAAAAATATTGTACTATTTTGCTTTCATAAGTTTTAATATCTTCCTTTATTTCGAGTTGTATTTTACTTTTTTTGAATTTTTCTGAACTGTTAAACTATGGTGTATCTCGAAGTGGTAGTGGTTTTGCTAACTTACTTTTTGATGTCTTGGTAGTGCCCTTCATTGAGTCTATTTTGTTAGTCATTATAATTTCTTTTTATGATCTCTTTTGGAGACAGAAAAATTCAGCAATCATTTCAGGAGTAGTCTTTGCAGGCTTTCATAGTATGGTTGAATGGGTATTGGGATTCATTATTTTACCTTTGTTTATTATAAGCGCGCTGTCGTATTAAGAAGCAAAAAATGAGAAAATGCAAATTAGGTTTGTAATTGTTTTTTTAATACATGCATTTAACAATTTAATAGTAAGTGTTTTAGATGCTGTTTCTTCTAAGTTTAATTACCCAGACTAGCCAACACTTTATGGGGGCAAACCTATTGAGCGGTTAAATTTTGGTTATCTAGAGCAAAGGTGTGAGTTATTCACACCTTTGCTCTAGGTATATTTATAAGCCTAACACTTTCTTACCTTGCTTAAATACAATATCTACGGGAATATTCGCTGAAGTTAGTTTAGCAAGATCAGATTGTAAGTCAGCCTTGATAAGGCCTTTTTCAGCAACTAATTTTGCCACACCTTCATAATCCCCGTTACCTTGTAATGTTAAAATAAGTTTTGAAAGAGAATCAATGGCTTCGCCCATTTTCTCCATGTTTATACTATAGAGACCTTGTTCATTTCGCTCAAATGCTCCTTGCTCTTGAAAATAATTAAAGCGAACCATATTAGCTTTACCGTGTGCAGAGCTTGCACCAAAACGAACTGAACGGAATATGCCAGCCATAAAAGTAGTATAATACTCTTCTAGTTTTCCTTCAGTAATGACCTTTTTATCAAGTAGTTGACGTATCATGTATAAACCAAGAATATCAGCTTTACCTTCTTCCAAAGCACTTGCATGCTCTTTTAATGATTGGCGAACTGTTCCTTTATTATTTAAGGTGTTTTTTATACCTAAACCGTGAGCAACTTCATGGAACATAGTGTTTGCAAAAAAACCAGTAAAGGTAACGTTTTTACGTTGTTCAGGCACAATTAAGGTATTTGCAATAGGTAACATGATGGTGTCAAACTTAGCACGCATCGCATTTTTAAGCTGTAATCGGCGTGTGCCTTTTTTTAATTGTACTTGTTCGTCATTAGGTAAGTTTATGGCAATAGTTTTGCTGCCCGCATTAGAATGGCCGCCATAATAAATGACATCGTAAGCATTTAAGTCGGCATCAGAACCCGGTACTTCAGCTTTATATTTTTTAGGAACGGGTAGCTCTTTTTGTAGTTCTGGTAAATATTGTGCGTATTTCGCTAGTTTTTCACTCCATGATAAATCTTTAATTAATACATAGGCTTCAAAAGCAGCTCTATAGCCGTATAATTGATCTTCATAGGTTTCAATCGGACCAATAACGATATCAATAGGATTATTCTTCATGTCCATCCACGCAAAGTCAGATGCTTGGTATTCATCAGTGCGTAACGCTTTAGCACGCATATTCAGATAATTGGCAAATTCTTTATCGTCTGCAAAGGTTGCCGCTTTTTCTAATATGGCGGCAGCACGGTTAATTTCATCGCTGTATAATTCAGAATAAGCAATTGTTATAAGTTGTCCTTCGTCATTACGAGAAATGATAGAATATAATCCGTCTTTATTGGCTAACGTAGATTGTTCAAACTCTGCTTTAGTCATGTCTTTAGGATAAAATTCTGCGCCATGTGCTTTCTCATTATTCTGTGTTAAAAAAACTTTATCTCCGTCGAGTCTATCCCATGGACCGTAGTTTATTTCTGCAAAACGACGAACCTTTTCATCCGTAATTGATGCTAAAAAGGCTTTTTTATTTTGTGGAAAAGCTTGTTGCCAAAACAAATCATCCATAATTTTAGAGGCATCAATGAGTAAAGCTAACATTTTCTTTTGGTTATCAGATAGGTGACTTAAATCAGCTGAAAGTGTTACTTCTTTATAAATATCTAATCGATTTGTAAACTCAGGAATTAATTGAGGTGAGCGCTGAATATTTTTTTCATAAGCGGCTTTTGTGGTATCTGTTGTGGTTGGTTCATTATTGCATGCGGTCAGTGTGGCCATTGCGGTTAATACAATAGCTGCAATTTTGCTGCGTTTTAGCTTAAGTTGACTTGTTTTTAAAAAAATCATTGTCGTTCTCAATAGTTATTGGTTTTATTTCTGGCAATGAGACTAAAAAAAATTACTGAAAAGTGCAATAGCATTGGTAAATAAAAAATCACTAAAGTGTAAACCTATCGTTAAAACTTGTTAAAAGTGAATATTTTGATATAAAAAAACCGACATTAAGTCGGTTTTTACGTTTACCTAACAGGTAATCATATTATTTCATAAAAATGAACATTACTTTATAAGTTGAAATTATAAAGCTTTAACTGCTGCATTTAAACGGCTCTTACTACGAGCAGCTTTGTTTTTATGAATAAGACCTTTACTTGCGTAACGATCTAAAATTGGTGTTGCAGCAGCTAATTCTTTCGATGCTACTTCTTTGTCACCAGCTTCAATAGCTGCGATTACTTTTTTTACTAAAGTACGCATCAATGAGCGACGACTTGCATTATTTTGACGGCGCTTTTCAGATTGTGTAGCGCGCTTCTTAGCTTGCTTTGAGTTAGCCAAGGTGAACTCCTAAAGTGTGTAATATGTAAGCTTAAATTTAAGGCGACAAAATATGCCTGTTTTCTAGCTTATTGTCAAATGATTTAATTGCTTTGTCACAAAATACCTAATAAAAATTTATAATAAAAAGTATAGAGAAAGCAACTATAAGGAATATCGTTGGTATTACTAAGTTTTATTATTTAACCAAATTATTTAACCAAGTAAACCAAGTATGTTGTGAACGTTGCAAGTATACATTGTTTAAATAGGTAAAATCATCACATAATAGTAATTATTTTTTTGTGCGACTTTTAGCATGACATAAGAAGGGTTATTTTTTGAGTAAAAAGTTAATTAAATCAGGTCTTATTGTGAGCGCCATGACCTTGATTTCTCGTGTTTTAGGATTAGTTCGCGATGTAGTTATCGCTAATGTTATGGGCGCAGGTGTCATGGCAGATGTATTTTTATTTGCTAACAAAATTCCTAATTTTTTTAGACGTCTTTTTGCAGAAGGTGCTTTTGCGCAGGCTTTTGTTCCTGTATTAAGCGAGTATCATACGCGAGATGAAAAAACAGCTTTAATTAACCGTGATAATAATAAAAATGTAATTGAAGAAGAACAAGTAATTTCTCTTGATGAAACACGACGATTAATTGCACAGGTTTCAGGCACTTTAGGCGTTGTTATTACCTTGGTAACACTTTTTGGTATGTTAGCATCGCCCTTGTTTGTTATGTTGTTCGGTGGCGGTTGGTTTTTAGATTGGCTAAATAATGGCTCAACCAGTGTTGGCGGAGAAAAATTTGAATTAGCAGCAAGTTTGTTAAAAATCACTTTTCCTTATTTATGGTTTATTAGTTTTACTGCGCTTGCGGGTGCTGTATTAAATACACTAGGGCAGTTTGCTGTTGCTGCTTTTACTCCTGTATTGCTTAATATTGCCATTATTATAATGGCAATTTATGGAGCTGAATATACACAAAGCCCTGCGTATGCTTTGGCTTGGGGAGTTTTTTTAGGGGGATTAATTCAATTTTTGTTTCAAATACCGTTTTTGTTTAAAGCAAATGTTTTAGTCAAGCCGTGTTGGTCTTGGCATAGTCAAGGCGTGACCAAAATTCGAAAATTGATTGTGCCTGCATTATTTGGTGTTTCTGTTACACAGATTAATTTATTACTGGATACTTTAATTGCTAGTTTCTTAATTACAGGCTCTATTAGTTGGCTTTATTATGCTGATAGATTGTTAGAGTTTCCGTTGGGGTTATTCGGGATTGGTATTGCTACCGTTGTGTTACCCAGTTTATCAAAGTTACACAGTAAGAACGATCCTAAGCAATTTAGTGCTACCCTCGATTGGGGAATTAAAGTTATTAGTCTATTCGGTTGGCCTGCATTGGCAGGGTTAATGGTGTTAGCACAACCAATTATTATGGTACTTTTTATGCGAGGTGAATTTAGCCAAACAGACGTGTTACAAGTGTCTATGGCTTTATTTGCTTACCTTTCTGGCCTATTAAGTTTTATGTTTATTAAAGTATTAGCACCAGGATATTATGCGAGACAAGATACTAAAACACCTGTAAAAATAGGTATTAAAGCAATGGTTGCTAATATGGTTTTTAATTTAATGTTAGCGCCATTTTTTGGTTACGTGGGCTTGGCAATAGCGACAACTATGTCGGCAACCTTAAATGCTTGGATGTTATATCGAGGTTTAAAACAGACGAATATCTATCATATTTCAATTAATACTAAAATATTTATTGGCAAGTTAATACTTGCCGCGAGCGTAATGGCTGCTGTTGTTTATCAATTATCTGCAGATTTTAAAGTTTGGCTTTCAATGGCTTTTTTAGAGCAAATATTTCAGCTGGTGCTTTGTATTAGTGTTGGCTGTTTGACTTACTTTATTATGATTTTTTTGCTTGGTATTCGGTTGGGTGACTTTAAAGTAAAAAATTGAAATGAATACCAATCTAAAAGTCTAAAAAAAAATGGCTGAAATACTGATTATTATTGCGCTTTAATATATAATTCGGCGATTTATTTTTATAAACAGTCAATATAAAGTTTTTTGCTTTTCGCTTAGTGCTGTAATTAATGCAGCTAGTTCGCGGTATACATAAATATTCAGCTTTAAAAATAGTTGTGGCGTATCTGGCCCTTATTTATGTGTAAATAGTCGCTGTTCAAATTTTGATTGTTACAAGGTGATTTAAATAGTAATGCAGTTAGTTCGCGGTATACATAATATTCAGCCTGAAGATCATGGCTGTGTATTAACTATTGGTAATTTTGATGGTGTTCACAAAGGGCATCAGCGAGTTATTTCTGCCTTAGTAGCAAAAGCAAAAGCGCTAAATTGTGTGGCTGCTGTGTTAGTATTTGAACCTCAACCACAAGAGCTTTTTGCACCAGACAAAGCGCCCGCAAGGCTGTGTCGTTTACGTGATAAATATGCGCTTTTGGCTGAATTAGGTGTGCAACGGTTAATTTGTGTTAATTTTACGCGAAAGTTTGCTAGTCAAAGCGCAGAAAAATTTATAGAAAACCTATTGGTTGAAAAGTTGGGCATTAAGCATTTAATCGTTGGCGATGATTTTCATTTTGGTAAAAATCGCAGAGGCGATTTTACTATGTTGACTGAAGCGGGAAAATATTTTGGCTTTGAGGTTACCGATACCGCTAGTTGTAAAATGGCCAATTGTCGGATTAGCAGCACAGCGATAAGAGAAGCGTTAGAGCATGACAACTTAACTGTTGTAGAAAACATGCTAGGTAGGCCTTATTCAATTATTGGTAAAGTGTTTCATGGAGATAAGCGTGGTCGACAATTAGGTTTTCCAACTGCCAATGTGTTATTGAAAAGACAAAAGTCTCCTTTAAATGGTGTTTTTGCCGTAAAAGTGAAAACAATAAATGGCACTTTTAACGGTGTTGCCAATATTGGAGCTAGGCCAACTATTAACGGTGCTAGGCAACAATTAGAAGTTCATATTTTTAACTTCAACAACGACATATATGGCCAATGTATTGAAGTGGTTATTAAGAAAAAGCTTCGTCAAGTGATGAAGTTTGATAGCTTAGCAGCGTTAACAGCACAAATTAAGTTAGATAGTGAGCAAGCGAAACAAGTATTAAACTGTATGAAATAATGTAAGTTAGGCAATTGTCTGACAATTTGAACAAACAAAACAACCGGATAATGATTTTAATGAGTGATTATAAACAAACCTTAAATTTGCCAGCAACATCCTTTGCGATGAAAGGCAACATGGCAAACCGTGAACCTAACATGCTCAAAGAATGGGCCGCTAAAGACTTGTACGGAAAAATTCGTGCTGCAAAAAAAGGTAAAAAATCATTCATTTTGCATGATGGCCCTCCGTACGCTAATGGGAGTATTCATTTAGGTCATGCAGTAAATAAAATATTAAAAGATATTATTGTTAAGTCAAAAACATTGTCAGATTTCAACTCGCCTTACGTACCTGGCTGGGATTGTCATGGTTTGCCAATTGAATTAATGGTTGAGAAAAAAGTAGGTAAACCTGGCCATAAAGTGTCTGCTGCTCAGTTTCGTCAAAAATGTCGTGAATATGCAATTAAACAAGTTGATGGTCAACGAGAAGATTTTAAACGCTTAGGTGTATTTGCTGATTGGGATAAACCTTATTTAACCATGGACTTTAATACCGAAGCTAATATTATTCGTGCGTTAGGTAAAATTGCCGAAAATGGTCATTTACAACAAGGTTTTAAACCTGTGCACTGGTGTACAGATTGTGGTTCTGCTTTAGCTGAAGCTGAAGTTGAATACAAAGATAAGCATTCACCTGCTATTGATGTGAAGTTTAATATTAATGAGGAAAGTGTTGCAGATAAATTTTCTCATCCCGAAGGTCATACTGGGTCAGGTCAGATGGGCATGGTTATTTGGACAACTACACCGTGGACATTACCTGCAAACCGTGCAGTTTCAGTAAATGCCGATGTTGAATATACCTTGGTACAATGTGAAACTTTACCACAGGGTGAAGCAGGGAAATTACGCTTGGTTATTGCGTCTGATTTGGTTACTTCATGTATGGATAGGTTTGGTATTAATAAATACCATGCATTAGGGTTTTGTAAAGGTAGTGAATTAGAATTAGTTCAATTGCAACATCCTTTTTATGACTTTACTGTTCCTGTTATTTTGGGTGACCACGTTACCACAGACTCAGGTACTGGTTGTGTTCATACTGCGCCTGGTCATGGTGTTGACGATTTTGTGGTAGGCAAACAATATAACTTAGAAGTAGCTAATCCTGTAGGCGCTAATGGTGTTTATCTTGAAGATACACCTTTGTTTGCAGGGCAACATGTGTTTAAAGCGAATGCAAGTGTTGTTGAAGTGCTAAAAGAGAAAGGCGCATTAGTGCACCATCATGCCTTTGAACATTCTTATCCGCATTGTTGGCGTCATAAAACCCCGATTATTTTTCGTGCGACGCCACAGTGGTTTATCGCGATGGATAAAAAAGGTTTGCGTAGTGACTCATTAAAAGAAATTGAAAAAACTCAATGGATCCCCGATTGGGGTCAAAGCCGTATTGAAAAAATGGTTGAAGGTCGACCAGACTGGTGTATTTCACGTCAACGTACTTGGGGGGTGCCTATTGCTTTATTTATTCATAAAGATACTGGGGCCTTGCATCCTCGTAGTATTGAGCTTATTGAAGAAGTTGCTCAGCGTGTTGAAAAAGAAGGCATTCAAGCTTGGTTCGATTTAGAAGCAAATGAGCTTATTGGTGATGATGCTGATGAGTTTATTAAAGTTCCTGACACCCTAGATGTTTGGTTTGATTCTGGTACAACACATTATTCAGTGATTAATGCCCGAGAAGAATTTGATGATATTGCTGACTTATATCTTGAGGGTTCAGATCAACATCGTGGTTGGTTTATGTCATCAATGATGTCATCTGTTGCTATGACGGGCAAAGCACCTTATAGGCAAGTACTTACGCATGGTTTTACCGTTGATGTGAATGGCCATAAAATGTCTAAATCATTAGGTAACGTGGTAACACCATCTGAAATAACTAATAATTTAGGTGCTGATATTTTACGATTATGGACAGCGTCGGTTAACTATACGCAAGAAATTACGGTGTCAGATGAAATATTTAAACGTCAAGCAGATGCGTATCGTCGTATTCGAAATACATCACGTTTCTTACTTTCAAACTTAAATGGATTTGAGCCAGCACAACATTCTGTTGCTTTTGAAGATATGGTGGCGTTAGACCGTTGGGTAGTAGATAAAGCAGCACATTTACAAGCAGAAATTATTAATGCTTATAATGAATATGAATTTCATGTTGTCGTTCATAAATTAATGAACTTCTGTACAACAGAGCTCGGTGGTTTCTATTTAGATATTATTAAAGATAGACAATACACAGCTAAAGCTAACTCAAATGCTCGTCGTTCATGTCAAACTGCAATGTACTTAATTGCCGAAGCAATGACGGCTTGGATGGCGCCAATATTATCTTTTACTGCACAAGAAATTTGGCAAGCATTACCAGCACCTGCAACGGGTGAACGTGATGAGTTTGTTTTCACAGGTGTTTGGTTTGACGGTTTAGTAACTATGCCTGCTGATACAGTATTAGGAAACGACTACTGGAGCGAATTATTATTGGTTCGAACAGAAGTTAACCGTGCGTTAGAACTTGCTCGTAAAGAAAAAACAGTAGGCAAAGCGTTAGAGGCACAAATCACTTTATATGCCACCGCAAATTTAGCTGAAAAATTAATGCAATTAGGTGAAGAGTTACGTTTTGTGCTAATTACCTCAAAAGCCAGTGTTGAAGTAGTTACAGGTGAAGGGCAAGTTCCTGCAAGTGCAGAATCCACAGATGTTGATGGCTTATGGTTATCCGTTTCAGCAGCAGAAGGTAAAAAATGTGAGCGTTGTTGGCATGTAACTGAAGATGTAGGTAGCCACGAAACGCACCCTGAGCTTTGTGCGCGTTGTATTACGAATGTTGATGGTGAAGGCGAACTTCGAAAATATGCTTAAATAACTTTTGTTCTTTGCCATTTTGCTGCAATAACTGCGTCGAATGTACTCACCTATAGTCATAGGCTTCGTGCATTCTTCTTGCTCTTGCAGTAAATGACTTTGAACAATTGCTATTTGTTAATAATTGTTTAGAAATAAGAAAGAGAATATTTAATTGAATAAGCTTTTTACAGAAACGGGGTTACGTTGGCTTTGGCTAACACTGCTTTGCTTGGTGTTTGATCAAGTAACAAAACAGTGGGTTGTTGGTGTATTTAATCTTTATGAATCATTTGAAGTATTACCCATTTTTAATATTACTTACGTGCATAATTTAGGGGCTGCTTTTAGCTTTTTAGCTGATCAAGGTGGTTGGCAACGTTGGTTTTTTACGGCAATTGCCGCAATTGCAAGTATAGTCTTTATAATTTGGCTTGCTAAAACACCTAGATCACAAACCTTATTAGGGATCGCGTTTGCTTTAATGTTAAGTGGTGCGGTAGGAAATTTAATAGATCGTGTGATGTTTGGTTATGTTATTGATTTTTTAGATTTTCATTGGGCAGGTAATCACTTTCCTGCCTTTAACGTGGCAGACTCAATGATTTTCATTGGTGCTGCTTTTATGATTTTAGATTCATTTATTACTAAAGATGATTCTAAAAAGTCATAAGTAGGCTTATTTTTGATAAATGTATTAGCACTCAACGGAAAGTAAAGAAGATAAATAATGACAATTGATAAAACGATTCAAGCCAATTCTAGTATTTTAGCACATATCACCATGAAATTAAGTGATGGCTCAGCAGCTGATAGTACGAAAGTCAATAATAAACCAGCTAAAATTATTATGGGAGATCAAAGTATCTCTGCGGCCTTTGAAGCACAATTACTTGGAATGACCGCAGGTAGCAGTAAAGAGTTTACACTTGATGCTGTAGATGCGTTTGGAGAGTCAAATCCAGACAATATCCATTATATGGATATTGATAAGTTTTCAGCTGAAGTACCTGCAAAGGTTGGTAATATCATCACTTTTTCACAGCCAGGTGGTGATTTACCAGGTATGATAAAGGAAGTGAATGGTAACTCTGTGACTATTGATTTTAATCACCCATTAGCAGGGCAACCAGTTACTTTTGTTATTGACGTGGTTGAGATACTATAAAGTTAAATAGTGTGTTTATGGTAGTATTATAAAAAACATGGCATTGAGAATTTTATGGAAATTATTTTAGCAAACCCCCGTGGTTTTTGTGCTGGTGTCGACCGTGCTATTAGCATTGTTGACCGTGCTTTGGATTTATTTGGTGCCCCTATTTATGTACGCCATGAGGTTGTTCATAATAAATTTGTGGTTGATGGCTTAAAAAGCCGTGGAGCAATTTTTGTTGACGAAATTAATGAAGTACCTGATGACAGTACTGTCATTTTTAGTGCTCATGGTGTGTCAAAAACAGTTCGTCATGAAGCTAAATCGAGAGCGCTAAAAGTTTTTGACGCTACTTGTCCCTTAGTTACAAAAGTACATATGGAAGTGTCTCGTGTTAGTAGAAAGAACATTGAATGTATTCTTATTGGTCATGAAGGTCACCCTGAAGTAGAAGGAACTATGGGGCAATATGACAGTGCAACTGCTGGTATTTATCTTGTTGAGTCTGCTAATGATGTTTCTAAGCTTGAAGTGAAAAACCCAGAAAAATTATACTATTGCAGTCAAACAACCTTGTCAGTTGATGATACCTCTAATGTAATAGATGCACTAAAAGAAAAGTTTCCAAAAATTGAAGGGCCTAGAAAAGACGATATTTGTTATGCAACACAAAACCGACAGGATGCAGTGCGTGCTATTGCTAGTCAAGTGGATTTATTATTAGTTGTTGGTGCAAAAAATAGCTCAAATTC
This sequence comes from uncultured Colwellia sp., assembly GCA_965305135.1. Taxonomy (GTDB): domain Bacteria; phylum Pseudomonadota; class Gammaproteobacteria; order Enterobacterales; family Alteromonadaceae; genus Colwellia. The sequence goes on from CBDLPA010000001.1 coordinate 160,926, forward strand.
AAATCGCTTAAGAGAAGTTTCTGAAAAAATAGGTACAAGGTCTTATTTAATTGACACCGCTGACAACATTGAAACTTCTTGGCTTGATGGTGTTAATAAAATTGGTGTGACTGCTGGCGCTTCAGCACCTGCTATTTTAGTTAGGCAAGTTATTGAGGCACTAAAGAAGTTGGGTGGTCAAGAAGTTAATGAATACCCAGGGCGCGAAGAAAATATTGTATTTGCAGTTCCTGCAGAATTACGCTAACCTTAAGTTGCCTATTAATTAATCAAAATTAGATAGGTAAGGCTATGTACACAAGCTTTCCCAAGGATATATGGACAAATGGGATAGTCAGCATACGAAGATATATAGACTGTATTTTATGGATGTTAAGTAGAAAAAAGGATATGGGTTAATGCGGTTCACGCGAGTGATTTTTAGCACATGTGAATTTTTCCAAGAGCCTTTAGCAATAGCGAAATTGGCTCTAAGCCTTTTTATGTCAAAAAAAGGATTTAAAAAATGGCATAAGTGTAATCATACTATTAATCATTGTTACTTTAATAATAATAATATAAAAAGAACTTTTTTCACATCCCCCCAAATGAAAATCACTCTTTTCAAATCTGTCTTGTTACCGTTAGCTTTATATGTCTTTGACCATAATTCTAGTAGACAATATAAAATCTATAAAGAGAGAAAAAAATGCCTAAACGTATTAACACTCAATACCTTAATCGCACTATGAATAAAGGCGCAGTAAAACAAAAAGGTATGACTTTTATTGAGGTTTTAGTTGCCTTCGTCATTATAGTAACAGGTATTCTAGGTGCTGTTGCAATGCAAGCAAATGCTAAAAAAGGTAGTTTTGATGCAATGCAACGTTCACTTGCTTCCAGTTTGGCACAAGATATTGTGGCTAGAATGCGGGCAAACAATCCTGCTAATTTAGCTGCTTATGCTGGTACTGATTATGGTGGCAATAATTATGCAGCACCAGCTAATCGGTGTAATTTATTCGGTGCTTTGTGTACTCCTGCGCAAATAGTAGTTAATGATCAGCATGAATGGGAACAAGCAATAATGGGCGCAGATGTGACATTGGCAGGCGATAGTGCTGGTGGCTTATTAGGTGGGCTAGGGTGTGTTTTTGTCAATGCCAATGCAATCACTGTTGTGATTAATTGGCAAGGTAAACAAGCAATGACTGATGCTAATAAGGCTGCTGCCTGTGGTGCCACTAGTGATAAGCGCAGACAGGTGGTTGTTCAAGCCTTTATTATTTAATTTATACTTGCCAACTTAATTACAAGCGATATGCAATATATGACTAAAAATGAAACAAACAAAAAACAGAGGGGGTTTTCTCTGCTTGAATTGATGATTTCATTGGCTGTAGGCTTAGTGCTTTTTGCTGGTGTGATGAGCATCTTTGTTGGAATGCGAACTACAACGGCAGAAACTACAGGTTATGGTGAGTTACAAGAGAATGGTCGTTTTGCCATTAGTGTTCTCAGTGATGATTTATTACGGCAGAATTTTTGGGGAAGTTATGTTGGTACATTTGGAGGGGTAGCCATTACAAGGTCAGGTGCTTTAGCGGTAGGCAATGAGTGTACTGGTTCGGGATTAAATAATGGTACTTTCCCTAATGGAATAGGTCCTTTTCGTACCCTTTGGGGGGAAACTGTTACTAATGCTGACCCTATGGGGTGTTTCGATGATGCACGTTTGGGTTCTGATGTTATACAAATAAAGCGTGTTTTAGCTTCACCTCTTGAAATACCAGCGGTACCTCCTGCGCAGCCTGTACCTGTGATAGCAACCGTTACTGACAATTTCTTTTTAGTTACCAATATGACTAATGGTATTCTTTTCCCTAAAGGCGCAGTGCCTAACCTTTCAAATGCACAAGTATGGCAATATCAGCATCATGTATATTATGTAAGAGACGAGCCCCAAGGAACTGATACCGTACCTGTGTTAATGCAAGGGCAGTTAACAACGCGAATGTCTTTTGCCCCCATTATTGATGGGATTGAAATGATCCGTTTCATGTATGGTGTTGATACTGATACGAATCCAACTGCCGCAGGATATGGCATAGTAGACGCCTTTATTTCTGCTGATAATATGACTTCAGATTTATGGGATAATGCAGGTGGTACTCGAATACTAGCCGTTAAAATTTATGTACTAGCGCGTAATGTATTACCTGATAATAAATATGAAAATAAAAGCACTTATAAGCTAGGTGATATTGACTACACGGTTGATGATAATTATCGTCGGTTATTATTTAGTTCAACTATAACGTTATATAACAGCCAAATTACCGCATGGTAAATTTATAAAAATTGTAATTTAGACTATCCGAGAGGTTAATATGAAGTTTTCCAAATCTAAACAAAAAGGCGTTGTATTGATTGTTTCTCTCGTTTTTTTAGTTGCGCTAACGGCTGTAGCTGCCGCTTTAATGCAAAACACAACGACAGACATGAAAATGTCAGGGGCAAGTGAGGAGCAGTTAATTGCGAAAGAGTCAGTATTAAGTGCTGTAGATGAGGTCATTTTTAATCAAGTGGCGCCAGGCAAAGTAAATCGTTTTGCTCGTCCTGTTATGGGAAATAATTTTCCTATTAATGATCAAGCAGCATTGTTACCAGGCACAAATACTCAAGCAACCGCTAGCGTTAATGTTGCCAATAATCAATACAATTTAGAACTTGATTGTCCGCATTCAAAATTAGCTTCATCGACAGGTGTTTTTACTTGTAATTATTTAAGGCTGCAAGTAGCTAGGGATTATGGACGTACAAACAGTAGTAATATCGGAGCAACTTCTGGTGTTGTCCAGCAGTTATTAAAGTAATGAATATAGCAGCAAATTCTAACTGTTGTTTCGGCAACCATGATTAATGTTGAGCATATTTGTTTAAGGAGTTTAAAATGAACGGGTTAGTCCAGTTTACAATACATAATAAGAGTAAATTATTAAAAAGAACTCATCATGCTCTCGTTAGTTTTACTACCAGTATTCTGGTTTTTTTATCAGCTACGGCATTTGCTGAAGATATTGAATTATATCTTGGTGATAGTAGTTCATTTGGTAAAACAAGAAGTCAAGTTCTAATTATTTTTGATACATCAGGGAGTATGGGAGATAAAAAGTGGGTTAAACCAGCCTATAACCCCGCAGGGAGTTACGATGGTACTACTGGTGATAATTATATTTTTTATACCAAAGGTAAAACACCCGTCTCTGATATTCCTAAACCTTCTGATGCTAGCGAGTTACGCAAATTTAATGTAAATATTAATGGTTGTGACACGGCGAAAACATCGCTGGCTAAGTATGGTTTTTATACTGGTCGTGTAAGGCAATATACATATCAAGGGCAGTCAGGTAAATGGTCAGAACTATTAACTACTGATGGCAGTAATATTAGCCTAATAGATTGTGAAAGTGATATTAACGCCAGTAATAATGCTAATGGAAGTAAATATCTTAACGGAGGGGTTTTAACTAACTTACCTAACCCAAGTACAGGGTATCCAATAGATGGTAAAGGGGATGCAAGCAACCCTGAATTTTATACAGCGAATGTTGTAGATAGTAATACACGTTGGGGGGGGGATCTGGTTACACTGTATTCTGCTAAATACTTACGTTGGTACCATAAAACAGATTTATCTACAGTTAAACGTTCACTAAAGGATATTGCCCAAGAGAGTGTAACCAATGTGATTAACTCTGCACCAGAGGTAGACTTTGGTTTGCAAGTGTTTAATTATAATGCGGGTAGTGCAAATAGTGGTGGGAATGGCGGTAGAATAGCCCATGGTATACATGAGTCAACGTTAACTTCTCGAACAAAACTACTCTCTATTATAGAAAATAAATTAGTTGCAAGTGGTAATACGCCTTTATGTGAAACTTTATATGAAGCAGCACAGTATTTTCAAGGAAAAAGTATTGTTTATGGTAAACAAAGCGATAATAGCCGTTTACCGCTTCGAGATAAAACGATAGAAAGAGACAGTAATACTAAATACACTAGCCCTTTTTCAGTGTGTAGTAATGATCAAATCAATGTCATTATCATTACTGATGGTGAACCAACTCAAGATACTAATGCTAATGGTGCTATTAAGGCTTTAACATCGACAGGGCCTTTTAACTTAAATGGTACAAATAATTATTTAGCAGCACTGGCTGGCTGGATGTACAACAATGACTTAAATCAAACGTTAGACGGAGACCAAACAGCAAAAACGTCAACGGTAGGTTTTGGTGAAAATGCTCAAACTGACGCAGAACCTTTATTGATTGCCGCAGCACAAAGCGGTGGTGGGGAATATTATCCTGCAGATGATAGTGCCACTTTATCAGCAGCGTTAAATAGCTTTTTATCAAGCATTAATCCAAGTAACGATACGCTAACTTCAGCCTCTGTTGCCTCAAATACCTTTGATAGAACTAAAACGTTAGAGTATGTTTACTACGCAATGTTTCAACCTGACATAGGACCAAGATGGCAAGGAAACATCAAAAAATATAAAGTAATTGATGGAATTCAGTATGGTACAAATAGTAAGAAAGCGGTAGATAGTAAAGGTTATTTTTCAACCGATGTGCAGAGTTATTGGTCAGGTGATATTGATGGTAACGAAGTTGCTCAAGGTGGCGTTGCAGAAATGTTACGTACAAAAACTGACAGAACCATTTATAGCGATTTGGGTGCTGCTGGGGCACTGGTTGAATTTAATCAAAGTAATGCCAAAGCTGCTAGTGCATTTGGCTCTCAAACTAATTTAGCTACAACACTTGATGTTGCTGATAACCAGAATACTATTAATGAATACTTTGATTGGATGAGTGGTGTGGATGTTGATGATGCCGATGAAGATGGCGACACCACAGATATTCGCCCAGATGTTTTCGGTGACCCATTACACTCTAAACCTATTGTATTAAATTATGGTAATAATGGCATATATATAGCGGTAGGTACTAATCAAGGGGCGTTACATATGTTCCAAGATCTCGATCCTGATTCAAAAACGGGTGATGTTGATGAAGCATGGGCGTTTATACCTAAAGACTTTTTTCCAAATATTAGACCATTACGAGAGAATTATTCTACAGCAAGTAAAATATATGGAGTTGATGGTCCTATCACTTCTCATATAGTTGATCATAATGGTAATGGTATTGTCGATGGTGCTGATCAAGCTTGGCTATTTTTTGGCTTACGCCGTGGCGGTAGCTCTTATTATGCTATTAATGTTACTAACCCGCTTGTACCGAGTAAAATGTGGCAAATTAAGGCAGGTGAAACTTCAGGATTTGGTGACTTAGGCCAAACTTGGTCACAGCCTAAAGTTGCTTATAGCAAGCTTAATATTTCAGGGTCAACAGCGAAACCCGTATTGTTTTTTGGTGGTGGTTATGACATTAATAAGGATAACTCAGGTGTTGGCACTGCTGATAATGTAGGTAAAGGAATTTACATGGTTGATGCTGAAAATGGCACTTTGAAATGGAGTCTAACCTCATCTCAATTTGAAGACAGTATTCCATCAGCTATTGGTACGTTAGATAGTGATGCAGACGGCCTGACTGATAGATTATATGTGGGGGATACAGGCGGCAATGTTTGGCGAGTCGATATGCCAGACACAGATACCAGTAAATTCTCCTTATTTCAATTAGCTAGTTTTGGTCATGCAACTTCAAATGAGGATGATAGACGCTTTTTTTATGAGCCCTCTATCGTTCGAACTTTTATTACAGAAACCATTGATTCAGGTCAAAAAAACGGCAGTGGTGATGCTATTGTCGTTAAAGAAGAAATACCTTATGATGCGATTTTGATTGGTTCAGGTGATAGGGTAACTCCTTTAAGCATTGATACAAAAGATGTTTTTTATATGATTAAGGATGCCAATATAAAAACGCAAGAATTTACTACATCTTCTGTTCCTGCAACTCCAGCTCCTTTAATGGTTAGTGATTTATTTAATTATACTGATGATCCTTTTAAAGGGTTAACTGGCGTTAGTTATGACAGTAAAGCCAAGGAGGTCAGTGAATACTCTGGTTGGTATTTTGATTTTGAGCAATCGGGAGAGAAAAACACCGCATCAGCTTTAGTTATTAATAATGTTGCTTATTTTACTTCTTTTACACCGCCAGATCTCACAGGCACTCCGGTGAGTTGTTTATTACCGAGTGGGCAAGGTTGGTTATATGCAGTTGACTTAGCCTTAGGCACTAAAAAATATAATTGGGAAGCAGAGGACTCTCGAAATCGAGAAGATAGAATAGCCTTTATTAGTGAGCAATTTCTTGGCGCGCCTACCTTAATTGTGACAGAAACAGATGATGGTGATCCAACAACAGATGACGCCGATGGTAATATTATTGTTGGCCGAAAAGTTATTCCTGTAGGTTTTAACTTAGAAACCTTACGAAATTACCTTTATGTGGATGAAGCCCAGTGATGAATTATACTCAAAGAAGTAAAGGAAGCATTAAAGCGATAAAAAATAAAGTATCAGGTTTTACCTTGATAGAAGTCATGATAACCGTTGCTATTGTCGGCATTTTAGCATCGGTTGCCTACCCATCCTATGTTGATTTTGTAACACGCTCGAACCGAGCAGAAGCATTACAAGAATTAACACGTTTTGCTAATCTTCAAGAGCAATATTTTATAGACCATAGAGCCTATAGCAGTAGCATGAAAGATTTAGGTATTGGTAGTGCAAAAAATTATGAATTACCTTCAAATAATTACAGGATTGTCCCTTCAATACCTAGCGCAGGAACTTTTCGATTAAGAGCAAAGGCATTGGGAGTGCAATTAACTAACGACCCTGACTGTAAGACGATAGACATTACCGATACGGGTAAAAAAACACCAGCCGAATGTTGGGAGCAATAATATGAATACCTATTTAAAATTGATATCTTTTTCTCTCGTTAGCATCATTGGAATCATTGGTTTTGCTACACCTAGTGAGGCGAATATTCTACAAGATGTTGAGGAGCCGTCTGTTGTTATAAAATGTTATACAGAGCTTATTGATGGTAGTAAAAGTATCAATTTTTGGCATACCAAACCTTCACATAAGTCAACAATAGCAGTAGAGATTGTAGGGGAGAAAGCAAGGAACCTACAAGAAAAAGAACTACCTATTGTGAGTGTTTTTCAATGTGTACTTCAAAATGAAGCGTTTAGGGATAGCCAAGCACGTAATTTAGAAGCTAAACTGATAAGATAAAGGCGATAAAGCTTTAAGGACAGGTTATAGTAGCACCAGCCCTGTCTTGGTCTTTGCCATCACCATTTATATCAGCGCTTAAATAACTTCTTCCTGAAATACTTAATGAAACACCTCTAGCATAATCAGTATCACTTTTAGGGCAATACTTAAAAGTTATCAAAGCAGCATTATCAGAGCGCCCACTGGGATCGTAGGTAACACTTTGTGAGGTAAAAGTTAACTTATCACCAGTACTAATTGCTGACTTTTCTTTAATTAATCCGTCAATGCTTATGACACCTATTCGTCCTGACCAATCGGTCGTTGGCTTACACGTGTCATTTGCTTTTAATGGGCAAAGTTGAGCATTTTGACTGCTATTGATGGCTGCATTTCGGGCGGTTAACAATAAGCGTTGTAGCTCATTTACCTCATTATCAACGCGCATTTGTACAATAAAGTTATTTAAACTGGGTAAAGCAATGGCGGTCATAATTGCAACAATTGCAATAGTAATCATGGTTTCAATTAAGGTAAATCCTTGCTTATTGCGAGAGAAGGAAAAGGTGCCAGAGGTGTTATCCATAATATACCCATAATCTACTGCTTGGATGTTATTGTATTTATATCATTTAATTGCTTATCTCGCCAGTGCTTGTTTTTTCGTCAGATTAAATACTTTTAAAATCATGTGTATACAAAATAAAAAGCTATATTCTATGCTTTAGTTCTCAGCCCTCTTTGATTATTTAATTACATTTGACTTCTATGTTTCCTCTATTTTCATCTATTCCGTCATTATCAATATCACTTGATTGATAGACTCGACCAGATCTTGCCACAATAATACTTCTGGCATAGTCGCTATAATCTTTAGGGCAATATCTAAATGTTCCATTTGCAAGACCACTTAATTGTCCTGTTGGTTTGAATGTGATTTTGTTTCTACCCTTTCCATAAATAAGTTTATCGCCAGTTGTTATTGGTGCTCTAACTTTAATAACCTTTTCATCAATATCAAGTAATTTATTATCGTTAAAATCGGTAAAAACACTGAGTTCATTCTGCCAGTGCGTTGTGCATTGTGAGGTATTATCTAATGGGCAAATAATTGTTTTTTGCCCATTATTAATAGCGGCATTTCGTGTTATGAGTAGCATTCTGTGTAGCTGAGAAATCTCATTGTCAACACGCATTTTTACAATAAATGCATTAAGATTGGGAATAGCAATAGCGGCAAGTATTGACAAAACTGTAAGTGAAACCATCAATTCCAGCAGAGTAAAACCCCAAATGCCTTTAACAGCGGAAGGGAGGGGAATAGGTTTAAGCATAAAAAATCCATTTTAAATAACTTCCTTGTAAATTAGGTATAGTTGATAAAAATGAATTTTGCTAATTATGCTTGTATTTTAATCGTTTTTTTATGTTGATATAAAAAACTAATCATAAATCGTTGGAATAGGTTGGCGTTTATGCTGTGTTTTTTTGTAAATATCAATGATATGATTTTTGACTTGCTCAGGCACTGTTTTTCCTTCTAGAAAATCATCAAGTTGGTCATAGCTTATTCCTAAAGCTGACTCATCTGTTTTACCTGGATCTAAATCTTCTAAATCGGCAGTGGGTGCTTTTTTAACTAAAATAGTAGGCGCACCTAATTGCTCAGCTAACATTCTAACTTGTCGTTTGGACAAACCAAATAATGGCGCTAAATCGCAAGCTCCATCTCCCCATTTAGTGAAAAAGCCTGTAATGTTCTCAGCGCTGTGATCTGTACCCAGTACTAAAGCACCTAATATGCCAGCAATATGATATTGAGACATCATGCGTGCACGAGCTTTTACATTGCCTTTTGAGAAGTCAATTTGACTTTCAGAGGCATTTAATAAGTTTGCACTAGCTAATGCTGAAATAACTTCTTGATGCATGCCATTTACACAGTCAAGTACATTTGTGGTTAAGCAATGACTTGGTTGAATAAAATCTAATGCCTGTTGTGCATCATGTTCATCAGCTTGCACACCATAGGGGAGTCTTACCGCAATAAATTTGAATTCATTTGTTTTATTTTCAGGTGAGTTAGCACTTGAATTTTGAATTAACTCATTATTTAACTCAGTGACTGCAAGTTGGGCTAAGCGACCACAGGTAGACGAATCGACACCACCACTAATACCTAGCACTAATGTTTTTAAACCTGAATTGGTTAACGTTGATTTTATAAAATCAACGCGTCGACGAATTTCAAACTGAACATCTATTTCAGGTAGAACTTTCATTTCATCAATAATAGCTTGCTGTTCCATGAGGGATCCTGTTTTAAGAGAAAATACGCCTTTGAATAAGTGTCTTTTATAATATAGAACTAAAAACTTAATCAATAGGGTGTTATATTAAATCAACAGTCTAACAAAATAAAAGCGTGATTTGGTAATAAACGCGTTGTAATATTAAAGAAAGTCATACGGACATTTAAAACATACAGAGAGAAATAATGAAAAAGATTGAAGCAATTATAAAACCATTCAAACTGGATGATGTAAGAGAAGCCTTGGGTGAAATTGGCGTTACGGGTATGACAGTTTCAGAAGTAAAAGGTTTTGGTAGACAAAAAGGTCATACTGAGTTGTATCGTGGTGCAGAATATATGGTGGATTTTTTACCTAAGGTAAAATTAGAAATAGTGATTGCCAAAGAAGATGTAGAGCGTTGTGTCAATGTCATTTTGGAAACGGCACAAACGGGTAAAATTGGTGATGGTAAAGTATTTATTACTGATGTGGAACGTATTGTTCGTATAAGAACAGGTGAAGAAAATCAAGAAGCAATTTGATTTTAAATGTCTATACCGAGTTACGAATAGTGACGTCACTCTTCTTGGAGTGAACAGTTGTCGAATCCGTAACTCTATTTACTTGTAAACGAAGGTTATCTAACCAACGAATTATTTGGATAATTTGCCGCTAATACTAATAAGGCATTTTTCTTTAAATCAAGTAATCCAAGCTTTTCATAACATTCAATCATTATCTCTAATGCAGGCTCTAATTCAGGGCTTGGGGCAAAATACTCTACAATGTATCTGCCTCTATTAGCTGCAGAGGCATAGGCTTCACGTTTTAAATAAAAGTTTGCTATAGCTAACTCATATTTGGCTAACCTAGACTTAATTTCAATCATTCTTTTTTGTGCATCAGCAGCATATTTACTTTCGGGAAAATCATTTACGATACGTTTTAAGTCATTAAAAGCATCCCGAGCGGCTGTTGGATCTCTATCTGATCTATCTATACCAGCCAAATCTTGAAATAAATTTTCTTCCGTGGATAAATTGATCAATGCCCGCATGTAATAAACATAATCAGTATTAGGGTTGTTTGGATTCAATCGCAAAAAGCGATCTGTCAATGCTATACCTTGTGCTGCGTCTCCTACTTTGTAATAGGCATAAATCAAATCTAGCTGTACTTGGTGAGAGATTGGCCCAAAAGGAAAACGAGAGTCAATTGCGCCAAGAATTTGAATAGCTTTTTGATATAAACCACTATCTAGCGCACTTCGAGCATCTACAAAGAGTGCTTGTGCTGATTTATCAGGGACTTTATCTATATCGTTTTCAATCTCTGAAGATGAACAACCAGCTAACATTACTGCTAGCGTGATAAATATTACTTTTATTGTCAATTTTTCCATGGAATTTGCAATTACGCCTTTGTTTAAAATTAAATAAGTATGAAACCCTTCAACCCGTGTAGCATGGATATCATAAAAAGGGTAAAATGAAACTATTATACCTAGTGCATATTTGTTAGAGCATACCTGAGTATTAGCATTCTAACCTAGCAATCATTAGTTACACAACGTTAAAAATTTAAAGAGAGTTTAATGTCAGAAATAATTCAACATAAAGATACCGTGCCTGATTCGTGTTTAGGTAAACGTTTAGACCAAACTTTGGCGATAATGTTTCCAGATTATTCACGTTCAAGGTTAAAAGATTGGATTTTAGCTGGTAGCGTGATGGTAAATGGTGAAGTATTACCCAGAGCTAGAGAAAAAATGTACGGTGGCGAAACCATAGCCATTAATGCTGAGGTTGAAGCTGAGCAACGTTTTGAAGCGCAAAACATAGCATTAGATATTGTTTATGAAGATGATCATATTTTAGTGATAAATAAGCCGGCAGGCTTAGTTGTTCACCCTGGTGCGGGTAATCCTGATGGAACGGTGTTGAATGCCTTATTACATCATTTTCCTGCTATTGAGGTAGTACCTCGTGCGGGTATTGTTCATCGTTTAGATAAAGACACCACAGGGTTAATGGTTGTTGCAAAAACTATTGCAGCACAAACCAACTTAGTTGAAGCATTGCAACTAAGAGAAATTACCAGAGAATATGAAGCGGTGGCTAATGGTTTAATGACTGCAGGAGGTGTTGTTGATGAACCTATAGGTCGTCATTCTACCAAACGCACACATATGGCAGTAACATTTTCAGGGAGACCGTCTGTAACGCATTATCGAGTTATGGAAAAGTATCGTCTGCATACACGTTTGCGTTTACGTCTTGAAACTGGGCGCACGCATCAAATTCGTGTCCATATGGCACACATTACTCATCCCCTTATTGGTGATCCAGTTTATGGAGGTAGACCAAGACCCCCAAAAAATGCAACACCAGAATTACTGGCAAAGTTGCGTAGCTTTAAACGCCAAGCATTACATGCAGCTATGCTGTCATTATATCATCCGGTTACTGGTGAATTAATGACATGGCATGCTGATTTACCCGATGATTTTGTAGAATTAGTGGAACTATTGAAAGCTGATACTAAACTGAATGCATCTGAAGAGTATTAACAACATAACCAAATCAAAATTGAATTCAGCCATTGAGCTTGTTCAATGGCCTGTTGACCCGTCTATTGATAAACAAAAGATAGACGAGCAGGTGTTTGCTATACAAACCACGCGCATTGCGCCCCACCAGGGTATTAGTCAATTAGCTTCGCCTTACCAGTACTTTAATTTAGGTTTACATGTGGGGGATTGTGCAGAAAAAGTACAAAAAAACCGACAGTTTTTGCAATCAATATTACCTAATAATGCTAGAGTACAATGGTTTGACCAAGTACATGGTAATCATGTTGCGGTAGTCGATGAATTATCACCACAAAAAATCACGGCAGATGCAGCTGTTACCAGTTCAAAAGACATTTGTTTAGCTATCATGACAGCCGATTGTTTGCCTATTTTGTTAGCGTCCAAGTATGGGAATGAAATCGCTGCTATTCATGGTGGTTGGCGTCCATTAGCGGCTAATATTATTGATAATACCCTTGAAAAAATGCAAACCCCAGCAGTCGATCTTTATACTTGGCTTGGTCCTTGTATTTCACAAAAATATTTTGAAGTAGGTCAAGAAGTGAAAACTAAGTTTATTGAACAGGATAAATGTTTTGCATCGGCCTTTATCGCCAGTGTTGATGGTAAATATCTAGCTGATTTACATCAAATTGCTAGATTACAGCTAGCGCATTTGGGGGTTAAGCAAATAAGCACTTTGCCAGAGTGTACTTACTCTGCAACTGAAAAATATTATTCCTACCGAAAAAATGCCGTTACAGGGCGTATGGCTAGCCTGATTTGTCTTGTGTAATGGCATCAATTAACTGTTGATAACTTATTCTATATCAAGCTAATAAATATTTTCCTATTGAAAAAAAACAGATTAACCCTAATGTTATAGATAACTCTTTTAGATATCATCAATTCATAAGTCCAGTAATATGGCAGGAGAATATTTATGCGTTTAGACAGATTTACTCAATCATTTCAAGAATCTATTTCTGATGCTCAATCACTAGCATTGGGGCGTGATCATCAATTTATTGAACCCGTTCATTTAATGTTGGCATTGTTAAATCAAAATGGTAATTCCGTTATCCCTTTGTTGAAAAGCGCTGGCATTGATGTTCACACGTTAAGAACAAAAGTTGAGCAAGCCCTACAATCATTAGCACAAGTACAAGGTGGTGATGGCGATGTTCAATTGTCTTCTGCATCAGGTAAGTTATTTAATTTATGTGATAAGCATGCGCAAAAAATGTCAGATAAATTTATTTCATCAGAAATGTTTATACTTGCAGCATTGGAAGATAAAGGTGTTCTAGGAAATATTCTTAAAGAATTGGGTGCCAACGAACAACGCATAAAATCAGCCATTGAGCATGTGCGCGGTGGTCAAAATGTTGAAGATCAAAATGCTGAAGATGTTCGACAAGCACTACAAAAATACACGGTTGATTTAACTGAGCGGGCAGAGCAAGGAAAACTAGATCCTGTGATTGGCCGTGATGATGAAATTCGTCGAACTTTACAGGTGTTACAACGCAGAACAAAAAATAACCCTGTGCTAATCGGGCAACCAGGTGTTGGTAAAACGGCTATTGTTGAAGGATTAGCACAACGTATTGTTGATCATGAAGTACCCGAGGGGCTTAAAAACAAACGAGTTTTATCTTTAGATATGGGCGCTTTAATTGCGGGTGCTAAATACCGAGGTGAATTTGAAGAGCGTTTAAAAGCGGTATTAAATGAGTTGGCTAAAGAAGAAGGACAGGTCATTTTATTTATCGATGAATTACATACTATGGTTGGTGCAGGAAAAACAGATGGCGCTATGGACGCTGGAAACATGTTAAAACCTGCACTTGCCCGTGGTGATTTACATTGTGTAGGTGCGACTACCTTAGATGAATATCGTAAGTACATTGAAAAAGATGCCGCTTTAGAACGCCGTTTTCAAAAGGTATTGGTTGAAGAGCCAAGTGTTGAAGACACAATAGCTATTTTACGTGGTTTAAAAGAACGCTATGAACTTCATCATAACGTAGTCATAACTGACCCAGCAATAGTGGCAGCGGCAAGTTTGTCTCATCGTTATATTAGTGACAGACAATTACCAGATAAAGCAATTGATTTAATTGATGAAGCCGCATCAAGTATTCGTTTGCAAATGGATTCTAAACCAGAAGATTTAGATCGTCTTGAACGCAGACTTATTCAGCTTAAATTAGAGCAAAAAGCATTAGAAAAAGATGCTGATGATGCATCCAAAAAACGTTTGGCAGATATTTCAGAACAAATTAATGATAGGCAGCAGGAATATGATGAGCTTGATGAGTTGTGGACAACGGAGAAAGCGGCACTGTATGGCACTCAAACGATTAAAGAAGAATTGGAACAAGCGCGCATTGAATTGGAAGCGGCTAAACGAGTTGGTGACCTCAACCGAATGTCTGAATTGCAATATGGAAAGTTACCCGAACTTGAAAAGCAACTTGATTTAGCTAGCCAAGCTGAAATGCAAGAAATGAGCTTGCTGGCTAATAAAGTCACTGATGTTGAAATCGCTGAAGTGCTCAGTCGTGCAACAGGTATCCCTATTGCCAAAATGTTAGAGCAAGAACGTGATAAATTGCTCAATATGGAGGAGGCACTGCATCAACGTGTTATTGGTCAAAGTGAAGCGGTAATTTCGGTGTCAAATGCTATTAGACGCTCACGCGCTGGTTTAGCGGATCCAAACCAACCGATAGGCTCCTTTTTATTTTTAGGACCAACAGGTGTCGGTAAAACTGAATTAACTAAAGCATTGGCTTATTTTCTTTTTGATAGTGAAGACTCTTTAATTCGTATTGATATGTCAGAGTTCATGGAGAAACACTCAGTTGCACGTTTGGTAGGTGCTCCTCCAGGTTATGTAGGTTATGAAGAAGGTGGGTACTTAACAGAAGCTGTTCGCCGTAAGCCATATTCAGTTATTTTATTAGACGAAGTGGAAAAAGCACATGGTGATGTATTTAACATATTGCTACAAGTGCTTGATGATGGACGTTTAACTGATGGTCAGGGCAGAACGGTAGATTTCAAAAATACGGTTATCATTATGACTTCAAATATTGGCTCAGATATCATTCAGGAATTTGGTGATGATAGCCAATATCAAGCGATGAAAGCGCAGGTCATGAATGAAGTAAGTCATCACTTTAAGCCTGAATTTATCAACCGAATTGATGAATCTGTTGTGTTCCATCCATTATTGGCGACACAAATTGAGAAAATTGCGAAGATTCAAATTCAAGAATTATCAGACCGTTTGGTTCAGCAAGAGTTAGGCTTAAGTATTAGTGAAGAGGCCTTATCTTTAATATCTCAAGCAGGGTTTGATCCTATTTTTGGGGCTAGACCATTAAAACGGGCAATTCAGCAAGAAATTGAAAATCCACTAGCACAAAAAATCTTAGCAGGAAATTTTGCTAAAGGTTCAGCAATAAACGTAACAGTGAATGATGGAAAATTGTTATTTGAATAAACAGGCAGGCTTTAAAGTCGTTTATTTATTAATTAATAGATAATTTGTAACGCTCTTTGTTTAATATTATTTTAACATATAAAGAGCGTTATTTTTTTCGTTACTTTTTATTGTCTTTGCCGCAGTACATACTGATATGTTTTTTATTTAAAGCAATTTGTTCTTTTTTATTTTTGTCGGACATGACACTATTTTTGCCATTGGCATCAGTTATCATTACATTATCAAAAGAATTTAACATTTGTTCATTAAGCTTGGCGGCCTGACAGTTCTTTTTAGCAATCTCGGCATTTTTAGTAAGCACTTCAGCTTTATTTTTTTCGTATTGAGATATTTGTTCATCCACTGTTGCTTTATTCACACTTTCAAGTGGTTGCTTTTCCTTTGACTGAAAAGACGAAGTGGTGGTTAATTGTGTGTAATTACCGCTTTGTGGCTGCTGCTGACTGTAATGAACAACATTATTTTCATCTAGCCAACGATATATAGTAATTTCTTTTGCTATGATATTCACACTAAATACAGCAGTAAACGATAATCCAATAATGGCTGAATTTCGAAAATACATATTTATTCCTTGTTAACAAAAATGCTATTTATTTTTTAGTTTATACGTATTACACCGTTCGATTTAACTTAGGGTAAATTAGTTATTTATTCAATCTGTTTTTGATTTTTTATATTTTTTCAGTAATATGTTCGTTATAGTTTCTAACATATTATTGAGTATTTCTTTTACCCGTATATTATTTAATTACGAGTTACTGTCCTAATAAAAGCTTAAATAAAGTTACCCCTTAATCATCAAGATTAAAAGTAGAGTAAAAATGATTGTATTACAAAATGCTATGGAAAAAAGTCAACTTTATAAAATAGATGAGTTTGGCGTTAAAAATTATAATTATACTGTGGTAGGATTGTTATCTTTAGCACTTTTTGCGATATTAAATATCACATTAGGTTATGTTACCTTTTTGGCAGAAACAAGTGTTGCCAACTCTCCTGTGCAAAACTATGTTGACGCATTGTGGCTGATGTTGATGTCTTCAACAACAATAGGTTTTGGTGATGTATACCCGATAACCTTCATTGGTAGAGCCTCGGTTTTTATTATGTTTATCTTAGGTGTTGGCATTTTAGGTGGGGTAGGTGCAGTGTTTGCCAATAAAATATTTGGATTTGCTGATACCAGTATTAAAAACAGGGAGTTAAGAAAACAAAATGAAGAGATTTTTGCCCAAAATATAAAAATTCATCAAAAATTAGAACAGTTAGAAAAGAAACTAGAATCTTTATCGAAGTAATTTTTAACAAGAGAAGTTATTCTTTATACCATGAATATAGTTAAAATTAACTTATCGTTGTTATTAAACATATCGCTAATAGGAATTTATTCGTGTTCATGATTTTCAGCTAAATTACCCGAACAAATCCCCATTTTTATCGCGTTATTATTTCTTAGATTGTGCCTGTTTTCTATTTGATTTTTCTTGTCGACGTTCATTAATCACGTCTTTTACGTCACCACCAATATGATTTTCCCCGCGTTCAGCTGCTAACGCTATTTGTCGTTCTCGTTCAGCAAAGCGGTGTCGTTGTTTTTCACTTACTTTGTCATGACAACGGTGACAACTAACCCCTTTAACATAATGTTCATGTTGCTTTTCTTGTTCTGTTAATGGAAAACGGCAAGCAAAGCATTGATCATATTGACCTTGTTCTAAATTGTGATTAACAGCAACGCGACCGTCAAAAACAAAACACTCTCCTTCCCACAGGGTGTTAGTTTTAGGTACTTCTTCGAGATATTTTAAAATGCCACCTTCAAGGTGGTAAACTTCTTCAAAGCCTTGTTCTTTCAAATAAGCGGTGGACTTTTCGCAACGAATTCCGCCAGTACAAAACATGGCCACTTTTTTATGTTTGCCTTTATCCAGATTTTTTTCTACATAGGCAGGAAATTCGCGAAATGTTTCAGTGTCAGGATTTAAAGCACCTTTAAAGGTTCCTATTTCAACTTCGTAATCGTTACGCGTGTCAACCAATAAAACGTTAGGATCAGAGATCAGCGCATTCCAATCTTGTGGTTTTACATAAGTACCCACCACTTGATTAGGATCGATGCCTTCAACTCCCATCGTAACAATTTCTTTTTTCAATTTTACCTTAGTGCGATGAAAAGGGTTTTCATCAGCATAAGACTCTTTATGTGAAATATTCGCTAGGCCTTGTTTGTTTAGATAATCGAGTACAGCATCGACATTTGCTTGAGAACCAGCAATTGTGCCGTTTATCCCTTCAGCGGCTAATAGCAAAGTTCCTTTGACATTAAGGTGAATCATTGTTGCCAATAGCGGCTCTCGTAAGTCGAGGTAATGTTCTAAACGAACAAATTTATAAAGTGCACAAATAGTGATTGCGCCTGTAGCATTATTTACTGTCATCATGTTCTCCATTGAGCTAGCTGAAACGTAAATCCAGAGCTTTAGATAAATAGGTAAACCAAAATATAAACGAGTTCATATTTTGGGCTGCGCATTCTAACAGGACTGTAATAGGCAAGTCTAATTTCTCTGTGGTTAAAGCAATAGTAATAATGCTTGAACTTCATTTTTGTAGGAGTAGACTGAAAGATAACTAGTTAATTTATATTGTTTATAAGATGTCTCTCATGCTTAATAGAACGCTTCTAATTGCTGTTTTTTTGTTGATAACTGCTTGTACTAATGATAAGGAAAATATTGCTTTAGGTACACTAGAACGCGACCGTATAGCTCATACAGCAACGGTTAGTGAGATCATTACAGAATTACCGATTAAAGCAGGAAGTAAAGTCAGTAAAGGTACGGTTTTAGTAAAATTAAACGATGACTTACAAAAAGCTTTAGTTGCTAAAGCGCAAGCGCAAGTACAACAAGCACAAGCAAATTTAGATAAAGCACATAATGGGGCTCGCGCTGAAGAAGTGGCTGCAGCACAAGCAAAAGTTGCTGGTGCCCAAGCTGCTTTAGTTAAGAGTAAGGCAAATTTTGCTCGAGAGCAGCGTTTAATAAAGTCTAATCTAACCAGTCAGGCTAATTTTGATAGCATGTTAGCTGCACGTGATGAAAATATATCCCAACTTAATAGTGCAAAAGAACAACTTAGACAATTGGTTAATGGCACTCGAATTGAAGATTTAGCCATTGCTGAGGCTATTCTAGCAACCAATGTGGCTATGTTAACTATTGAACAGAAAAAACTCAGTGATTTAACTATAACGGCAAAACGTGATGGGGTTTTGGACAACTTGCCATGGAACTTAGGAGAAAGAGTTACGGCTGGCAGCCCTGTGGCTATTGTACTTGCAGGTAAAGTACCATTTGCTCGTGTTTATATTCCTGAACCTTATCGGGTTCAGATAAAGGTGGGTGATAAATTAACAGTACAGGTCGATGGTTTAACACAAGGTTTAGTAGGAACAGTACGCTGGGTAGCAACTGAGCCTGCATTCACTCCGTATTATGCGCTTAATCAGGCAGAACGAGCCAATCTAATGTACTTAGCTGAAGTCGTTTTACCTGATAGTGCTGCAGACTTGCCTAGCGGTATTCCTATTCAAGTCTTGCTACCTAAGTTAAATGTTTCAATAAATTCTTCAGAACGTACAATAAAAAGTAACGCCAATGACTGAGTTAGCGATTGATGCAAATAACTTAACTCGTAAATTTGGTGAAATGACTGCGGTATCGTCACTGAATTTGCAAGTAAAAAAACAACAAATTTATGGGTTTCTTGGGCCAAATGGTTCAGGAAAAACAACCGCCATTCGGTTGCTTACAGGCTTATTAAAACCAAGTGCAGGCAATGTTAATGTATTAGGATGTACTTTACCTAACAATGCAGAAAAGTTACGTAAGCAAATAGGCTATATGACACAAAAATTTTCTTTATATGATGATTTGACGATTAAAGAAAATATGCAATTTATTGCTCGAATATACGGATTAACGCCGAAAGAGCAAAAAAAGCGACTTGATGAATTAATGAGTATTTATCAATTAACAAAATTAAATAAGCAGCTTAGTGGCAGTTTAAGTGGTGGACAAAAACAACGGTTAGCATTGGCTTGTGCTGTGATGCACAAACCTAAATTATTATTTCTAGATGAACCAACTTCAGCGGTAGACCCTGAAAATCGTCGTGAATTTTGGGAACAGTTATTTGATTTATGTGACCAAGGCGTTACCATTTTAGTTTCAACTCATTATATGGACGAAGCTGAACGTTGTCATCGGTTAGCTATTTTAGAGCATGGCGTTAAATGTGCTGATGACTCCCCTGATAAATTAATGGCAAATATGCCCGCAAAGGTTGTTGAAATATCAACAACTAACCTTAGGCAGTTGAAAAAGCAATTAATTACTTTTCCTGAGGTAGTATCAGCATCACAGCTTGGCGCGCATTTACGTGTACTAGTGAATAATAGGGTAGTAGATCCTGTTGCCTTTTTAAGTGCAACTAATATGATTCCTGTTAATTCAGATATGCAAATTGTTAGAGCGAGTCTTGAAGATGTTTTTGTGCTGTCAACAGGCCATCATGTAAGTGATGTCTCATGAAATCTTTATTAAGAATTCAAGCTATTATAGCCAAAGAGTTAACTCAGCTTAAACGCGATAGAATGACCTTTGGCATGGTGATTATGATCCCCCTAGTGCAGTTATTACTCTTTGCTTTTGCAATTAATACCAATATTCGTCATATTCCTGTTGGGGTATTTGATCAAAATCAAACGGCTCTAAGCCGTGTATTACAACAAGCGGTTGCAGCAACCAGTACGGTTCAATTTACCAAAAAATATAACTCATTAATAAAAGCGCAAGCGGGGATTGAGCGAGGTGAAGTGCGCGCGGTATTAATTATTCCTAACGATGTGAGTCAGCGTTTAGTCAGGCATTCAACGGTGGGGTTTGGGTTGCCACCAGCGAGTGATGAAGAAACCAGTCGACCTATAGCGCAATGGTTAGTTGATGGTTCTGATGCAGCTATAGCCGGTAGTATTAAAAGTTTGCGAAATATGCCGTTAGCCGAATTATTAGACAAACCTACTAATCGGAATGTACCGACTTTTGAAGTGACTTTGTTATACAATCCAGAACAACGCAGTGTTGTAAATATAGTGCCAGGGCTTGTTGGTATTATTTTAACTATGACCATGATTATGTTCACCTCTGGCGCTATTGTTCGTGAACGAGAACGTGGCAATATGGAATTACTTATTACAACACCGTTAGCATCAATTGAATTAATGATAGGTAAAATTGTTCCCTATATTTTTATTGGGGCTATTCAAGTGATTATAATTTTAGGTTTAGGTTACTTTTGTTTTAATGTTCCAATTAATGGCGGAGGGTGGCAGTTAGTGCTGGCAACCTTACTCTTTATTTGTGCTAGCTTAGTTTTAGGTTTGGTTATTTCGACTTTAGCAAAGAACCAATTACAATCAACGCAAATGACGATTTTTATTTTACTACCATCAATATTACTGTCAGGGTTTATGTTTCCTTATGAAGGTATGCCCGAAGCCGCGCAATACATAGCTGAAACTCTGCCTGCAACGCATTTTATTCGTTTAATTCGTGGTGTTGTTCTGCGTGATGTTGCTGTGGTTGATATGACTTTTGACATGGTATGGCTTATTGCTTTCACCGTAGCGGGGTTAATGGTAGCAGCACTTCGTTTTAAAAAAACATTAGATTAGTGGTATTTATTTGCGACTCGTTGTGAAATTTATATGTTTGAAAAACATAAATCAAAACAGCTTTTGACTTGCTTGTTAGAGTTTGTCACACTGAGAGCGTTTATTTTATTACTCATGGTGTAAGGGTTTGATAGCTAGGCTGTTTGTTAACATATTATTTGTGTCGATTATTTTACAATCGTTCGAGAGTGTTGCTTCGTCCATTGACACGCATAATGATGGCATTGAGCATTTGCAAACCGTTCACATACATGCTGAGATTAATACCCTTGAGGAAACTGACCAAGCAGGCCACGATATTAAAGATTGTCATCACTGTGGTCATTGTAGCGGTTCACACTTGACTTGGGTATTCACAAAAATATCGACTAAAATAGCGACAATTAATTCACCAGCTTATTCACCTGTTCTTATTAGTCATCCTTCTAGCTATATAGACGCCACGTTTCGCCCTCCTATTGCTTAATTGATCTAACTTTTGTGGGCCGTTTTCGGCTAAATTTTATTTCAAATTAAGACAAACAATATGTATATATTTAAAAGTAATACAGGTGTTTACCTGTGCGTATTCCTTGCTGCGCTATCATTTAACTCAGTTGCTGAAAATAAAGTAACTCATAGTCGGTTAAATTCGCAAGGTAGTAGTAATCATGTTGCAGTATATGAGCAAAGTAGTCATACAACTCAAAGAGATGAACATAACGAAGCTGAACATTTTACAAAACAAGAAAAAACAGAACATGCTGATGGCGGCATTAATCTTACGTCTGAGAAAATGTCGTTAGCTAATATAACCGTTGAATCTATTACACCTGATGTATATTTCAGCGCCATTTATGCGCCAGGTGAAGTTCAAGTTAATGGTTATACTAGCTATGTTGTCTCCCCAAGAACGGAGTCTGTGATCATAAAAAGGCACGCTATATTAGGAGAGCATGTTAGGAAAAATCAAGATTTAGTTACTTTGTTTAGTGAAACCATGGCAAGTGCTCAAGCTGATTATTTAATTGCATCCACACAATGGCAACGTATTAAAAGGCTAGGCAATAAAACGATTAGCGAAAGTCAATTATTAAACTCAGAAACCACCTTTAATGCGGCTTACGGTCGGTTAATTGCATTAGGTTTAACCGATGATGCAATTAAATTAATTTCAAAAAATAATACGACTTTGTTTGGGCAGTATACGCTAACAGCTCAACGAGCTGGCATTGTACTAAGTGATGCTTTTTCTCAGGGACAGCGCGTTGCTGCAGGTGATGAAATCATGCTGTTGGCAGACGAGGATGAACTGTGGGTTGAAGCAAGAATTGCAGCAAGTAAGAAGGTAAATTTATTACTCAATACCCCTGTAACAATTACTTTTGGTGGTCGAAGTTATGAGGCAAAAGTGATTCAAGAAGCACATACAATTGATCCTATTACAAGAACGCGCATTATCAGACTTTCAGTTAAAAATAGTGATGATAGCTTGCACTCAGGTATGTTTGTTAACGTTAACTTTAAACTTTCAACCATTACACAAGTACTGGCTGTACCTGAAGAAGCTTTAATTCGTAGTGCAGATGGCGACTGGGTTGTTTTTGTTGAAGACTATTCTGATGAAGAAGTAAGTGAATTAGAGCCAGTAGAAGTTGAATTAGGGCGATCATTTGGTGAATACAGAGAGGTGATTGGGTTAGCAAGTGGAAGTAGAGTGGTTACAAAAGGTGCATTTTTTGTTGCATCTGAAATCGCGAAAGGCGGATTTGATCCGCATAACCATTAGGAGCAATCACCATGTTTAATAAAATTATAGATTGGTCCGTTAATAATAGACTCGTTGTTGTTATTGCATTAGCGGCAACCTTAATAAGCGCTATTATCATTATTCCTACGCTTAACCTTGATGCTTTTCCTGATGTAACTAATGTACAGGTAGTTGTAAATACCGAAGCACCAGGTTTGGCAGCAGAAGAAGTTGAGCAGCTAATTACTTATCCTATTGAGGCGGTAATGTACGCATTGCCTGATGTTGAACAAGTGCGTTCTATATCAAAAACAGGCCTGTCAGGAGTAACTGTGGTATTTAAAGAGAATACGGATATTTACTTAGCGAGACAGCTGGTATTTGAACGTTTACAGGCAGCTAAAGCGTTAATTCCTGATGGGGTTGGTATGCCTGAAATGGGGCCAAATACATCAGGGTTAGGGCAAGTTTATCAATATTTACTCATTGCTGATAAAGATAGTGAATATGATGTAATGGCACTAAGAAGTTTGAATGATTGGATAGTTAAATTGCTCTTGATGCCTGTAGACGGTGTTACTGATGTGTTGTCCTTTGGCGGAGAGGTTAAGCAGTACCAAGTGAATTTTGATCCTGCTAGGTTACTTGCATATAAAATATCTCAATCAGACATTGTAAAAGCATTAGAAAACAATAATACCAATGTAGGCGGTTGGTATATGAACCGTGGACAAGAGCAATTAGTGATAAGAGGAACAGGCTGGTTTAAAAGTGGCGTTGCTGGTATTGACAATATTAAGCAAGTACCTGTTAAAAGTGTTAATGGAACCGTTGTTACAGTTGCTGATATAGCAACAGTTGAACTGGGTAGCGAAATTCGCCAAGGTGCAGTATCTATGACTCGCCGAATGAATAATGGCGATGTAGAGCAATTAGGTGAAGTTGTCTCAGGTATTGTATTAAAACGCATGGGCTCTAATACAAAATCGACCATTGATGGAATAAATAACAAAAGGCGACTCATTGAACAAGCTTTACCACAGGGCGTTAAGTTTGAGCCTTTATATGATCAAGCGGATTTAATTAAAAAGGCAGTTAGTACGGTAATTGAAGCGCTATCACTTGCTTTTATTTTTATTTTGATTGTTTTGTTGTTATTTTTAATGAATTTTAGGGCGACTTTTTTAGTGCTCATTTCTATTCCGATCTCTATCGGTATTGCATTAATGATGATGGCTTGGTGGGGAATTTCCGCAAACTTAATGTCATTAGGAGGGATCGTGGTGGCTATTGGTATGTTGGTTGATGGCTCTGTTGTAATGGTTGAGAATATTTTTAATCATCTGGCGCATACCAACAAAAACACTGATATTGCGCGCGTCAATAATCGGAAATCATCCTTGCTCGATGTAGACCAAACTTACGTAGAATTTAATAATAGTGATTTACTCATAAAAAAGGCAGGTAAAGAAGTTGCACGGCCAGTATTTTTTGCTGCTTCTATTATTGTTGTGGTTTTTATGCCGTTATTCAGTTTTGAAGGTGTTGAGGCTAAGTTATTTCAACCTATGGCTATTAGTATTATTTTAGCCGTGATATCGGCTATTTTTGTGGCTTTGCTAGTTGTACCTGCTTTAGCAACCTTCTTATTTAAAACAGAAATAAAAAGACGGGAAAGTTTTATACTCAAGGCATTACATAAAGGATATACAAACGGTTTAATAGTAGCGCTAAAACACACTAAATTAATAGTATGTTTCTCGACAGTGCTAGTAATTTTAGCCTTTGTGGTATTAATGAAAATAGGAACTGAATTTGTACCCGAGTTAGAAGAGGGTACGATTAATTTACGGGCTACATTAGCGCCATCAGCTAGTTTAGAAACCGCTTTATCTGTTGCCCCAATACTTGAGCAAAAACTATTGTCTTTCCCTGAAGTGACTTATGCGTTAAGTCGTGTTGGTCGTCCTGAAGTAGGGGGTGATCCAGAACCTGTGAATAATATTGAAATATATATTGGGCTGAAACCCGTGGCAGAATGGACTAGTGCTTCAAACAGAGTTGAATTACAAAACTTAATGGCACGTTCATTAGAGCAGTTTCCTGGTTTGTTATTGAACTTTTCACAACCAATTGCGACACGAGTTGATGAGCTTTTATCTGGCGTTAAAGCGCAATTAGCCGTTAAATTATTTGGTTCTGATTTAGGCGTGCTGGCAAGTAAAGGACAACAAATTGAAGCCATGATGAAAACCATTGATGGCACGCGAGATGTTGCACTAGAGCAAGTAGTAGGTGAGTCACAGTTAGTGATTAAGCCTAATCGACTTGAATTATCACGTTTTGGTTTGTCGGTTAATGATGTGATGAGTGTGGTTAAAAATGGTATTGGTGGTACAACAGCAGGACAAATTATTAATGGAAATGAGCGCTATGACATTTATGTGCGCATTAATAAGGAGTATAGGAAAAACAAAGAAGCGATTGCAGATATTAGATTACAATCACCTAATGGTGCATGGGTTAGGTTAGGCGATGTAGCATCCGTATTGTATGAATCTGGTCCACCACAAATTAGGCGCGATGATGTGCAGCGTAGAGTAGTGATTCAAGCAAATATTCAAGGCCGAGATATGGGCAGTGTCGTGGCTGATATCAGAACAAGCATCGCTAGCAAAATTGATTTGCCGACAGGTTATTCAATTGCTATTGGGGGGCAATTTGAAAATCAGCAACGCGCACAAAAACGGCTTTTTATTGTGGTTCCTATATCACTTGTATTAATTGCCTTATTACTTTACTTTGCCTTTAGATCGCTTGGGCAGGCGCTGTTAATATTGGTTAATATACCGCTGGCAGTGATCGGCGGTGTTTTCTCACTTTACCTGTCAGGTCAGTATTTATCTGTGCCTAGCTCGGTCGGGTTTATTACATTGTTTGGTGTTGCGGTGTTAAATGGTGTTGTGATGGTGGAAAGTATTAATCAGCGGATTCAAACTGGTATGGAAAGCTCAAAAGCAATATTTGAAGGTGCCACATCAAGGTTAAGACCCGTTCTGATGACGGCGCTTACTTCTGCGTTGGGATTAATTCCTATGTTAATGTCAAATGGTATTGGTGCTGAAATTCAAAAACCACTTGCTAGTGTTATAGTAGGGGGATTAGTAACAGCAACATTACTGACATTATTTGTTTTACCAATACTTTATCCTTGGTTTTCTAAAGCAAAAATAGCAGAGCTACATTGTTGATAAAATATTGCAGTATTAAAAGACGAGAGTCATTGGTACTGCTAATAATCATTTTTATACAAGGACATAATTATGGGTCATCACCATTCTCATCACCATTCTCATCACCATTCTCATCAGCATGCTCATACGCACAGCCATGACGGCAAGTTAAATTTAGCAGTGTTCATCAATATTTTATTAACCGTAGTGCAAATTATAGCGGGTTTGGTATCTGGTAGTTTGTCACTTATTGCCGATGCTCTACATAATTTAAGTGATGCAGGGGCCATTTTAATTGCAATCATCGCAAGAAAAATTGCCCGTAAACCCGCAAGTAATCGCATGACATACGGTTTTAAGCGTGCTGAAATTTTAGGGGCTTTGATTAACAGCACAACATTGATCATTGTAGGTTTGTTTCTTATATATGAAGCAATATCTAAATATTTTAATCCAGAACCCATAGATGGTTGGATTGTCGTTTGGGTTGCGTCTATTGCTTTGGTAATAGATGCAGTGACCGCATGGTTAACTTATAAAACAGGCGCTAAAAATAATTTAAATTTGAAAGCTGTATTTATACATAATTTGTCGGATGCTTTTGCTTCTATTGTGGTTATTGTTGCAGGGGCGCTAATTATTTTATATCAATGGTATGTTGTTGATATAGTAGCAACTATCCTAATTTCTATTTACGTGATTTATCATGGTTTATTATTGGCTAAACAAAGCATTAATATTTTGATGCAGGCAGTACCTGATACTATTGATATAGACGAACTATGTACTGATATTGAATCATTGTCTTGTGTAAAAAGAGTGCATCATATTCATGTTTGGCAGCTTGACGACAACGAAAAATTTCTAGAAGCCCATATCGCTTTAGAAATAGATGGTCTGGTAAAAGGAGTGGAGCAAGTTAAGCAAATGCTGATAGAGCATTATGACATTTCGCATTCTACAATCGAAGGCTATATTGGCAATAGAGAAAACTCAAAGACTTGTTATGTTCGAACTTAAACATTTGTTTGATAATCACTAAAAATAACCAATAAAAACGCCCGTTAATGTAAATATCAACGGGCGTTTTATGTAAAGTTAATTAGCTTTTAGCGTTTTTTTTAAGCTTCTACTTGTAAAATCACTTTATCTGCTTTTGATGTATAGCTTTCCATTTTATCAAAATTTAAGTAACGGTAAGTATCGGCTGCAGTAGCATTAATTTGCTTCGCATAATTCATGTATTCTTCTACCGTTGGTAATCTACCTAAAATAGCACCAACACCCGCCAATTCAGCCGAAGTTAGGTAAACATTCGCACCATTACCTAAACGGTTAGGGAAGTTACGTGTAGAGGTTGAAAGTACAGTAGACTTTTCTGCAACACGTGCTTGGTTACCCATACATAGTGAACAGCCTGGTGTTTCCATACGTGCGCCAGCTTTGCCGTATATACTGTAGTAACCTTCATCTGTTAATTGATCGCGATCCATCTTGGTTGGTGGCGCAACCCATAAACGTGTTGGTAATGTACCGTTGAATTTCTCAATAAGCTTACCTGCTGCACGGAAATGACCAATATTAGTCATACATGAACCAATGAATACTTCATCAATATCAACGCCAGAAACTTCTGATAATAATTTTGCATCATCAGGGTCGTTAGGACAACAAACGATAGGCTCTTTGATTTCATTTAAATCTATTTCAATCACTTGAGCATATTCAGCGTCAGCATCAGCTTCCATTAATGACGGATTAGCTAACCATGCTTCCATACTTTTTATACGACGAGTAATGGTACGAACATCACCGTAACCTTCACTGATCATCCATTTAAGCATAACAATGTTAGAGTTTAGATATTCAGCAACAGCGTCTTCTTCTAATTTAATAGTACAACCCGCAGCACTACGTTCAGCAGAAGCATCAGATAATTCAAACGCTTGCTCAACTGACAAACCTTTAAGTCCTTCTATTTCTAACACACGACCAGAAAACTCGTTAACTTTGCCTGCTTTTTCGACGGTTAATAAGCCATTTTTAATACCATAGTAAGGAATAGCATGCACGAGATCACGTAACGTAATACCTGGTTGCATTTCTCCTTTAAAGCGTACTAATACAGATTCAGGCATGTCAAGTGGCATAACACCCGTTGCAGCAGCAAAGGCAACTAAACCTGAGCCAGCAGGAAATGAGATACCGAGTGGGAAACGGGTATGTGAATCACCACCAGTACCAACGGTATCTGGTAATAGCATACGGTTTAACCATGAGTGAATTACACCATCACCTGGGCGAAGTGAAACACCACCACGATTCATCATAAAATCAGGTAATGTGTGATGTGTAATAACATCGACAGGCTTAGGATAAGCTGAAGTATGACAGAATGACTGCATGGTTAAATCAGCAGAAAAACCTAAACAAGCTAAATCTTTAAGCTCATCACGTGTCATTGGTCCAGTAGTATCTTGTGAGCCGACTGTAGTCATTTTAGGTTCACAATATTGGCCTGCACGAACACCATCGATACCACAGGCTTTACCTACCATTTTTTGTGCTAAGGTAAAACCTTTTGTCGATGAAGTTACTGCTGCTTGCTGAGAAAATAATTGAGGAGCAGGCAAACCTAAAGCTTCACAAGCGCGAGTGGTTAAACCACGGCCGATAATCAGTGGAATGCGACCACCAGCACGAACTTCGTCTAATAATACTGGGCTAAGCTTAAATTCAGAAATCACTTCTCCAGCAGCATTTTTAACAAGGCCTTCATATGGGTAAATGTCAATGATATCGCCCATATTCATTTTTTGAACATCTAGTTCAATGGGTAATGCGCCTGAGTCTTCCATTGTGTTGTAAAAAATAGGGGCTATTTTGCCACCTAAACAAACACCGCCACTACGTTTATTAGGAATGCAAGGGATATCATCACCCATAAACCATAAAACAGAGTTAGTTGCAGATTTACGAGAAGATCCCGTACCCACAACATCACCAACATAAGCTAATGGAATGCCGTCTTTTTGTAATGCTTCAATTTGAGAGATTGGGCCGACAACGCCATCTTCATCAGGCGTAATACCTTCACGGGCAATTTTTAACATGGCTTTTGCGTGTAAAGGAATATCAGGACGAGACCAAGCGTCAGGTGCTGGTGATAAATCATCTGTGTTGGTTTCACCTGTTACTTTAAATACTTTAACCGTAATTTTTTCGGCTACTTTTTCTTTTGAAGTAAACCATTCACCATCAGCCCAAGATTGTAATACTTGCTTAGCTGCTGCATTACCAGCTTCGGCTTTTTCTTGTACATCATGAAATGCATCAAACATCAATAACGTATTTGATAAACCTTTAGCTGCAATATTTGCTAATTTATCAGAGTCTAATAAGTCAATCATTGGTTGAATATTATAGCCACCTAACATGGTACCTAATAATTCAGTGGCTTCTTCAGGTGTCAGTATAGGTGATGCTGTTTCACCTTTAGTGATGGCAGCTAAAAAACCAGCTTTAATGTAAGCTGCATCATCAACACCTGCAGGCACTCGATTTGTTAATAAATCAATTAAAAAAGCTTCTTCGCCAGCGGGGGGATTTTTTATTAATTCAACTAATGCTGCTGTTTGTTCAGCGTCTAAAGCTTTAGGTACAATACCTTCAGCGGCACGTTCTGCTATGTGGTTGCGATATTCTTGAAGCACGATATTCACCTTTTTATTTGGAGACACTAGTTACTTTAGAGGTGGCTCGAAAACATAAAGCCAATGTAGGACAAAGTTTTTAAGTATCCAGGGTTAAAAAACACCGTAATAATACAATATTGTCGACACTTTTTGTGGTTCGGTAGTATTTGTAGTGTTTATTCTCAATATGTCAATTATCTATATCTCTTTATTTTCAAAGACTTGTTGTTTTTGTTGTGTTTCTTTGTACGACTATAATACTAGTTGATTTTTTATTGATTTCAATATTGTCGGAAATGTTTTGTTTTTCTTAAGGTTGTATTATGCAAGTCAGACATACTAAAATAGCTGCTTACTATGATCTAATTGATAAGTCGTGGGAAACGGCTTGATTGATAGTATAGGGGATAATGTAACTTTGAGCGACTAGGTTTTATATCTGTCTGGTAGTTTATGTTCTGATTGCGTTTTTACGCGGAGGTAAGTTGAGGTTAGTATTAAATCAACCCGAATTAGAACTCGAAAATAGAATTTTTTAATATAACCAATAATCTATTATAAGTCATATAACTATATTTTCTAGTTACCATTAGTGCTATGAATAGTCCTTATTTAAGCAAATGATTAGTAGTTAGCTGAAAATCAGGTAAAATAAGGGCAAAAATTTATCCTTCTAATTAGATTTTTACCATCAATAGCTAGAGAGAGTATCAAATGAGCCTGTATTTAGAGTATATCGCGGAAATTGAAACCCGCAAAAATGAGCTTGGTTTAGCAGCTAAGCCAATTGATAGTGCTGATTTATTATCAGAAATCATCGCGCAGATAAAAGATGAAAGTAATGCGCACCGTGAAGATTCTCTTAATTTCTTCATCTATAATACACTACCTGGTACAACAAGCGCTGCGAGTGTAAAAGCTGCCTTTTTAAAAGAAATTATATTAGGTGATTCAATTGTAGCAGAAATCACACCAACATTTGCTTTTGAACTACTTTCGCATATGAAAGGTGGTCCTTCAATCGAAGTTTTGCTTGACCTAGCATTGAGTGACGATGCTGCGTTATCAACACCCGCTTCTAATGTCTTAAAAACACAAGTATTCTTATATGATGCAGATACAGCTCGCCTTGAAGCGGCTTATAAAGCAGGTAACGCTATTGCTAAAGATATTTTGCAAAGCTACGCTAATGCTGAGTTCTTTACAAAATTACCTGATATTGAAGAAAAAATTGATGTTGTAACCTACATTGCTGGTGAAGGTGATATATCTACTGATTTACTTTCTCCTGGTAATCAAGCACATTCACGTGCAGACCGTGAGTTACATGGTAAATGCATGATATCTCCTGAAGCTCAAGATGAGATCCAAGAATTAAAAGCTAAAAACCCTAATGCCAAAGTAATGCTTATTGCGGAGAAAGGTACTATGGGGGTTGGTTCTTCACGTATGTCTGGTGTGAATAATGTTGCACTTTGGGCTGGTAAACAAGCAAGCCCGTATGTTCCATTTATTAACATAGCACCTGTTGTTGCAGGTACTAATGGCATTGCTCCCATTTTCTTGACCACTGTTGATGTAACTGGTGGTATTGGTCTTGACCTTAAAAATTGGGTTAAGAAAATTGATGCAAACGGTAATACCGTTGTAGATGAGAATGGTGATGCAATATTAGAAGAAGCATATTCTGTTGCTACAGGCACAGTATTAACTATTGATACCAAAGCGAAAAAATTATTTAATGGTGATAAAGAAGTCGCTGATGTATCGTCTGCTTTTACTCCTCAAAAAGTAGAGTTTATGAAAGCTGGTGGTTCTTACGCTGTTACATTCGGTAAGAAACTACAAACGCTTGCAGCAGAAACGCTAGGTGTTGAAGCACCTCAGGTTTATGCGTCTTCTAAAGAAATATCTCACGAAGGTCAAGGTTTAACAGCCGTTGAGAAAATATTCAACCGTAATGCTGTTGGTGTGGCATCTGAAACTGCTTTACATGCAGGTTCTAATGTTCGCGTTAAAGTAAACATTGTTGGTTCTCAAGATACTACTGGCCCTATGACTTGTCAGGAATTAGAAGCGATGGCTGCTTCTACCATTTCTCCATTGGTTGATGGTGCATACCAATCAGGCTGTCATACTGCATCAGTATGGGATAGTAAAGCGAAAGCAAACATTCCTAAGTTAATGAGCTTCATGAATGCTTTTGGTTTAATTACTGCACGTGATCCAAAAGGCGTTTATCCTGCAATGACTGATGTTATTCACAAGGTATTGAATGACATTACTGTGGATGATCGTGCTATTATTATTGGTGGTGACTCTCATACGCGTATGTCTAAAGGTGTCGCATTTGGTGCCGATTCTGGTACAGTTGCAATCGCACTAGCGACGGGCGAATCTGCCATGCCAATTCCTGAGTCAGTTAAAGTAACCTTTAAAGGTAACATGCAAGAGCACATGGATTTTCGTGATGTTGTTCACGCAACTCAAGCGCAAATGCTTAAGCAATTTGGCGGAGAGAATGTATTCCAAGGTCGCGTTATTGAAGTGCACATTGGTACTTTATTAGCAGACCAAGCGTTTACCTTTACAGATTGGTCTGCAGAAATGAAGGCTAAAGCGTCTATTTGTATTTCTAATGATGAAACATTAATTAAATCAATTGAGCTTGCGAAAAGCCGTATCCAAATTATGATCAATAAGGGTATGGAAAACAAAGCCAAAACTCTTGCTGGTTTAATTGCGTTAGCTGACAAACGCATCGAAGAAGTTAAGTCAGGCGCTGAACCAGCATTAGCACCTGATGATGCTGCTAAATACTATGCAGAAGTGGTTGTTGATTTAGATGTAATTGATGAACCAATGATAGCGGATCCTGATGTAAATAATGAAGACGTATCTAAGCGTTATACTCATGACGTTATTCGCCCTGTTTCATACTACGGTGGTAAAACAGTAGATTTAGGCTTTGTTGGCTCTTGTATGGTTCATAAAGGTGATATGCAAATTATCGCACAAATGTTACGTAATATTGAAAAACAAAATGGTAGCGTGTCATTTAAAGCACCATTAGTCATTGCACCACCAACTTATAATATTGTAGATGAACTTAAAGCAGAAGGTGACTGGGATATTCTTAAGAAGTACTCTGGTTTTGAATTTGATGATGCTCATCCAAAAGATGCAGCCCGTACTAAATATGAAAACATTATGTATTTAGAACGTCCAGGTTGTAACTTATGTATGGGTAACCAAGAAAAAGCTGAACCTGGTGATACGGTTATCGCCACGTCAACACGTTTATTCCAAGGGCGTGTTGTTGCTGATACTGCTGAGAAAAAAGGTGAGTCACTACTAGGTTCTACACCGTTAGTTGTGCTTTCAACAGTACTTGGTCGCTTCCCGACTCTTGAAGAGTACAAAAGTGCAGTAGAAGGTATTGACTTAACTAAATTCACTCCACCTACGCAAGAAATGAGTACTAAGTTTGCAGGTCAAGCGGTACCAATTAAAGTGGTATAGGTTAAGCAAAGTATCTGTTTTTCATAAATAAATTTGTATTTAGCAGATTGAAAGCTTCACTCTAAAAAGGTTACTTATTTAATATAAGTAACCTTTTTTATATTTATGAATAACTACGTTTAATTAATTTTACTTGTCTTTTCGTTTGGTATGGCTTTACATTCAACTTTAGCCACGAGAGAAGGAAATATATAGTTTGGCATTGCCCGTTTATCATCAAAACCTTCAATACCTTGTAATATCTTTAATTCATAAGGGTATTGGCGACAAAGTAGGTAGGATTGGCGTAATAAGAAAGCTGACATACGGGTGAAGTTTACTTTGTTATTAGGAATTATTTCAAGCTGGTAGTTGTTTTTTGCTAATTCAGTTTGTCTGAATTGAATTTGGTGATCAAAATCCCATCGAGCAACATCAATACTATCCGTTTGCTTAATTGTTGAACTCGCACATGCGGTAATATTTAGAGAAGTTATGAAGAATATGAAAAGTAAAGGTGTTTTTTTCATCAGCATTCCTATTGATATAAAAAAAGACTGAACAAGTAACTTGTTCAGTCTTTAAGTATAACGCGTTCTAGTCTTTATGCGTGCTAGTTAGCGTGATAAGTTATTCTTAATCATCAAACAGCGTTTATCCTCTTGATGTTTTATCAGTAAGTTACGTTGGGTGCTAGCGGATAAACTCGTTAATTCAGCGAGTGCTTTTTCTAATCTAGCCACACTGACTTCACTGCAGGTTGCAGGAATCAAATTACTATAGCTGCGCATAAAAACAGGGCCATTGTTTTGATCTATAGTTGCTAAACTGCTTATGCGTTGTTCGGCGCTTTGTTCATTCAGTTTATTTTGTTCGCTTGGGTAAAGTGCTGTCATTGCAGTACGTAATTTAGAAAAAGGAAGTTCGCTATTTTTTTGTTGAATTTTTGCTAGCCATTCAGATTTTATCTGTGATTCAGGGGCAATAACACGGGCATAAATAGCTGCTTTTTCACCCGTATCAGAATGATCAAGTGTTAATTCATGGTTGATTAACTCAACCGCATTTGCATGTTGAAAGCGACTAAGCTGTGCAATAATATCCCAACGAACATCTTGGTTAATTGATAAGTTTTCTAAAGAATGTTGTGCGGTGAGTAATTTATATAAGTTATCTAATGCCTCAGGCGAGTGGGCAAGGGCTACATAACTAGTAAACCAACGACGTTGCTTGTTTTTATTGTCGCTGTTAGCTAACGTACTTTGCCACGTAATATCTTCTAATTGTAAGGCAATAGCTTTTGTATAATCATTTTGGCTGCCTAACCCCTTATTTAAATAAGCGTTAGCAGCGGTTAACTGATCAAGCACTTGCCCTAAGGTGGTGTAATCTTGCTCAAGAGGAACGTTGGCTAATGCTACGGATAAATATTTATTTAAAGGTAGTTTTCCATCAAGAACACTATCCCATAAGCTTTGCCAAAGCATTGAACGTAGTAAAGGGTTTTCAATTTGTGCTAACGCTTTTTGGGTGGTGGCAAACGATCGTTTATCTAAATTAACTTTAACAAACGCCCAATCTTGGTAATTAGGGTAAACTAAATCAGGACAAGCAGCGCCAATTAACTCATGCACTGGTGTGTTTGAACCATTATAGATTACGGCCATTTTATTGGTTAATTTAAAACCAGGGTGAGTGGCATTAAAAAGTGCTAATTGTATTTTTTGTTCACGTAATGTTGGTTGGTTGTCATCAGCTGACTGTAATAGTTCAAATGAAGTTATTATACCTTGTTCACATTGATAGTTAGCTTCGATAGTATTTACACCAGCTTGATATAACCAGTCTTGTTGCCATTGGCTTAAATCTTTACCACTCGCTTTAGCTAAACTGTTGATAAAATCATCGAGAATAGCATTTTTATAGGCGTTGTCTTTTAAGTAGTTATGAATACCTTGCTGGAAGGTTTTTTCACCTAATAAGTGACGCAATTGGTTTAGTACCGAAGCGCCTTTGGAATAAGTTATTGCATCAATATTATCAAAGGCATTTGCTGTTGATGGTACGGGAACTTCAATTGGATGCGTTGTGACTTGTTGATCAGCACTATAGGCGGCTTGTTTACCACCAGCATAAAAACTACGCCAAGCGTTGTTAAACTCAGTTGCTTCACTTGTGGCAAGGGTTGCCATAAATGCTGCAAAACTTTCATTTAACCATAAACCATTCCACCACTTCATGGTGGCTAAATTACCAAACCATTGGTGTGCCATTTCATGCATTATAACACTGGCAAGCCTTTGACGGCGGCTTTGGCTCATTTCGCCGTTGGTTAAAAAACTTTTTTCAGCGAAAGTAACCGCAGCAGAATTCTCCATTGCACCATATAAAAAATCAGGTACTAATACTTGATCATATTTCTTAAAGGGATAGTTGATTCCAAAATATTCATCAAAAAACTCAAAGCCTTGTTTGGTATAGGTAAACCAGTGTTCTGGTGTGATTTGATCTGCAACAGATTGACGGGCAAATAAACGCAGCGGATATTTGCCGCTATTGTCTTGCCACATTGTGTACGGACCAGCATGCATAGAGAAATTATAAGGACTCAAGATCAAGGTTTTTGGAAACTGCCAAAGGGTAAATTCGCCTTGTGGTGTTGTTTTGGTTTCTCTGGTTGCTGAAAATACGGTCCAATCTTTTGGTGCAGACACTGTTAGCTCATAAGTCGCTTTAAGATCAGGTTGGTCAAATAGGGCAAACATTTGTTGTGCAGCAGCAGGTTCAAAATGGGAATAAAGATACACTTTGCCATCAACTGGATCTTTAAAACGATGTAAACCTTCGCCATTAGTGTTGTGTTTACGTGTAAAACTAACCGAAACTTTATTAGAACCTTGCTTTAGCTGTTGAGCAGGTAAAGTAATAAACCAGCCGTTATAGTTTTGGTTGAGGTTTGGCTCAGTTACTGTTTTACCATTAATGATTAAATTTGTTATTTCTGCCTTATTTAAATCGACTGTCAAAGGTGTTTTATTATCTGATAAATCAAAATTAATAGTAGACGTTGCCGTAAAATTTTCTTGGCCTGTTAAATTGAAGCTCAATTGATAATTTACGTTAGACACACGTTCAGAACGTTTAAATGCTCGCGTTTGACTTAGGTATTGGTTTTCTGCTCTAGGAGATAAAGGCGTTGATGTTAGTGCAGATGTTTGATTATTACTGTTATTTGGTTCATTTATTGATGATTGGCAACCACTTAATAATGATACCGATATTATTGTTGTAATTATTTGCAGGGTTAAGTTTTTACGTAAATTTTTCAAGAGTAGTCTCAATATGAGCTTTGTAAATTTTAACGAATTATAAATCAGAACGCCTTTAGGGAAAAGAGCACGCCTATTGACATTTAAATGCCAAGGGCTTGAGCGTAAAGAAGTGAGCACAATGACAATAATGCTCTGATTTGGAGAGAATAGGGGCTTATTAAGTAGTAATATTGGTGCAGAAAAATTATAAGCAGGTGATTTTTAAGTTTAACTTATTGATATT
This sequence comes from uncultured Colwellia sp., assembly GCA_965305135.1. GTDB lineage: Bacteria > Pseudomonadota > Gammaproteobacteria > Enterobacterales > Alteromonadaceae > Colwellia. The sequence goes on from CBDLPA010000001.1 coordinate 198,017, forward strand.
AAATGTTTTAATTCTTTGGCTTGAATTTTGTATTCTAATTATTTATGAAAAATGAATTTTGGAAAATAAGTAACCGTTAAGTTGATAAAATATGAGCATATTTACAAAAAGTGTTAGAAAGAGTAATACAACAAAATATCAATTAAATAGCTCGCTGAACGAGCAATTAAGTATCTTACTTGTTGAAAAAGGTGTTGACCAAAAGTCATTGTTAACTAGATCGTTAGTTGACTTTGGTTATCAGGTAATTAAGCACAGCTATCAAAATGATAACATTATCGAGCAAATTGAGTTATATAACCCCAATATTTTAATCTTAGCCACAGATTTACCCAGTAATTCCATACTGAGATCTTTGTCTGAGGTAAATCAATTATTACCTTTGCCTATTATCATTTTCGCAGAAAATGACTCTCCTAATGTGATTAAAAAAGCCATCAAGTCGGGAGTAAGCGCTTATATTGTGAGTGAAATACATCCTCAACGAATTAAAAGTATTATTTCTGTTGCTAACGAACGTTTTAAAGCCGTAGAGTCATTAAAAAATGAGCTTAAACAGGCAAAGACTCAGCTAGAAAGTAGAAAATTAATTGAACGAGCCAAAGGTTTATTAATGGAACAAAAACAATTAACTGAGAAAGAGTCGTATGAAGCGTTACGAAAAATGGCGATGAATCAAGGAAGTACTTTGGCTATGGTCGCCAAGAATATTATTGATGTTTGCTCTCTGCTTTCTGCACCTAATATAACCAAAACAATTTGAACATATGTGGTGCAGTTCATTATTTTTGTGCAATTAATAGGGGCTAAATAGATGTTAGTGGATTTTTTGTCATAATAAACAATGGGTTATATTTTGGCGTGTTTTGTGCTTTATTTGTAGTTATAAACTGGTAATAGTTTACTTAAAACATTTTTATCAATGGCGATAAAAATTGAAAATTGAACTTACAACAATGGCGTTGTAAAAGATGAGAAACTAAATTTTTCATCTGTTGAGCAATGGCGCTCATCAATACTCAACTTATGTAAGTTGAGTATTGATGAGCGTTTTTTATTTTAATCTTTAAATTTTTATTTATACCGCAAGGAACATATAATGAATTGGATCAAATTAATAACCTCTACTTTGATAAGCGTTTCACTTTGTACTGTCATCTCATTTTTGGTGGCTAGTACAGTGTTTAGTGAGGAATTAGGAGAACCTGAAAAAGATGAGCTGAAATTTGGCTTTATTAAACTAACTGATATGGCTCCTATTGCCATCGCTTATGAAAATGGATATTTCGAAGATGAGGGGTTATATGTCACTATCGAGGCGCAAGCGAACTGGAAAGTCCTCTTAAATGGTGTTATTGATGGCTCATTAGATGGCGCACATATGCTTGCTGGTCAACCCATCGCCGCAACCTTGGGATATGGTACTCAAGCAGATATCATTACGCCATTTTCCATGGATTTAAATGGGAATGCTATTACGGTATCCAATGATATTTGGGAGAAAATGAAGCCAGGTATTCCTAAAATGGCTGATGGCAGGCCTGTCCACCCTATTAAAGCAGATACGTTAAAACCTGTTATTGAAGCATTAAAATCAGCTGGAAAGCCATTTAAAATGGGTATGGTATTTCCTGTTTCCACTCATAACTATGAGTTACGGTATTGGTTGGCAGCAGGCGGTATACATCCTGGTTATTATGCGCCTCACAAAGGTGATACGTCAGGACAAATTGATGCACAAGCATTGTTATCAGTAACCCCTCCACCACAAATGCCATCAACGATGGAGGCAGGAACAATTCATGGTTACTGTGTTGGAGAACCATGGAACCAACAAGCGGTATTTAAAAATATAGGCGTGCCAGTAGTTACCGACTATGAAATTTGGAAAGATAACCCAGAGAAAGTTTTTGGCATAACCGCGAAGTTTGCCGAAAAATACCCAAACACCACTATTCGTTTAACACGTGCATTAATACGAGCTGCCAAATGGTTAGATGAAAACAATAATGCAAACCGTCCTGCTGCTGTAAAAATTCTTTCGCAATCAAACTACGTAGGTGCAGATTATGATGTTATTGCTAATTCAATGACAGGTACTTTTGAATATGAAAAAGGTGATAAACGTGCTGTACCGGACTTCAATGTGTTTTTTAGATATAACGCAACATACCCGTATTACTCTGATGCTATTTGGTATTTAACGCAAATGCGTCGTTGGGGGCAAATCTCTGATGATAAAAGTGACCAATGGTACAAAGAGCTGGCTGCAAAAGTATATCGTCCTGATATCTACACTAAAGCAGCAAAGTCGCTTATCGCTGATAAGATAATTTCAGCAAGTGAATTTCCTAATTTTGAAAAAGAAACAGGTTTTAAAGCACCACAAAAACACTTTATTGACGATATTGTTTACGATGGAAGTCAACCAAATGCTTATTTAGAAAAATTCAAAATTGGTCTTAAACAAGGGCAAAAACTTTAAAACGATATTTATATTCATACTGTTGAAGATGCGGAAAACTCCCATTAATAGCCAGTTTGGATATACACATTAACATATCGATAAAGGAATAAATTTATGAGTTCAACAGCAATACACATTCACAAATCAACAACTTTTGAGAGAGTAATGAAAACCAAGATGAAAATTGTCAGTAAAATTTCAGATGCATTGTTATTGCCCATTGTAGGCATTTCAATATTTTTATTTTTATGGTCAATTACAGCGCAAAATATCAATACCTCGTTAGGTGAATTTCCTGGTCCTAGGGCTGTTGTTGAACAATTCTCTAATTTGTACGATGAACATATCACAGAACGAGAGAAAGCCAGTGCATTTTATGAGCGCCAAGTTAAACGCAATGCGGCAAAAATAGAAAAAAATCCTGATTATGTCCCAAAAATTAGAGCGTACACGGGCAAAGAAACGTTTGTTGACCAAATCTTTACAAGTTTGATCACCGTAACCACTGGCTTTTTAGTTGCTGCTCTCATTGCTATCCCATTAGGTATTTGGATGGGGTTAAGTCAACGCTTAAATTCAGCCTTTAATCCGATAGTGCAAATTTTTAAACCTGTCTCACCTTTGGCATGGTTACCGTTAGTTACCATGATTGTTAGTGCAATGTATGTCTCGGATGATCCTATGGTGTCTAAATCCTTTTTAACCTCAATGATCACAGTTAGTCTTTGTAGTTTATGGCCGATGGTCATTAATACCTCAATTGGTGTTTCATCAATAGACAATGATTTACTCAATGTAAGTAAGGTTTTACGTTTACCGACTTTTACACATATTAAAAAAATAGTGTTGCCAGCATCGATCCCCATGATATTTACTGGCATGCGTTTGTCTTTTGGTGTCGCTTGGATGGTGTTAATTGCTGCAGAAATGTTGGCGCAAAACCCTGGTTTGGGTAAGTTTGTGTGGGATGAGTTTCAAAACGGTAGTTCAGACTCACTGGCAAGAATTATGGCCGCAGTTATTGTTATCGGTTTTATAGGTTTTTTATTAGATCGGTTGATGTTAGCTATACAACGCAAAGTATCTTGGGATAAAACCAGCGTAAACGCTTAAGGAAAAATTATGAATTCACCAATAATAACTGACAGCAAAGAGAATCCATTTTTAAATATTAGTCAAATAGATATGGCTTTCCCTACTGATACAGGCAGTTTTACCGCACTAAAATCAGTCGATTTACAAATAGATAAAGGGGAGTTTATATCCCTTATTGGTCATTCAGGTTGCGGTAAATCAACAGTGCTGAATATTGTTGCAGGGCTTTACCAAGCAACAAAGGGAGGCGTATTACTAAAAAATAAAGAAGTGAATGAACCAGGACCTGAACGCGCAGTTGTTTTCCAGAATCACTCTTTATTGCCTTGGTTAACGTCTTTTCAAAATGTCGAACTTGCAGTTAAACAAGTTTTTAACAAAACCATGTCAAAAGCTGAGATGAAAGAATGGATTGAATATAACTTAACACTGGTTCATATGGATCATGCTATGCATAAACGACCAGATGAAATTTCAGGAGGCATGAAGCAGCGTGTAGGTATTGCACGTGCTTTAGCAATGCAGCCAGAAGTGTTATTAATGGACGAACCTTTTGGTGCCCTCGATGCATTAACTCGCGCACACATGCAAGACTCCTTAATGGAGATCCAAAATGAATTAAACAACACCGTGATTATGATCACTCATGATGTTGATGAAGCAGTTTTACTCTCTGATCGTATTGTGATGATGACTAATGGGCCTGAAGCAACGGTGGGTGAAATTTTAGAGGTAAACCTAGAACGACCGCGTAATCGGTTATCGCTAGCTAAAGATATTGTATATAACCGCCTACGCTCTGAAGTATTAACTTTTCTATACGAAAAACAACGAAAAGTAGAAAATATCTCTGAAAAACCTACGGCAAAAAAAACAATAGTAAAGCAGGCGGTTAATGAGTCGTAACTCTTTGTTACTTAAGTCTAAAGTAAAACTAATACATGAAAATACAAAACAAAACAAAACAAAATTAAAACAAACGTAACTAAGAAAATAAGAGGAAATAAATACATGAAACCTTCGAAGAACGCGCTATATCTAGCTACTATTTTATTGACAAGTAGTGCTTCAGTAGCAATGGCTGATTCAATTACTGAGGCATTAATTAATGGTAAAATGAGTGCAAATTTGAATTTACGTTATGAAAATGTTTCACAAGATAATGCTCTTAAAGATGCCGATGCATTGACATTACGAACCAGAGTTACCTACATTACAGACAGCTTTAAGGGTTTTTCTTCATTGGTAGAATTTGAAGATTCACGTAATGTACTTGGTATTGATGATTATAATAATACTTTAGGGAAAAATGGAGCCTACTCGGTGATAGCAGATCCTGAAACTACTGAGTTAGATCAGTTTGTATTACAGTACAAAAATAAATTATTAACAATGAAGGCTGGACGCCAAGTGATTACTAAAGATAATCACCGATTTGTAGGACACGTAGGTTGGCGTCAAGATAGGCAAACTTTTGATGGAATAACTTTTGTGTATCAACCTATTGATGAGCTAAGCCTTGAGTATGGCTATATCACCAAACGAAATAGAATTTTTGCCCAAGGAAATGATATTGATTCTAAAGATCATTTACTGAATGTGTCATATAAAACAGCTATTGGTAAAATAGCTGCTTATAGTTACTTATTAGAAGTAGATAATGATGTTGAAAATGGGCTTGATACTTATGGTTTAAGTTTAAATGGTATGGCTGATGTTGGTGAGCAAACAATTTCATATAAATTAGAATATGCAACGCAAGACTCTGATAGTGCCACTGATTCTTACAGTGCTGATTATTTAGCTGCAGAGTTAGGTACATCGTTTTCTGGTATTACTATTAAAGCTGGATATGAATTACTGGGATCAGATGATGGTATGTTTGGTTTTTCTACACCCTTAGCAACATTGCATAAATTTAATGGTTGGACAGATCAATTCTTAGCAACACCAAAAGAAGGTTTAGCTGATATGTACGCGAGTATTGGTGGTAAAGTTGCAGGCGGTAAGTGGTCAGTTATTTATCATAAATTTGATGCTGATAAAGCATCGGCTACGGTTGATGATTTAGGTTCTGAAGTGGATGCAGTATATACTAAAAGTTTCAGTAAAAATTATTCAGCAGGTATTAAATTCGCATCATATTTTGCAGGTGATTTAACAGCAGGGAAAGTTGATACAGACAAAATATGGTTATGGGGTACAGTGAAGTTTTAAAAAATAAACTTGGCTTCATAAAAAAGCCAGCGATTAATTGCTGGCTTTTTAGTATTTAAAACATTGATATTTAATGACTTAGCATTAAATTATTGGGTTCTTAATCTTTTGTTTACTTTTTCTTTTTCACAGCTTTAGCGTTAGGTAAATCGGTAATTGAGCCTTCAAAAATTTCTGCGGCTAAACCAACTGATTCATGCAATGTTGGGTGTGCATGAATAGTTAAACCAATATCTTCAGCATCGGCACCCATTTCAACAGCTAAACAGATTTCACCTAGTAATTCACCTGCATTGATACCAACAATGGCACCACCAAGGATACGACCACTGTCTTTTTCAAAAATAAGTTTTGTTTTACCTTCAGTACGAGCAGAAGCGATTGCTCTACCTGATGCAGCCCAAGGGAAGTTTACAGCTTCAATGTTCAAGCCTTGTTCTTTTGCTTCGCGTTCAGTAACACCAACCCAAGCCATTTCTGGATCAGTATAAGCGATAGAAGGAATACAGCGAGGATCAAACTCATGCTTTTTACCTGCAATCACTTCAGCAGCACAATGTGCTTCATGCACGGCTTTATGTGCAAGCATAGGTTGTCCTACAACATCACCAATAGCGAAAATATGAGGAACATTAGTACGCATTTCTTTAGATACATTGATAAAACCACGCTCATCAACATTTACGCCGGCTTTATCCGCAGCAACTAAATGACCATTGGGTTTACGACCAACAGCCACTAAAATTTTGTCATAACGTACTTGTTCTGCAGGTGCATTTTTACCTTCAAACGTAACATACAAACCATCATCTTTAGCATCAACTGCAACCACTTTAGTTGAAAGCATCACTGATTTGAAACGTGGTTTATTATACTTAGTGTATATTTTCACAATATCTGTATCAGCCGCTGGTACTAGTTGGTCAGCAAATTCAACCACAGATACATTAGAGCCTAATGAGCTATATACCGTGCCCATTTCTAAACCAATAATACCACCACCTAAAACTAACATTTCTGCAGGAATGTCTTTCAGTTCAAGGGCACCTGTAGAGTCGATAACGCGAGGATCTTCAGTAGGGATGAAAGGTAGGTCAACAACAGAAGAACCACAAGCAATAATTGCATTGTCAAAAGTGATAGTCGTTTTGCCATCACTGCTTTCAACTTCAATAGTTTTGTCGGATGTAAATTTACCGAACCCTGTAACAGTTTTAACTTTACGCATTTTGGCCATACCGCCAATACCTTGCGTTAGTTTGCCAACAACATCTTTATCTTTCCATTGACGAATTTTTTCTAAATCAATTTTAGGCTCACCAAACGTAACACCATGAGCTGCCATATCTTTAGCATCATCAATGACTTTAGCAACGTGAAGTAATGCTTTTGATGGAATACATCCAACATTTAAACAAACACCACCTAAAGAATCATATTTCTCTACTAATACGACATCTAAGCCTAAATCTGCTGCACGAAATGCTGCTGAATAACCACCGGGGCCAGCACCTAAAACCACAACTTGAGTTTGAATATCACTCATAATTTCCCTTATTAACCTTATTTATTTGGTTGAAAATATTGATGGCGAAATTCTACGCTGATCCAGTGAATTTCGCCAATAATAATTGTTAAATTCTGACTAAAGTATTAATTTACGAATATCGGACATTACGCTGGCTAAATGCACGGTAAAACGTGCAGCTAGCGCACCGTCAATAACACGATGGTCGTAAGACATTGACAATGGTAACATTAACTTAGGTTCAAAATCTTTACCATTCCATTTCGGTTTTATTTCAGATTTAGATACACCTAAAATAGCCACTTCAGGGGCGTTAACAATTGGGGTAAATGCTGTTCCACCAATGCCACCAAGGCTTGAAATAGTAAAACAACCACCTTGCATATCAGCCGCTTTTAACTTACCTTCGCGGGCTTTAATGCTTATGTCGAGTAATTCGCGAGATAGCTCATGAATACCTTTTTTATCCACATCACGCACAACTGGTACAACTAAACCATTTGGGGTATCAACTGCAACGCCTATGTGAATGTATTTTTTCAATATTAAGCTTTCGCCATCCTCACTTAAGCTAGAGTTAAACGTTGGGTAAGCACGTAAAGCATCCGCTACCGCTTTTAAAATAAAGACTAATGGTGTGATTTTAAAGCCAAGTTTTTGTTTTTCACATACCACATTTTGTTCTTTACGAAATGCTTCAACATTGGTGATATCTGCTTCATCAAACTGAGTAACATGTGGGATAGTTACCCAGTTACGATGTAAGAATGGCCCAGATATTTTCTGAATACGTGACAATGGTTTTGTTTCAATTTCACCAAATTTAGCGAAATCAATCGCTTTGGCACTGACAACTTGTAAGCCACCTTCACCTGATGCAACAGAGCTACCCGCATTGGCTTTAGGTCGAGAAAGCTCATATTTAACATAAGACTGTACATCTTCTTTTAAAATACGACCTTTGTTACCACTGCCTTTTACTTGGGTTAAATCAACACCAAACTCACGGGCAATACGGCGAATAGAAGGAGAGCTATAAATAGTTCCTTTTTTACTTGTACCAGCTTGTGGATGATGCGGAACGGGTGAACTAGCTGGGGCTGTTGTAGGAGCAACTTTAGCTGGTGCTTCAACTGGTGCTGCAGGAGCCGCTGTTGGTGAAGTATCAGTAGCTACGCCACTTGATGTTTCAAGCTTAATAACAACACTGCCTTGTTTAACTTTGTCGCCCACATTAATAAAGACTTCTTTAACTGTACCCGCATGTGTTGAAGGTACGTCCATGGTGGCTTTATCTGTTTCGAGTGTGATTAAACCATCTTCTTCTTCAATGGTATCACCTACACTAACGAGCACTTCGATTACGTCAACTTCACCGTCTTCACCAATATCAGGTACGGCAATTTCAATTATCGAAGACGTAGTTGTCGCTGCTACTGGGGCAGGAGCAGCCACTTCAGCAACAGGTGCCGGCGTTGGCTCAGCAACAGGTGCTTCTACAGGGGCTGTTTCTTCAACGGCTGTTGCTTCATCAGTGCTTGTAGACTCACCAGCACTGATTTCACCAATGACATCACCTTCTTTTATTTTATCGCCAACGGCAACAGATAAACTAAGTAAAGTGCCAGCAAAAGGTGCTGGTATATCCATAGATGCTTTATCGGTTTCAACCGTAACAATACCTTCGTCAGCTTCAAGAGCGTCGCCAACAGCGACACAAATTTCTATGATTTCAACTTCTTCGCCGCCAACATCGGGAACTAGAATTTTTTCATTAGACATTTTATTTTCCTTCTCTAGTCACAAATTAAGCGTAAAGTGGGTTAAGTTTTTCGCTGTTAATATTGAAGCGTTTAATCGCTTCACTAACAACACTGTGTTTAATATCACCACGATTAGCTAATTCAAACAACGCAGCAACCACAATATAATGTTGGTCAACCTCAAAATGTTGACGTAAATTATCACGGCTATCACTGCGACCAAAACCGTCTGTGCCTAATACACGGTATTCTGTGTTTATGTACGCGCGTACTTGATCTGAATAATTTTTAATGTAATCAGTTGCGGCAATAGCAGGGCCAGCTTCTTTCGTTATAACATTACTGATGTATGGTGTTTTTTGCTTGCTTTCAGGGTGAAGCATGTTCCAACGTGTTACATCTTGCCCTTCACGCGCTAGTTCGTTAAATGAAGTAACTGAATAAACATCACTTGAAATATTGAAGTCATTAGCAAGAATTTGCGCTGCTTGACGTACTTTTTGCAAAATGGTACCAGAACCCATTAACTGCACGTTTGCCACTGCTTTTTTAGCTTTAGCAGGCACTTGCTCTAATTGGTAAATACCTTTAATGATTTGATCACTAATATCTTTAGTGTCAGGCATTGCAGGGTGTTGGTAATTTTCATTCATTAATGTCATGTAATAGAAAACATTTTCATTTTCTTCATACATGCGACGTAGACCATCACGAACAATAACGGCAATTTCATAACCATAGGTTGGATCATAAGTAACACAGTTTGGAATAAGGCCTGCTTGTATATGAGAATGACCATCTTGATGTTGTAGACCTTCACCATTAAGCGTTGTTCTACCAGCTGTTGCACCCAGCAAGAACCCACGGGCTTGGCTATCACCAGCTGCCCATGCTAAATCACCTACACGTTGGAAACCGAACATTGAGTAATAAACATAGAATGGGATAGTGGTTGCATTACATGTAGAATAAGAGGTACCAGCAGCAACCCATGAAGCCATAGCACCTAATTCATTAATACCTTCTTGTAGTACTTGTCCTTTTTTATCTTCGCGGTAATAAGCAACTTGGTCAGCATCTTGAGGGACATATTTTTGACCTTCGTTGGCATAAATACCTACTTGACGGAATAAGCCTTCCATCCCGAAAGTACGCGCTTCATCAGGAATAATTGGCACAATGCGCTTGCCAATTTTTTTATCTTTGATTAGTGCATTTAATACACGTACAAAAGTCATTGTAGATGATACTTCTCGATCCCCTGAACCTTTGGTAATTGCTTCAAAAGATTTTAATGGCGGTATCTCAAGCGTTTCTTCTGGTTGTTTACGACGTGCAGGTAAAGATCCACCTAACGCTTCACGACGAGCCATCATGTATTTGTATTCTTCGCTGTCTTTTGGAAATTGGAAGAACGGTAAATCACCAATATCTTCATCACTGATAGGAATATTAAAACGATCGCGGTAATGTTTAATTGATTCAATATCCATCTTTTTAACATTATGGGCGATGTTTAATGCTTCACCTGAGGCCCCTAAGCCGAAGCCTTTAACGGTTTTTGCGAGAATAACGGTTGGACGACCTTTAGTGTCCATGGCTTTTTGATAGGCAGCATACACTTTTACAGGATCATGACCACCACGGTTTAAACGCCATATATCTTTGTCTGACATATTGGCAACCATGGCTTCTGTTTCAGGGTATTTATTAAAGAATTTTTCGCGTGTGTATTTACCGCCTTTGGCTTTACAGTTTTGATATTCACCATCGACCGTTTCATTCATTAACTGTAATAATTTTCCTGAAGTATCACGGGCAAGTAATTGATCCCAGTAGCTGCCCCAAATAACTTTTACCACTTCCCAGCCAGCGCCACGGAATGTGCCTTCAAGCTCTTGAATAATTTTACCATTACCACGAACAGGGCCATCTAAACGCTGTAAATTACAGTTAATAATAAAGGTTAAGTTATCTAAGCCTTCACGCGAAGCTAAACCAATAGCACCTAATGATTCAGGCTCATCTGTTTCACCGTCACCTAAGAAACAGTATACACGCTGTCCTGAACAGTCTTTAATGCCACGATTAGTTAAGTATTTTAAGAAACGCGCTGTGTAAATAGCTTGAAGTGGACCCAAGCCCATAGAAACTGTTGGGAACTGCCAATAATCTTTCATTAAATGAGGATGAGGGTAAGATGATAAACCTTTGCCATCACATTCCTGACGGAAGTTCGCCATTTGCTCTTCAGTTAATCTACCTTCAAGGAAAGAACGAGCATAAATACCAGGTGAAATATGACCTTGGGCGAAAATAAAGTCGCCGCCATCTTTGTCTGTTGCTGCTTTAAAGAAGTGATTAAAACCGACATCATAAAGTGTCGAAGAAGAAGCAAAACTACCAATATGTCCACCAAGTTCTAGATCTTTTTTAGAGGCGCGTAAAACTAAAGCTAAAGCATTCCAACGAATTGCCGCACGAATACGTGATTCAATAGTTTGGTCAGCAGGCATATGTGGCTCTTGACCTGGTGGAATTGTATTAATGTATGACGTTGTCGCTTCAAAAGGTAAATGTGTGCCGCCGCGACGAGCACGCTCAATTAATGCCTCAAGTAGAAAATGAGCACGTTCTGGCCCTTCGTTTTCTAGTACTGATTCCATTGACTCTAACCATTCTTGGGTTTCTAATGAATCAATATCAATGTTTGGTAGATCTGACATATTGTGTTGTCTCCAATAGTATTTGTTTATATTCTTTAGTTGTAAGTAGCGAGTTAAATAATTTATAAACTCTGCGCTTACAATCGATAGTTGGTAATTCGAAACTCGTTTAACCTACAATCTTTACATTCTTCGCATGGAACGTTCCATACGGCTATTTTCCTGAGTTAGTTTTAATAACACTTCCTCAATAAAAGCTAAGTGGCGATGACTTGCTCCCCAAGCTTTTTTCGGCTGTCCGCTAAGAATAGCGTCGAGCAAATTTTTTCTATAATCTGTAATCTTACTAAAGATATCAGGGCGTTTTGCTAATATAGTTAAGTTCTGTTCTATATTGTCTGTCAATAATGCCGCCATGCTACGAGCCGTATGTAATATCATCGCGTTATGTGACGCTGCACAAATAGCGACATAAAATTCATATACGGCGCTTGCTTCTAAACGAAAATCATCTTCCAGTTGGCAATTACCAATGTGTTCATGCTTGGCTTGAATTTGTTCAAAATCTGCAGTGGTTCCGCGCATCGCTGCATAAAATGAAGCCATACCTTCAATACCATGGCGGAACTCTAATAAATCAAATTGCGATTCGTTGCTTGTCGCCATCAAATCAAATAAAGGATCTGAAAATGATTTCATTATAGCTTTTGTTACAAAGGTGCCTCCTCCTTGCTTGCGAGTAACCAAGCCTTTAGCTTCTAGTTTTTGTACGGCTTCTCTAAGTGAAGGCCTAGACACTTCAAATTTTTTGGCTAACTCACGTTCAGGCAATAATTTTTCGCCTGGCTGTAAACTGCCTTCAATAATCATATTCTCTAACTGTACTAAGATAATGTCAGAAAGTTTTTGAGGTTTTAGCTGTTTATTCAATAATTGTGTCATTAATAATTAATCCACTATGTAGTGTTCATTTTATTGTTATTTTATCATTAAATGATGTTTAAAAATTCTTGGTAAATTGGTATTACCATTTGTGTTTCAGACAAAAAAATAGCAAATAAACACTATAATTGCAACGTAATTTAGTTGAAGTGGTGTAGTAAAGCAAGGAAGTTTTTAAATAAAAGCTGAAAATATTTTAGAGTTAAAGCTTGAAACAAGTGTTTAATTTGGTTGTTTGAAATTAATGGTAATACCAATTTAAAGTGGTGTTTTAGTGTAAACAATAGCTGTGCTAAAAACAGCTATTGTTGGTTCTTCATATAATTACTTAGGTTAGTTAACTAGTCCTAGTAAAGTGAGTATTGATATTACAGACAATAATAATAAGACATTTCGTTTAGCTAAACGAACAAGTAAACATGGCTCAGCACTACAATCGTCTTTATCTATCATAAAGTCTTCTGATTTCCGGGCGACATCAATTAGAATTTTATAAGTGGGTTTGTGCACATCAAATAAGTTTTCTAGCCAAACAGGTAAGGCTTTTGAAAAATGACCAACAAACATGTACCCAAATGATGTTATGCGTACTGGTAGCCAATCAATGAAGAACAAGAGTTGTTGATAATTTTTACAATCGTGGGGTTGCTTTATATTGTGTTGCTCTTCGGTGTATTCTTCATCGCTAATATTAGCCGTTTGTTCGTTATCACTTTTTAGTGTTGTGTCTGTGGCTGAGATTTGTGAATTTTTAAAGTCTTCTTCATCAACGTTGGTAATTTCTATCTCTATAGAACTGCTATTTTGTTGTTCTATAACGGTTGTTAATAGCCGATAAAAAACAACGCCAGCAGCGCCAAAAATGACAAAAAATAGCATAATAGCAATGTAATAACGGTAATTTAGCCAAATAAGTGCTTGACCAAACGCCATATAGGGTAAATTTTTATCTTGTAAAAGCTGTTGATGGTAAAGCGCTGCAGTGGTTTTTTCACCCTGAAAAGAAGCATGTAAATATTGCTTGTAAACTCCTCTGGTTTTGATGCAACCAAAACTAACAATCAGAATGAGCGTTGAAATAATCAAGTGCAAAAGCCCATCGTCTACTAAATGTAAAATGCCATAAACAAAAGCAACTGGCAAAAAGATGAAAATAGCATAGCTAATATTGCTTTTTTTCAGTTTTGTTTGTGCTGTCTTGTTGTTAAACCAGTTTTCAAAAAAATTAACGTACTGCTGGTAATAGTAATCGAAACGCCAGTATGAAGAAGCGAGAGATTTTTCTGCAGCTAAAGCAATTAGTAAACTTAGTAGACTCATTAGTAACCTTATTTTATGTTATATCAAAAAAACACGTGCTTTCATTTAGGTTTTGTAAACACTGGTGAAAGTATTGCCAGTTGAATGCTTTGCCAGGGTCTGTTTTTCTTCCTTGAGCAATATCACAATGGCCGACAATGTTTTCATCAGTAATCAACGGGTAAGCTTTTTGTAAGCTATTCGCTAACTTTGCTAACTGTTGATATTGAATATCTTCATAGGGAATATCGTCAGTACCCTCAAGCTCAATACCGATAGAGAAGTCATTACATTTATCTCTACCATCAAAGCAAGATATTCCCGCATGCCATGCTTTATCATTAAAAGAGACATATTGAATAATACTGCCATCACGCCTAATTAAGCAATGAGCAGAAACTTGTAATTGTGCAATATCAGCAAAACTAGGGTGTGCATCGGCGTTGATTTTGCCTAAAAACAAATTGGTTATATGATCACCGCCAAATTCACCAGCAGGTAGCGAAATATTATGAACAACTAATAAGCTGACTTGGTCAACAGGACAACGAGGTGTGAAAAAACTCGATTTTTTTTGTTTAACACCCTCAAGGTAGCCTTTCGTTATAATGAAACTTGGTCGCAAATTATTACCTTTTATCGCTTTTTTCTGTTTGCTTAACGACATACAATAACGGTTCTCTTTTGTTAAATACAACACACGTAAGAATAATTATATTATGACTGAAAATGACTCGACAAACAAAATTGGAAAAATATTTGTTTGGCTTGCATGGATTATAGCATTAGCTTTATTAATGTATTTTTTTCAAGATGTGCTTGATAAACAGTATAACCCTAATAACCAGCCCCAACTGGGTATAAATAACTTAGGTCAAGCTGAAGTTATTTTAAAGCAAAATAAGCAAGGGCATTATGTGACTTTAGGTACTATTAATGAGTCGCCTGTGACTTTTTTACTGGATACTGGCGCTACACAGGTGTCGATTCCTGCTCATATAGCTGATGAATTACAATTACAAAGTTTTGGCAGTTACCCTGTACAAACAGCTAATGGTACGGTAACGGTATACAGAACTGAACTAGATCAGCTTAGCATTGGTAATATTTTCCTATATAATGTGGCCGCACATATAAATCCTGCAATGAAAAGTGATCAAATTTTGTTGGGTATGAGTGCGTTAAAAAAAGTAGAATTCAGCCAAACAGGCAAACAACTTACCCTACGTGAACACCCTTAATAGGAATGACAGATGCATACCTCTAAACAGCTTACCTCAGTACTTTCTGATGAGATAATAAAATTACAGCACGACATAAATACAACGGTTACTTGGGCACTTAAGGAAGATTTGGGGGTTGTTGATAGTAACGTTCCTAGCGTGAACCAAGATATTACCGCTATGTTGATTCCTGAAAATGAACAAGCGACTGCTTGTGTTATTACGCGCGAAGATTGTGTTGTATCAGGTATTGCTTGGGTAAATGCAGTGTTTGCTCAATTAGATGATTCTCAACCGCAAGTTCCTAATACTAAAATTACTTGGTTAGTAGCCGATGGGGAACAGGTTAAAGCGAATACTACCTTGTTTGAATTACAGGGCAATGCGCGCACTTTGTTAACGGGTGAACGTACTGCGTTAAATTTTTTACAAACGTTATCGGGTACTGCCACATTAACAAGTCAATACGTGCAAGAATTATCAGGCTCAAATACCAAATTATTAGATACTCGAAAAACACTACCAGGGCTTAGAAGTGCGCAAAAATATGCCGTACTGTGTGGTGGCGGTGTTAATCACCGAATTGGTCTGTTTGATGCGTTTCTAATTAAAGAAAATCACATTGCTGCTTGTGGTGGTATAGCGCAGGCGGTAGCAACCGCAAAGAAAAACCACAGTGATAAAACCGTTGAAGTTGAGGTAGAGTCAATGGATGAATTACAGCAAGCATTGAATGCTGGCGCTGATATTATTATGCTTGATAACTTTACGCCAACAATGATTGAGGCCGCAGTAACTGCAACCCGTGGTAAGGCTAAATTAGAAGTGTCGGGTAATATGACCATTGAAATTTTGCAAGAATACACCAAAGCTGGCGTTGATTTTATTTCTAGCGGTGCATTAACAAAACACGTGAAAGCGGTTGATTTATCAATGCGTTTCAAATCGTAATCATTTTTGATTAAACATACTTGACTGAAAATAATTGACTAAAAATGACAATAAGTGAAAATTTTCAAATTCAGCTAGCTGCACCCTCTGTTGACGATTTCTTACTGTTAAGAGAAAAAGTGGGTTGGCAGAATGTTTCAGTTAATGATGTTAAAATAAGTTTGAAAAACTCACTATTTCACATTACTGTTTACGCACAAGATCAACTTGTTGGTATGGGGCGAGTAGTTGGTGATGGTGTCATGTATTTTTATATTCAAGATATTGTTGTACATCCTGAACATCAAGGTTTAGGGATAGGCTCAATAATCATGGAGCAGATTGAAATCTATTTATCAAATACCGCGGTAGCTAATGCTACTGTTGGGCTTTTATCGGTAAAAGGTAAAGAAGCATTTTATGCTCGTTATGGTTATATTACGCGGCCAAATGCTGCTTTAGGTCATGGAATGTGTAAGTTTGTTTAACCTCTACATTTACAGTGTGTTTTATTTTAATTTATTCACAAAAGTTTGTCTAAATTTAGCTAGTTTAGGTGAAACTACCGCCTGACAATATGAATTTTCAGGGTTATTATTAACATAGTTTTGGTGGTATTGTTCACCAGAATAAAATGTATCAATAGCATTGATTTGCGTTACTATTTCATTTTCAAACATCTTATCTTGGGTCATTTTTTGAAGGATTCTTTCAGATGTTTCTTTTTGCGATTGATCATGGTAAAAAATTGCTGATCTGTATTGGGTGCCAATATCATGACCTTGGCGATTTAACTGTGTTGGATCATGTAAAGTGAAGAATATTTCCAGTATCTCTTGGTAGCTGATAATACTTGGATCAAAGCATAGTTGTACAACTTCAGCATGGCCTGTATCCCCATTACAAACCTCCTCGTAGGTTGGCTCAGTTGTTGTTCCTCCCATGTAGCCTGATATTGCACTGTGTATGCCTTTAACTTGGCTAAAAGCACCTTCTATACACCAAAAGCAGCCGCCAGCTAAAGTGGCCAGTTCATGAGTCGCTTCAAGTTTATTGTGAGTGTTCATAATTTAGTCTTTGTGCTTATTGTAGGTTTGATTGTTATTACTTAATTCTACAGGTAAATAAAAAAGTAATGCTATGAATATATTACAGCAATTAGTCGTGCAGTAAAACTCTCGTTCTTCTGATGATGTTATTAACCGAGGTATCAATTTCTTCTTTCATATAACAGTGATATTTGTGTTATGCCTTTGTCATTTTTGCGTCATGTTTTGGTAACATTACCGTCATAAAGGCTTGTTATTCTGCGACCAGTCTTTGGCTTTATCCTTTAAATATAAAGATTTCAAATGAAACAATTAAATCGTGTTAGCAGTAAACTTGTTATTTTATCTTTAGTTCCTTTATTTCTCTTTAGCATTATTATTTTTGTTGGTATAAAAATATCGACTGATCGTCATTCAAACAACCAACAAAATCTTGAGGCGAGGTTAAGCCAAACCCAAAGGCTTAATCTAATCATCAGAACATTTACCTCAAATATTATTGACACAGCCCATAAAGCGCGTAGTGGCATGGAGCTATGGCAAGATGCACAAGAAAAAATAAAACATGGGAAAACTATTATTACCCAACAATGGCAAGACTATCAAAATGGCAATGTGTCAATTCAAGAAAAAAAGCTATTAGACAGTATGGAGCCTCTTTACCAAAAAAGTCTCAACTCGATAGATATTATCGCAGGATATATCGAACAAGCTTCTTCGTACGATATGGGAAATTATGTTGACCTGAAAATGTACGCATCGTTAGAGCCATTTTTATTAAAATTAGATCAGCTGGTTCTATTACAAAAGCAATTAGCTCACGACGATAGTCTATTGAATAGTGCTTTAACGAAAGAAATGAATAACATTATTTTTATTACTGTGAGTGTTGTTGCGGTATTAATTTTATTGCTGGGCTGGTTAATATTTAAGTCGATAAGGAAGCCATTGAAACACCTTCAACGCACTATGATTAATGTTGAACAGGAATCTAACTTATCGTTACGGGTTGCGCTAACAACTCAAGATGAATTGGGAGAAATAGGGCAAAGTTTTAACGTAATGATGGATAGAATTGTTGGTTTCGTTGAAACCTTATCTAATATTGGTACATCGTTAGATACTGCAACAGAAAGTACAATAATCGCGTGTCAAGAAGCCAAAACTCAAGTGAATGGTACTCAAAATGAGCTCTCTGATGCAAATGTTTCTATTGAGCAAATGAGCAAAGCGGTGGAAGAAACCCAAGTTTATACAGAAAATACCATCCTCGTTAGTAAAGAAGCAGAACTATGTGCTACAGATAATTTTAGCGTTGTAGAGCAATCTTCACAACAAATTAAACAGCTAGCGGAAGCCATTGGGCTTTCTACAAAGCAAATGAATTTATTACGTGAACACGGACAGCAAATAAACTCTGTATTAACAGTAATAAAATCGGTTGCAGAACAAACTAATTTATTAGCGTTAAATGCTGCGATAGAAGCTGCACGTGCTGGCGAAAAAGGACGTGGTTTTGCTGTAGTTGCAGATGAGGTTCGTTCACTTGCACAACGCACACAAGAGTCAACGGGAGAAATTGAAACCGTGATTGCCAATATAAGAAAAGCCACAGATGAGGCTGCTGAGCAAATGAGACAAAATGAAGCATTTGCAAACAAAGGCGCACAAACGATAAAAAATACAGAAATTAATTTACAGGTTATTACGCAATCTTTTACTGAAATCATCAATAAAAATGAACAAATAAATCATAACCAATGTGAACAATTACAAGCCGTGAAAGAAGTAAAAAACATGATGGACCGCGTATCTTCTTTGTCGCATAAAAATAAAGAAAACACGAATGATGTGTTAATAAATGCTAAGTCGGTAGAGAACTTAAGTGGTGAACTAAAGGCGGCGTTGACTCAGTTTCGTTATTAATTAACTTGAGATAAATTCTTTTAGTACTGTGATGAGTCCTTTGGAAGTCTGCCGTGATATAGGTATGAATAATGAGAGATAGGCAATGCAAAAAACTATTCAAACAATTATAGCTAAAAAAATGATCACAACGGTTTTTCAACCCATTTTTGATATAGAAAATGAAAGTATCGTTGGGTATGAGGCATTAACACGAGGGCCAAAAGATACACCGCTTTATTCACCAGAAGTATTATTTGAAAAGGCACAACAGCACAACCTATTGTCTGAACTTGAGTTGCTTTGCCGAGCCAGTGCTATTTCATGCTTTGTAGCGTTAAAACTACCAGGAAAACTGTTCATTAATATTTGTTTAAATGTCATGCTCAATAAAGATCATCCCTATGGTGAAACAATTAAATTAGTTGAAAATTCAGGCTTGTCACCACAACAAGTGGTTATTGAGATTAGTGAAAAATCACCTTTCCCTAATAGTGATATTTTACTAAGAGCATTAAATAAATATAGAAAATTTGGCTTTGATATAGCCATTGATGACGTAGGTGTAGGTTATTCAGGACTTAAACAATGGAGTTACTTACGTCCTGATATTGTCAAAATAGACCGATATTTTATTGATCGATGTGATCAAGATGTGATGAAACGAGAATTCTTAAAAATTCTTTTTGAGTTAGGTCGAATATCAAATGCGCTGATTATTGCTGAAGGTATTGAAACAAAAGAAGAATTTGAATTGTTGCGTGAGCTTGGTATGGTATATAGCCAAGGTTTTTTCTTGGCCAAGCCTAACGACAATCCAATAAGAATATTTCCTAAACTTGATATTTGCGACTCGACAGAACATAAGTCTACGATAGAAACTATTGCTTCGTTAGTAACAGCTACAAAAACAGTTGAGTACAATCAAAGCGTTAATCATGTTTATGATATATTCACGCAAAACCTTAACATTCATGCTATTCCAGTGTTACGTAATAATAAGCCGTTAGGTATGATTTTTCGAAACCAACTGATGGAATCTTATTCTGATATTTATGGTAGAGCGCTTTATTCAAAAAAATTAGCGATTGATATAAAATCTAATAACCACTTGATACTTGAACATTCTATGCCATTAGAGCAGGTAAGTGCCTTACTCACAGCCAGAGCAAATGCAGAGTTTACACAACCTTCTATTATTACAGAAAATGGATTTTATATTGGTATTGTTTCACCGCGTGACTTACTAAAAAGTATTACTGAATCTAAATTAGAGCAGGCTAGATATGCTAATCCATTGACAGGCTTGCCAGGTAATGTAGCCATAGAAAAAGAAATAGATTACATGCTCAAGAATAAAAAACCATTCAATTTAGCCTATTTAGATTTAAATCATTTTAAACCTTTTAATGATATTTATGGCTATGCAAAGGGGGATTTATTACTCAAAACACTCGCTAATTGTATTATGATCAATACAAATAATAAATGCTGTTTTGTCGGGCATATTGGAGGCGACGACTTCATAATTATGTTTAAAAGTAACGATGTTGAAAAGGTTTGCCAACAGATATTAGCTGATTTTACCAAGCACAGTTTGTCTTTTATTACGACAGAGCATCAAAAGCAGCAAGGCTATCATGCTTTAGATCGCAGCGGCAATAATATATTTCACCCTCTTGTTAGTTTAGCTATTGGCGTTATTCAACCTGATACAGCGTGTTATAACTCATACCATCAAATTGCTGATTTAGCCTCTAAAGCAAAATCAGAAGCTAAAAAGCAAGCAGGAAGTAGTTTGTTTATTTGCCGCAGACAAAAACAAACCGCCTTTGACGCTATTTCTCTCAGTTAATAAGCACATGTGTTTAAAAGGCCAATGATTGTCTCTTTTTCATGAGCTTGTAAGAAAGCAAATGGATTAATAGCAATAAATCATAAAATAATTAATCATTTTATGATTTATTTCATTGCAGGGAGAAAAAATACAGATAAAATCAATCATTACCCGTGTTGCTAATGTTATAAAAACTATACGTCATTTATGTCTTTTTTCTTTAAAAAAAATAATTTTTCTGTAAACCTTAAGTCAGCTAATCAAGTTCAAATGGTACTTGTGTTACGTAGTGTTGCTATAGTTATTCAATTATTGTTAATCTTTTTTGTTAACCTAATATTAAATTACCAACTTCCTTGGGCGCCATTGTTTGGTGTTATTACGTTAGAGGTTATATTTACTTTTGGTAGTTTTTTTGTTTATCAAAAAAAACAGCAAGTCAGTCAGTCAGCTTTATTAATACAAATATGCGCTGATATTTTATTTCTGTCGTTGTTGCTGTTTTTTAGTGGGGGTGCCACTAATGCTTTTGTTTCATTATTATTAATTCCTATTGCCATTGCCGCTGTTACATTACCTCCTGCATTGCTTGCTTTTGTCGCGTTAATGGCTATTGGCTCTTATACCATTTTATTATGCTTTTTACCCATGAGTGTTATGCATGGCAATATGGAAGGGCATTTTATTGGTATGGGAATTAACTTTTTATTTTCTGCGCTAGTAGTTGCTTTAGTTGTAGGGAAAATGGCGCGTAGTATTAATCAACGAGAACTTGCCATTGCCGCGTATAGAGAAAATTTACTGAAACAAGACCAAGTTATGTCTCTTGGTGTAGCATCAGCACAAGTGACTCATCAGTTAGCAACGCCTATTACAACAATACAATTACTGGTTGATGAATTGCATGAAGACTTTCCAGGAAATAGTATTGTCATTGATATGAAAAGTCAGTTAAAGTGTTGTACTGACAGCTTAGATGCATTTCGCGAAATGGTTTTTTCTATTAAAGAACAAACCAGTACAGCGATTACCGTGAATAATTTAATTGATGACATTTTAGAAAATATAAGAGTAAATTTCCCTGATGTTGACATTGAATTAATAAAAAAACATCAAGATGATGTTACCATCATGGCGGATGCGTCTTTGTTGCCTGCTATATTAAATTTAATTAATAATGCAATAAGAGCTACAAAAGCAAATAACTCAACCAAAATCACATTAACGAGTCAGGTAGAAACGGAAAACTGGCAATTTATAATTCGTGATTATGGTATTGGCTTTACTTTAGAGAAATTAAAACAACTTGGTGTAAACCCTGTTAACAGTGAACAAGGCTTAGGTATGGCTGTTTTTTTAAGTCATGCTAGTTTAGAACGCCTTGGTGGTAAGTTAGCATTAACAAACCATCATCAAGGTGGGGCATTAGTTACCTTGAGTTTACCTATATCGCACTAATCGGCAGATGAAATAACATAATGAAAGAATTATTACTTGTAGAAGATGATGCTATTTTTGCAAATACCTTAACTAGACGATTAACTAAACACGGTTTCCATTGTGTTCATGTAGACAGTAATTCTGAAGCATTATTAGCTTGTCATCGACACAAGCCAGATTATGTGTTGCTTGATATGAAGCTAGCGCAAGAAACTACTTTAAGTATTATTAAACCATTGAGAAAACTAAGGCCTGAAAGTAGAATTATTTTACTTACTGGTTTTGCAAGTATCGCTACTGCCGTTGACGCTATAAAGTTAGGTGCAGATGATTATTTATCTAAACCCTTAGATACGCAAACATTGTTAGCAGCGCTTAATGAAAGTAAAGCGTCTACCATAGCCACAAATGCTGACATTGACGGTGAAACATTGTCAGCAGAGCAAGTGCAGTGGCAACATATTCAACAAGTGTTAAAAGCAAACGATGGTAATATCTCGGCTACGGCGCGTCAGTTATCTATGCATAGACGAACTTTACAGCGTAAATTACAAAAAAAACCGCAAACTGATTCTATAAAAAGTTAATAAACTAGGTTTGTTAGATAGCTTATTTATCTCAGAAGTCATGCTTTATATGGGTCAATAATGGGTTTAGTGTAAACATAGAATATTAGTGAAATGATGGTATTATTACAGTGTTTTTGCTTGTTTATGAGACACAATTTAATTATAAATTTATGCTAGGTTATTGAGCTTCCAGTGTCTAAGGCAAAAATTAACTCATAACTCATTACATTGACTTTTCAAAACCTCGTTATTTTTTGTTATAATATGTCAGTTTTTTTTACAGTTATAAATTTAACTTAATCTTAATTATTAATAAATAAAGAAAATATTTGTTGGTGCGACTTTTGCTTTCAATAGAGATTAATTTGATTAAAAGGACTTTAATTTAAGGAGAAACAATGAAAAAATTAATATTTTCCGCTGCAATTTTATCTTTGTTGTCTAGTGGTTTTAGTTCTGCAAGTCTTATTGAGGAAGTAACAAGTAATGGTGAGTGTGTAAA
Organism: uncultured Colwellia sp.; assembly: GCA_965305135.1. GTDB lineage: Bacteria > Pseudomonadota > Gammaproteobacteria > Enterobacterales > Alteromonadaceae > Colwellia. The sequence goes on from CBDLPA010000001.1 coordinate 221,449, forward strand.
TTCAACTTTCACGATTACAAGTATTACACAGGTTATTCCTGCAGGATCAAATATTGTTGGTACATCACTTGAAGCGACTTCTTGCTTGGGATTTGTCACCTCACCTAATAATGATTTTGCTGAAGATCCAGCTCCCAATATGGGGGGCTTCGGAGATGGATTGCTCAATGAGGAAGTAGGCGGACAAGGTCGGGATAAGAATAATTATGTTCCTGGAGATTATTTTCTAACAAATGATAATGACTCCATGGTTGATTTGGATAATGATGGCGAAAAAACCGATCCTGGATGGATTCGCTTAGGGGGCTCTGAGACGAAATCGAACGGTGAATGGAACTTTGAATACGACTCTATACTTGATTTCAACCTCGATTCAGTTATCGACATATCCTTCTATGATAATGGAACTTGGTTATTAGCCGTTGATCCTTCGGCAATAGCTACTGCTACCGAGATTCTAGGGCGACCAAGCGTTTTTGATCATTTAGCTTTTGTAATGAAGGGACCAAATAATGTTGATGGTTCATGGGCTATTTATGATTTTAATTTTTATGATCTGATTGACAATGGCTTGGGTATAAGCCTAGGTGATACCGCATATAATTTTGAAGGTACATGGGATAAAGATCTTTTTGTTAACAGAGATGCCCTGTCACACATGAGTGTTTGGGCTCATGATCCACCGGCAAAACAAGACATAGTTGATGTTCCAGAGCCATCGACACTTGCTATTTTTGCATTAGGCATGATTGGCTTAGCGTCACGTAGGCTTAAGAAACAATTTTAATAATGTGTTATTTCATTAGAAAACCCAATTGTAATGATTGGGTTTTTTTGTTAAAGCATATTCATCATTGTTGAACGCCATTTTTTTCTAATGACTGAAAAATCACCATCTTGTTCTAATTTTTTCATGGACTTTGTTAATTTAGCAATAATATTTTTCTCAGTACTTAAACTACAAGCCAAATGAAAGTTGAGTGTCAGTTCACGCATGTTATATACATTTTTGTATTTAGAGGCTGCTTCGGTGCTTTTTACTCGGTTGTATATAAGGTCGTCATTAAGAACAACTAGATCAATATTACGGTTAGGAATTTCAAGTAATTTTAACAGTGAGTCGTAATTATCCATTACATAAAGGTTTTCATTTTCGATAAAACCTTTGGATAAAAGAAAATGATGTGTGACATCATCTCTGATTACAGCTGTTTTATATTTTTTTGCATCGTTTAAATTATTAATAAATATTTGTTTTGATGCTAATGAATATAAAGAAATAGTACTACTAATAATGTGGCCTACCCATTCAAATAGCGGTTCACGTTCTGGTATTCGGCTTAATGAATAGATGCAGGTATTCTTTTCATGTTTGGCTCTATTAAAAGATAAAGACCAAGGGTAAGCAGCTATTTCGTATTCATAGTTTGCTTCTTTTAATGTTGCTTCTACAATTTCAGTTGATATACCACTAATAGACTTTTCATTAACAACTTGAAATGGCGCTAAATGTTCGGTGAGAATGGTTATTTTTTGGGCGTAAAGATCTTCACTAAATATAATAGTTAATATTATTATACTGTTAAACAACACATTACTTTTTTTCATGTTTTTATTTGCTTATGGTATATTTACTAACCTTAATGCACAGTAGCAATTTTTTCAATGAATGGATTTTAATTTCTAGAAAACAGTTTTAATATATTAATGGCTTTAAACAATATGATGAATCATGAACAGCTTGTCGCTGCTGTTAATATGACAATGCCTTTTGGCAAATATGCGGGTAGAAAATTATTGCAACTGCCAGAGCCTTATTTAGTGTGGTTTCATGCGAAAGGGTTTCCTGAAGGAAAGTTAGGACAACAACTGGCGTTAATGTATGAGGTTAAATTAAATGGCCTAGAGGGCATGTTAAAGCCATTGTTAAAGGAGTAGTGCGGTTAAAAATAAGTGATATAAGCGTTTAGCCTAACTGGTGCTGTTCTTTGACTTTTTTTATAGCATTTAAACGAGCTTTTACCATGGCTTCTTTTATGGCAAGACCTTTTAAGCCCTGTTCAACAAAAGTTTTAGCATTGACATTACAGGCGGCTAGCATGGCTTCTTTTAAATATTTTTCTTGTGGGTAAGGGCGGTTGTCAAAACCTAGACGACCAAGAAAGTCACTTTTACAGGCAATGATAAAGTCATCAAATTCTTGCGGCTTTCGCCATACGTCAAGTTGATCAAATATTCTCAATAAGGTACTTGGTTTCAATTGAAATGCCTTATGGCAATGTAAATGATGTTCGCACACTTTTAAGGCCAGCTGTTGATAATATATTGGTACTTTAAGCTGTTTTGATATTTTTTCTACTAAAGGTAAACCTGCTTTTTCGTGCCCGGGGTGGCTTGGTAAATATTCACTCGTGGTAAGCCCTTTACCTAGATCATGGCATAAAGCAGCAAAACGAATGACAGCTTTGTGTTTATTATTTTGCGTTAATAATACAGCTTGGTGTAATACCATCATGGTATGAACACCACTGCAAATTTCAGGGTGCCATTTTGCTGGATTTGGAACACCCCATAATTTTTCTAAATCAGGCCAAATAATATTAAGGGCTTGGCATTGACGTAATACGTCGAAGAATACTTCTGGGTGATCTTCAGACAAACTGCGTTGTACTTCTTGCCATATACGCTCAGCACTTAAGGTCAATAATTCACCACGAGTACTGATAGTCGTCATTAATTCAAGGGTTTCATTTGCAATAACAAAACCATAATCGTGATAACGAGCAGCAAAGCGCGCCACGCGTAATACTCTTAAGGGATCTTCAACAAAGGCGGAACTAACATGGCGTAACACTCTATTTTCAAGATCTTGCTGACCATTGTATGGGTCGACAATCTTACCTGTTTTACTTTTGGCCATTGCGTTGATAGTAAGATCACGACGCAATAAATCTTGCTCTATAGTTACGTCAGGTTCTGCATAACACGTGAAGCCTGTATAGCCCTGACCTTGTTTACGTTCAGTGCGCGCTAAAGCATATTCTTGTTTAGTTTCTGGGTGTAAAAATACGGGGAAATCTTTACCTACCTGGTTAAATCCAAGCGATAACATTTGTTGAACAGAGGCACCAACCACTAAATAGTCTTGGTCTTTATAGGGTCTGTTTAATAACTCATCTCGAACGGCTCCACCAACAAGGTACACATCAAGTTCAGTTATGTTTGCAATGTTCGTGTTTTTAGTAGTCAAAAAGGTCACCTCAATAAGATTGTTTACAAGTTTACCATAATATTCGTAGACATAACCCTGTCAACAGGTTAATTTTATCAACGTATTATTGTCTTTTAAATTGCAGCAACGTTTTTATGTACACAAATTTTTTCTCCTTAAGTGAATTACCTTTTTCTATTGCCCCAAATCCTAAATATTTATTTATGAGTGATAGGCATCGAGAAGCGCTGAGCCATTTAACTCATGGGTTAGGGATCAATGGCTCAGGTGATAATGGTGGCTTTGTTTTATTAACAGGTGAAGTTGGTACAGGTAAAACAACAGTCAGTCGTTGTTTAATGGCTGAAATACCTGAAAACACACAATTGGCTTTTATTTTGAACCCAACATTATCAAGCCAAGAGTTACTCGCAACGATTTGTGATCAATTAAAAATTCGTTACCGTAAAACAGGAGCTACATTAAAAACCTTAACAGATAAAATTGCTGAGAAACTATTAAAAAACCATGCAAACAATATAAACACTTTATTGATTATTGATGAGGCACAGCATTTAGAGGCTGAAGTATTAGAACAGTTGCGGTTGTTAACTAATTTAGAAACTGATACTAAAAAATTGTTGCAAGTTATTTTAATTGGACAACCTGAATTACAGCAATTACTTAAACGTCGTGATTTACGACAATTAGCACAGCGTATAACAGCTCGATATCACTTACTACCGTTAAACAAATTAGAATTGGCTGCATATATCAAACATAGACTGTCAGTTGCTAATTGCCATCGAGCGCTTTTCAATAAAGGGGCTTTAGCAGCAATCCATCAATTATCTCAAGGCATTCCAAGGTTGATTAATTTACTGTGTCATAGTGCCTTAATAGAAGCATATAATTCTAATAACGCGGTAGTAGATAAAAAAATAGTCTTCAAAGCAGCTAGCCATGCGTTAGGTGATGATTTTGATTTATTACCTTGGTGGCAGAATAAAAATATTCAAATTGCTTTAGCGACTGGCGTGTTATTTGTTGTATTAGTAACAGGGTTTTGGTTAGGTCAGCAAAAGTCGCCACAACAAGTATCAGAGAACACTGCTTCTGTAGCCAGTAATGAGTTAGTTAAAGAGCAATCCGCGATTCAAGTAAAAGAGCCGTTAGAAAAAACCAATGAAAAGATAATACAGGAGCCGCTAAAGCCAAAAGCACCAGAAGTGCAATTAGTTGTAAGTAGTGATAAGCCAAAACGCTCAGAAGATAAAATAATAACACCTGCTAAAGCGACTGTGGAAGATGCAACCACTGAACCTGTTGGTCAACTAACCCAAAAAAATATGACAGTTGAACCGAAAACTGTAAAAAATATTGAACCTAAACCTAAACCAGAAGTAGCCCCAAAAAACTACCAAATAGAAGCGGTTGAAGGCGTTTCTGAAGATTTACTCGCGCGTTTTCAAGCCGCTATTGATGACACTAAAACGTTGTCAAAAAATGCACTTAAGCCTAAACCAGTTCAAACGGCAGACAGCAAGGTTAAATCACTAACGCAAATGCCTGCTTGGGTGCAAGAAGGTGTACCAAGTTTGCATTTTGAACAACATATATATGCCTCTGATGGCGAAGGTTGGGTTAATGTAAATGGCCGAGATCGTTATGAAGGAGACAGTATTGCCAATGGAGTTTATATTGAGAAAATTTTACCTCAACAGGTCATTTTGACTTACCGAGGCGAAAAATTTAGCTTACCTGCGTTAACTAACTGGTAAATTCTCGCCTATCTGCACTGTGAATAACTGGCGAGAATTTACTTGAGAATGCTATAGGGCATTCTCAAGTTCATACTTTCTATTGCCAAGCAGGCATTTTTGCTTCAAAAGCTTTAATTTTATCAAGCTTATTTAAGGTCCAACCTACGCTGTCAACACCTTCTTCTAAGCAGTATTTGTGAAACTGACCAAGTTCAAAAGTAAAACTAATATCCCCATTACTTACAGTATTGTTAGCTAAATCGACGGTAAGATTAAGTTTAGCATCACCTGATTGTTTAAATAATTGATCAATTTGGTCTTCTGCTAATTTAATGGGTAATAAACCAATATTGATACAATTACCATAAAAGATGTCAGCAAAACTTGGTGCAATAATGACTTTAAAGCCATATTCTTCTAATGCCCAAGGAGCGTGTTCTCGGCTTGAACCACAACCAAAATTTTCTCTGGTTAATAAAATACTAGCGTTTTTGTATTCAGGTTTATTTAAAATAAAATCAGGATTTGGTTCTTTGCCATTATGGTCTAAATAACGGCTATCGTGAAATAAATGTACACCAAAACCAATACGTTCAGTTTTTTGTAAAAATTGTTTTGGGATGATTTGATCGGTATCGATGTTAGCGATATCTAATGGCACAACCAAGCCTGTGTGTGTGGTAAATTTTTCCATATTAAATTCCTCTGTAGGTTGGTGACAGTTATGCGTTTAAGTCGACAAAATGGCCTGCAATGGCGGCGGCGGCCGCCATTTCAGGGCTCACTAAGTGAGTACGGCTGCCACGCCCTTGACGCCCTTCAAAATTACGGTTACTAGTTGAAGCACAACGATCGCCTTCTTCAAGTACATCATCATTCATGCCCAAACACATAGAGCAGCCCGGTAAACGCCATTCAAAACCAGCGTCACTAAATATTTTATCTAAGCCTTCACTTTCAGCTTGTGTTTTAACGCGGTAAGATCCAGGCACAATAATGGCATCTACAGTGCTTTGTACACGTTGACCCTTAGCCGTAAAATCTTTAACAACGTTAGCCGCAGCACGTAAATCTTCAATGCGTGAATTAGTACAAGAGCCGATAAATACTTTGTTAACGTGAATGTCAGTTATTTTAGTTCCTGCTGTTAAGTCCATGTATTTTAATGCATTGATACATGATTCTTTTTCAACGGGATCATCAATATCATCGGGAGAAGGAACGGTGCCGTCAACACTAATCACTTGTCCAGGATTAGTTCCCCAAGTGACTTGTGCTTTAATATCTTTAGCATCAAGTGTAATTACAGCATCAAAAATGGCACCCTCATCTGATTTCAACTTTTTCCAATCAGCAACAGCTTGTTGGAAAATTTCGCCTTTAGGTGCATATTCTTTGCCTTCTACATAATTAAATGTTGTTTGGTCTGGTGCTATTAAGCCAGCTTTTGCTCCAAATTCAATGCTCATGTTGCAAACGGTCATACGCTCTTCCATGCTTAATGCTTCAATTGCTTCACCGCAATATTCAACAACATACCCTGTGGCACCTGCGCTACCTGTTTTACCTATAATGGCTAAAATAATATCTTTTGCGCTGATCCCTTTGCCTACATGTCCTTTTACTTCAATTTTCATGGTTTTTGCTTTTGTTTGACGTAAGGTTTGTGTTGCAAAAACATGCTCAACTTCTGAAGTACCAATACCAAACGCCAAAGCGCCGAAAGCACCATGAGTTGCGGTATGAGAGTCACCGCAAACAATGATAGTACCAGGTAAAGTTACACCAAGCTCTGGTCCCATAACGTGGGCGATACCTTGGTTTTTATGGCCCATACCGAATAGTTCAATACCAAACTCTTTACAATTTTTTTCTAATGCGCGTAACTGATTGGCAGCACCTTCACCCGCAGCATCAATTTCAATAGAGCGAGTAGATATGTTGTGATCCATCGTTGCTATGGTACGTTCAGGATGACGAACAGGGCGGTTATGAAAACGTAAATTTGCAAAAGCTTGAGGTGATGTCACTTCATGAATCAAATGTCTGTCAACATAAAGTAGAGGTGTTTCACCGACTTTTTCTTCCACTAAATGCGTTTGCCATAACTTTTCGTACATTGTTTTTGGTGCAGTATTATTGGCGGTCATGTTTACGCTTCCTCAATTTGTTGACAGATATAATCACCCACTTCGCTAGTGGTTTTTGCGTTTGATCTATTATGACTTGGTAATAAATCTGCAGTTAATATGCCGTTGTCTAGAGCACTTGCTACTGCGTCTTCAATCGCTTTTGCAGCAGCATCTTCGTTTAAGCTATAACGTAGCATAAGTGCCGCAGATAAAATTTGGGCAATTGGATTGGCAATGCCTTTCCCTGCGATATCGGGTGCACTACCACCTGCAGGCTCATACATACCAAAACCTTGTTCGTTTAAACTTGCTGAAGGAAGCAAGCCCATGGAACCGGTGATCATGGCACAAATATCAGATAAAATATCACCGAATAAATTGGGACATAACATTACGTCAAATTGATTTGGATCGCGCACTAATTGCATGGCTGCATTATCAACATATAAATGTTCTAGTGTCACTTCTGGGTAGTCTACAGCAACTTCTTCAACCACCTGACGCCATAATTGGCTTGTGGCTAAAACGTTGGCTTTATCAACAGAAGTGACTTTGTTATTGCGTTTTTGTGCCGCTTGAAAGGCTAGATGAGCAATACGTTTGATTTCTCGACGTGAATAAAACATAGAATCAAAGCCAGTTTCTTCTTCGCCTTCGCCTTTACGACCTTTAGGTTCACCAAAATAAATGTCACCCGTTAATTCACGAATAACTAATACATCAAAACCTTGTGCTGAGATATCTTCACGTAAGGTTGATAGGCTTGATAAAGCAGGTTGCAACGTTGCTGGTCGCATGTTACAAAATAAATCAAAACGGCCGCGTAAACCTAATAATGCACAACGCTCTGGTTGTTCTGTTGGCGGTAAGTTTGCCCATTTAGGGCCACCGACACTACCAAATAAAATGGCGTCGCTTTCTTCACAACCTTTCATGGTTGAATCAGGTAGGGCATTACCGTGGTTATCAATGGCTGCACCACCAATATCATAATCTTTTGTGTTAATGACTATATTAAATTTTTTGGCTATGGCGGTTAATACTTTTTTGGCTTCAACCATGACTTCTGGGCCGATACCATCGCCAGCTAATACTGCTATGTTGGACATGTTTTCTATACCTTATAATTTTCTGTATTCTAACTTGGCTCAAAATATTTTAAACCAAGCTATGCTCTCTACTTATTTTGCGGCTTTAAGTTCCGCTATAGTTTTTGCTCTGTTAATACTATTTAATGCATGAATTAATGCTTGTCCAGAGGCCTCTATAACATCGGTAGCTAAACCGTAGCCATGAAAATTTCTTCCTTGCCAAGTGATTACTAAGTCGGCTTGACCTAAACCATCTTCACCAGAGCCTTTATTCGATATTTTATAATCACTGACTTCAAATTCTACATCAACCGCTTGTTTGATCGCTTGATAAAGTGCATCTACAGGGCCATTACCTGTGGCCGCATGTACCTTGCTAATGTCATCACCTGCTAAAAGTTTTATACTAGCGGTAGCAAATTCACCATCACCACACTGTACATTGATAGTATCTAAACGGTAATAATCCTGTGTGTCTTGTTGTTGAATATTAAACAACATAGCTTCTAAATCATCATCAAATACTTGGCCTTTTTTATCTGCCAATGCCAAAAAGTCAGCATAAAGTTGTTCAAGTTGATAATCGCTTTCTTTATAACCTAAACTTTCCATACGGTGCTTAATAACATGGCGACCACTGCGAGAGGTTAAGTTTAATTTAGTTTTAGCAATACCAACACTTTCTGGTGTCATAATTTCATAAGTATTACTAGCTTTTAACATACCATCTTGATGAATACCTGAAGAATGACTAAAAGCATTTCCGCCTACTATGGCTTTGTTTAGTTGCACAGGCATGTTGCATAAAGTGCTTACTAATTTAGAAGAGCGAGCGATTTCTTGGTGTTTAATATTAGTATGAACACCTAATAATGCTTCACGTGTTTTCATGATCATGGCAACTTCTTCTAATGAGCAATTACCTGCGCGTTCACCAATACCATTAATTGTACATTCAATTTGGCGTGCGCCAGCTTGAACAGCGGCCATTGAGTTAGCAACCGCTAATCCTAAATCATTGTGGCAATGCACTGAAATGACGGCTTTATCAATATTAGGCACACGATTAAATAAATTGGTTATGATGCCTTGAAATTCAAAAGGCAGGGTATAGCCTACGGTATCTGGAATGTTTACTGTGGTGGCGCCAGCGGTAATGGCTGCTTCAACCATACGGCATAAATTATCAATGGGCGTTCTACCCGCATCTTCACAAGAAAACTCAACGTCGTCGGTAAACTTTCGGGCGTATTTAACGGCATGTACTGCCATGGCTTGTACGTCAGAAAATTCTTTTTTTAATTTTTGCTGAACATGTACATCGGATGTAGAAATAAAAGTATGAATACGGAATTGGTCGGCTACTTTCAATGATTGAGCACAAGCATCAATATCGGCTTCAACAGCACGGGCTAAACCACACACTCGGGCATTTTTAATGGTACGAGCAATTTGTTGAACTGATTCAAAATCACCTGGAGATGATACTGGAAAGCCAACTTCCATAATGTCTACGCCTAAACGTTCAAGCGATAATGCAATTTGAAGTTTTTCATGTACCGATAAGCTAGCATTTAATGCTTGCTCGCCATCACGTAAGGTAGTGTCAAAAATAATGACCTTATCCTTAGACAATGAATCTTTTGAAGATGAAGTGCTCATATTTGTATCCTTTGTGTGTCTAATTTAGTTTATTAATATTGTAAAAGCTAACCAACGCATAGACGTAAAAAAACCCGCGTTGATTAGCGCGGGTTTTAGTGAATTCTTATTTGTGTATTCTTAGAGTTATCTCTTTTTGAGTAGTCTCTGAAAATGTTAATGAATAAGCAATAAAACCTAGCCGCGCACGTTAAGTACGAGGAGGAGGTTGAGGAGAACTTTATTCATTACTACTATCATTTGCTGACTTACTTTCCTGTGGTGTTATTTTTAATGATATTTAAATCAATTAAAAGCAACAAAACCAAATAACTATATAATATAGACCTATTAATAACGCATTTACTCAATTTTTGTCAAATGAAAGTTTTTAAAATGCTAGATGGTTTAGTTATATAGGTTAGTAATAAACAGATAAAAACAAATTAAAGGTAGGTTAAAGGTTGTATTCTATTTGTAACGATGCATTAAATTCTGTGTCTTTATCAAGGTCATTTTTAAAACGTGATTGGCTAATATCACTAGAAAGTGTAAAACGCCAATGCTGGTAATCATGCTGAATACTGGTTGATAACATCCACACTTGCTCGGCTATACTCGTAACACTATTACCTATAGTAGGCGTTTCTGGTGCTTTGTCGCTATTGTCATAGTTAAGATCTAAATAGCGTAATTTAGTCGTTAACCTTGTATTGGTATTCAGTTGTGAAATGGCACCTAAGATATAAGTTTTTGCATCATTATCATAGGTGCTTCCCAGTGTTCGGCTATAATAACGCATACCTGTCACATAAGTTGAGTGTTCGTAGTAACAATCACCAATGTTATCTCTTTCACCGCAATCAGCTAAACTGTCAGTGAATTCAAAAAACACCGTAGTTGGTTTTTCTAAAATAGTTAAGTGTGCATCAAAGCCAACTTGGGGTTGGGCTTTAGTTAAATAGTTTAATTTTCCTTCTTTACCGTCTTCAGCAAATTTTTGTCCATAAATGCTCATGGGTATTTCAAATAAGTTAAAGCTATAGCGTAAATCATAACCTGCTTGTTGATTTGCAGGGTTAGGGTTGTTTTCATTACAGATAAGATCGTCAACGCCACAGTTAGTTTTACCAATGAGAATATCGCTAAAGGTAGACATACTTTGTGAGTGTCCATCTCCCCCCCATTGCGCTAAGCGAGTTAGACCAATTTCTAGGTTTTTAAATGGTTTGAAATTGAGTCTAAAGCCCCATAATAAAGTGTTTTTTATGGTGCGCTCGTCATCCATTTTCCCCATAAAACTGCTCACAGTCCAAGGAATATCAAATTCGGTAAACGGAATAACAAAGGGGATTGCGGATTTACGTGAAATACTCAATGCACTGATGGGTCTAGTATTGTTTGTTAAGCTTAAACTGGTGTCCCATGTAGGCCCATACCAACGATTTTGACGACCATAGGATATAACCCAATTACCGATAAAAGCGGCGATATAGCTTTCATCAAAACGTAATTTATCACCATTGTTTGGATTGCTAATATAGTTAGATGCTATTTTTGCCGCAAAGTGCTCATACATAATACTGGAATGTAGAGCAATACTGTTTTTATTACTGGCAGCATCGCCAAAGCTGGTAAATCTTTTATCTTTTAATCCCACTTGAGACTTGATACGGGTTTGATTTTTTTTTGCTAGCCTTAATTGATGATTTATATAATGGTATGCATCTTTTTGGTTAGGGGTTAATTCATCTTGGTCAATTCTTTTTAGATCACGTGATATATCGTGCCACATTAACGGGTAAGTTGTTACTGGTGTAAGAATATAACCTGTGTCTGCGAGTAATTGAATATTTGCCTTTAAATAAATATCTGAGGTGTCAATCCAAGGCTCTGCTGAGAGGTGCAAACTGATAAATAAAAGACTAAAAACAATTCGCTTTTTTAATAATAAAGATGAAAATAACATGTAGAAAAAGATCCATTGAATATTGGTAACGTTTGCATGTTTGATGCTGAAAAATAATCATTTGAAGAAAAAAGAGTATACGTGTTTTCATCATGATTATATAGGTTTAAAATGCTAACCTTTTTATGATGTTATTTTATAAGTTGCGGTGTTATGGCTGGTAAACATTACCTTTTTTATATTTCTCAAAATTATTCTTATGCTATTTTGCGCCCATTACAAGCGGCTATATTGGCTAGAGGTGATCAGGTTGCCTGGTTTTTAGAGGGAAATGAAGTTAATCATGAGTATTTGCAGGCCAATGAACAACAACTTAACACTATTTCACAGGTACAAGAATATAAACCAAAAGTTGTGTTTGTACCTGGTAATGTAGTTCCTGATTTTATTCCTGGTATTAAGGTTGGCATTTTCCACGGCTTTAATGCAGGAAAACGGAACAGACGAGGTTTTGAAGACCATTTTAATATTCGAGGCTGTTTTGATTTATATTGTACTCAGGGACCGAATACAACGTTACCATTTGAAGAGCTAGCAAAACAACATCAGCACTTTTCAGTAAAACAAACTGGCTGGCCAGCTTTAGATCCTCTTTTTGATTTATCTGCAATTAAAAAAAATATCAAACCAACTATTCTAATGTGCTCTACTTTTTCTCGTGCGTTAACTTGTGCTCCTCACTTGTTTGAAACAGTCAAAAAGTTAAGTGCAACAGGGAAATGGCAATGGTTGATTCAATTTCATCCTAAAATGCCTATTAACATAATTGAACAATATAAAAGTATTGAAAGTGAGCATTTGTCATTCATTGAAACTGATAATGTTATTCCACTACTACAACAAGCTGATGTAATGGTTTGTGATACCTCTTCAGTCTTAATGATGTTTCTTATGCAAAACAAACCTGTAGTAACGTTTAATAATATTGATCCTAAAGATTATATGATCAATATTACAGATAAAAATAAGCTTGAAGAAAGTATTGATTATGCTTTGTCTTATCCCAAGGAGTTGCAAGAAAAAATACAATCTTTTATTGATAATACTCATCCCTATATTGATGGTAAGTCTTCATTAAGGGTTTTGGCTGCTGCTGATGAACTACTAAATGGGGAAAACTTGCCGAAAAAAGCTAAACCTTTAAACGTATTAAGAGGTTTTAAAATGCGTAAAAAATTGAAATATTGGAGATGAAATTGAAAATAGCAATCGTTGGAATTGGGTATGTAGGCTTATCAAATGCTATGTTGTTATCACTGATTAAAACCACCAATGCAGATCTCATCGTTATTGATGGCAAGAGCGTACATTACTCATTTATGATAAAAGATAGAAAAAGGCATTATATACCATTGCCGCATGAAGTTTCGAATATTAATTAGTGTGTAATACTGTTATTACCAAGGGATTGTATCGAACAACTTTGTCGTGAATAGTCAATGTATCAATACTGCCTTTTTCGACAAGCTCTTGAAAAGTTATTGAGCTAAGTTTAATAAATCGACTTTGTGTTTAATGATTGGATTGTTAGTATGCAACATGAGAGTTACCCGTTTAACTTTGCAAATCGAAGTACCAGATTAAGTCGGAACTAATACAGCTATGCGTGTTAACACCAAGTAATTCTGTCATAGTTGCTAATTACCAAGCGAGATGTTCTTCTTGGATTACCTAAGTTTGCTGTTTTAAATTGGGCTGCCGCCCAGTCGTTATTATTTGTCATCAGTTAAGTTACTTTTGTTATGTCATTACTGATCTGATTGCGGTAAATATATATTTAGTTCAAAAAATAAATTCTTTAATTTAGGACTTGTGTATAAGAGACAAGTTAAAATACGCTAGCCGTGCCTTTAAAATATCAGAAAAGCAATGTTTATATGGCAAGTGTAATAAAGTCGCTGCATAGTATTTTTAATAAGGTTATTGAAAGTGTAAGCTGTTACCAACTAATGATTCAGCTAATAAAGAGGTTCATTTGGCAATCGAAAATTCGATCAAGAAATGGCAATATTAATTAAAAGCTGGAAAACGGCCTTGAATTGATTTATTATTCTATTCGAAGACCGTTTAAAGTAGTTTATAAAAGCTCGATATTATAGTGAAATATTTACTTAATTTCAGTTTACAGTAGAAAATGTTGCTCGGCAGCCATTATTAACCCAAAGATTCGAACCGTCAACTCCCCAATTAATACCTTTCTTACAATTTGCATTAGAGTGTCTATCGTAAACCCATACGACTGGGTTTAAACCATAATTTGACCCTCCAGGTATAAGGCATGAATTGTATCCATTGCTTTGGCTAGAACATTGGAAGTTTTGTATAGTTATAGGATAATTCAATGTCACCTCAAATCTTCCCCTACATCCATTATAGGCACTCAATACATCTCCTCCTGGACGCCAGCCCCATTCTAAGTGCTCTCTACAAGGCCAATCTGAATAGGTCTTTTTACGTTTTATTTCAATTGCGGAACCGGGCAGTTGACAAATTTCTTCGGTATATTCAACACTCTCACACTCTATTCTAAAAGTGTTTGTCGTTATAACATCAGCATTTGCCAGTGGCGAAATAAAAACGATTAAACTGCATAATGTCATTGCTACTTTCTTTAAATTCTTCATATCCATAAAGCTCCATTTATTATATTCAAGTATTTTTGAACCTCAAAATTCCGTGGGTTCAAACTCATTATATATATGTATTATTGAAAAGTAAAATTAAGTTTAGAGCGTTTTTTGGGGGACTTATTCTCATTTTGATAACAATATGCAGTGGAAGAAACTCTCTATTTCTTTCACCGTTTTGTTATGAGACATATCAGTAGCAATCTTTTTTTGAGCATTGGCATTTAACTGTTGTAATAGCTCTGGATTCTTAGTTAACAAACGAATACGTTCAGCAATGGCTTTACCATCACCGATAGGCACAACATAGCCATTTATTTTATCTTCAACAATTTCCATAGCACCTTCATTCGCTGAGGTGATAACAGGCGTTCCTACGGCTAATGACTCAAGTACCACCCTAGGCAATCCTTCTCGCTCAGACGGCAACACTAAGACATCACAAGCCTTAGCTATTTGTGGTACATCAGAGCGGAAACCTGTTTGTATGATTTTATCTGCCATGCCCGTGGCTTTAATATTGGTACTGTAGGGTTCGCAATCAAAATTATCACCAATAAGAATTAGCCTGATATTTTCAATATCAGAAAGCTCTTTCATAGCATCAAGCATATATTGCATACCTTTATGAGGTCTTGGACTGCCAACACATAGCACATTAAAGAATTTATCATCACTGCCTAATAATTTTAAATCAGCAGCGGGGTCTTGATACCAAAGTAAATCATGACCTTTATAAATGGTTTCAATATTCGCCTTGATTGAAGAGCGCACTTTATTTTTCACATTGACGGTTACGGCGCTTGAAACACAAATTACACCATTAATTCTAGGGTGTAACATACAAAGATAATTACTTGGGTCGATTTTATACATTCCGCCAGAGGTACCACGATAAGCAATCATTTTTGCCTTAGTACCTATACAACCAAATGCAGCATTAGGGATACCATTTGACTCAGTGGCGTAAACAATATCAATATCGTGTTGTTTGATATACTGGTGAATTTGCTTAATTACTGCCCAGCTGTGTTTCTTTAACGAAGCTAAAAAAACAATTTTTAAGCCAGCCTTTTTATATTTTTCCAGATAAGCATTAGTTTTACAGGTTAAAATGGTGACATCATGGCCAGACTTTGCTAAATCTATATAACACTCAGCTTCAGGACGCACAGCATTGAATGAACGTCCACGATTTGGAATCACTAATATTTTCATGTATTTCTAATTTTAGGTTGTTGAAAGATAAGGTTATATTTAACTGTTATCCCCAACTATCCATAGAGCTGCGACGACGTGCAAAAAATCTAGGTAGAATTAGCCCTACAATTAAACCTATACCTAAGACAATAGCACCATTGAAAAACCATTGCTTTTTAATATTTGTGTCTTGGTCTTTAACCTTGTCTTCGGCTATTTTAAGTTGTTGCTGAGCTAGTTTTAATTCTGTTTGTAACTTTTCTTTTTCTTTAGTAAGTAAATTTAAGCTGTTTTTTACTTCATTAAGTTCGCCATCAAGCTTGGTACTATAATCACTTCCACTGGCTAGTTTGCCGTTAAGATCGGCCACGACAAAGCGTAATCCAGGCTGACGTGTAATATATTTCGTTTCTACCCAAGTTATTCTGTTTTTATCATCAATAATTTCACTGTAATCATTCGATTCTTGGCCAGTCGTTTGTATTTGAGCACCCGCGTTGATAGTACCCAAAATACGATAATTAGTGCCTGGGCCAGCATGCATAAAAATAGTCAGATCGTCTGAAATGTAACCTTGTTGATTTTCTTGTGCATGAGCAGTAAATACTGAAACAAACAGGATAAAAAAACTGATGGTATTTTGCTTAATTGCTTTTTTTATAAATAGGCTAAAAATATTCATGGAACAACCATTAGGTAAAAGTAAATCATTGAAAAGGAGATATTATGTGTTTGGCGACTTTATATCAAGCTAAGATTAGGAATCCTTTGGTCTGTTGACAAACAAAGTGTATCCTGTGCAGTAAATAACCCGTGTAAAATGAAAATTTGAATTAGATGAATACAGAAATAGAGCTAAAATATCAGTTGTCAGAAAATGTTGACGAAAATAATTCGGTGGTTGCGGCTATCACTAATATGCTAATGGCAGAAAATTATTCCTTTGAAATGCATCAATATCAGTTAATTAATGATTATTTTGATAATGATGATTTAGATTTAAGAAAAATAGATTTTGGTTTGCGCATTCGAGCTAAAACCATACTCGATAAAAAAGATAAAAATCAGCCTCAATTCTTTGAACAAACAATAAAAACAGCTGGCAACGTCATTGATGGGTTGCATAAACGACCTGAATACAATGTTGATATTCTAAATAGTCAATTAAACCTAGCGCTTTTCCCTGTTAATATTTGGCCAGCAGGAACTAATATTGACCAATTACAGCGAAGTTTACATGTGATCTTTTCCACTAATTTTACTAGACAAACATGGCTTATTCATCAAGGTAAAAATGTGATTGAACTTGCCCTTGATCTAGGTGAAATTTATACGTTGAAGGGCGAACCTAAGTTATATATTAACGAGATAGAAATTGAATTAGTCAGCGGGGAAGAACAAGCGTTGTTTATGCTAGCAAAGCAACTAGAGACAGTGATAGAAATGACACCATCAAATGAGAGCAAAGCGGCACGTGGCTATCGTTTGTATTATGATGAAACAACAGCAGGTTAATTTACTATAGATAACTCTATACCGCAGTTTTAGTTTAACTGCTTTTAAGTTAAGGCTGTGCCTTCTGTGCTTATAGAGGTTATGCTGTTAATTTTTATTTACTTTCGGTTGTATTGACATGCTCAATTAATTCGTCCATTAATTTTCTTTTAATTTCAAGTTGTTGATCTGCTTTTAAACCATATTTTTCAGCGAGTACTTGGTAATCATCGGGTGCTAAACTAACGGTAAGGCGAGGGCGCTTAGGGCGCTTGTTAATAGCAAGCCCTAAAATATCACGAATTTGATCTGAAGGGCTTAAACCAGCGTCAAGAGCTTGTTTTCTAATTGATAGTTGTATTTTTTCATCCATATCAAAAGCGACTTGTACCGCTTTGATTGCTTTTATTGAAGATTGCCATTTTTCAGGCATTTTTTTAGTCATGAGTGTCTCTAATTATGTCACTTTTCATTTATGAAGCCGAGCTCAGGTTTATTAGAATGGGTATCATTAACTTGCTGGATACATGTCAACTATGTCGGTTAATGGTCTAAAAATGGTTAGGAAAACATCAGTATCACCATCTTGCCATACCTCAATATCAATGCCTTTGCTCTGATCTTCATTATATAACGTATACAGCTCAAATTGTTCCCCGCTGTCTTTACCTTCGTAGGCACTCAGGTTTTCGCTGCGATGATCTTTTCGATGAAAATAACCTACTTTTGCAAACACATTTTGTTGATATTGCTCGCTAGTCCAACTCGTTGTTAAATTGTTATCTGCTTGCTTCTCTAAAAATGCTTGTCCAGGTTCATCAAAAATTTGAGAAAAGGAATCTAAATCAAATAAAGTTTCAACGTCTTCATGCTCAATTTTTAAGGCAAATTTAAGCTCAGTTGTATCGTCAACGTCTAATGTTAGAAATAATAAAAGGTCATTACTGCCTTGTAATGTCCATTCTGTTTGAGTTTCTTGCTCATATTCATAACTGTTTACTGCCTTAACTTGTAGCTGTTGGTTACGCAATGTTTCAGGTAAAGCAAAACTGTCAGTTAATAGAATAATATCTCCCACTAAAAGTTGGTTTACATGGGTTAACTTACGTTGTTCTTGCTTGTTTTTATTGAAAATTTTTTTTAAAAAACTCATAAAATACCTTTAGTTAGAAAACAGTTACGAGTAAAAAGTTACGAGTAGTAAATTACAGCAATTTACTACTCAATATTTAATTTTACTCGTTGGTCAGCTACTTGTTATGCTTATTTCTGTTTCGCTTTAATTCGATCAAGTACTGAGTTAGCGCTACTATCTTGAGAGCCAATACCTGCGGCTTTCAATTGTGCTGCCAATGATGTGTCCGAGTTTTCAGATTCAAGCACTTCTGCTGCTTTCATTTTATCATCAAATTTTTGTTGTTTTGCTTTAATTCGTTCTAATGAGTCTTTAGCACTTAACAGTTTTGAGTTACTTGATGAAAAGTTATCAGTAATTGCCGAAGTTGCTTTTTGTACGCTTTCTGTGGTTTTTACCATAGATAATTGGCGTTTATGCTCGCTTACTTGGCGTTCACTTTTTTTAACCAACTCTTTTAATCTTTCAGCATTGCCTGCAAAGCTGTCGTGAGCTTGTTGTTGTGCTGCTAAGCTACTTTCTAAGTTGGCAATTTTTTCGGCTACTGCAAGAGCTAATGCTTCATCGCCTTTTTCAAGCGCTTGTCCAGCGTAACCTTCATGCTCATTTATTTCTTTTTCTAAACGAGCTACTTCACGTTGTGCGGCCATTTGCTCAGCCATAACACCAGTTAAATCACGTTTTGCTTTAGTTAAATGATTTTCTGCATCACGAATTTCTTGTTCAAAAATGCGGGTTGCATTGGCGTCTATAATTGCTTCACCAGCTTCTGAAGCACCGCCACGAATTGCCGTCATAATTTTTTTAAATATACTCATTTTATTCTCCTAATAAGATAACCTACAAAATAACCACATGGTTAAAGTAGGTAGTCGCTCATATCATCAATAACTTCTAAGGCGTTATTGTTTAATACAGCCAATTCGTGCTCAATATCATTAAAGCTTGAGTTAATGGAAAGTGCGCCAAAAATAACATACTTATCACCAATTTTAGAAAAAGATGATAATGGCATTGGTATGTTCATTTCTAACATGCTCTCGTGCATTGCAGCAACACTGTTAGGTTTGACTTCCTCAATACCCCAAAGGTAGCTGATGCATAAAACTTGGTCATCTGTTACAGAAACAAAAATGGGTAATTCTTCTCTTCCTAAAATAGTGACTTGCAGTACATCAACTTCACCAGAAATAGGTTGGCAGTCAAAGTTCATCCCTGTTTCTGAATTGTCGGCCAAACTATTTAAATGATCGGCTATAGTATGAATATTCATGTATTTCCTATCCTTAATTATTTACTTATAGATGACATAATATGTCAACGGGGTTAAATTTATCATCTTGACATATTATGTCAAGTGTTTTTTTTCTGTTGTTTTTTACTAAGGTGTCATTTTTCTCTATTCTTGCGTTGATTTATTGAATCCCTTGCTGGTTTTGCCAAGCTTGTTGATGTAATTGATATAGGGTATGACTTCCCAACGTATTTACGCCAATATTCTCAGTATTATTATAGAAATCATTCGGGAAAATAAAAGCAGCTTTTAATAAATCTAAATTCAGCCATGTAGGTTGTATGGGGAGTTGTTCTAATTTATTCAACCTTACTAATGGACTTGCCCCCATTTTAGCCGCGATAGTCCAACCCCATTCACCAAAACTTGGTACATTGTCGTGGTATTGCTGTACATGAGGAAATTTAGCTGCTTTTAATGTTTTTCCTATTGAAATAAATGATCCTTTTGCGTGATAAGGGCTTGTCGATTGAATGGCAATTAAACCATCGCCAGCGAGTAATTGCTTTAATCTAGCATAAAAATTAACCGTGTAAAGTTTGTTCAAATCAGGATGGCTTGGATCAGGTAAATCAACAATAATAGCGTCGAATACTTGCCCTGATTTTAGTAATTCATTGATAGTTATAAAAGCATCGCTACGCAAAATAGTAACGCGGTCATCCTGTAAACTACCTTGATTCATATAACTAATTTTTTTAGCTAAACTCGGGCTTACATGCGCTTTTGGGTTTTGAAAAATATCAATTAATTCACTGTCTAAATCTATTAAGGTAACGCTGTCAGGTGAATATTTCAATACATCTCGAAGTGCTAAACCATCACCACCACCGACAATTAATATATTGTTATGACGTGCGGAGCCAGCGAGAACAGGTGCAACTAAATAGTCGTGATATATATGCTCATCAATAGATGAAAACTGCAAACGACCATTAATATAAAAGTTAATAATGCTTTTCTGTGCTTGGCCAAATTGCGTATTGGTAGAATTAACCCCCATGTTTCGTTCGGTAAAGGTAAGTTGCTGGTAGCGTGTTTTTTGACTATGTACGACTTTATCTAAATACAGCACACTATTCATTTGATTAAGCCATTGGTTACCATAATTAAACATTAAAACAATAATGGCCGCTAGTAGTATGTGCGCACCAACAAAAGTTTTTCGCCAGTGTAATGCTTGCCAATAACGCATAATAAAAAAAGCACCAGCTATCAGATTTAGGCTAGCGGTTAATGCAGCGGCTTTACTTATATCAATACTTAATAAAAATATTACCCATATAGCAGCACCTACCCCCGCGCCAATGTAATCAGCGCCATAAATTGTTCCTAAATTGTTTACTAAATGTTGGCCATGAATTTGTTCTCGTATACGAGCAATTAACGGTATTTCCATACCAATAAAAAAACCTAAAATAACACCAAAAAAGTAGGGGCTTTTTAACGCTAAAAAACTTAACGCGTTAAAGATACCACCTTGAGGTAGCATATCTGGGGGTAGTGACAACATATCAGCGATAACATGAGGCAGGGTTTGGGTAAACGCAATCAGTGCACCAATAAATAAAATAGCACTGGAGCCTAGTAAGGCAATAATTAATTCTAAATATACAAACCCATTAAAGGCACAATGTACTTTACGGGCAGCAAAAGCACCTAACCCCATAGAAACTATCATTAAGCCTATCATGGTATAAATGGTGCTTTCCATTACACCTAAAACTCTACCAGCGTAATGTGAAAGTAAGTATTCATAGATTAAACCACAGCCAGCTAAAACAGCCATCGTTAAGATTAACAATGTGTCATCAAGCAAACGGGAGTTTTTTGAAATCATATAAAAAAGTGAGTATGTGAGGGGCTACCAAGGTAGTAAATTTTCAGTTACGAGTGTTATTCTATTCACTACTCGTAACTGAAACAGTGTGTTTTATGCCATTAGCGCAGTTAAAATAAGCGCAATTGAAATACTTGTTGCCATTTCAATACTCGCAACGCCAATATTATGTTGTTGATCTACTTCTTCAACTAAATTTATTCCCCATAATACAATGCGTTTTGCTAATGTTGTTAAGATTGAAACCAGTAAAGTCATGATAATGCCAAATACCAGCCAACCAAGTAGGTTATTCACTAAGGTTGCAGGGCTATAAATAATAAAATGACTTGCTGCTGTAACGGCTAGGGCAGTACTAATTACTTGGCCACTGTATCGAATAGCTAATGCGAGTTGCCCTTCACTTAACGCTTCTTGTAAACAGTCTTCTTGATTGTTTTTTGCGTAGCGACTCTCACGGATTCTTGTCACCAAAATTAACACGGCTTGCGCAACAACAAAACCACTGGTGATAGCAATAAAGGTTGATATATCTAAACCATCAACCCAAAGGAGAACCGCACGAATAATAATGGCTGTAGCAATTGCGCCCGCGGCATCAATAATGCCAATACTAAGGTTTTTTTCTTTTATTAATTCTGTTTTGTTTAAATGTTGAAGCGCTACTTTATCTTGAATAATACGGCCTATTTTAATTAAGATTAAGCCATATGTTCCGTATGCTAGCATACCAATAACTTCCATTAGATAACTGGGGGCATTTTCACCTGTAATTGCGCCAGTTAATACAATTCCTAAAGCCAAAATACTACCCGCAACACTAACACCAAAAGCAAAATTATCTTTATGAGCTAATTCTTCGGTGCTATTCACTTGGCTTGTTAGCCCTAATAAAAAGCGCATAGCGCCTAATAGTATAATGGCAATGGTGATATCTATAGCTAAAAAAACGAGTAGTTCTTGATTCACACCAACGAGTTCAATTAATGAATTTATCATGTTTTCTTTTCCTATTACCTGTTATTTTCCACGTCGAAAGCCACGTGATGTGTTGGTATTTGAGTTTCTAAAGCTTGAATTTTTACTTTTGCTTGCATAACTACTTTTCTTAACTGTGTTGCTACGAAAGCGATTTGCACTGGTTTGTGCTGTTTTACTTTTACCGGATAAGCTTGAAGAGCCTGTCCTGTTTTTGCTGTATGGACTTGCGTATTTTTTACCTTGGTTAGTAAAAGATTTTTTTGTACGTTCATCAAGCTTTGTTTGATTCTTGAGTTGACTAGGAGAGCTGTAACGCGTTCTACCATAATCATTGTAGTAGCTATAATTGCGGCTTCTGCCCCAGTCATTGTAATAAGTGCGGCGGCCAAATAAGTCACCCATCATTGAGTACATGCCATACCATGCCCAAAATGACATACCATTACTACCTGTTTGCCAGTGACCATAGTTTGGATTGCCGATGAGTTGTTCACCAGTACCAAAGTCTTGTGCATTGTTGGCTTGTTGACTTTGTGCTTTTGATAAGGCATTTATTCGAGGTAATTGCCCATCAGACATGTCAGCTAACACGTTAAGAGGATCACTTAATGCGTCTGAATATAGTGTTGTATCAGCGGCTTGGTAAATATTGAGTAACTCATCGTAAAGTGCTTGGCTTGATGCAAACATTTGTGGTTGATTTTTTACCGTGTTAATGCGATCAAGTAATGCCAAATACATGGGGCCTTGTGTGGTCGCATCTTTTTTGAATTCATTAATTAATGGGGTTAATTCGGGCTTTAGCACCGCCACTTTTTTCGCATATTGCTTTATTAAGGTTGCATTACGCACTTGGTCATTGTTTAAAGCATCACCTAACTGTGTAACTCTTTGCTCAGTAATTGGCAGTTGTTGTAATGCTTGTTCTTTAATTGGATCGCCACAAGCAGCCAATAAAAAAATAACTACCACTAACATTGATCTAGTGCATATACTCTTTAAATACTGTTGAGGAAAAGGGTTTGTTAGCCTTTGCATTACTGCCATCATCTCCATAAAAATGCTATGTTATTCTCAAGTTAGTGTCATAGTAATAGCATTGTTGACATATTATGTCTATTATCTTGACCGTTATATTTTAAATAAAAGTTTAAATAAAAATATCACATATTAAAGGAACGCTTTTGTCTATTCTTACTTTATCACCGCATCATGATAATAACTTACTTGAGCAGCAGCAACAAAAAAGTTGGCAGCAATTTAGTCAACAGCACCCCAACAGTTATCAAGCGTTAGCATCTCAGCAACTCGAGCACTTTAAATTAGCGATTACGTTAAGTGATTTTATCTTAACAAGTGCGCTACAAGCCCCTGAGTTAGTGATTGATTTATTTGTAAGTAAAAGTGTATACCTACAAGAAACACCTGATTATGCTAGCTTGCTTCAAGCGTTATTAGAAAATTGTCAAAGCGAAGAGCAGCTACACCGTTTATTGAGACGCTTTCGTTTACAGCAAATGGTTAATATTGCGATTGCAGATTTGGTTTTGAATATCGCGCTAGAGTATTCATTGGAAAGATTATCACAACTTGCCGATGCTTTAATTCAAGGGAGTCTTAATTGGCTAACAGAGTTTTGTCAGGATAAGTGGGGAGTTCCTACTAGTAAATCAGGCGATATTCAACCTTTGCTGGTGTACGGTATGGGTAAGTTGGGAGGGAAAGAATTGAATTTTTCGTCTGATATTGATCTCATTTTTGTTTATCCACATAGCGGAGAAACACAAGGATGCCGACGCAGCTTAGACAACCAGCAATTTTTTACACGCTTAGCGCAAAAATTAATAAGCTCATTGCATCAACAAACGGCTGATGGTTTTGTTTACCGCGTAGACATGCGCTTAAGGCCTTTTGGTGAAAGTGGCCCTTTAGTGCTAACGTTCAGTGCAATGGAAGATTATTATCAAGAGCAAGGTCGTGATTGGGAACGCTATGCTATGCTAAAAGCTAGAGTTATCCCTTCTATAGTAAAGACTCCCCTAAAAGAGGCTTCGATCAATGAAGAACAAAGCTATCATCAACAACTCTCAACATTATTGAAACCCTTTGTTTATCGTCGTTATATTGATTTTAGCGTGATTGACAGTTTACGTAAAATGAAAAGCATGATTTCACAAGAGGTACGGCGTAAGCAATTAGTTAACAACATTAAATTAGGGGCTGGTGGTATTCGAGAAATTGAATTTATTGTTCAAGTTTTTCAGTTGATTCGTGGTGGTAGGGTAAAAGAGCTACAACAACGAAACCTGTTAACAGTGTTACCTGAATTAGTGATCTCTGGTGAAATAGAAGAAGAAAGCAAAATTGTTTTACAAAATGCGTATTGCTTTTTGCGACGCGTGGAAAATATATTACAAGCGTTAGCGGATAAACAAACGCAAACATTGCCCGATCATACGCTAGACAAACAACGGCTGTTGTATGTACTTAACATTGATAGTTGGGATGGTTTTATTCAAATATTGCAGGGGCATATGGACAGTGTGCATGAAAAATTTGAAGAATTAATTGGTATTGAAGGCCCAAATAATCAAACTGAAGATCAACACTGGAGTGTGCTGTGGAATAGCCGTTGGAGTGATGAAGAGTCTATTGTTTGGATTGAACAAGAGTTAGTAAAACAAAATACCTGCACATGGAACAGCAATAGCGTTTGGCATTTATTAGTCGACTTTAGAGAAGATGTGAGTAAACGCAGTATTGGCAGCAGAGGTAGGCAAGTATTAGACAAATTAATCCCTGCCCTTATTTGCCATATTCAGCAAGCAAAACAAGCAGAATTTGTACTTGAACGTGTGTTACATGTGTTTAAAAAAATAGTCACTCGTACTGCTTATTTGGAATTGTTATTTGAAAATGAAGGTGCACTTAAACAACTTATTCAATTATGCCAAGCCAGCAGTTGGGTAGCTGATTATATTGCCAAATATCCAATTTTATTAGATGAATTAATTGACCCAACCTTGTTACACAACCCACCAAAGCTTTCGGCATATGGAGTAGAGTTACGTGAAAGTATGTTACGTATTCCTGAAGAAGATCTTGAGGCACAAATGGATGCCTTACGTCTTTTCAAACAGTCACAACAGTTACGCATAGCGGCAGCAGATATTGCTCAAGTGTTAGATGTGAAAAAAGTAAGTCAACATTTAACGGCTTTAGCTGAAGCCATTATTAATGAAGTCATTAATATTGCTTGGCAACAAGTTGCTAATCGTTTTGGTGTGCCTAAATCAACCCTTGATAGTGGAAGTAAAGGCTTTGCCGTTATTGCTTATGGTAAAACAGGAGGTAATGAACTGAGTTATGGCTCTGATCTTGACCTTGTTTTTGTTCATCATAGTCCAGAAGGTGATGAAACAACAGGTTTAGCCAACGGCGATAAAGTGGTTGTTGCAAGCCAATTTTATATGAAATTAGCCCAACGCATCATGCATATTTTTAATACGCGCATGAACAGCGGTATTTTATATGAATTAGATATGCGTTTGCGTCCTTCGGGTAATTCAGGTGTGCTAGTTATTCACATCAATACGTTTGGGCAATATCAGCAGAAAGATGCATGGACGTGGGAGCATCAAGCACTTGTTCGAGCGCGTCTTGTGTATGGAAATGAAATAATTGCAAATGAGTTTAAAGCAATTCGTGAAAAAATATTGAGCAAAAAAAGGGATCTTACAAAATTAAAGACTGAAGTAAGTGAAATGCGCGAAAAAATGCGTAAGCATCTTGATAAATCTGCAGGTGATCTTATTGATATTAAACAAGGCCAAGGAGGCTTGGTTGATATTGAGTTCTTAGCACAATACCTAGTGTTAGCTCACAGCAACGAGCACCATAGTTTAATGGAGCATTGCAATAATGTGAGTATTTTTAAATCATTAGCGGCACTTGAAATCTTAAGTCAAACAGAACAAAAGTTGCTGGTGAATACTTATCAGCAACTTAGAGACTATGGACACAAAGCAACATTACAAAATGAAGCACTGTTAATAGATAAGTCTTTATTAATAAATCAGAAAGATGTTACTCAGTTATGGACTAAGTTCTTATAGTGCTTTTGGTTTTATATAGGGTTAATTCATTATAAAAATGACATATATTGAATGATGAATGTTTATTTTAAAAATAAACATTCATCATTAAGGTACGTTGGAGGCTCACTAATAAAAACGATTGTTCGTTGGCGGTAACAAAAATAGGTATTTATACCCTCTGGAAAATGGCCAGATATACCTCTGCCAATTTGACTGGTTGTTTTTAAAATATTTTTATTAATACGAAAAGGATCTTTAACAATAAAGTCTTTATTGAGCCACCATATTATTTCTACCCCCTCATCAGCCGCATATTCCGTTATTTTTTGATAAAGGGTTTCTCCTTTTCTAAACGTTCTAGATACTTTAGTTCCACTCCAATTTTTGCGAAAAGAGCGGACCATCATTTCTTTTGCTTGTAATAAATTGACTAAATCACCTTCAGGGTCGGGTAAAAAAATAATATTATTTCTTACCTTTCGTTTGCTGTCATCACCATAAATTTTAGCATAAAATTTAGAGAGCCCTTCTGCAGCGGCATTGGTGGACTTTTTACCTTGTTGATATTTTACTTTTACCTTTTCTTTTTCAGCGTTAGCCGATGCTTCTTTTAGTTCTTCAACGTCTACAGTTGTTGTTTGGTTATCTTCTGTTGTTAACGAAAGGAGTAGATCTTTATTCAGGAAAAAAGCTACGCCGAGCCCAATCAAAATAATAGCGATAATTGCATTTCTAATCCAAAAGCCCATAATAATTAAATATCCAATGATTAACTATCCTGCCTATACCATACAAAATAGTTTCAACTTTATCAAAGCATTAAATTTTAACACTATTTGTATACTGAAGGTGCATTGGGATCAGGACGAGTTTTAAAACGTCTATGTAACCACATATACTGGTCCGGTTTACGTAAAATTGCCTTTTCCACTTCTTGGTTTACACGTGTGGCATCATTAATATCATCATTCGTGGGAAAGTTATCTAACGCAGGTGTAATTTCAACACTATAACCACTGCCATCATCATGCCGTTTTGGTATTAGCATAAAAGTTTTAGTTTTAGGCTGACGAGCAAATATAAGGGTACCTGTGGTGGTAGCGGTTTCCTTTACATCAAAAAAAGGAACAAATACGCTGCGGTTTCTGCCGTAATCTTGATCGGGTAAATACAAGCAAGAATCTCCAGCCCTGATCGCCTTTATTAAGCCTTTAACATCTCGTTTTCCTAGCATGTATTTATTTGACCTTCCGCGACCTCTAAACTGAAAAAACTCCATCAGTGGGTTATTATGCGGACGATAAAAAATAACTAAAGGATGATGAAGACCAAAACCTCGGCCTATGATTTCAGCCGATAAATAATGCATTGCTAACACATAAATGTTGTAGCCTGCCTGCTTGGCATTTTCTATATGCTCTAACCCCGTTACGGTAAATTTTCGTTTTACTCGCCAGTCAGGCCACCACCAGCCCATGCCTGTTTCAAAAAGAGCAATGCCTGTATTTTCAAAATTTTTCTTTAATATTTTATTGCGTTCTTGCTCAGTCATTTCAGGAAAACATAGCTTTAAATTAACGTTTGCTACATGTTTTCTTTTTGAGCCTATTTTGAATAGTAGACGCCCCAACAGTCGCCCCAAGCTTAATTGCCATTTGTAAGGTAACCATGAAATGCTATAGAGAATAAAAACACCAACCCAAGTTAACCAATATTTAGGTAATAAAAAAGTTAATTTAAAATCAGGCTGTAATACTTTATTTCTGCTCACAGTACATTCTCTTGGTTAAGTACGTAAAAATTGCTGTGGCTGATTATATAGGCTTACCATAGATTTATGAAAGAAGAACCTGTTGTTTTTACTAAAAAGTACAGTGAAGCTTGTGGTATTTTCCAGTAGAATAGATTCATCGTTGTTATAGCCATCACTACAAACCAAGTTAAGAACAGTCAATGAATAATCAAGTACAGCACAAAGGAACAGAGAAAGACATTGAGCTAATTATCGGTAATTCTAACTCAAATTTTTCGGGTGTAACGTCTACCATGTTACAACTGTTATCCACGCAACAAAAACTCATTAATTTACGAGTGATGGGAAAACATCATTTGCCTGATGAGTCTCTCAATATTACTTTTTGGCAAGTAGTAAAATTATGTAAACAGCCTTTGGCTGATGGCCGTGTTAGAATTTTTCATGCACGTCGGGTTGATGAAATGATACAAGCGTTATTATTAAAACATCTCTTTAGAGCCAAAATAAAAATAGTTTTCAGTAGTGCTGCACAACGTCACCGTAGTGGTTTTACACTGTGGTTAACTGACAGAATGGATGCTTTGTTAGCAATGTGTAAAGCCTCGGCGAGTTATTTACATCGTAAGCCCGATGCTATTATTTATCACGGTGTTAAAACTGATGTTTATATTCCACCCGAAGATAAAGAAGCAGCGTGGCAAGCGCTTAATATTTTACCTAAATCAATTAAAAAAGGTAAAAAGGGCATTGCTATATTAGGCCGAGTGCGGGAACAAAAAGGTGTACATTTATTTGTTCGAAGCTGTATTGAGTTGCTTGATAAATATCCAGATTATACCGCAGTGGTTGTTGGCTCTATTAGCGCAAGTAATGAAAATTTTGTTAAAGGTTTGCAGGTAGAAATTGACAAAGCAGGCTTGTCAGAGCGTATAGTCTTTGCTGGTGAGCAAAATTTTGCCGACATTCCAAAAATATTCAGTGCATTGTCATTGGTCGTTGCCTTAAGTGATAACGAAGGATTTGGTTTAACAATTCTTGAAGCCATGAGTAGTCAAGCTGCTGTGTTGGCTAGTGAAGCTGGAGCATGGCCTGAAGTTGTACGTGAAGGTGTTGATGGTTATGTTGTACCCGTGAACGACTTACCCGCAGTAGTTGAGAAAATGGATCTGTTATTGAGTGATCAAGAAAAGTTAACTCAAATGGGGATAAATGGTCGAGAGCGAGTGCTTGAGCATTATTCAGTACAACGAGAAGCTAAACAATTAGTCAATTTTTTTAGAAGTTTAATGAATTAAAAAATAGTGATAAATGCTTTTTGTAAAGTAATCCGCCTACAATCGAAAATAAGTAGGCGGATATTTATGCTACATGGTGGGTATTAGTTAGAAAATGCAATATGTACATTTCGATTAGGTTGTAACGTGATTAGGTTGTAACGCATTACTCGGCAATTAAACCTGAATTAATCGCTGTAATATCTGCATCGGTAATCGTACCACCAGCACGTTTTAATAATAATACATTTTGAATATATGCATAACGATTTGATGATAAGTTACGTTTTGCATTATATAAATTACGCGTGCTATCTAATACGTCGACAATAGTACGGGTACCAACCTCAAAGCCAGCTTCGGTAGCTTCCAAGGCTTTAGTGGCACTTAGTACCGATTGTTCAAACGCTTTAATTGCTGAAATATTTGCAATAACAGTGTTATAGGCATTACGTGTGGTACGAACAACTGAACGATGTGTTTGCATTAAATTTTGACTGGCTAATACAAAATTACTTTGTGCCTTACGTACACTACTTTCTATTGCACCCCCTGAATAAATTGGGACATTCAATGTTACGCCTACCGAATAATCATTCAATGTTGGGCTATTAATGTTTACAGAATTCGTCTCTGTTTCATCATCAGAGTTGTTATAACTCGCATTAAAATCTAATGTAGGATAATGGCCTGCTTTGGCTGAATTAATAGATTGCTTCGCTATTTCAATGCCTACTTTTGAGGCAATCAGATCTAAATTTTTAGCTTCAGCGGCTTTTTGCCATTCATCAGCACTATTAGGGGTTGGTGCTGAAGTGCTAAAACGCTCAGTATTTAACACATTCAAATTTTTAGGGTACATATTGGTAATAACACGTAATTCTTCTTCAGCACTAAAAATAGCATTTTCAGCGCGAATTTCTTCAGTAACGGCATTATCATATTGAGCTTGTGCTTCATGTACATCAGTGATGGCCGTTAAACCCACAGAAAAACGTTGTTTAGTTTGTTCTAGCTGACGGGCAATAGCTGCTTTTTCTGCTTTAGCAAAAGTTAAATCATCTTTGGTGCTTAATAAAGCAAAATAGGCTTGAGTAACACGCACAATTAAATCTTGTTTTGCTACTTGGTAAGATAAATCACTTTGATGAGCTGTTTTTTCTGCAATACCTAAACGTAACCAAGTATCATGATGATAAAGTTGCATATTTAAGTTAGCGCCATAGCCTAATGAATTAAATTCAGTGGTTAATGTATTACTAGTATCCGTATCGTAGCTCTCTCTTTCACCATCAGTATAATTTGCATAACCACTCAGTTGTGGCAGTAATGCTGAACGCGCCTGAACGATATCTTCCTTTACTATGTCAAATTGTGCTTGCGCTTTTAATACGACAGTATCGTTTAGTAACGCTTGCTGATAAACTGATAATAAATCATCAGCTTGAGCATTTGTTGTAACCATTGCACTTGCAATAGCTATAATCAATGTACTTAATGTTTTTTTCATGAGTCTATCTTTCCTTGGGGGGAGATTTATTCCCGTATAATATAGCGATATAATATAACAATACTGTATCGTTTCATTTTTTATATCAGCTTATGTTACAGAAGTTTCAAAATTAACTAAATAAAATAAGTATTTGGTAGTGTAACAAATTATTATTGAAAAGAGAGTATTTATGCAAGATGATAAATGTAAATCTATGCCTATGCTGCAATATGATCAAAAGGACGTAACGATTACAGCAGTAAAAACAAAGTATCATGGTTTTTTTAAGCTAAATGAGTATCACCTTCAACATAAATTGTTTTCAAGTAAGTTAAGTGATGAATTTACTCGAGAAGTATTTGAACGCGGAGACGCGGTTGTTGTTGTGCTTTATGACCCCGTAAAAGATAACTTGTTGCTGTTAGAGCAATTTAGAACTGGTGCTATTCGTACGGGGGAAACACCTTGGATGCTTGAATTTGTTGCGGGTATGTTTGATAAAAATGAAAGCCCCATTGATGTTGCGGTCAGAGAAACTAAAGAAGAGGCTAACATTGTATTAGAGCCGTCAACCATACAACCTATAATGCAGTACCTTTCAAGCCCAGGTGGGACTAGTGAGCGTATTTATTTGTATTGGGCCCCCTTTGATAGCACCTTAGTATCGCCTGGTAGTATTTATGGGTTAGATGATGAAAATGAAGATATTTTGTTACATATTGTCTCACGTGTAGACGCGTTAGCATTACTAGAGCAAGGGAAAATTGCCAATGCTGCTACCGTTATTGGGTTGCAATGGTTAGCAATGAATTATCAAACCCTGTAGAGTGAGTAAATAGCTGAATAATAGTAAATAGAAAAGGAACGAAGTGAGTTTTTTCCCAAACAGTACAGTAAATCGTAAAAAAAAATATCAACCTAACCTTGTTAGTTTGATGCGCTTGTGTGCCAATAATTATTTATTATTATTGAAAGTGCAAGCCGACGAAACAGGGCTTGGGCAACAACGACATTTCTTTATTAATGATCACCTAACTTATGTTATAACCGTGAATGAAGTGACACGTTATACCTCGCTCATCACCTTTGAGCAGGTTAATACGAATACAAAAAAATTATTTTCAGATGCATTTCACCCTCGCATGAGTATTCGTTTATACCACGATGCACGTATGGCTGAAGTCATCAGTAGTCAGGATATTACGCAGGTGAAACCACGCTACGACTACCCGAATAAAAAAATGCATCAACAAGATGAAAAACAGCAAATTAATCAATTTTTAAATGAGTGGTTACATCTATGTTTAGCCCATGGTCAAGTGAAAGTAACTTTATGATTAATAAGGTTAAATAATGATAATCTCAAACAATGCTTTTGTTGTTGCCCAATTTAGCGACTGTCACTTATTTGCTGATAAGCAAGCTACACACTTTGGTGCCAACGTGTGGCAAAATTTAACTAAGGTGTTAGCTGATATTAGCCAACGTAAAAATATTGACTGTGTTGTGTTTACGGGAGATCTTACTCAAGATCACTCTGAGCTTTCTTATCAACACTTTGTTCAGGCCATCGAGCAGGCAAAACTTTCCGTTCAAGTACATTTTTTAGCGGGTAATCATGACGATAGAGAACTACTGACTAAACACTTAAAAAGTCCTAACTTTGATACTCATAACACTATTAATCATGATGTTTGGCAAATACAGCTATTAGACAGTAAAAGTGATACGCCGTCGGGGTTAGTTAATCAACAATATTTACAAGCGTTGCCTGACCAAATGAGTGATAATAAATACCAATTATTGATGATGCATCATCATCCTATCAATGTAGGGTATTACATTGATAAACATGGATTATTAGAACAAGATGTATTTTGGCAAAATATTGTTCAGTTAAATAATGCCAAGATGAACATTAAAGCCATTGCTTGTGGTCATGTGCACAGGGCAACGCATTTATCTCATTGTAATGTTGATGTGTATACTTGCCCTGCAACCTCAGTACAATTTGGTGATACGAAAGAAAAATTGGGCTCAATTAAGCCCAGTTATCGATTATTTTATCTAGCAAATAACGGTGAAATTAGCAGCGACATAATTTCTTTTTAAGCCGTTAATGTTGAGTGAGTTCTTATCGATGGAACTGGTTTGTGCTAGTAAATATACACATAAACTGGCAGATATATCACCATAAATACCACGGTAGATTATTGATAATAGGAAAAGCAAAGATATAACATGCAAAAAAACATTCTTCATATTCATGGTTTTAATTCATCTCCGCAATCGTTGAAAGCAAAGTTGTCGCGCCAGTATTTTCAAGAACACTTTCCTGAAATTAATTTTGTTTGTCCGCAGTTAGCTAATTCACCTAATGAGGTCATTGCGCAGTTAACGCAAATTATTGAGGCAGCCAGTGATGAAGATTGGTACTTAATTGGCTCATCGTTGGGGGGCTATTTTGCGCATTACTTAGCTAACCAATATCAATTGCGTGCAGTTCTTATTAACCCCGCAATTAAACCCTTTACACTACTAGAAACCTACATTGGTGAGCAAACAAATACTTACACTAATATAACCTACCAAGTGACTACACAACACATGTTAGAACTTAAAGCGATAGAACAAAGTGCGCCATCATTTGACGATGAACAAAAAAATAATTATCTAATTATGGTACAAACAGGCGACGAAGTGTTAGATTATCAAGAAGCTGTAGACAAATTTCAGCACTGTCGTTTAATCGTTGAACAGGGCGGAGATCATAGTTTTATTGGTTTTGATCAAAAACTGCCGATAACGGCTGAATTTTTTCAATTAAGCTAAGTTTCAAACATACATAACAATAATGTTGATAAAGATAAACAAATCATGACAGACCAATATAATTCAGACTCTATTGAAGTACTCAGTGGCTTAGATCCCGTTCGCCATCGTCCCGGTATGTATACAGACACCACTCGACCAAACCATTTAGGTCAAGAGGTCATCGACAACTCGGTTGATGAAGCCCTTGCTGGACATGCTCAAAATATTAGCGTGATTTTAGACAACGATCAGTCATTAGAAATTATTGATGATGGTCGAGGAATGCCCATTGATATTCACCCCGAAGAAGGTGTTTCTGGGGTTGAACTTATTTTTTGTAAACTGCATGCTGGGGGCAAGTTTTCTAACAAAAACTATCAATTTTCGGGCGGCTTACACGGCGTAGGTATTTCA
The DNA here is from genome assembly GCA_965305135.1 of uncultured Colwellia sp. Classification (GTDB taxonomy): domain Bacteria; phylum Pseudomonadota; class Gammaproteobacteria; order Enterobacterales; family Alteromonadaceae; genus Colwellia. Next base: position 255,674 of record CBDLPA010000001.1, read on the forward strand.
GTGGTTAATGCGTTATCAACCCGTGTAGACGTTTCAGTCAGGCGTGATAGCAAAATTTATGAAATGGCGTTTGAAAATGGCTACAAAGTAGAAGAATTAAGAGAAACGGGCACAGTAGGTAAACGTAACACGGGCACAAGAGTGAAATTTTGGCCTGATCCTAAATATTTTGACTCAGCTAAATTTTCAGTATTAAAGCTCACCCACTTATTAAAAGCCAAAGCGGTATTATGTCCTGGCTTAACCATTAAGTTTCATGATAAAACTGAAAATAAAAAATACGAATGGTGCTATGAAGACGGGCTAACAGACTACTTAAAAGAATCGGTTCAAGGCTATGTAAGTTTGCCAGAACAACCCTTTGTAGGCGAATTTACAGCCCAAAGCGAAGCGGCGAACTGGGCGGTAACTTGGCTGCCTGAAGGTGGCGAAAGTGTCGGCGAAAGTTATGTAAATCTAATACCCACGGTTGCAGGCGGTACTCATGTGAATGGCTTACGGCAAGGTTTATTAGAATCTATGCGTGAATTTTGTGAATTTAGGCATTTAATTCCCCGCGGCTTAAAGTTAACCCCCGATGATATTTGGGATAAGTGTAGTTATATTTTGTCCATCAAAATGCAAGATCCACAATTTGCAGGACAAACCAAAGAGCGCTTATCTTCACGTCAATGTGCCGCTTTTGTCACAGGCGTAGTAAAAGACGCCTTTAGTTTATGGCTTAATGAACATACCGACATTGCCGAACAATTAGCTGAATTTTGTATCAGTAATGCACAAAAACGTTTGCGTGCCAGTAAAAAAGTTGTGCGCAAAAAAATTACTCAAGGCCCAGCCTTACCAGGCAAACTAACGGATTGTGGCAGCCAAGACCTGTCACGCACAGAACTATTTTTAGTAGAAGGAGACTCGGCAGGCGGTAGTGCTAAACAAGCGCGAGACCGTGAAACTCAAGCCATCATGCCACTGCGTGGTAAAATTCTTAACACTTGGGAAGTTGAATCAGGTCAAATATTAGCTTCACAAGAAGTACATGATATTTCAGTCGCCTTAGGTATTGACCCAGACAGTGATGATTTATCAGAACTAAGATACGGTAAAATATGTATTTTAGCTGATGCCGATTCGGATGGACTGCATATTGCTACGTTATTATGTGCGTTATTTACACAGCATTTTTTACCTTTAGTACAAGCAGGGCACGTATATGTAGCCATGCCACCACTGTATAGAATTGATGTTGGTAAAGAAGTATTTTACGCATTAGATGAGGCAGAAAAAGACGGCATTCTTGACCGAATAGAAGCTGAGAAAAAACGTGGTAAAGTCAATGTACAGCGCTTTAAAGGCTTGGGTGAAATGAATCCTCTTCAGCTTAGAGAAACTACCATGGACGCCAACACGCGTCGTTTAGTACAACTCACTGCGTTAGATGAAGAACACAGCGAAACCATTGAAATGATGGATATGCTACTTTCAAAAAAACGCTCAGGTGATCGTAAAGAATGGTTGCAAGCTAAAGGTGATAAAGCGGTGGTTTAATAGTCTGGTAAAGAGCATAAATTTGCACCTAATTTATTAAAGCGGAAATTAACCCTAGCTCAGCGAATACACATTGGGTGGGTGACATTACCTACTTAAAAACTCATCAAGGGTGGGGGTATTTAGCTTGTGTACTCGATTTATCAACCAAAGAACACTGAGTGATGACAGCATATTCTAGCTAAACCCTAAGGGGTAATGTACTCGCATTACCCCTTTTTTTATAATTTGAATTAGTAATTAACTACTATGATATTCATTAATAAATAATCATAATTCACATCAGCCTATCAAATATAATTATATTTCATGACTCGTAATTGTTTTTCACGCAGTTGATTTAAATTTTCAGTCATAATATAGTTTGTAATCATAATTCATGAAGCGGTGTTGTATATAATCATTTTTCATGGTCGATAATCGTTTTTCATGGTAAATCATCATTTTTAGGTGGGTAATATGGTATTAGCTAAACGCGCAAAGTTCTTTGATGAAGAAATCTATCCAGAGCCTGAAGCTGAGCTGGTTGGATATGCTTGGCTTATCAATGAATTCCAACTAAGCGTTCCTGCTCCTAATGCGATATGCGCCATTGTTCCAGCTATAAACGCTAAACGAAGCAAAGGAAGGTGGTTAATATGGGGAAGCCGTTATCAGCCTGAAGCCCATTGGTTTGCACAATTAACATTTGCGTTGAAATACGAAGGTGCTGATTTAGCAATTATGAAAAGTTTATTTGGCGCTTTGGCAATCGAAGATATTACCGCTTCAGTTGAAAATGAAATAACAGGGGCATATAGCCGCAGAGTTTGGTTTTTCTATGAATGGCTTACTGCGCATGTGCTACCCATTGAGGATGTTACTACTGGTAATTATGTTGACGCGCTAAATGAAGAACTACAATTTGGCTGCGCCAAAACCAAGGTTTCACGCCAACGAATAAATAATAACTTACCGGGTGTTAATGGGTTTTGTCCGTTAATTAGAAAAACAGAGAAACTTGTCCAGTATATTGGAGAGAACTTAGATGAAAAAGCGGCAAAAAATATAGGGACGGTTCACAGTGATTTACTTGCAAGAGCGGCTGCTTTTTTACTGCTTTCAGACTCTAAGGCTTCATATACCATTGAAGGAGAAGCGCCTCCTCATAATCGTATAGAGCGATGGGGGAAAATTATCGGTCAAGCAGGCACGCAGCCATTAACCGTAGAGGAGATAGAACGTTTACAAGAAGTAGTCATTCCTGATGGTCGATTTATCCTACCGGGCATTCGGTGCGTTGGCGGTTTTGTTGGTGAGCATGATCGTGTGACCAATATACCAATACCTGAACATATATCAGCCAAGCCAGAAGATCTTGATGAGCTACTCACTGCTTATCTAAATGGGTATGAATTAATGAAAGATTCAGGATTTCATCCTGTTTTAGCTGCTGCAATCATTGTCTTTTCGTTTGTTATTATTCATCCGTTAGAAGATGGTAATGGACGAGTTCATCGCTACTTAATTCATCATGTATTAGCTGAGAGTGGTTTCACGCCTAAAGGGGTTATTTTCCCCGTATCAGCAGTGATTTTAGAAAAGATAGAAGAGTACAAAGCCGTGTTAGAGCAGTTTACACAACCACGTTTGAAGTATATTGAATGGCAACCGACTGAAGATAACAATGTTCATGTAACAAATGAAACGGCAGACTTGTATCGATATGGAGATATGACACGCCAAGTGGAGTTTTTGTTTGAGTGCGTAAAAGATACGGTAGACACTGTTCTTCCTGAGGAAGTCCTTTATCTTGAAAGATACGATGAGATTTGGAATTATGTAAATAATCGGTTTGATATGCCCCAGAAAAGTTTAAGTTTACTACTTAACTTTTTGCGTCAGAGTAATGGTAGGTTATCGAAAAGGGTTACAACTAGAGAGTTCTCTGCACTAACTGAGGCTGAGGTAAAAGAAATAGAGAGTAAATATCAAGAAGTGTTTTTACTTGATTAAGTGAACCATTTTGTCAGTGAGCAGTTAGACATGTATAAGAGATAATACTTACTAGCTGTTCAATAAATGTGCTAAGCTTGATACGATTCAGTGACGAATGGATGATGTTCTTTTAAATACAGCCAAGGATGTAAGGCCCTCTATACAAAGCACTTTATTCCCATTTCAAAAGAAAGTAACCTGGATCACGTTTAGGATTATTTTATATGTAGGTACGATACTATGATCCAATTAACGTATATTTCTCTATCGTAACATGGCTAATTACATTCCTTACATAATCCTGACATTCCATTATATTAAGTTTGCAATACTTAACATTCATTAATATATGTGATGGAGTAAAGTATGAGACAATTTAAAATGATGTTTGCAGCTGTATTTTTAATGAGTACAATATCTGTAGCGAATGCAGTAGAAGATGATGGTTTTTTAAACCCAGTCGATTTAGATTTAAGGTATTATTTTGAACAAATTGATCGCTTCCCTGATCGTTTAGGTCTTGTTTGTTGGGCGTCATATGAGATACATAAAGAGGGAAGGCATTATGAGACTTTACCGTTGTTAAATATATGCGCTGACAGAGGTTTAGTTGTATCGATGTTATTACTAGCCAATATGTATGAATTAGGAATAAATAGTGAAATGCAACAAGAAGATGTCTCTACTTTATGGTTAAAGCGTGCTGCACAGACTAATGATAGCAGAGGGCAATTATACTACGGTATTGCTCTTCTCGAAGGCAAAGGCGTTAAAAGTAATCCCAGAATGGCAAAACAATGGCTACAACTTGCAGCTAATCAAGGTGATTCACACGCGAAAAATATTCTTTCAAACTGGCCAACGCTGTAAAGTTTATTCTGACTTAAATAATTCCATTAAAAGTTTAATTGAAAGTGTTTTTTCGGTGAGATGTTCATTCATATAGTTGTTTAGTGAAAATTAAATATGTTTAATTTATTATCTTTCTTATGAATATAGAGGTGATATGAAATTTATTAATTTATCAGCCTCTTATTTTTCTATAATCAACTTTTTGAAAAATAAGTTTCAATTATCTTCACTCTATAATACAGAAAATAGATGGGCAATATTGCTAGGTATTTTAGTACTGATCCCTTTTATCAGTGTTTCAATGCTAGGTTTGCATAATTATAAAATAATGGACACTGCGCGTGAGATTGAGCGTTTTGATAGATCTCAAATTGAGCTTAAAATTTTTGAACAACAACTTTATTTACAAGTATCAAAATTAACTCAATTTTTACAAAAAACAGTAGTGGATATGAATGTGGATGAGAGTAGTCGTTTTGCTGACGTTCGTCGTTTAGTAAATACTAATCCCTTATTTTCGCTTATTGTACCATTCTCTAAGGACGAGGTGGCCTTTGTAAGCAGCGAGCAAATGGTTAGTCATGTAGAAAAATCAATTCTTGTTGATACTTTAGCGGAAAGAATATGGGCAAAAAATTATTTACTTGAAAAGCGCGTTGATAGTATATGGTCGCCAGTAAGGTCAATTATCGGGAATGCTTACCTATATTGTTGGTTACAAAAAAGTGATAGTGGTTTTTGTATTTTGTTACCAACAGAAGAAGTATATAAAAGGTTATGGCAAAGCCAGCTTTTATTGGACGCAAATAAAAATATCCATGTTCAAGACTCTTTTATGCAAACTATTGGTGTTTATAATTCAGTTAATAAAAATTCTAGCTCTATAGTTAATATTAATGGTTTACAACTTAGTTTATCTGCATCCTTAGACAAGGAACAAAGTGAATTAAATTCAGAGCTTTGGCTTATCTTAGCGATGACATTGCCCTTACTGGGGCTAGCGATTGCTATTGCTTGGCTTATTTTTATTAATCATAGCAAAGAAACTAAAACTGCTAAAAAGCTACTTTACGGAACGCAAGAAATCGCCCACGAATTAAGAACACCATTAAGCAATATAAATTTGTATATTGGCTTAATTTTGCATGAAAATTTAACTAAAGAACAGCTAGTTTTTGGTGACGTAATAACTAATGAAATGCAGAGAATTACTCGGATTATTGACAACGCTACTGCTTTAATGAGAGGTCAACAGCCAGAACAATATGAATATGGTAGTCCATCAAACTTATTAAACGAACTGGCGGAACAGTATCGGTTATCATTAGCAGAATCGGGTTGTTTGTTAACAACAGATTGTAAGAAAACGAAAAATTATTTTTATCCAAAACATGCAACAGAACATGTTTTACTAAATTTACTTAATAATGCAAAAAAATATGCTCCTGAACAACAGGTGACACTCGGCCTACGTTGTGATGATAATATATTGTCAGTATGGGTTAAAAACAATGTAGCAAATGACAGCACATTAAATTCGAATGACACGTATGTAAAACAAGCCTCGGGCTTAGGTCTAGGCTTAATTAGCTGTGATAGAATAGTGAAAAGCCTAGGTGGTAGCTTTGATTGCAGTATTACTAAAAATGGTCGTTGTTATACTGCATGTTTTCCATTAAAGGATGAACAGCCCAATGCTTAAATTAATTATTGTTGAAGATGACAAGTTTGCAAGACTTGGTTTACATCAACTATTTAATCAAGAAGGTTACAAAGTTCAGAGTTATTCGGATGCTGAATCAGCTTGGCAAGCGTGTCAGCAATTAAATCCTGACATTTGTATTCTTGATCGCGCATTACCAAAAATGTCAGGAGAGCAATTATGTACTTTGTTACGAGATAAATGGCCAAGTCTTCCTATTCTATTTTTATCTGGAAAAGGCGCAGAGTCTGAACAAATAGAAGGCTTAGAGTTAGGCGCTGACGACTACATAACTAAACCATTTAGCGTTAAAGAGCTTCTTGCAAGAGTTCGTAGTATGTGTAGACGAATTCCATTGTTTTCAAAGCCATTAACGGAAAGTGGTTTTCAAATGGGAGATTTATTCATTGATACTACCCAAATGACCGCTTCGCGTGAGGATACTTGTATCGTATTAACGGCACGAGAAACTTCTATTTTACGCCTTCTTTATAATATGGCTGGCAAAAGGGTTAATCGCGATGAGTTATTCAATGAATGTTGGGGAAGGGATTATTTTCCTAATAGCCGCTCTCTTGATCAATATATTTCCTGCTTACGTACGAAAATAGAACGTGATCCTAAAAAGCCACGCATTATAAAAACAGCTCGCGGTGTTGGTTATTGGTACGAACAATAACCATTTGATGGTTCGTACTACTTTCTTACATGAATCTGACACAAGGTGTTTTTTTTCAAGTTATTGTAAATGAAACAATAAGGAGAAATAAATGTCAAATACAAATCTTAGTCGTCGTAAAGCGATGGGAGCAATGGCTGGTATGGCTGCTTGCGTACCTTGTGCTGTAGCATTTTCACAAACAAAAACTCAATCGAATAACAACAAAGCAGATGATTTTCATCAACGAATAAATGACTTAGTTAAAAAATCATCTGCAAAAATTGTACGCTCGGTAAATTTTGAAATTACACCCAATGATCTTCCTTGGTCTCAACAAATAGGCCAAATAAAAGCGGGGCAATCTGTAACATTTTTGCTATCAGGCCGTTGGTGGATATCAAAAGAGCATAACTATTGGGTTGATCCTGGTATTGCTTTTTATGCCCGTATATCCGGCGGAACTATGTATAATCCAGCGAATAATACGGGCACCATGCTAGCGGATCGAGATGGAATACTCGAAATTGCTCGTACGATAGGACAATTTAAGAATCCCAAAGGAGAGCTTTTCCCAACAGAGGAGCAATATAAAGCAACAGAAGGATTAATTGAAGGCATTGCTATTATCTGGGAAGAAGAACCATTAGACGGGTTAGTGCAATTATCTACTGTAGGTGATGTTGATGGTTTAATTTTAGCTGAGCTAAACCGTATTCATTATCAAAAATTATTACCCGCAGGTTGGAGTTATATGTACATGTTTGGTGATAGCGGTATTTTTAGTGAAGGCTGTAATGGTGAACTAGAATGTAATACTCATAAAAATGTTGGTATTTTGCAATACGTCATCAATGCACCTTTAACAGAGGATCTTAAGCTTGACTGGAAATGGATAGTTGATAAATTACCGTCTCCAGTGGCTGAAGATCAAGTATTAACCCATGACTATCTATCAATTGCTGTAGAGTTTGATGATGGTAAAGACATCACGTATATGTGGAGTGCAGAATTGCCAGAGGGCACTGTATTCCAATGTCCATTACCCCGGTGGACAGAATATGAAACGCATGTAGTTCAACGTAGTGGCAATAAACTTATTGGTCAACAAGTTCTTGAGTCTCGTAACGTGTACAATGATTATCACAAATATATTGGTGGAACTGCTAGTAATATTGCGCGTATTTGGTTAATTGCTAATACTGTATTTATGCGTGGCGCTGGTCGTTGTTCGTATAGTGATATTGTAATAAGCCAAAATAATCAGAAAACAACGATCATTTAATATTATTGATAAATGAACGTCATTTCTAAATAGATGAAAAATAAGTAGGATATGAATGAAAAGTATTATCAGCTTATGTCTATGTGCTACTTTGTTGTTATCAGTGACAATAAAAGCCAATGAACTTAGTTATATCGCGTACATCGACTCTAATAAACGCATTAAATGCTTGTATGGTTATGTAGCGACTAAAACTGGTGATCACCAAGCCGCGATTCAAATATTTGAAGACTGTATTGAACGGTGGAACGATGTGTATTCAATGATTTGGCTTGCGGAACTTTATGAATCGGGTGGTGTAGGGGTAGATAAAAATTATTTATATGCCACGAGTTTAATGAAAAAGGGGGCTTTATTAAATGATGAAGCGGGTTATTCTAGCTTGGCACGGTATCACTATGGCGCTGCACTTTATGAAGGAAAAGGAACAAAATCTGATCCTGAAGCAGCTAAAATATGGCTTCAAAAAGCAGAGTCTGAGGGAATTAGAGAAGCTGGTGAATATCTAAAGTTAATTAATATGTAGTAGCGCAAAGTAGTTTTTATCGTTATATGGTGTATTCAACATAGTACTTTGGTAAAAGTGAATTAATTGTTCTTGCTAGCTTTCTTTGATAATGGCTTTATACTAGTTTTATCTTAATGTTTCTAGGTAATCAGCATTGCTTGTTAAATTGTTTGCAAAAAACTTTCTTATATTCTTTTGTTTTTTATTAGTCACTCAAACGAGCGTTATTGCTGCAATTCAAAATGAAGAAGGTATTGACGGCTTTGAAGAAGCGATTGTAAGTATTGAAAAACTAGTAGATAGCGATACGCCATTAGCGCAACTTCAATTAAAACAATATGGTGATCGCTTTAATGATTTATCATTAAAGCAAAAAATAACGTATCTAGATTTATTAACCGACATTTATATATTGCAAGGTCAATTTCATTTGGCGAAGCAAGCGACGACAGAAGGATTGTCGCTAACCTTGAACCTTTCAAGCCCTAGTTTACTGATTTCTGAATTACTTTATAACCGTGGTTTTGCTAATGAAAGTATTGGTGAAATAGAGCTAGCAACTAAAGATTATGAAAGCGGGTTAGAGTTAGCTAAATCGTTGCATGATAATGTACTGATTGCCCGAGGGTTAATAAATTTAGGGGCTATTTATTATTTAACAGATCGTTATGAAAACTCATTAATTGTTTTAAATGATGCTTACAATATTGCTAAACAAACTACCGATGAAAAACTTAAGGGTTCAGTGAACTCAGAGTTAGGCATTTTATATGCCTATTTGGATAGAAATAAACAAGCAATGGTATATTACCAACAGTCTTATCAACACTATAAAAATGCGAACAAAACAGTTTTATCTTTAACTTCATTAGTTAATATTGCGCTAAATTACTTATCTGAAAAACAATATGACGATGCGATTAAAGCGTTTAAAACAGTTATTGAAGAATCTAAAGAAACGGATGAATTTGCTCTCAACCAAATAATGTACAGCACTTATTCGGGGTTGTCGTGGGCTCACCTTAAGAAAAAAGAGATTAACCCAGAAGCCAGTTATCAATATTTACTATTATCTAAGCAATATTTAGCTGATATTGAACAATATGATATTGAACGTCAATATTATAGTGATGAGGCTTTTGTTCTGTCTGAATTAGAACGTTTTGATGAAGCTTTAGACAGTATTGCTAAAGTAGAAAATATTCTAGCTGCACATCCCCCGTTAGGACATATAAAAAAGCAAGGTCATATTAACCTTATAGATCTAAAGTCTGAGATTTATTTTAAGCAAGGGTATTATCAACAAGCATATGAACTACAAAATCAGCGATTATCATTAACCCGTGTGTTACGTGATGAGAAACATATGCAATCTGTTGCTGAAGTACGCTTAGCACTAGAGGCTAAAGAGGCAGACTTACAGAAAAAAGTATTAAAAAATAAACAAATGTTACAAGAAATATCTTTATTAGAAGCGGAAAAAAAGCAAGAACAGCAAAAATTATATTTACTGTACATTGCAGTAGTTGCTTTATTCTTTGCTTGGTTATTGGTTAAGTTAGTACAAGGCCAGCATAAATTATATAAAGCCTCTAAGTTGGATGAATTAACGGGTATCGCTAACCGCAAAGAGGTTATGAGAAAGGGAAGGAAACTATTTGAGCGAGCTAAGTCAAAAAATAATGATTTTAGTGTTTTGATGATTGATATTGATTCTTTAAAAAAAATAAATGAACAGTTTGGACACAGAGAAGGAGATCTTGTGTTGAAAAAAGTAGTGGAATTGGGTAAGGAGTGTTTGCGAAAAACCGATGTTTTAGGGCGTTTTGGCGGAGAAGATATTATAGTCTTTTTACCTCATACATCTTTTGCTAATGCAAAAATGATCGCTGAAAAGTTTAGAAAGTCAGTTGAAGTGTATGACTGGACCAATAATCATACATCACAAGCATTATTTCATATCAATATTAATATTGGTGTTGCTAACAGTATTGATATTGTCAGTGAAGGAGGGGGGGATTTAGGTATGCTAATTCATAAAGCGGATGATTTATTGCACCAAGCTAAAGCTCAAGGTAGAGATCAGGTGTGTATTTAATGGTTAAATTGCTTGTGATACCAGCTTTTTTGTTTATGAGTTTAATTTGTTATGCTTCAGTAGCAGTATCTGTTGACAAAGAAGCGAAGAATACCCTGACTCAAGTGAATGAATTTACACTTCGTTCAGAAATAATAACTTTAGTAGAACTTGCAACAACTGCACCCAATAAAGCTCATAATATAGTAGAAGAGTTAGCGTCTGACACCTCTATTTATAATTATGCAGAACAGTACTTAATAGTGTTAGCACAAGCAAAAATAAAACAGGATGAAAATCAGCATGAAGCGGTTATCACACTTATTGAACAAGCTAAACCATTAACAGAGTACATTGCTGAAAAACAATTAAATTTACCTATTTTTTCAGAGGCTTATTTGGTGTTAGCCACAAGCTATACCGCACTAAAAGATTATAAAAATGCATATCAAAACAAGAAGTCTTTTGTTGATCATTATAATGATTATAGTGATACAAAACGTGAATATGCTATTGAAAAATTAACTGATAAATATGAAGTGGCAAATAAAAACCAAGAAAATGAATTGCTTGCTAACCAAAATAAATTAAAAGCATTACACCTTAATGCGGTAAAAAAAGAACAACAAGATTTACAGAGAAAAATTATGTTAATTTTTTCTACTATTTTATTGTTTTTTTTATTGTTTCTACGCCAGTTTAAAGTAAGAAAGAAATTACTACTACTCAGTAAAACTGACAGTTTAACAGCGCTATTAAATCGAACGGGGTTATTTAAAGAAGGTAATAAATTAGTAAAAAAAGCGAAAGAAGAGCAACTTGAATTAAGTGTTTTGCTTTTCGATATTGATTTTTTTAAATTAATAAATGAGGATTTCGGTCATTCAGTTGGTGATGCAGTATTAAAGAAAATAGCCGAGCTTGTTAGTGAAACAATGCGTTCTCGTGATGTTTTAGCTCGTTTAGGCGGGGAACAATTTGTCGCTATTTTACCCAGTTCTGACCTTGACCATGCGAAAGCAATAGCAGTACGAGTGTTAGAAAAAATAGCACAATATAATTTTAATAAGCTTGGTGTAAAAAGAACAATAACGTTAAGTTTAGGTGTCGCCAATATTAAAAACACTAACGCAGCGTTTGATGATATTTTACATGCGGCTGATTTGGCAATGTACCAAGCCAAAGCACAAGGACGAAATCAAGTAGTGAGTTACGAAAGTATTGTTGAAGATCAAGAAAGGCGTCACCGCTAATTTTTTGCATTCACTTGGCTATAAAAATCAGATAAGCTGTGTTTATGTAGCTATTTATAGTCGTATTTATCACTTTCAACTAAGAAAAATTGATTGCAGTTATAATTGCAATATTAATGTTTATGATAACAGGAAAACCATTGCATGTCTGATGTGCTCGAATATAGTCCAGACGGGGTAGAGCAGGTTCCCCTAAGACGCTTTACTGAAGAAGCTTATTTAAATTACTCTATGTACGTAATTATGGATCGAGCCTTGCCACATATTGGTGACGGTTTAAAGCCAGTACAGCGTCGTATTATTTATGCTATGTCTGAGCTTGGTTTGTCAGCAGCAGCCAAATACAAAAAGTCTGCGCGTACAGTTGGTGATGTATTAGGTAAGTTTCATCCTCATGGTGACAGTGCTTGTTATGAAGCAATGGTATTAATGGCACAACCTTTTTCCTATCGCTACCCTTTGGTTGATGGTCAAGGTAACTGGGGCGCACCAGACGATCCTAAATCATTTGCAGCCATGCGTTATACTGAATCGCGCCTGTCACGTTTTAGTGAAATATTACTTGCCGAATTAGGACAAGGTACGGTTGATTGGGTGCCAAACTTTGATGGCACAATGAAAGAGCCAAAAACGCTTCCGGCGCGTTTACCTCATATTTTACTAAACGGTATTACGGGGATTGCGGTGGGCATGGCTACTGACATTCCACCTCATAATGTACGTGAAATTGCTGATGCATGTGTGCATTTAATTGAAGAGCCTAAAGCGGAAGTTGCTGACTTATTAACGTATGTTAAAGGCCCTGATTACCCCACAGACGCTGAAATTATAACATCAAAAAGTGATATTGAAAAAATATATCAAACGGGGCGTGGTAGTATAAAGATGCGTGCTGTTTATGAACTAGAGCATGGTGAAATTGTTATTACTGCTTTACCTCATCAAGCATCAGGAGGAAAAATATTAGAGCAAATTGCTGGACAAATGACTGCTAAAAAATTGCCAATGGTTATTGATCTTCGTGATGAGTCAGATCATGAAAATCCAGTACGTTTGGTTATTGTTCCGCGTTCAAACCGTGTTGATACTGAACAATTGATGCAACATTTATTTGCTAGTACTGATTTAGAAAAAAGTTATCGCGTTAATATCAATATGATTGGCTTAGATAATCGACCTGCAGTTAAAAATTTACAGGAAATTCTATCAGAATGGCTTGAATATCGCAGAGAAACAGTGCGTCGACGCTTGCAATATAGACTAGATAAAGTATTGGCACGCTTGCACATTTTAGACGGTTTATTAATAGCTTATTTGAACATTGATGAAGTTATTGAGATTATCCGTAATTATGATGATCCTAAAATAGAATTAATGTCGCGTTTTAATTTATCTGAAATTCAAGCGCATGCCATATTAGAGATTAAGTTAAGACAATTAGCTAAATTAGAAGAAATAAAAATTCGCGCAGAGCAAGATGAATTGCGTGAAGAACAAGACTATTTAGAAAAAATTCTTAATTCAAAAGCACGCATGAATACGCTAATGAAAAAAGAAATCCTCGCCGCAGCTAAAGAATATGGTGATGATCGACGCTCTAAATTAGTAGAGCGTAGTGAATCTAAAGCGTTAACTGAAAAAGATCTTGTGCCAAGTGAACCTGTTACAGTTGTTGTATCAGATAAAGGTTGGGCACGGTGTGCTAAAGGGCATGATATTGATGCAACAACATTAAGCTATAAAGCTGGTGATAGCTATCTTTGTTCAGCCAAAGGACGAAGTAATAGTCCTGTCGCTTTTATTGATTCATCAGGGCGAGCATTTACGACAGATGCTCATACGTTGCCAACAGCAAGAAGTCAAGGCGAGCCGTTAACAGGGCGTTTTAATTTAGCCGCAGGTGAAAATTTTGTTCATTGTGTCATGGCAAACGACGACATGAAATACCTACTTGTGAGTGACGCGGGTTATGGTTTTGTTACTTCTTTTAGTGATATGATTAGTCGGAATAAAAATGGTAAGGCACTGATTTCTCTTCCGCAATCTGCAAAAATATTAACACCGCAATTGATTGAATATATTGATACTGATGCATGTCTTGCTATTACTACAGAAGGGCGAATGTTAGTTTTTCCTGTGAAAAACTTACCTGTACTGAGTAAAGGTAAGGGTAACAAAATTATTAATATACCTTCAGCAAGAGCTAAATCTCGAGAAGAATATGTCACCTTACTTGCCATTGTACCAGAGGGGGCTTCAATAACCCTACATGCAGGTCGCCGTAAACTTACCTTAAAAGCAATGGATATTGATCATTACCGTGGAGAAAGAGGACGTCGAGGTAATAAACTTCCGCGCGGGCTGCAACGTGTAGATCAAATTGAAATTGAAGCTCCTAATATAATTTCTGACGAAAAATCTGTGGATGATTTATCAGCAAATGAAGAGGTAATGCCTAATGAGGGCTCTTTATAACAACAGAGTGAGCACTTAATCGTATTTTAATGGGTTGCATCAATGTTTCTTGATTAATGTCAATTATAATACAAACAAGCTTTGTTTTGATTGTGCATTGTATCATTTAAGCGTAGAATGATAACAATAGTAATTCTCATTAAGGGTTTTTGTTTGTTGTTTGAGCATACTTCATTAACTGTACTTAAAAATACATTTATTGAATTACACCAATATATGGTACGACTCAGAACAGGCTTTGAGAATATTTGATTAGGTGTTTAATAGTTTTTTATTTATAAATAAAAAACTATGGTAACTAAAGTAAAGGTAAATAAGGTGAAAAAATGACCTTAGTTGATGTAGCAAAAAATCAAGTTGTAAAAATAAGTGCCTTACCACTTGATGAAACATTGTCGGCACTTTTATTAGAGCAAGGCTTTTGTTTGCGTACAGAAGTGGCTTTAGCTCATAAAGCTCCCTTTAATGGTCCGTTAGCTTATCGACTTCATAATACAAAAATAAGTCTACAGCGCTCTGTGGCTGAGCAAATTCAAGTTACTACTAGTTAATTTGAATTTGCCCTATGGCTTACATATCTATAAAGACTAACCGAAGCCACCTTAAATATTTTTTATATGAGTTTTTTTCATGAGTTGTTGTTCAAATTCCCCTGTGTGTACAGAAGCCGTTATCCCCGCTAAAGGTTCACATTATGCGTTGGTTGGTTTTGCTAACTCGGGCAAAAGTACCTTATTTAATTTATTAACATCACGTCAAAAAAATGGGCGTAAACAAAATGTTGGTAATTTCTCTGGTGTTACTGTGTCGGCTAAAAAGTCACCGTTTAAGTTAGGCCAAGTTGATGCCTTTCTTTCGGATTTACCAGGGTTAAGTTCACTAACCCAGCGCGGGGAACAAGGTCAGGATCTCACTATTTCTCAGCAATTTATACAAAATAATAATATAGATTGTTTGATTAACGTTATTGATATTAGTCAAATAAGCCGTCAGCTTTACCTTACTACGCAATTGCTTGAGTTGGGTGTGCCGATGATTATCGTGCTGAATAAAGTTGATAGAAAAACACATCAATGGGTTGATACGAATAAGCTCAGCGAAGAATTGGGATGCCCTGTTGTTGCGACCAGTGCACAAGATAAAAAATCATTAGCCTTAATAGAAAAAACAATTTTAACGTGTGATTTGAATAAAAAATCGAATGTTACCAACATTGAACAGAAAGCTGAAGGCCTGTCAGCCATTCAAGCAAGACAAAATTATGTAGCAGACATTATTGGCCGTGTAAGTACCTCTGGTGGAGGCGCACGTCTTTCAGACTCATTAGATAATATTGTGTTGCACCCTATTATTGGTGTACCCGTATTTTTAGGTATGATGTATCTACTCTTTATGTTTGCTATAAATGTGGGCAGTGCCTTTATTGACTTTTTTGATATTTTAAGTGGCGCTATATTTGTCTCATATCCGTTGCATTTTCTTGAACCTTTGGGCTTACCCCAGTGGATTTTAACTATCATTGAAGGTGTCGGCAGTGGTATACAAACCGTTGCGACATTTATACCTGTTATTGCTTGTTTATTTATTGGTTTATCTTTACTTGAAAACTCAGGTTATTTAGCGCGTGCAGCCTTTGTGGTTGATAATGTCATGCAAAAAATTGGTTTGCCTGGCAAGGCATTTGTCCCCTTAATTGTGGGATTTGGTTGTACGGTACCTGCGGTTATGTCTGCTAGAGTACTTGATAGTGAAAGAGAGCGTATAACCACTATTATGATGTCGCCATTTATGTCCTGTGGTGCTCGTTTGCCTGTTTATGCATTATTTGCTGCTGCATTTTTTCCAGATAGTGGTCAGAATCTAGTATTCCTTTTGTATTTAATTGGTATTGCTGCTGCTATTTTTACTGGCTTTTTATTGAAAAAAACGGTGTTATCTGGCACAAGCTCTCTTAATATTATGGAATTGCCGCCATATGAAATACCGCACCTAAAAGCAATCAGTAAACGTGTATGGCAACGTACTTATGGTTTTGTAACTGGCGCAGGTAAAACAATTGTGGTTGTAGTGTGCTTGCTTAACTTTTTAAACTCAATTGGTACTGATGGTAGCTTTGGTCATCAAGACAGTGAAAAATCAATTTTGAGCCGAAGCGCACAAGTTGTTATGCCAATTTTAGCGCCTATGGGTATTAAAGAAGAAAACTGGCAAGCAGGCGTGGGTATTATTACGGGTATTTTTGCTAAAGAAGTGCTCGTTGCCACTTTCAATAGTTTGTACTCACCTAAAAATACTGACGATCAAAGTGAGCCTTCAATAGTTGATAGTTGGCATGAAGCAACAGCCAGTATAAAAGAGAATTTACTCGGTATTGCTCCAGATGATCCCCTTGGTATTGATGTTGGCGATTTAAGTGATTTAGCTACTGTTGCCGAAGAACAGCATGTTGAATTAAGTACCTATCAAGTCATGCAAGCTGCATTTGTAGGTCAGTTAGGGGCATTTAGTTATTTACTTTTCATTTTATTGTACACACCATGTGTTGCTGCAATGGGAGCGATAAAAAATGAAGTAGGTAGTCGTTGGGCTGGATTCGCTGCTATATGGAGCTTTTTACTTGCTTATTTAATGGCAACCTTGTGCTTTCAAGTAGGTAACTTTTTTGTTGCTCCGTTAATGGCAAGTATCTCAATAGCTGCTGTATTTTTGTGTTTTGCTGGAATATATTTTTGGCTAAAACATCAAGGGCGCAAAGTGCTTACTATTCCTATTTCGGTTAGTTATTCGTAAATAAAAATATTCGTCATTTTTCAAAAAGTTCATGCGCTAATAAAGTGTGATTTTTTGTTAAATGATGAGTTTTTTGTCTCGTGAATACAGCTAATTTACATATTTTCATTTGTCTAAATTTTACTGTTCATCAATATGATATATCATATTAGTATATTTTTATTGATGGATTTTAATGTGATTTCTCCCACTAAAAATCAATAAATAGGCTGAAATACACTGGCTGTAACAGTGTTTTTTGGCGATCAAAATCAAACTTAAACTAATAAATCTGCTAAACTTACCTTATTGAAACTCATTAATTTCCCAATGAATCAAAAAAATATTCAATTTTATTAACCTCAGTGTTTTTATTTACGTCTCAAGTAATAAGGGAGAATTAACGCTTGATGAACTACATCATTGTTTTATCAGTTATATTGATACTACTTTTTTGCTGGGTATACAGTTTAAGAAAAGAAGTCAACGGAAAAAAGAATACAGTAAAGTCATTGTTACGCGAAAGTAAAGATAAGTATCGTGCCATGTTTGAAACTGCCCTTGTAGGCATGGCACTTAATGATAAAAACGGTAAATTGTTAGAAGTTAATCAAGCTTATTTAGATATTATCGGTTATAACGAAGAGGAAGCTAATAACCTTACTTTTTGGGATCTAACGCCACGTCATTATAAGGAACAAGAAAGCATTCAACTTAAATCATTAATAGAAAAAGGTTGTTATGGACCCTATGAAAAGGAATATATTCATAAAGATGGTCACTTAGTTCCTGTGCTATTGAATGGCGTACGAGTTGTAGGTTCAGACAATGAGATTTATACGTGGTCGTGTGTTCAAGATATTACTGCTCGCAAAAAAGTTGAATTACGTGAACATAATCGATCTTACGTTTTAGAACTTATTGCTAGTGATGAACTGTTGCCAGTAATTCTTCAAGCTATTGTGCAAGGGGTTGAAGAAGAAAACCCTTCCATGTTATGTAGTATTTTAGTGCTTGATGAGACGGGTAAATATTTATTGAATGGAGCAGCACCAAGTCTTCCCATTTTTTATATTAATGCAATTAACGGAATAGAGATTGGTGATGGCGTTGGCTCTTGTGGTACCGCGGCATATACCAATGAACGAGTTATTGTTGAAGATATACAAACCCACCCTTATTGGGCTCCTTATAAAGCGTTAGCAAAGAAAGCAAAATTAAGTTCGTGTTGGTCAGAGCCTATTCGCTCAACTCAGGGAAATGTGTTAGGCACTTTTGCTATTTATCATAGAGAGGTTAATTATCCAATCCAAGCCGATTTAGCTTTTATAGAACAAACCGTTAGTTTGGCAAGTATTGCCATTGAGAAAAGCCGAGATACGATAGCCTTAAAGGCAAGCCGTGAACAAATGCAACTAGTATTGGCAGGCGCTGAATTAGGTTTTTGGGATTGGGATATAGTGACAGGTAAGGTGGAAAGAAATGAACGCTGGGCAACGATACTTGGCTATACCTACGAAGAAATACAACACTCTACTAGTCAGTGGTCAGATTTTGTGCACCCAGAAGATAGAGAAAAAGCATGGCAATCAATTAATGATGTACTAGAAGGGCGTTCAAAATCTCATAGTTTGGAATACCGCATGTTGACTAAGGATGGGAATTATCGATGGGTGCTTGATCAAGCTAACGTAATGAAGCGTGATAATAATGGTAAACCACTTCGTATGAGTGGTACACATACCGATATTACTAACCGAAAACATGCTGAAGAAAAATTCAAACTTGCGGCCAGTGTTTTTACTCACGCGCGTGAAAGTATAACTATTACAGACACTAGCGGCGTTATTATTGATGTAAATGATACTTTTACCACGGTAACTGGTTATGAGCGCGAAGAAGCAATAGGACAAACTCCCCGTATTCTTAAATCAGGTAAGCAAATACCTGAATTTTATGCCGAAATGTGGCAGGCTATGTTGCAGGAAGGTCATTGGTATGGTGAAATTTGGAATCGACGAAAAAATGGTGAGATATTTGCTGAGATGAAAGCGATTAGTGCCGTTTTAGATGAGAACGGTGTCACTACACATTTCGTGGCTTTAGGTAATGATATTACGCTAATAAAAGAACACCAAGCTCAACTAGAAAGTATAGCCCATTTTGATACGCTTACTAGTTTACCTAATCGCACATTACTTGCTGATCGACTAAACCAAGCCATGGTTCAATGTAATCGCCATAAATGCTCACTTGCTGTTGTATTCTTAGATTTAGATGGATTTAAATACGTCAATGATTCCTATGGACATGATGTTGGTGATGAGTTGTTAATTGCGTTATCAGTGCGTATGAAAAAAGCATTACGTGATGGTGATACCCTTGCTCGATTTGGTGGTGATGAACTTGTTGCTGTGCTGACAGACTTAGACAAAGTTGAAGATTGCGAACCAGTATTAGAGCGTTTATTACTGGCAGCTTCTGAGCCTGTTACATTAGGTAATGTGGTTATTAATGTGTCAGCGAGTATTGGTGTAACTATTTACCCACAAGACAGTGTGGATGCTGATCAACTAATGCGCCATGCTGACCAAGCTATGTACGTAGCGAAAGAGTCGGGCAAGAACCGTTATCATTTGTTTGATATTGTTCAAGATGATGCCATTAAAGTACAACATGAAAGTCTTGTTTCTATACGTAATGCTTTGGATAATAAGGAGTTTGTTCTGTATTATCAACCTAAGGTTAATATGAGAACTGGTATGGTAACAGGTGTAGAAGCGTTGCTCCGTTGGCAACATCCAGAACAAGGGGTACTCAACCCTGTAGATTTTTTGCCTGTTATTGAAAATAATATTATGATGATAGAGCTGGGTGAGTGGGTTATTGATACCGTATTGACGCAAATTAGGCTATGGCAAGAAGCAGGACTTAAGCTCCCTGTTAGTACCAGCGTAAATATTGCTGCAGTACAATTAGAGCAACCTGACTTTACACAAAAGTTAACGGCATTACTCGCAGCGCACCCAAATGTTCCTACGCAGTCTTTAGAGTTAGAAGTATTAGAAACCACAGCCTTGGATGATGTAAAACATGTATCAAAAATTATGAATGCGTGTTTGGCATTGGGGGTGAAATTTGCCTTAGATGACTTTGGTACTGGTTATTCATCTTTAACTTACCTCAGAAGATTACCCGCTAAATTAATAAAAATAGACCAAAGCTTTGTACGAGACATGTTAATAGATAAAGATGATTTGGCTATTGTTGAAGGGGTTATTGGCTTAGCCAAATCTTTTAAACGTGAGGTTATTGCCGAAGGAGTTGAAACGATTGAACACGGCACCGCATTATTAGCTTTAGGGTGTGAGTTAGCGCAAGGTTATGGCATTGCTCGGCCCATGCCAGCAGTTGATATTCCTGCATGGATTAATAACTGGAAGCCTGATGCAAGTTGGCAGACCTAAATTACTTAATCAACTGATTATCACAATATTTTATTATCAAGTAATATAATTATAGACCGATGCTATAAATTGATTGTGATAACGTCATTTTTTTTCAATAATGTCTACCTTCCCTGAAAACCCAACGCGAATAAATGGAATACTAACATGGTAGAAATTAGGCGTATTGCTATTTTAACCAGTGGTGGTGATGCACCAGGAATGAATGCCGCTATTCGCTCTGTAGTGCTTGCGGCCCATCATTATCATATTGAAGTTCTTGGATTTTATCATGGTTTTAATGGCCTTGTTTGTATTGAGCATATCGATCAAGCAAAGTTATTAACTTTAGTTGATGTAAATAATATAATTCAACGTGGCGGGACTATTTTGAAAAGTGCTCGTTGTCCTGATATGTTGTACGAAAAAGGCTTGCAGCAAGCAGCAAAAACGCTAGTTGATAAAAAGGTTGAAGCTTTAATAGTCATTGGCGGGGATGGCTCTTTTAATGGTTTACTTAATTTGAAAAACTATTGGTATGGGCAGCTCATTGGTATTCCAGGCACCATTGACAATGATCTTGATGGTACAGACTTTACTATCGGTTTTGCCACAGCAGTTAATACTGGTATTGAAGCAATTGATAAAATAAGAGATACGGCAGATGCGTTTGAACGTATTTTTATTGTAGAATTAATGGGTCGACATAGTGGACATATCACCTTTAATGTTGGAATAGCTTGTGGTGCGGAGCAAGTGCTCTCTTTTGAAAATTTCTCGGTCGATAACAAACAAGCAAAACTTCAACAATTAGCAGATGAAATCAAAACAGCACAAGAAAATCGTCATAGCAGTTATATTATTGTGATTGCAGAGAACTTATGGCCCGGTGGCGCAATGAAATTAGCCAGTGAGTTAAAACAAAAAGCAAATATTGATTGCACCGCATGTGTACTAGGACATACTCAACGTGGTGGTTCACCTGTACCTAAAGATAGATTATTGGCAACAAAAATGGGCGTTGCTGCCGTGCAAGCTATTATTGCAGGTAAGAAAAATATTATGATTGCCGAGCAGCATAGTACAATGTGTCATATTAGGTTAGAAGATGCGGTTAAGCATCGTAAAGTGGTTAATCCACTGTTAGTTAACGCACAAGAGAATATTCTAGCCTTGACTGCACAAAATCAGTATTAGGTCAAAAAAATGATCAATTTAAGCGGAGAGATAGCTTTATTCCCCCTCACTTAAATGATAGTTAAGGTAAGGTAATAGTCACTGCTGTGCCTTTACCTACTTGGCTTTCTATTTGAATATCGCCTGCTAATTTATTTTTGATTAAGTCATATGTTGTGCTCATACCAACACCTACATAACCACGATCTTTACGCGTAGTAAAAAATGGCGTAAAAACTTGTTTCAAAGTAGTTTTATCCATTCCTTTGCCATCATCTGAATAGGTTATTTTAGCGCCACTTTGGGCACCATTTTCAACTTTCAATGTTATCTTGCCGTGACCTTTATTATTAAAACCATGTTTTAAAGAGTTGTTAATAAGATTTAATAGCGCTAATGCAATAAAGCTTGGGACTGACTTTATCATTAATGTTTTTTCACCCGAATAGTGATAAACAACATCACTTTGGCTAAATTCAAAATCATATAACATCATCATTTTTTGCATATAAGCGATTACATCAAAATTTTGAATGTCGGTATCATCTTGATCTGCTGCAATGTGGTTAAAATTGTCTAGCAAGGTTACGATAGGCTTGATTTTAGTTATATTTTTCGTATCACCGCTAGACTCAAGCTCGATGATGTAATCATCTAAAGATACACTGACAGCAAAAGTAATATCTGTTGCGATGTAGCCAAAGGCAGCAAGATTTTCTGATTTTATTAATTGGCTCTCTCTGATAGGTAGTAAAATATCGTTTTTATTGTCTACTTGCGAAGAGGAGCGTGAAGCGGAGCTTTTAGCCTTATTCCACATCTTAACAGCAATAAATAATGCCATAACAGCGATAAAAACAAACACATAAAATAACATTTGGAAACTAGTAAGGAGCTTGTTTTCTTTTGTCAAATGGGATAATTTTATTAAGGTGCTTTTTGTAATGCCTTCTTGTTTTTTAAGTTTTTCAGTTAGTTCTTCAACTGCTGTTTCTGGCTGCTTTTCAGTATTTTCTTGCTTAGAAATTTGTGGTTCTTCTTTGTTGTTAGCTAACTGAAACTGTAGGGTATCTAATTGTTTTTTTTAACTGTTGCAGTTGTTTTTCTTGGGATTCAATTCTTTGGTTTTTTTGATTGTTTTCTTGTTCAGCCAGCTTTAAACGGATAGCACTTTTTTGCAATGTTAAATTATTTCTTTCTGCATTTTCTTTACCCAATTCAAGCTTTTTAGTTAATTCATCCAGTAAAGCTTTTTGTTTCATTGCTTGGCTCTCAAGTATCTTTTTTTCTTGCTCTAAATTATTTTTAAGGGCTAAAAGTTACTCTGAGCGTTGTTTTTTTAAAGCAGTAGGGCTGATAGTTAATATTTCTTCATTTGTTTTATCATCTAAAAAGTAAGCGAGATCAGGCATGACTAATTGTTCATCTGAAATTTTTTCATCATTAATTTTAAGAATGATTTTAGCGTCGTCTTTATTGTATGAAATATCAACCATGGTATTAAGGTTATACTTATTATCTTCAGATACAATTAACACATGTGAACCACTAATTTTGTCTGCTAACTTTATAAATTTATTTTGATTTAATGAGGGAACATATAAAATATTGACATCTTGAGCTTCTTTAGTGTTTGCGACTGAACGTACTATGATGTCTTTGCCTCGAATGCCTTTATTAGCAAAAAAGTTACTAAAATAATTGTACTTTTCAACATTGTCGTAAATACCGATAACAAACTCACGTTTTCTGGCTTCGGTAGGCCAGATAACATATTTTGCAAACTTACTGACTAATGTGGCTTGTTCGTGATCAAGTGTGGTGGTTCTTGCCCAGGTTTGTCCTGCAATAATAAAACCCAGACTAAAAATGATGAATAGCGCGCACGACTTTAATTGTGTAAATGTTGCTTCCATGACTTACCTTACAAAGACTTATTTTTATGCGCCTTATTTTACGTATAATTAATATTAAATCAATACTTTACTTACGTTCAATATGTATGTTCTTTTTTTACATAAGTCACTTAAAATATATAACGATTTTTAAGTTATTAATCATTTTAGGTTGCCTCATCTTTTTCATTAAGTATTCACTAATTGCAAAGATAATGAAAAACTACTGCCATGTCCTAGCTTACTCTCTACAAAAATTTCTGAATTTAATATTTTACTGAGTTTTTGGCTAATGGCTAAGCCTAAGCCCGAATGTGTTGTTTTATCTTCAATGGCATTACTTGCGCGATACCTAGCATCAAAAATGTAGGCTATATCTTCTTTACTGATCCCTGAACCATTATCTGTTACGGAAACTTTTATTTTATCGATTAGTTGTTTAACTATAATGGCTACCTCACCGCCTTTTTTCGTATGCCTTATCGCATTTTCTAATAAGTTGGTGATGATACGTTCAAGCTTAGCAATATCTGAATAAACAATAAATTTACATTGCTGTGGGTCTAAGTGTAGATAAATGTTTTTCTCTTTAGCTTTCATTGAAAATTTGGCAATAATGTCGTGAAGTAATTCGCCTATGGCAAAAGTTTCTAAATTGACGGTTACTTGACCGTCTTCTAAATGGGCTAATTCAAATATTTGATCAATTAGGCGCTTGAGCTGCATACCATTGCGTTGAACTGTTGCGATATAATCTGCCAGTTCACTTGTTGTTAATTTATCACCTTTAATGACCATGGTTTCTACATAACCTTGCATAGTGGCTAGTGGGGTGCGTAAATCATGGGATAAGTGAGTGAGTAATTCTCTTCTGATGCGGTCATTCTCAGTTAGTTGAGAAAACTGTTGGTTAATTTGTTTAATCATGGCATTAAAGGTATTACCCAGTTTATGTACTTCGTTATTTTCTGGATTTTTCCATTGTGTTAATGCTACTTTCGATTGGTCAAACTTTACGGCATTGATTGCTGTCATTTCATTAGCCAGTTGTTTTATTGGTGCGGTAAAGTAGCGGAAAACAGTTAATAAAATAAGTAAAAGAAGCAGTAAAGAACCAATGAATAAAGTACTATACTGTTGTAAGTGTTTGTTGTTTTTAACTTGGTCAAAAATAGAGTCATAAACCTCGCCACCAATAATGACATACAAGTAACCTTGTAAATTATCGCCTCGATAAATAGGGGCTGCAGAAAAAATTTTTTGTTTATCTACGTTACGAGGATCATCACCAAAAATGGGGACAGCATCTGGATTCGATATTAAGTTGACGAGTGGACTTAACTCTACCTTTTTACGTTTTATTTTATTGGCATCAGCAGAATAAGTAATAATATTTCCTGCGGGATCTAAAAAATAAAACTCAAAAGCAGGGCCTAATAACATCAAGGTATGAAATAAGTTTTTTAAAGCAGCTTTATCGTATACACCATCTTGCAATAAGGGGTTGTCATGAGCTAAGTGCTTGGCTAATTGACTATGTAATTTCTGTTCAGCTTGTAGTTTTGAATGCTCAGCTAACGAATTACTCCAATAAAAAAGCATTTAAACAATAATAATGAATGTAAAGCATACGGAAAATGCGAGTCGTTGGTAAAGTGAAAATTTCATGAAAAACTCTTTTAAATTATATGCTTGATTAATGTGGAATTGTTAATGTTCGTGTCCTAATATACTCCAGCAGAATTTAGCTTGTAGCCCACCCCCCACACGGTTTGAATTATTTGAGGTTCTGCACAGTTTTCTTCTAACTTATTTCGTAAGCGGTTTATATGAGAGTTTACTGTATGCTCATAACCACTATGGTTGTATCCCCACACACCATCAAGTAATTGAGCGCGAGAAAATACTTGATCAGGGTTTTTACATAAATAATCGAGTAATTCAAACTCAGTTGAGGTTAAATTAATAGCATTATCTTTATACGTTACCTGATGATAACGTTGATCAACCAATAATTTGCCTATACATGTACTGGTTTTTTCTTGTTCATTATTTTGATGGCTGACTTCAGTTTTATTTGATTCATTTTTTTGAGTAAAAGCCTGCACTCGCCGTAATTGACTACGAACTCTTGCTTGCATTTCTCTAATGCTGAAAGGTTTCGTCATGTAATCGTCTGCCCCTAGTTCAAGGCCAAGAATTCTATCGGTTTCAGATGTTTTAGATGTCAGCATTAAAATAGCTTGTAATGGTTTTTCTTGACGAATTTTACGACAAATATCTAGTCCATTGATGCCTGGTAA
This sequence comes from uncultured Colwellia sp., assembly GCA_965305135.1. Taxonomy (GTDB): domain Bacteria; phylum Pseudomonadota; class Gammaproteobacteria; order Enterobacterales; family Alteromonadaceae; genus Colwellia. Next base: position 281,592 of record CBDLPA010000001.1, read on the forward strand.
CATCACATCAAGTATGATCAATTGATAGCTTTGTTTTAGTGCCTGTTCTAATCCTTGCTGTCCGTGGCAGCAAATGTCGCTTTGTATATCTAATTCAGATAAATGTACCTGAATTAGATTAGCAATATCAAATTCATCTTCCACAATTAAAACGGTATCTTTCATATTTTTGGCCAGCTAAATGAACAAATGTAATTGCACTTGGTAACGCTGACCAAGTTCATTTTATTTTGTTCGTATGATAGTTAATTTTATCGCAGGGTTATCAAAACGATGCGCCTGAGTTAAAACTGAGCTAGATAAACCATCATCTTGGCTAACAACGCCAGAATGCATGGCAACAAAATTGATATCGTTGCGTGTTTCGTCAAAGCCAGTTCCGCCATCTGCCGGGCCAGGAATAGTTCCCATTGCTTCACTGTTAGCTTCAGTTCCTGCATCATAAACATTTAAGTTCCATGATTTAACGTCATCAATTGCCATTGTTGATATATCTATACCAGTTAGACCTGTAAAAGCGTCATTTGTATTCACCAACATGGTTGCAGCAGTGAAAAAAGTAGCATTTCTATCCGTTGTTGATATTTCAATTGTGCTCGCTAAGCCAGGCATTACAACGCCTTCGCCTGAACTAGCTGCAGTCACATTGCTAGCTGAAATAAAATCACTATTATCACCACCCTCGGCTAATTTTTCTAATGCTGGTGTGGATGGCTCGCCAATCATCCACATTTTAGTGTTATTGTGCAAAACAACGGCAAGTGGTGATAGGGGTTGGGCGTAGGTTAAGTTAGTGACAGTAACCGAATAATTATATTCAATTGGCTCTGGCGGTGGTGTTTCAACAACAGGATTATTGTCACTACCGCAAGCTGTTAACACTACTAATAAGCTAGTTGCGATAACTGTTTTACTTTTTTTAATTGTATTAGCAAGTGTTTGCTTTTTATTGAGAGAAAAGATCAACATATTCTTCTCCTTATTGAATGGTAATGGTTAGTTTAGCTACAGGGTTTAACCAACGGTGAATACTATTATTTAAATCACTTTTACCACCATCCGCAGCATCATCACCTAGCGTGCCACGGTGTATGTGAATCATGGTATTACTTTCTGTATCGGTAACACCTGCGCCATTTGTACCTGCATCACCACCAGGTGCAGCAGGAATGCCTAAAACACCTAATGCACCACCGCCATTTACCAGCTCGTTATTTGCTTCGGTTCCTGCATCATATGCATTTAGGTTAATAGTGTAAGTACCTGCCTCTGTTGGTATTTTCCAGCTATCTAAACCCACAAAGCCATCGTTTGAAGGTAATATCATTGCTGCCATTGATAAATGTGTATTGGCACTGTCATTCGTTAAATCGTAGGTTGTTGACATACCAGGAGCTAATAAACCTGCTGCTGGGTTTTCGTTAATATTAGCATCAGCGTTAGATAACATGTTAACTAACCCTGAAATATCTCCGCCTTCAGCCATCATTTGTAGTTCTGATGTTGCGGCGGAGCCAACCATAAACATGTGATTATCGCTCGCGTGTGCTGCTGTAATCACTGAGGTAAAGTGTAATCCTTGGGTTAAATTAGTGACGGTAATGGACAGATCTTGTGCCGTAACGGTTGAGCTAGCAAAAACTATTGCGCTAGCACTAAGCAGAGTAGTGATGTTTTTAGTGGTTGTTTTCATGACAGTGTATACCTTCTCTTTAATTGTAATTTGTAAACTCAAGAGCAAGTATGCAGGAGAGTTGTTGTGACAAAATCACGAACTTATCACGGTTTAATTACTTAATTATCACGAAACTATCACAGAAGACTTAATATCATACCTGTTAAAGGGAGGAGACCATCACATCAGCTTAGATAACGAGCTGCTTAATGATTGCAATATGTTTGTAATATGGTTGACATCACAACTAAATTGTTTATACTTGATTACTCAAATACTACACAATAGAGTCGAATATGTTCAAAGCGTTAGAAAGTGAGTCAGTGGTCAATGTTATTCGTTTGCATAATAATATTCAAAAACGAATGGGCCGTGCATTATCTGTGCATGGTATTGGTTTAACGGAATACCTTGTTTTAAATCAGTTATATAACACAGCAACGCAGAAAATGCAGCGTAGTGATCTTGCTGAGCAAATTGGTTTGAGCCCGTCAGGTGTTACTCGTCTTATAAACCCTATGGAAAAAATTGGGTTAGTTGTAAAAGAAGACAACCCTCGTGATGCCAGAGTTAGTTTGGTAGCGCTGACTTTGGCTGGCAAACAAGTATATGAAGAAGCGCAAGTAACATTTTCATATACTTCGGTGGCGCAGTTTGAACCGTTCGAGTCGAACCAATTAAGTTCATTTTCCGAGCTGTTAAAAATTGTTTCGTGAACAGTTTAGACTAAGATCAGGGATTGATAGGTAGTGTTAAGGTAAAACATGCGCCAGACAATTTTTTACTCTTGCTTGCAGTGATGGTGCCTTGATGCCAGTCAATTACTTTTACACAAATAGCTAAGCCTAAACCAAAATGACCTTGTTCACGTGATCGTTCTGCCTCAAGCTTTACAAATGGTGTAAAAATAATATCAAGCTTATCGTCTGCAATACCTTTTCCGTCGTCTTCAATGGTCAAGGTTACTGCTTTGTCGTTGTATTTTAGGCTCAGTAAAACTTGTGTGTTGGCAAAACCAATAGCATTACTAATTAAATTTATTAATGCGCGATAGCACCAGTGATAATCAAGCGAATAATAAATGTTTGAACTTGTTGAACCTAGTTTAACTGACACTTGTTTTTGGCGTGCTAACATTTCACAGTCAGTGATGGCTGAGTTGATTAGTGTGTTAATGTCTGTGGTTTGTTTTTTTAGATGAAGTACTTGTCGTTCCATTGAAGCATATTCGAGAAATGCACTGGTCATTTCTTCCATATTAGTTAATTCACTATCCATTCGCGCAAGATAATTATTTTTTTTATCAAGAGTATCGCTTTCTATGGCAGCCTCTAAGCCAAAACGAAGGCAAGCAATCGGAGTGCGTATGTCGTGCGATAAGCTACGGGCTAAAATTTTGTTATCGGCTACTAATTTTTCAATTTTACTCGCCATATTATTAAAGCTGTTTTCTAGCATTTTAATATAAGAAAATCGGCTTGGTTTTATTCGTACACTGAGTTGTCCTTCACCAATTTTTGCGGCTGCACTATTCAGTAAAAATAATCGGCGACTTAATGGAAACACCCATAAAATAAGGATACAACAAATGCTTAAGTATAGCGCTAACGTTAATAAAAAGTTGAAGGGGTCGTTTTCATCAACTTCTAATGGAAAATTAAGCTGTAATAAATAACTTGGATGCTGGTCAAGTTTTTTCAATATATATCGGTCATTCTGTGAAGCTAAAAGCAAGTCACCTTTATCTGTAAGCTGTGTTAACAAGGTTTTAGGTAGAGCTATATCCTGACTTAAAATCAAATGACTTTTTATTTGGTATTGATGCTGAAAATTGTTTACTGTATCAGGCAGTTGGCGCTCTTCTTGTTTATTCAATTGTTGTGCTAAACCTTGAGCTAATTGGCGGTATATGTGTGTATTATTGTTTTCTTGTTCATTTTGCTGCCCTGAACCAGCATGTTCTGCTAGTTTATCTAACCCCCAACCAATTAAAAAAAGTGAGCTAAGTACGGTAAAAATAATACTCAAATAAAGTGCACGCATTATTTGTTTTTATCCTGAGTATGGTCAGAACGTGGTAAATCATTATTATTCCAAGCATCTGCAACAAATAAATAGCCTTTTCCCCACACAGTTTTAAATTTTTTAGGTTTTTGAGGATCATCATTAAATAATTTTCGCAAACTAGACAGCATAACGTCGAAGCGCCTGTCTAAACCATCATATTCGCGCTTTTTCAATGCTCTAAAAACAGAGTCTCTATCTACCACACAACCAGCGTGTTCAGCTAAAAAGGTTAGAAAGGAAAATAAACTTGAAGACAATTCTATTTCTTGACCAAAATAAGTGACACGTTTAGCTTCTTGATTAATCGTAAGTTCACCAAAAGTAATGATATTGCTTACAGAGGCTTCATGCTGTTGATTTGATAACTGCCGAGTGATTCTTGCTAATAAGGCTCTCGGTCTTACTGGTTTTATTACATAATCGTCTGCGCCTGCTTCAAGCCCTATTACTTCATCATATTCATCGGCTCTGGCAGTTAACATAATAATAGGTACTTGACAGTGCTGGCGAATCAGACGACACACCTCAACCCCATTTAAACCAGGTAACATGACATCAAGCAGTACTAAATCTATCTTCTGTACTTTAACTTTATCTAGTACAAGATCGCCTCGTGCGAGATGAATAACGGTAAAATTTTGTTCTGTTAGAAATTCACTAACCCAATTGGCTAAACTGATATCGTCTTCAACTAATAATATTGTACTCATGCTGTTACCTTTGCAATCATTATTAAAATAAGCGCCAGTGACGTCTTCTTGTTGTGTTTTTATGCAACCAACTCACCACAACTTCGGTTTGTGCAATTAAGCGATCACCTTGCTGAGTACGTAGTTGGTAAATCAGGGTTTCACTTGATTCAAACTCGATATTGGCTTGTCCTTGGCGACTTTTCGCCCAGCATTTTAATTGTTGTTTATGGTCACTCTGTTTTTTATTGACTTGATAAAGACACACTGACTGCGCCAATGTTTTTTGCCATTGTATTTTGATAGTGGCAAAGCAATTTCGTCCTTCACGTAATGTTACGCATTGTTGAGGTTGCATTCTTAATTGACTTTCATCGGTAACCGTTCGGTTTTCTGTTGCGGTTAATAGGGGAATATAAGTCATTAAGGATATATTAAAAAGCAGCACAATTCCTTTGCTGACGCTAGAATACATAAAGTACTCCAACCATTAACTGGGTTAATCGACTTTTATCTACTAAAGGGCTTTTCGTTATTTTGTTATTGTAAAAGCTTTGCGTGATGCTCGTGTTTAAAAACCAGCTTTGAGATAGGGGGTATTGTGCGTACACTTCTAACTGTCCTCTAAAACCACCATCAGCTTCGTATAATGAGCGGTGGCTAGTCACCTCACTTTTATCTACCCCAATATAATAATCAACAATGTCTTGCTCGTAATAGGTAAGCCCTGTGCCAAGGTAAATGTCCCAGTTGCGATACGGTAATAGATAGCTATAAAAACTATCAATAATCATTCCTTTGGCGTCATCGCTTTCATCATTGCCAATAGCTCGCACGGTAGCAAGGTCGACATAAAATACAGAATTTTCAAAAAAGCGTGAATAACGTAATGCGATACCAGTAGTGCTCTCTCTATCAGTTAGTCCAGCTAAGTGAGGAATGTCTTGTTTCTGATCTTTGATAATTTTGTCAGGCTCATAACCTTGAATATAAGTTTTAAGAATGACATCAAGTTGCCAGTCTTTTTGAACAGTAATTTGATAACCCAATTCACCACCACCTATTATAGTAGAAGAGCGTCTTGAGTTAGTTTGTAAGAAAAAGCCTTTATAGGAAATGTCTAGTAACAGACCTAATTGAAAATAATCCGAAGGTTGGGTTTGTTTTACATCAGTTAATATTATTTGAGAGTCTACTAGGGAAAGATCAACCATGAACTGCCATTGAAAATCGTCTTTGACAATAGGAGTGTTAGCGCCAGAAGCACTGGTATTATTTTCTTGGCTAGCATTGCTTGTGTTGGCTAGCGTTAAGTAAAAAAGCCCCAAAAGAAAGATGTAAGGCTTTATACTGAGCATATTTGTAGTGTTGAGAAACATAATCTAGCAAGAAAGTGAGTAACAAAGAGGTTGATATGTTACCACACTGTCATAAAATTCTTTTCATTTCATAGCGCTGAAAAGTGTTTAAAAAATGTAAGATAGAGCTAACGTTGTTTGTCAATCCTCACAGTATTATTGGCAAGGTAGATCATTCTGACTTTATCTGTAGGATGAAATACCATTGTTTTATCAAAATCCTGAATTACCATAAACTGCTCGCCAGTCTCTATTTTAATCATTAATTCAACTAAGCGAAGCGTTATTTTTTTAGGCTGCTGATGACGGTTTTGAGCCATTGAACTGCCAATAATAGCACCTAAAATAGTGGTAACATCTTTGCCACTACCGCCACCAAATTGATTGCCAATAACACCCCCAATTAGAGCGCCGCCAAAGGTATGCCAGCCATTTTCACTATCATGTATTAGCTCTTCGTGGTTAATGTTGCGTACAGAAATAACATCACCGAATAGGACTTTTTCAACTGGCACGGCTTTATTTCTATCGTAGTCCGCATAAGCAGTTGTTGTGTTAAAAAATAATACACATAAAGCCAATGACGCCAAAAAAGTCAATATATTTGGGGTTAGCGTTCTCATAATACCTCCAATTTCTTAAGCCCTACCAGCTAATAAATTCTTTGTCTTTAGTTTTGCGTATTTCTGTTTCGTCAGCCCATTCAACTAAGCCACTTTTTAAATCTAGTAAGCGCATTGTGAATTTGTAATAGACGTCAGATTTATCTTTATTAGACTTTACAATACTGGCTAAATTTCCATACAACATATATTGTGCGCCAACATGTTGGCCAAAAGCTATGGCTTTATTGGTATCTACCATTCCGCTATTTTGTTGAAATTCTAGCTGTTCTCTTGCTGCGGCTACTCGTCCCATATCAACAAAGCGAAATTTACTCGACCGTAACAATTTGGTTGAAATAGAGTCGGTAATAGATTCGGTATCTATATGCTCGCTGGTTTTGTTTTTAATACCCTCAATAAATAAAATGGGGCGAGTATTAGCGGTTAAGGTACCAACAACGGGTGATAATAACAAAGAGTCAGTCATTTGATTGGCAACTTTTTGTAAATCAGTTGAGCCAAAGTTAATATTGGTAGTTTCTACTGCGGCCGCATCGCCATAACGGATTACCGATTTATTGGTACAACCGCTTAATGCGACTATAGCGATACTTAAAGTGGTTGCTAAAACGAGTTTTTTCATTGTTTTTTCCTTGTTAATGTATAAGGTCAGTTAAAACTTAAAAAATTTTTCAGGTACTTCGCGAACATAAATACTAAACGTTGTTGCTTTGGTTGATGGTGCTAAACCAAGCACAGTTGCTGCTTGCATACCGTGTAATTCAAGTGGTTGCCAAGGTGTTTTTCCTACTTCAATGGCAAAACCTGCGTTATCAAACCATTGAAATTGGTATTGTAGTTGCAGTGACTTTTTATAACGACTGGTAAGGGTTGCATTTAACTGTAAAAAATCATTGGTAATTCGTGATTTTATATTGCTGATGTAAAGCCTTGAAGCGAGTTTTTTATTGTCTACTTTTAGATGTTCGTTATATTTTTGGCCTGGTGTAATTTGACTGCTACCAATGCCTGAAGTAACAGGAGGGATGTTTTTACATGCGCTAATAAATAACCCTGAAATAAATAATACTAGTAGAATCGAGTGTTTCTTGTTCATAATAAATCTCCTAAATAGCAGCTATTGTTCCGATAAAGTATAGATAGTCGGTCATAAGTTATAAGTTTGATAGTGATTATACGCGCCAATTGCCGTTAGTTTCACTAAGGTGACTTTATTGGGTTTAACAGATACTTTTACTTGTTGGTTTTGACCATTGATTTTCAGCATAAGTTGCTGCTCTCCTATTGGCATAGTTAAGCGTAATACATGAATACTGTCGGGTAAGGTACTCCAGCTGCGTGTATCTGCTTTTTCGGTTGCCATATTGTAAATACTGGCAAAAATACTGCCTAGTTCGCCATTATTGCGTGCTAGTTGTTGCCTTAGTTCTTCTTTTGCTAATAAACGCACTATTTGTCTTGTGATTATCTCTGGCAATTTGTCTTTCAATTGTTTAGCTGCTAATGATTGTATACGTACTATTTCTTCCGATTTATAGTGTTGTCCTTGAAAATTTAAACTTAACGGTGAGTATTCTGTTAAGTAATTTTGATAACTTGGTAAGGCTACACTGTAAAAGCGCATGTTACCTTGACGCGTATATATGGGCAGATTAACAGCTATTTCTTGTTTTGAGGCAACAATGCCATTTTCAACAATAAACATGACTTGTCCCTGCGCTTGTTTTTTAATGTTTTTATTTTCTGTAATCGTCTGTGCTAAATTTGAATTTAATAAAGCAATATCATCACTCATCTTTAAGGTGTTAGCCAAACGCCATACATCTTGTTGCACATAACTATTATCAGGGTAAATTTCTAGCGCTTTTTTATAATCAATATAAGCATCATTTTTTTGGCCTGCTATTTCATACAATAAACCCGATAAATAAAAGGTGAAAGCGTTTTGAAACCCATTTTTAATATTGTCAATTGCATTATTCATTGTTGGAAACTGGCTGTTTAAATTATCAATGCTGACACCTTGATCCATCATTTTTTTTTGAAACTGATGAATACTGTTGACATTGTCGGCCAAGGCTTGCTCTTGTACTAAGTTAGCCCGACGTACTTCCACTAATGCGCCTGATAAATTATTTTGAGCTAAATAGTTAAGTGCTTGATAACTATGTAATAGACTTTGTTCATATAATTCAATATCATAACGCAGGCTATTGTCATTGCTAATAGCTGCTGTTACATTTTCGACACTTCTACTTAATTCTATTTTTGCTCCTTGTTCAGCTTGTTGTATGAGTTCATACGCTGTTGCGAAATCGTTTTGGCTTTGAGTGGTATCATCCGCCAAAAAAGCCAAACGCGCTTTTTCTAGTAGGTATAAAATGTAGCTATTATCATTTTTATTTCTAGGTTTAATTACGTCAATCGCTTGCTGAAAATTGCCTTGTTGTTGGGCTTGTTTTACCTGATACATTTGCTGATTATAGTTTTGAAATAAGTCATTAAATGCTGTAGTACTACAAGCACTTAATGTCGTAATTGTCAGCAGAATAAAAAAGTATTGAATGATAATTTTTTGCATGCGATTAGCTTATCGTTTTCCTCATAGATGGCAAGTTCCTTTGTCAATAAAAGTGTAAGAAAGTTTCTTGGTAAATATTACGACACGACCTTGTGATTGCCTTTTCTTTATTCATTATACTAAGCTGACATGAATTAAAATGTCATTTTTAAACCTATATATGGAAATATACCAATATCTTCTTCACCGCTAATTTTATAATCAGTTGGACTGTCATTATCTTCTGGCTCATAGTAGTAACCTGAGATGTTTTCTTGCGCCAAAGCATTAATCACGGCAAATGTCCATTGTGCATTATAGCCCCAGTATGTGGTTGTATATTTGGCTTCTAGATCTAAACGGTGATATACGGGTAGCGTTTTTGAATTGACTTCACCATAATTAGCGACATAGTGATCATCATAATCAGGGTTGTCTCTTAAACCTACTATGGGAGTATATTTAGCGCCACTACGTAAAGTAAAGCGCAGACCAAAATTCCAACGTTCGTTTAATTCATAGTTTGCGATAATATTGGCTACCAATGGGGTATCAAGGTAATAATCGCTCGTTATTTGGGTTAAGTCATCTGTGCGATCGCTTTTTGACCAACTTAATGATGCCCATCCAAACCAGCCATTTTGACGTTCACGTCGTACTAACCACTCAACACCGTAAGCCGAGCCTGATGTGTCGGCAGTGTAATGTAAATCTTCACCTGTTATTGCATTAATTGTGAGTTCATCGGTTGAACGTGGCAAGTCACTCAATGATTTATGGTAAATGTCTACAGAGCTAAACCATAAGTCATTTACATTGTATTCAAACCCTAAAGAATAGTGGGTGGCCTTTGGGGAAGCTATTTTAGGATTACCTAGCTTTTTCAAGGCGGTATCAATATTAGGAAAACGGCTGTAAGTGCCAGCTTTAGCTTTAATGACTAAGTTATCATTCGCTATCCAATTTAGTGTAAACCTTGGGTGAACAAAGCTTTGTTCTGTATAATCATTACGCTCACCGCGAACACCTAAAATTAATTGCCAATTGTTATTAATGTCCCAGGTTTCATCTAAATAAACTGCAAGGTTTTGATCGGAAAGTGAGGTGTTGTCTTGAATGCGTTCACCTTTATGCTCACGACAATCACGATCAAAGTCTGTGCAAAAGTAAGGAATAAGATCAAAACTATATTCTATATTGGTTTTACTGTAATCAATACCAAAGCCTAATTTATGGTCTGTTAACCAAGCTAACTGATAGAAAAAGCGTAGGTTATAGCTTTCTTCATCAACATCAACAAATTGTCCTTGTCCAAATTTCTCTTTGGTTTTATCCATATTGTGACCAGCCACCAAGTGCATCATTTTGTGGTCGTCACCATAATATTGCCACGAGATGTTTTGTTGATCAAAACGTGTGGTAATTGCTAAATCGCCTATGCTGTCAGGGTCAATTCGGCCTTGTTCGGAGCTTTCAGAAATATTAACACCACCTGTATCGCTAGCACCTGACGCGCTAAATGTTAGTTTATGTGCATCCCCAATAAGCCATTGATATTTGGCTTGATAATCATCACTAATAGGCGCTTTAAAAATGGTGTAACCTTCATCTTCTTCCCCCTCAGGTAAAAATAAGTGAATTTGACTACGACGGTAAGATAAGTAAAAAGCAGAGTTTTCCGTTGCAGAGCCTTCGACCATAACCCCACTTTTTAGCATACTTAAATCGAGTGTCGTTTCAATATTTTGGTGACGAGGATCTCGGAGTTTAACGTCAAAAACGCCACCTGTTGCGTTACCATATTCGCTGCCAAATGCCGCGGGGTTCAAACTAAAGTCACGAATAAGATTTTCATTAAAAATACTGTCACCAAACAAGTGAAAAATATAACTCGCCGGTATATCATCAATATAAAAAGCATTATCATCAGGTGACGATCCTCTGACAGCAGGCGAACCTGTGTCACCACCAGCATAAACAATGCCAGGTAAACTATAGACTGCACTAAGCGGATCGCTACCTATACCAGCAACATTTAATAATTGTTCTGTTTCTTCTGCCATTTCACTGTTGGGTTGGTTTCTTCTCCCAAAGACTTGAATAACTTCAGACGATGAATCAGTTTGTTTATTTGCTTGCTCTGTTTGTGCATAGGCGGTGTAAGGTGTGTTATATAAACAGAATATGATTGCACTGCTGAGTGCTTTTAAACAAAATTTGTTATTGGTTTCTTTTGTAACTTTCATAATTATTCCATTGTTTTATTAATCTGCTTGCTTTAACAAGGTTTATCGTAAAGTGACCATATTGTGCGTATTGTTTATGTTCAAATCAGTAACTCAAATGTGCAAAAACTGTCGATATTTGTGAGAAAGTGTAAAAGTTTTTTGTTCTCGCTATGTACGTCATTAACTTTTCTTTGCTGTACGTTAGTTATATATCAGTTAGCCTAAAGTTTTTACCTATAAAGACCATGGGTAATTTAAAGTTATTGATTTATATGAAAAATGCTGGAGTATTAGAAATAAATATTGCTAAATTAATAAAAACATTCATACTGAAATTAGGTGATTTTACTGTGTTGTGGGGGGCAGATGGCAAGGTTTTTGATATTGTTTTGCATGTTACAAGTGTCTTCAATAAAGGCTGAAAGTTTAACACTAGGCTACTTTGTTTTAGGGCCACATATTTATCATGACGTAAATGGAAATGCTGCTGGTCCCTTACCTGAATTTTTAATGAAACATATTGGTCCTGCAATGGGGGTTGAGTTGAGTTTAGTCAATATGCCCTTGGCTAGGGTACTTAAAGGTGTAAAAACAGGACGACTAGCTGGTGCGGCATTACTTGGCTTTACCGAAGCGAGAAACCTAACGTTTGCTTATCCTAGAAATAGCTTTGTTTCAATGCAGCCAGTGATAGCTGTTTTAAAGAACCATACTTTAACTAAAGTTGAATCTGTTGATGATATTGCTAATTTATCTATTGGTTATGTAAAGGATGCAATTACTTCCCCCTTTATGCAAAGTAATGGTATTGTTTTCACGGATATATTTGGTAGCAATACATGGGAGCGAAACATTCAAAGGCTCATGAAGGGGCATATTGATGTGGCTTATTCACCTATTGATACGAATATGAGGTATGTTGCTGCTAAGCTTAACGTATTAGATAAAATTAGAATTATGTCATTGCCAGAAGAACCGATGAAATTATATTCTGTATTTTCCAAGCATAAAAAATTCATCAATTCAAATTTTGCGAAAAGATATGATGAGGCCTTTGAGCACATACAGGGAGAAAAATTATATAAAGAAATCTTTTCCCGCTATTACATCTCATCACTGAATGGAAAAGGGGGGGATTAATGTATGCAAGTTCATATGCTTTATGAAGCTATCTCCCCATAGGTAATAACCGTTAAGCAACTTTACAATCACTGTAAACATCGGTTAACACCGCTAACAAAGTTGTCTTGGTGTGATAATGTCAAAACATGATCTCGATCACGTTTAATAATTTTTCTCCGATTAAAGTATTGTGGTTATTAGATTGGTAACGAACTAGAACCACGTTGAAGAGAGAAAAATGTCTTACGAAATGAACTTTGGTAAAGCTTATAATGATCAACTGCCTACTATAGGCGAGACAATGGCAAAGGTTATCAGCTTTTTTGGCGGTAAGCATATTTATGGTGTTGGTGGTGATTTTGCTGCGAACCTTATTGCTGCACTAGATGATAAAATTGATATTTGCCCTTCAAGTAATGAAATGCATGCGGGATTTTCAGCCTGTGCTCAAGCAGAAGTTGATGGTATGGGCTTTTGTTTAACAACCTACATGGTTGGAAGTTTACCTTGCGCGAGTGCTGCTGCTTTGGCAGTAACAGAGAGCTTGCCTGTGGTGTTTATTTCAGGCGCGCCAGCAGAGAGCGAGGTGAATCAGATGGCACTTCACCATACTATTCATCCTAACTCCTCATGGAAAGCAGAATACGATAATGCCTTGAAAGCTTTTTCTGCCTTGGGTTTACGTGTAGAGAGGTTGCAAGGACAGCGACTTGCTGGTCATCCAAACCTTGCGGGTCAACGTTTTTATCAGTTAGTGGCGGAGGCATATAAAAATAAACAGCCCGTATTTATTGAAGTACCACGTGATCAAGTGTTTGCCAAAACCCAACCAATTCAACTACCAAAAGATAGAATGAATATTTGTCGACATGGAAATATGTTGATGGGAAGTGGGCTGATTGTTGACACTATTGTGAGTAGGCTTAACCAAGCAAAAAAACCACTAATTTATATTGGCGATGGCCTTAAACATAACGATCAACTCAAACAGTTGATTATTCAGTTTTCAAGTAAATTTAATATTCCTTATGCAACGTCTTGGTTTGCCAAAGGTTTGTTTGATGAATATGCAGCATTATGCTTGGGTTCATATAATGGGGTATTTACGCAAACAGCAGGCCGTGAGTATATTGATAATGAAGTTGACTATATTATTGATGTAGCAACCAGTATTATTGCACAAGACAGTAATATTGCTTTTGCTACAGGTACACATAAAGTAGAAACTTTTGCTGATAAAACCGTACTCAAAGGGGGCGATAGATTTGAAAAAGATTTAATTGAGGTATTTGAACAGTTATTAACTCGCGATATTAGTTTCTTCGATTATGAAATTGCACAGGAAAACAGTCTGCCAATCCCTTCAGATGATCTTATTGACTTTAACAACCTTGCTGGTGCGTTAAATGAAATTCAAACACAACAAACACTGCCCTTGATATATTTACCTGAAGTAGGTAATTCATATTTTGCCAGTTATAGTTTAAAAGTTAGAGGCTCTGTCTTAGGTCGTTCTTGGTTAACAAATCCTTGGTATGGTGCTATGGGCACCGCATTACCTTATGCGCGTGTAGTAGCTCAACGATTAAAAGAACAGAAATTACAAGAACAACAGGCTAATGAAGTACATAAGCAAGAACGTGCAGTGGTTATTATTGGTGATGGTGGGTTTCATTTTCAGTTGAATGAATTGATTCACTTTTTAAAAGACAAGTCTGACGTCACTATAATTTATATGCGTAATAATATTTTCCATTTAGGCAAAAGCGGTGATGGCAATATTTATCATTGTAATGATGAAAATTTTAATGTGCATCATTTGGTTTCTGCCTATCAAGGACAATCAAAAACGTGTTTTACAGTGGGCGATTTTAAAACATGCTTTCTAGAATTTCAGCAATGCTCAGGTATTTCTTTGATTGAAGTGCTTGCTGATCCTGTTGAATCAAAACAAAGTAATGAAATGCGATTACTTAATTTATATATTAAGGCTAAAAATGGACAGCCTGATGCCATTATTAAGTGGCAAAAATTAACAGAATAATTATTTCTATTAAAATAAAAATCCAGCAATTGCTGGATTTTTTTTCAGAAAATACTTTTAACTTAACTTTAATTACTCAACAATATCCATTTCTTCAATTAAGTTTGTTGCACCGTCAACATGTTCCATTACCCAAAGCATGTAGCGAATATCAACGTGAATAGAGCGGTTTAATTTAGGGTCGTAATCCCAATCACCTATAATACTTTCATATACACCATCGAAAACTAAACCGACAAATTCAGCTTTATTATTGAGGGTTGGCGAACCTGAATTACCACCTGTAATATCTAAGGTGCCAAGGAAATTAACAGGTACTGAACCGATTGATTTTTTTACATATTCGCCATAATGTTTGTTAGCAATGAGATCTAATTGCTTTTTAGGTGCATTAAATGGCGAAATTCCTGTGTTCTTAGCGGTAATCCCCTCTAGGGTTGTATACGGTGTAGCGGTTAAGGCGTCTTGAGGTGAATAACCTTTAACATTACCATAAGTAATACGCAATGTACTGTTGGCATCGGCATATACAGGTAAGTTGTTGTCGTTAAAATAAGCAATTAATGCTTGCATATATTTAGGACGATAAGCTTGAATGTTGCCAGCTAACTCCTTGGATTTATCCTCAATTGCTTTACGTTCTTTGAAGGTGTTTACGGCAAATTGTATAAAGGGATCGTTGCTCTTTTCAAAGTCATTAACGTTTTTATCCATCCAAGCTAAACGTTGTTCTTGTGAATTAAGTTTAGTTTTTTTGTACATTTTGCTTAACTGTTTACGTAACGTTTTCTCGCTGAAATTGTCCGGCGTGCTCTTACTTAAACCAAAAAACTTATCAATTGAATTGACACGTTCAGTTTTAGGTAAGGCAACATAATGAGCAAGCATAGCAACAATGATTTCTTGATCTATATTAGCATCATAGCGACGGTCAACGGCTTTCATATTTTGCTCAAAACGAGCGATGTCGCGATCTTGATAGCCACTTTCTCGTTCAAGGTTTGGTTTTTGTTTTTCTACAGCTAATCGGTGCAATTGATTGGCAGTAGATAACATTTTACTATAGCGTAGATAACCTAAAATTAAATCACGTGCCTGTTGGCTATTGTTCATTTTAAGTAATTTGTTTAACCCCGTTAATGGGTCACCATATTTGGCTTTACGTTGGGAGTCGCTGTTTAACCATGTTATTAAATTAGCTTCTAAGACTTCCTTACGGCTTTGAAAACTTCCTTTGTTATAGCTATGGATCATAGATCCATAGTTTTTAGCGTAATTAGCTAAACCTGCAAGGGTACTTTCATATTTAATGCGTGCTTCACTACCTTCTTCTGAATGTTGATAAATAAGGTTAATGATTTCTTCTCTATAAGCTTTTGCTTGAGGATATACCCAAGTAAATTGATTCTCAACTTCATAGTTGGTTCTATAGCGATTTGTTCTGCCTGGGTAGCCTAGTACCATGATGTAGTCATCTTCATCTACACCGTTTTTATTGACCTTTAAATGGTGTTTAGGTTGATAGGGAACGTTATCATCACTGTAATCGGCAGGTTGACCATCTTTATTGACATAGGCGCGGTAAAATCCGTAATCACCTGTATGTCGTGGCCACATCCAATTATCAATATCTCCGCCGTATTTACCAATACTACTTGCTGGCGCATGCACTAAGCGAACGTCACGAATCGTCAATTGTTTGAATAAATAGTACTCTAAGCCACCATGAAAATTAACAACGTTACAGCGATACCTATCATCATTTTCACACTCAGCGACGAGAGTCTTAGAGTTTTTGTCAATCACTTTATAACGGTCAGTTCCTGACATTTTTTCTGTTAATCCAGCGTTCACTAAGTCAGTTACTTCGTTTATTTCTTCTGTAACATAAATGCGACTTCCTGGTGTTGCAGGTAACTCTTCTTTAAATGATTTGGCTAGAAAACCATTTTTAAGTAAATTGTTGTCTGCAGTAGAGTTGTATTGCACAGAACCATAAACACAATGGTGATTAGTGGCTACTAGCCCCTGATCTGAAACAAATGAGGCAGTACAACCACCTAAACTAACGATTGCCCCCATTGGAAAACCAGTTAAATCAGTTAAGTCATTTGGATTTAATGCTAAACCTGCTTTGGTTAATTGTTTAGTAATAGTTGGCAATTGATTGGGTTGCCACATACCTTCATCAGCTAATGCAGTATTAGCTGTTAAAGTGAAGCTTATGGAAATTAATGATAAAGCAATTTTGTTCATAATAAGAAATCTCAATTGTTATTGTTATGTTATATTTGTGTTAACGTCAACAGTTTGCTTTAGTCTATTTATACAGTCAAGCAAGCTATGCTAATTAGGTTTTTTTAGTGTAGAATAGCGGCATTATTATTGTACTTAAATTGAGTACTTATACATTTCACTTGTATTGTGAGACAGCATTAAAATGACCACACTTAGAAAACAAAATGAATCAAATTTGGTGCATGCTTTTAAGCGATTATTAAAAGGGCAGTGTTATGGTTCCCAAGGGCAGCTTGCACAAGCGCTGTCGGTTCAAGGCTTTGAAAATATGTCGCAAGCTAAAATATCCCGCTTGTTATCCAAGTTAGGAGCAGTTAAAACTCGCAACGCTAATAATGAAATGATTTATATTTTGCCAGATGAATTAGCCGTACCAAAGTCAAAACATTCAATAGAATCAGTGGTATTAAGTGTTAAACATAACGGTATGCAAATTATACTTAAAACGGGGATTGGTGGGGCACCGTTAATCTCTAGAATGCTTGACAGTATGGGGGATTCAGCGGGAATTTTAGGTACATTAGCAGGTGATGATACTATTTTTATTGCGCCCGTATCGGCTGATCGTATTGAAGAAATAACACAGTCTATTCGAGAATTGTTAGGGGTGAAAGCTAGCCAGTAAATGCCTAGTCAGTAAACAGGGTATAATATAATTGACTACGTGTGGCTTGGTACTTGTTTCGGTAGAGTTTTCTATTTTATTATTACAGGTCAAGGTATTTATTAGTGCATTGGGTAAAATATTGAAATCTAAGCAAACAACTTAATGAGTTGATTGTACGCTAATTTTTAACAGGATTTTTACCATGACCTCAATCCCTGAATTTATGACTAATAAACACCGTGAGTGTGATGATTTTTTTACTGAAGCAGAAGCTGCGGTTGCAAAAGGTGACTGGTCATTGGCTTCAAGTAAATGGCAATGCTTTACTGATGAGTTAGCCAAACATTTTAGCCAAGAAGAAGACGTGCTATTTCCTAAATTTGAACAGGCAACAGGGATGACTTCAGGTCCAACTCAAGTTATGCGAATGGAACATCAACAAATGCGAGCATTAGTGGAAGATTTAACTAATGCTTTGGCTGCCAATGGAAAAGATGACTATTTAGGATTGAGTGAAACACTGATGGTGATGATGCAACAGCATAATATGAAAGAAGAAATGATGCTTTATCCTATGATGGCTCAAAATTTGGCCGATGGAGAGCAACTTATTGAACAATTTCAAGCCAGTTGATATAACGTAAGTGATTAAGCAAAGTTTACAATTTATTACTGTAGATGTTAGTGAGTTAGCACCACCTGAACCAATGACTGTGATTTTGAAACAGTTATCAGTATTGACCGTGCAACAATGTTTGTTGGTTAAACATAGAAAACAACCTTTTCCGCTGTATGAAAAGCTAGCTGATGCAGGCTTTTCATACTATTGTGTTGTACACACTCAAGACGCCATAACCTTGTATATTTATCATCAAATTGCAGAACCATTATTTAATCAATTGTTAGCACAAAACTGTTTAGAAAAAGATGACTATTGATGAATCTTCATGGCTTATCCTTTAACGCATTACCCCCTATTGAACTACCTTTTCGTTTTTTTCTCACTGCACCACTGTTTGTTATAGCTTGTGCATTATTAATACTTGTTTCGGGAGAAACATTATTTTTAAGTCGATGGCAGCCAAGTATGCTGGCGCTTACTCATGGATTTACTCTGGGTTTTATCACTATGGTGATGATGGGAGCATTATTACAATTATTGCCAGTTATTGGCGGTGTTGGTATTGCAAAACCTAGGCAAATCACCTTGATTTGTCATACTGCTTTAGTATTGGGCACGTTGTGTTTAATCATAAATTTTATCTGGCCAAGCACAACACTAACGGTGGTTACATTATTGTTATTGGTTTTGGGGTTAGGTGTTTATATTACTTCTGTTGCGTTAGTCTTATTGAAAAAACTAAGCCAAGGTGGCTCTATTCTTGGTTTTCGTTTCGCTATTATTGCGCTATTGATTGTTGCTTTATTGGGCGTGTTCATGCTTAATTTGTTGCTGCCTACCGCGATAGAATTGTCTAGTTTGAGTTCAAATTTTGCAGGAAAATCCATTACCAATACTCATGCTATTTTAGGATTAGTGGGGTGGGGGAGTTTGATGATAATGTCGGTCAGCTTTCAGGTTATTCCGATGTTTCATGTTGCTCCTAGTTTTCCTAAATTCATTAGTGGTTATTTACCAACTGTATTATTTGTATTTTTGGTTCTATTTGTTTTTCAACCGTCAATGATTTTCATCGCTATTATGTTGATTCACGGTATATTTTCAATAAGTTTATTGTTTATTATTTCAAAACGAAAACGCAAAATATCTGACAATACTATTCGTTATTGGCAATTGGCTGCAATTTCATTAATCGTTTTAAATCTTTTTTATTTTTTTCCTGAAGCCTATTTACCAGAAAAAGTTGTTCAGAATAAAGTCGTTTTGATAGCAGTTGTTTTTATTTATTTTTATCTTGTTGCCGTTATTCAAGGGATGCTGTTAAAAATATTACCCTTTTTAAGTTATACTCACTTACAGCAGCAATGCCTAACCAATTTCTCTGCCATGCAATTTCTTCCTCATATGCATGAGTTTTTAGACAAAAAACATGGGCAGTGGCTCTTTTATTTGCACGTTGTAACAGGTGTGGTGTTACTAATAACTATTATGTTTCCTAGTGTGTATTGGTTGCTTTCTTTGTTACTTATTATTGAGTTTTCTTGGCTGTTAATGTTGATGGTTAAAACGAGACGTTTGTATTTTTCAATATTAGATAAAATTAATTCTTCGACGAATGAATAGTTTGCAAGTTATTCACTGATTTACACAGTAAAGGGCTTTATTTTTGCTACACTAAGTATTGAGACTGATAGGCTAATTGAAGTGGTATCCTTATGGAATACGAATTTATACATGATGCAACAACAGGTGAGGCAAAAGCACGTTTTTCGCTTGAGCATGAAGTCATGGGGCCATGGCTTGAGGTTGAGCTAGGTAATAACAGTGTTAAATTGACCGAGTTATTAACTGCGATAGATAGTGTTGATAAAGGTCAGCAAAATGAAGTTGTTATTCCTGGGCATGAATATTCTGTAGTTATAAGTCGAGATGATGTTGAAATACTAACCAATGCAAGCTTAACTAGTGTTGAGCCTTTGTCTGAAATGTTAACAACAGATCACATTCATTATGATGAAAATGAATGTACGGCTTGTGGTCTTGAGGATTTCAGAATATTATTACTTTCATGGGCTCGGTTTATTAATAATTAATAATAAACTTTAATATCAATAGTTTTTTAAATTATAATAACGCAGTAATTTGATTAATAATGTCGTTGAGATCTTCTTTTTTTATAGCTAAAACAGACAGTGCTTGTTCTTCAATATATACCCAATCAGGAGAAGGCGCTTCTAGGTACTTTAATGAAATAATATGTTCTGCTAGTTTTAATATGGAAAACAAATCTTGCTCTAGCGAACCATCAAGTTTATTTAAATAATCTCTTTCATGATGTTGCAATATTATTTGGCAAACATCTTTAGGCAAACGCCATGAACTTGCAACATAATAACCGACAATAGCATGGTTTGCATGGTAGTGTTGTTCTTCTAACTCTATTAATGATAAATCAGGGGTTAGTCTTAGTTGGTCAATAACGTCTTGGTAATTGCTATACTTCATTGCCATTACTGGAATACCACAACCATGAAATAAGCCTAGACTAGATAGCATATCCATTGCAATATTTTGCTTAAATTGTTTACCAATAGAAATAACCGCGTTTGACACATCGGTTGTTACAGCCCAAAAGAGTTCAAGGTCAATACTGCAAGTTTTAGGATCAAAACTTTTTTTGATCAGGCTTCCTGTTACCAACATCACTACACCATAAAGGCCAATGTAATTTACAGACATTTTAATGTCGGTTATGGTTCTGTCTAATCCATATAAAGGTGAGTTGACTGCTTTTAATATGGCAGCACTAACGGCAATATCTTTACTAATGCAATCGGCAATAGCATTAATATCAGGGTATGGCTCAGCCATTAACTTTAATAGGTCTAACAGCAGTTTAGGTTGCGCCGGAACTGCAAAACCTTTGCTAATATCGTTTAAAACATTTTCATCAACAACAAGCATAAAAAGTATCACTTAATAAACAGAATGACTAAATAATAAAACATCTTAATGATAATTACTTAATATAATTAAAACTATTTGCTAAAATAATACCAATTTGATTAAATTTCTTCCCAACTCAGCGCTTCATTAGCGAGCTTAGAACAAGGAAAATTGATTAAACATAGTTACTCTATATTTCTTCAATTTTGCGATGTTATCAGTTTGCTAATGAGCTCCCAAAGGGCGAGTTTAAAAGGCTTATATGCGGCGTTATTGATTTTGACAAGGGAATGACCATTCTCTTCAATCAATGCCTTGCCTACATGGATGTAGGTACTTAGGTTATGTTTGGAACGTATAACCTGTGCCTCTAAGCCTTTTAATTCTCGCTGAGCGGGAAAGAACTTAATCAACTTGGTATAATTTTAATTATATTGTATATAAGAAGAATTAGTAATGAAAAATTGCGCTATTTTAACCATGAATAACTTGTCTGATTTTGAATGTTATGATCATTTACTTGATGAACCATTAGCGCAATTAGGTTGGAAAACACAACTTGTATCGTGGCGTTGTGAAAAGCTAAATTGGCAACAATTTGATGCTGTAATTATTCGAAGCCCTTGGGATTATCAAGACGATGCTAATGCGTTTCTTTCTGTGCTGAAAGAAATTGACCATTCAGGTGCAAGATTGCAAAACTCGTTGACAACAGTACGTTGGAACATCGATAAAATATACTTAAAGTCGCTTGCTGAACAAGCTGTAGATATTGTACCTACCTTATGGCATAAAAATTTTTCAAGTAACAATATTAATGAATTTTTTGACTATTTTAAATGCCAACAATTGGTTATTAAGCCAAGAATAAGTGCTAATGCTGATAACACCTTTTGGTTGAGAAAAGACACAGCTGAGCAGTTTTCTAGTCAGTTAGAGGCCGTATTTTCAACAAGTGAATTTATGGTTCAACCATTTATAAGCAGTGTTATTGATGAAGGCGAGTTTTCATTGTTTTATTTTGATGGTGGTTATAGTCATGCAATTTTGAAAACCCCTAAACAAGGTGACTTTAGGGTACAAGAAGAGCATGGTGGGCGTTTACAAACGATTACACCTGCAAAAGACTTATTAGCACAAGCCGAGGCTACCTTGTCTGTTATTACCCGTTTAACAGGAGAAATGCCTTTGTATGCTCGCCTTGATTTTGTTCGTTTTAATAATGAAGCAATGTTTGAAGACAGTCGTGAAACGTTTGCTTTAATGGAAGCTGAACTGATTGAGCCTTCGTTATATTTTAATATGGATGAAAAAGCAGCACGGCGTTTTGCAACGGCTTTTGTTCAGCGTATGAATACTTAGGCTAGAGATCATCGAGTAACATAAATCATTACGGTGAAAAAAAGTATAATGATAGCATTAAATATTAAAATATAAATGAACCCTTTTATTCCTTCTTTTACGCTATAACCATGATTATTAAGGTACCACCACCAAACAGAGCACATAAGAATGGGAAGTAAAAAGAAAAGTTTTATCATAGTATTGTCCTGTGTAGGTGAAAGTCTATTCTCGCTCATTTTCAGGCGAAGGTGTATTCGCGTTTGTGTTTGTTGTGGCATCATGCCAAGGAGCCACTTTAAATAACATTAGCATACCCGGAATAGCTAACCCAGTGCATAAAAAGTAAAATTGTGTCCAACCTATTTGTTCAACAATAAAGCCTGTAGTAGCATTTGCAAATGTTCTAGGTAATACCGCTAATGCAGTAAAAAGTGCTATTTGTGTTGCGGCAAATGCAGGGTTTGTTGTTCTTGCTATAAATGCAGTAAAAGCAGCCGTACCTAAACCCACACCTAAATATTCAAACCCCATTGCCATGGCTAAAGCAACGTTATTATGGCCAATTTCAGCAAGCGCAGCAAAACCAAGAATACTGGCAATTTGCACAAAGCCAAACAGCCATAGCGCCCTGTTTATACTTAGCTTAATCATTACAATACCACCAACAATAATGCCAATAGTCATGGCGACTAAAGAGGCTGTTTTTGCAATGACGCCTATTTCCGTTTTACTGAACCCCATATCAATAAAAAAGGGAGTTTGTAGAGCCGTAGCCATGTTATCTCCCAACTTATAGAGTATTAAAAAAGCAAGAGTGTAACAGGCCGATTTTAAGCCATTACTTTGAACAAAATCTTTAAAGGGGAGTATAACCGCTTCTTTTAATGACTTAGGAGCATGCTGTTCAGTATCTAGCTCTTTTATAAACAATGTTAATAAAACCCCACATATCATAAAGGCAGCTACTACCATAAAGACAGATTGCCAACTAATGTGGTCAGCAAGAATAAAAGCTAACGATCCTGGTACCAAACCCGACAAACGGTATGCTTGTACGTGTATCGAATTACCAAGCCCAAGTTCATTGTCGGGTAGTAATTCACGCCTATAGGCGTCTAATACAATGTCTTGACTAGCACTAAAAAAAGCAACAGCTGCGGCTAAGTAAGCAACAGACCAAATATTTGCAACAGGGTTAACCCAGCCAAAAGCCGCAATTGAAAAAAGTAGTAATACCTGAGTTGCTAGCATCCAGCTACGTCTTCTACCTAACCCACCCAACGAATATCTGTCCATCAAAGGAGACCATATGAATTTCCAAACATAAGGTATGCCTATTAATGAAAACAAGCCAATTTCTGCCAAGCTGACACCTTGATCACGCAGCCACCCAGGCACCAATTGGTAAAGAACAAATAAGGGTAAGCCCGAGCTAAAACCTGTAAAAATACAAATTAGCATGCGCTTGTTCAAAATGGCTTGTTTAAACGAAGGTGTTGACATTAATTATTACGGTACGTATACCTGTTTCATCAAATTTCGTCCATTAATTGGACAATAATAGAATTACGTTGGTATTAAATGATTTAATAAGCTTATCAGAGAGTTGAGCTAAGCAGAAGCCTATTTATTAGTTTTGAATATAACGCACCTGCCAGTTTAAGGAATGGGACGCCAACCTATGCAATCAATAGGGTAACTTCCAACACCGTTGAAAAAATCAAGGCATGTGGTCATCTCACTTTTAAAAAACAAATCGTTCTTTAATGCTTGAGCACCATGTAAACTGACCTCATGAATTAAATGCCAAAAAACACGTTCTTGGGCACTACTGGGGGTTTCATCCTTCACTTTCAGTAAAGTCCATTCGCTCATAGTATCTGAAATAAAACTATCTAATTCAGTGTAATGAAGTGTTTCGTCAATAACTGCGTTAACATAAGCTGCCATCTGTACTACTTTATTATCGATAAACTGCTCAACTACCATGCAGGCTCCCCGTCAGCCTCCTTGCCTTTAAATAATGTAATGAAAAAATAAATTGATACGTTTAGAGTGATTTTGTACTTGTGTGCTTAATCAACTTTATTATTTATGTAAAAAATTACAAGCCTTAATGATTAACGCATACTACGCATACTATAGGTATCGTTGATAAATACCTTTTTGTCAAAATAATAACCATATATTTTGTAATGAAACTGTAAGAAATGACTATATATCATTTTTATTTTATAACTAAAATATTTAGCACAAGCATTAGAGTGTGTAGATTTTTTATGTTTAAATTTTGTTTCATGATGGCTTACTGTGCTGGTAAAAGGGTTGCTTTAATTAGTATTACAGGCTCCAGCGGAACATTTTCCCACCCTAGGGCTTCATTGTAGTCTGTTTTAATATTTGCGATGGCTTCAAGTACGTCATCCCCCTCAACAATTGAGCCAAACACGGTATAACCCCAACGTTTTCCTGGATCTAAATTGGTATTGTCATTGATATTAAAAAAGAATTGCCTATTTGCTGTGTGAGGCCGATTTTCTTTGGCCATAGCAATAGTGCCTATTTCATTTTTTAATCCATTTCCTGATTCGTTTACAATATCTCCATTGGTTTTTTTAGGTACAAAATCGACATCATAGCCACCGCCTTGCACAATGAAATCTTCAACAATACGATGAAAAATAGTATTGTTGTATTCACCTGTGACTACATAGGTTAAAAAATTATCAACTGTAATAGGGGCTTTAACGCGATCAAGTTCAACAATAATGATACCGAGTGATGTTTCTAATTTTACTTTAGGGTAAATATTAGTTGGATCAATAGCAATATTGTTAGCGAATGCTGAAGCACTTATAAGTGTTAGTTTTAGCAATAGTATGCCAGTGACTATTATGTTGAATAAATTTTTCATTGAATTTGTCTCACAATTTTTTATGAAATGAAGCTTACTTTAGCGCATGACTTATTTTTTTGTTCGCTAAAATTTGTTGCAGTAAATTGGTTAAACGTTGGTTAAAGTTACGTTCTAATACAGCAACATCAGCTTGTAAAGGCCCATCACTATTACCTCTATTTGTAAAAGTATTGACTAGTGTTTGTGTGCCGTTATAAACGGTAACTTTTATTACAATTTCTGTTTGTGCGGTATATTTCATCATTTCTTGATTAACACTGATAATTGCTTTTTCTATTGATATATCAATTGCGTTAATCGCATTGTCGTTAATGACTAAACCTTGTGCTTGCCAGTGTTTTCTTAAGCTATTTTTTATTGTGTCTTCTAGCCTGTTTTGAGCTGAAATAAGAGTTGCTGCTTCACCTTTACGCATTATTTGCACAATATGATGCGCTGTGCGCATATCAACCACATTGAATTGAGTTTCTTTGTTGAATGCAACAGAGCGGGGAGTGGCTATGTCTGGCGCTATAATGACATGATTTGGTATATTGGCACAGCCGTTTAGTGTCATCATTGCCATAAACACTGTAGTAAATACGATGGTTTTTAGATAAAAAGAATTGAATTTCATAAGTAAAATCGCTTTAGTATATTTTAACAAATGTTAATACTGCTAGTTATCATTAACGGTGAACTGGCTATTATTTAATTGCCGATTGCGTAACAAATTTATCATTGCTGGCAATAAGTCTTTCGTTGCCAAAAATACGTTTTAACTTGATGTGGTACGCTAATTGCCTGTTGCCAATAATGCGCAATTCCCCACCTTTTTTCAATACTCTATGACTATCTTTAAACATTTGCCAAGCAATATGATCAGTTGTCGCCGTTTGTTGATGAAAAGGGGGGTTACATAAGATTAAATCAACACTGTTACTTCCTACACCCGTTAAACAGTCATTTAAATGAAACTGACACTGTGCGATTAAATCGGGCAAATTAGCGCTAATATTCATTTGTGCTGAGGTAATTGCCATATGTGATTCATCAAAAAATTGTACGTGCGCTGTTGGTTGTTTAGCTAATATACTTAAACCGACAACGCCATTACCGCAGCCTAAGTCAATTACTTCGCAATCATCTTTAATATCAGGTAAGTTATCAATAAAATACCGAGCGCCAATATCTAGCTTCTCTCGGGAATAAACATTTGCATGGTTACTTATAGAAAAGTCACGCTTTAATGCTTTATTTGGCAATGACCAAACCGTAGGAAAAGGTGACTGATGGCACAGTTGAGGATTAAGCCGGCAAAAAACTAAACGGGCTTTTTTTACGGCTAATGACGTGGTGGTGGTGCCTAAATATTTTTCAAATAGTTTAAGCGTTGAACTATGAATTTCTTTTGCTCGATCAGCGGCAATAAAAACAGTGTTTTCTTTTGTATTCTTTTGAATTTGTATTAATTGCTCTATAAGTAATGACTTACTTTTTGGAATTTTATAAAGAATAAGGGTAATATTTTCTGGAAAACTATCTAAGCAATTTAATTGGGTGATATTGTCATGAGCAAGTTGATTATGCGTAATATTATAAGCAATACCCTGGCTGCTAATGTATGAATCATTTATGCAATAAACAGTTGGTTTCTTTTTTGATGCGTCAACTGCATTGTTCAATACTTCAGGAAGACAAAAATGGGTGGTTAGTGCACCAAAGGCATCATTGAAAATAGCGATTCGAGTTTGCTTTGAAACTAACTGTTCAGTTTTTATATGATTAAGTAAGTATTCGTCTGCAGCATCCCAAGCCTGCAAACTTCGGTTAACTTGTGCTATAGGGAAGCGAACAAGGGTTAACTGTTTTTCATCTATAAAAAAGGGGCTTAACATTATAAAAATAGTCTAGGGGCAGTGGGTAAAGATGCGTTATTGTGCCATATCCCTGTGTGACTTCAAAATTATACTTGTTTAACTATTGCTTCGGCCCCATAAAAGTTATTAAAATGAACTGTTAATAACCCTTATTACTGAGAAAATAATGTCTATAGCTACTGTCATAGAAAAAAAATTACGTGCTGCCTTTTCCCCGTTGCATCTGGATGTTATTAACGAAAGTAATAATCATAATGTGCCGCCAGGTAGCGAATCACATTTTAAAGTAACAATTGTATCAAAAAACTTTGAGGGTGAGCGTTTGATCAAACGTCATCGCGCAGTAAATTCAGTACTTTCAGAAGAGTTGTCTGGAAAAATTCATGCCTTAGCCATGCACACATATACCGAAAAAGAGTGGCACGAATTTTACGCAAATAACACTCCTGAATCTCCCAAATGTGCTGGTGGCGGAAAATAGTTACGCAAACTACACGCTCATTTATTTCTTAACTGCTCGTACCTCTTTAATTTGTTAGCAAGGTACAATAGCGAAAATTTATATTATTTATAAAGTTATTCAAAAGGTTTTCTTATGGTAATCAAGCCAAAAATTCGTGGTTTTATATGTACTAATGCTCATCCTGTAGGTTGTGAAGCCCATGTAAATGAACAAATTGCTTATGTAAAAGCACAAGGGGCAAGTAAAAAAGGGCCAAAAAACGTATTAGTTATTGGTGCTTCTACTGGTTATGGCTTAGCTTCACGTATAACGGCAGCCTTTGGTCATAGTGCGAGTACATTAGGTATTTTCTTTGAAAAACCACCTACTGACAAGAAAACAGCCTCAGCTGGTTGGTATAATACGGCCGCTTTTCAAAAAGCGACAGATGAAGCAGGTATTTATTCAAAAAATATCAATGGTGATGCTTTTTCACATGCAATTAAAGCGCAAGCAATTGAAACTATAAAAACAGATATGGGAAAAATAGATTTGGTTATCTATTCGCTAGCCTCTCCACGTAGAACGGATCCTGACACGGGGGAAGTTTATTCTTCTACGTTAAAACCCATTGGTGAAAGTGTAACTACAAGAAATTTGAATACCTCTAAACGTATAATTGATTCTGTTTCTGTTGAGGCGGCCAATGAAGCCGAAATTCAAGGTACTATTGATGTTATGGGTGGTGCTGACTGGGAATTATGGCTAAATGCGCTAAAAGAAGCTGATGTTTTAGCGCAAGGTGTTAAAACGGTTGCTTATACCTACATAGGTAAAGAACTAACATGGCCAATTTATGGAAAAGCGACTATAGGTAAAGCAAAAGAAGATTTAGACCGAGCAGCCTCTGCTATTAATAGTGCAACTGCTAGCATTAATGGTCAAGCACGCGTTACTTCACTCAATGCCGTAGTAACACAAGCAAGTTCGGCTATTCCTATTATGCCGCTTTATATTTCAGCCATGTTTAAAGTGATGAAAGCTGATGGTACCTATGAAGGCTGCATTGAGCAAATCGCGAATTTGTTTAAAGAAAATATTTATAGTGATACTCCTCGTCTAGATGAACAAGGACGTTTCCGTCAAAACTATAAAGAATTAGAAGATAGCGTACAGCAACGTGTAACAGATATTTGGAATACGGTAGAAACAGAGACAATTGACGAATTGACTGACTATGTTGGCTACCATAATGAGTTTTTAAAATTGTTTGGATTTGGCGTTGAAGGTGTTGATTATGATGCTGATGTTAGTCCTGAAGTTGCAATTAATAACTTAAGTTAACGTATTAATAACTTATGTACTTATTAAAACCGATGTTATGTCGGTTTTTTATATTTAACAGGTTGAGAATAGTAGCAAATTGGTTAAGTTATTTTCCATTAAGAGAAAATAACCTTATAAAATGTGTGGGAATATATTTTTAGGTGCAAAGCTTACTTGAAGTTTATTTTTTATTATAAACAAAAACTTATATGTGTTTTAGGTGATATTTGTCACATGATGAGTCATTTTTTTAATTGATAAATCATTAAAAACAAGCTTTTGCACCATTTT
This sequence comes from uncultured Colwellia sp., assembly GCA_965305135.1. GTDB lineage: Bacteria > Pseudomonadota > Gammaproteobacteria > Enterobacterales > Alteromonadaceae > Colwellia. The sequence goes on from CBDLPA010000001.1 coordinate 310,613, forward strand.
AGGGTATGAATTACAACTATAGTATAATTTGTCATGAAAATTTGTTAATCGACGTAGAATCATTATGGCTGTTTGTGGTAATATTCGCGCCAGAAAATTTAACTTAGAATCAGTGGGTCTTATTTTTTCATTTGAAAAAATAAGTTCTTTGCTGAAATACACTGAAATCAATTACTTAAATATTTTTGTTATTTGGGTTATGCCAATTATTACAGATGATAAGTCATTGGTTTTTTACTCCCATCAAAAGTAGTGCAAGTGTTTATGATTACAATAAAAGAAGGCTTAGATGTTCCAGTTAAAGGAATACCACAGCAGGTAATCCAAGATGGTCCTTCCATCAAAACTGTTGCAACATTAGGTGAAGAGTTTGTGGGTATGCGACCAACCATGTTTGTTAAAGTGGGTGATCGTGTTAAAAAAGGTCAGGTGATTTTTGAAGATAAAAAGAATCCTGGCGTTAAATTCACAGCTCAAGCTGCCGGTGTTGTTAAAGAAATTAACCGTGGTGAAAAACGTGTTTTGCAATCTGTTGTTATTGATGTTGATGAAGACAGTAATGAGCAAGTCACATTTTCCCATTTCCCTGCCGACCAGTTAGCAACTGTATCACGTGAAATCGTGGTAAATAACTTGATTGACTCTGGTTTGTGGACTGCATTAAGAACTCGACCATTTAGTAAAATACCTGCGGTAGACTCAACACCAATGGCAATTTTTATTAGCGCAATGGATACTAATCCGCTTGCTGCTGATCCAGAAGTTGTTATTGGTGAGCAAGCTGAAGCGTTTAAAAATGGTTTGACTATTTTGTCTCGTTTAACTGACGGTGAAATATTCGTGAGTAAAGCGCCAGATGCAAATATTCCTGTTACGAGTACTGCGCAAGTAAATGAATTTGCAGGTAAGCATCCTGCAGGTTTAGTTGGCACTCATATTCACTTTTTAAAACCTGTTAGTGCAGAAAAATTTGTTTGGCATATTGGTTACCAAGATGTTATTGCCTATGGTAAATTTTTCACCTCGGGAGAGTTAGATAATACGCGTGTTATTTCTCTTGCTGGTCCTGCCGCAAAAAATCCACGCTTAGTACGCACTGTTTTAGGTGCAAGTACCGCTGAATTAACTGCTGGTGAAGCGATTGACGGTGAATTACGTGTAGTTTCTGGCTCATTGTTAATGGGGTCAACTGCAGCAGCCGTACACGGTTATTTAGGGCGTTATCATGTTCAAATCTGTCTGATTCTAGAAGGTCGTGATAAAGAATTTATGGGGTATATGTATCCTGGTCCTAATAAATTCTCAGTAACGCGCGCTTATATGTCTCATTTCTTCCCTAAGAAATTATTCAATATGACAACCACTACCAACGGTAGTGAACGTGCCATGGTACCTATTGGTAACTTTGAACGTGTTATGCCATTAGATATTTTACCTACCATGTTATTGCGTGATTTAGTTGCGGGTGATACTGATACAGCGCAGAAACTTGGTGTTTTGGAGCTAGACGAAGAAGATTTAGCGCTTTGTACATTTGTTTGCCCTGGCAAAACAGATTACAGCGTATATCTTCGTGATTGCCTAACCACAATAGAGAAGGAAGGTTAGTCATGGGCTTGAAAAAGTTTATTGAAGATATTGAGCCGCAATTTGAAAAAGGCGGCAAACATGAGAAGTGGTTTGCATTATATGAAGCCGTTGCTACTGGTTTATTTACCCCCGGGCAAGTAAACAAAGGTAAAACTCACGTACGTGATAGCATCGATTTAAAACGCATTATGATCACAGTATGGCTAGCTGTTTTCCCAGCTATGTTCTTTGGTATGTATAACATTGGCTTCCAAGCGGTTGACGCTTTAGTTGCTGGTTATACACTGCCTGATACTTGGCAAACTGCTTTATTTGCAGCACTAGGTGGAACGCTTAATGCCGACTCTGGTTGGTTTAGCATGATGTTCTACGGAGCCATGTTCTTTTTACCTATTTATGCCGTTACTTTTATTGTTGGTGGCTTTTGGGAAATATTATTTGCGGCAGTACGAGGCCATGAAGTGAACGAAGGTTTCTTTGTTTCTTCAATCTTATTTGCGCTTATTGTTCCTGCCACAATTCCTTTATGGCAAGTCGCTATTGGTATAACTTTTGGTATCGTTATAGCTAAAGAAGTCTTTGGTGGCACAGGTAAAAACTTCTTAAACCCAGCATTAGCAGGCCGTGCATTTTTATTCTTTGCTTATCCTGCTCAAATTTCAGGTGATGCTGTTTGGGTTGCTGCTGATGGTTTCTCTGGTGCTACTGCACTCAGTACTGCTAGCCAAGGCTTAAATGATTATTCATTGAATGCTGATTGGTGGAATGCTTTCTGGGGGTTCATCCCAGGTTCTGTTGGAGAAGTGTCAACATTTGCTATTTTGTTAGGTGGTGCTTATATCCTTTATAAAGGCATCGCTTCATGGCGCATTGTGTTAGGCGTGTTCGGTGGTATGGTCGCAACGGCATTTATCTTTAATGCGATTGGTAGCGATACTAATGCCATGTTTGCAATGCCATGGTACTGGCATTTAGTTGTTGGTGGTTTTGCCTTTGGTATGATGTTTATGGCAACGGATCCCGTTTCAGCTTCTTTCACCAATACAGGTAAATACTGGTTTGGTGCTTTAGTTGGTGTCATGGTTGTGTTAGTTCGTGTTGTAAACCCTGCATTCCCTGAAGGCATGATGTTAGCTATTTTATTTGCTAACTTGTTCGCGCCATTGTTTGACTACTTTGTAGTGCAAGGCAACATCAAACGGAGGCTTGCTCGTAATGTCTAATTCCGATACAAAAAAGAAAGAAACATTTGGCTCAACGCTAGTGTTTGTATTTATTATTTGTTTAGTGTGTGCTGCATTGGTATCTATCTCTGCGGTTGGTTTGAAACCATTACAACAAGCTAACAAATTGCTTGATAAGCAAACAAAAATTCTTGAAGCTTCTGGTCTGCTTGAAAAAGCGGGTTCAGACATTGTTGGCACTTATGCTAAATTTGTTGAAGCGAAAATGATTGACCTAAAAACGGGTAAAATCATTGAAGGTGATACAGACATATTTGACGAGCGTTCAGATGCTCGTGATGTTAGCAAAAGTACTAAACCTGAAAATGATATAGCGGGTCTTAGTCGCCGCGCCGATCGTGCTGTAATTTATCTTGTTAAAAACGACCAACAACAATTAGATACTATTGTATTACCGATTGTAGGCTCAGGTTTATGGGATTTAATGTACGGCTTTATTGGTTTGGCACCAGATTTAAATACCGTTCGTAGTGTTGTTTACTCGGATCTTAAGGAAACTCCAGGATTGGGGGCAGAAGTACTTAATCCTAAGTGGAAAGCCTTATGGCCAGGTAAAAAAATGTATAACGAACAAGGTGAAGCCGCTATTCACTTAGTTAAAGGCGGCGCTAAACCAGGTGATGTTAATGGTGTTGATGCGTTGTCAGGTGCCACATTAACCAGTAATGGTGTTACTCGAACTTTACAATTTTGGTTAGGTGACGAAGGCTATGGTCCGTTCGTTACTAGGTTCAAAGAGGGAGGGCTTAACTAATGTCTTCAGATAATAAAAAAGTTCTATTTGGACCTGTTGTAGATAACAATCCAATTGCACTACAAGTATTAGGGGTATGTTCTGCATTGGCCGTAACTAGCTCTATGGCAAATGCTTTAGTTATGACTGTTGCAGTAATGTTAGTAACTGCATTTTCAAACTTGTTTATCTCAATTATTCGTAATCAAATACCATCAAGTGTGCGTATTATTGTACAAATGGCAATTATAGCCTCGCTTGTAATCGTGGTTGACCAAGTTTTGAAAGCTTTTTCGTATCAATTATCGAAAGAGTTATCAGTTTACATTGGTTTGATCATTACCAACTGTATCGTTATGGGGCGTGCTGAAGCTTTTGCTATGAAAGAAAAGCCTGGTGTGAGCTTTTTAGATGGTATTGGTAATGGTTTAGGCTATGGTGCTGTTTTGATGATTGTTGCTTTCTTCCGTGAGTTATTAGGTTTTGGTACGCTTTTTGGCATCGAAATTTTACAATTAACGCAAAACGGTGGTTGGTATCAAGGTAACGGCTTATTAGTATTACCTTTTAGTTCATTCTTCATTATTGGTTTAACCATCTGGGCAATTCGCCAATGGAAACCAGAACAAGTTGAGAAGGATTGATCATGGAACATTATTTAAGTATTTTTGTTAAAACCATTTTCATTGAGAATATGGCATTAAGCTTTTTCTTAGGTATGTGTACCTTTTTAGCTGTGTCTAAAAAGGTTAGTACCGCTATTGGCTTAGGTGTTGCCGTTGTGGTGGTATTAGGTTTAGCTGTTCCTGCTAACCAAATTATATACCAAGCTATTTTGGCGCCAGGTGCGTTAGATTCAGTGATGGGTATAACTGACCCGAAAGAGTCGATTGATTTAAGCTTTTTATCTTTTATTACCTTTATTGGTGTGATTGCCGCTTTAGTACAAATTTTGGAAATGATTTTAGATAAATATTTCCCTGCTTTGTACCAAGCACTTGGTATTTTCTTACCTTTAATTACGGTTAACTGTGCAATTTTTGGTGCGGTTTCATTTATGGTTGCTAAAAACCTTAACCTTGGTGAAAGTGTTGTTTACGGCATTGGCTCAGGTGTAGGTTGGATGTTAGCGATTGTATTGATGGCGGGTATTCGTGAGAAAATGAAATATTCTGACGTACCTAATGGCCTTAAAGGTTTAGGCATTACATTTATCACAGCTGGATTGATGGCCTTCGGGTTTCTATCTTTCGGTGGTATTTCACTGTAACGATTTAGATAAATAAATAAGGAAGGTCGATGGAAATTATTCTCGGCGTATCGATGTTCACAGCGATAGTGCTTGCCTTAGTATTAGTAATTTTATTTGCTAAATCTAAGTTAGTATCAAGCGGTGACGTAACGATTAGTATAAATGGCGATCCAGACAAGTCAGTAACAACTGCTGCGGGTGGCAAATTATTAGGTGCGTTAGCTGATAAAGGTATTTTTATACCTTCAGCTTGTGGTGGCGGTGGTACTTGTGGCCAATGTCGTGTACATGTACATTCAGGTGGTGGTGATATATTACCAACTGAAGAAGGGCATATTACTAAACGTGAAGCAAAAGAAGGTTGTCGTCTTTCATGTCAGGTTGCTGTTAAGCAAGACATGGAAATTGAAGTAGAAGACGAAATTTTTGGTGTTCAACAATGGGAATGTGAAGTTATCTCTAACGATAACAAAGCAACGTTCATTAAAGAGCTAAAACTTAAAATTCCTAATGGTGAATCAGTACCATTTAAAGCGGGTGGTTATATCCAAATTGAAGCACCTGCTTATCATGTTAAATACAGCGATTTTGATATCGATGAACAATACCGTGGTGACTGGGAACATTTTGGTTTCTTCGACGTAGAGTCAAAAGTAGATGAGCCAACTTTGCGTGCTTATTCAATGGCAAACTATCCTGAAGAGGAAGGCATTATTATGCTGAATGTGCGTATTGCTACGCCGCCTCCAGGAAAATTACATTTGCCAGCGGGTAAGATGTCATCATTTATCTTTAGCTTAAAGCCTGGTGATAAAGTAACTATTTCTGGTCCGTTTGGTGAATTCTTTGCCAAAGAGACTGATGCAGAAATGGTATTTATTGGTGGTGGTGCTGGTATGGCGCCAATGCGCTCACACATTTTTGACCAACTTAAACGTCTTAAATCAAAACGTAAAATGAGTTTCTGGTACGGCGCACGTTCATTACGTGAAATGTTCTACGAAGATGATTATAATGGTTTAGCGGCTGATAATGATAACTTTGAATGGCATGTGGCGTTGAGTGATCCTCAACCAGAAGATAACTGGGATGGTATGACTGGTTTTATTCACAACGTTCTTTATGAAAACTACTTGAAAGATCATGAAGCGCCAGAAGATTGTGAATACTACATGTGTGGGCCACCAATGATGAATGCTGCGGTTATTCACATGTTGAAAGATCTTGGTGTAGAAGACGATAATATTCTATTGGATGACTTCGGCGGTTAATTAGGCATAATTTTTTGCTATTTCGCCCTATAGCTGCATCGAAGGTGCTCATTGACTAGCGTCAACTTTGCGCCTTCTTTTTGCTCTAGAACGAACTATCTGCAAATTAAGCTAATTAGAAATCTATATAAAGACGACCTAGGTCGTCTTTATTATTTAACAAATGAAATTAAAACTAGTTTTATTCGTTAAATAATAAATTTGGAAAACTCAAATGAATAAAATCAAACAAATACTTATAGTGTTGTTAGCTGTCAGTATATCGGCTTGCTTTCCTAGTAATAATTCAGGAAAAACAGAAATACATCTGCAAGGTCGTACAATGGGGACTACTTATAACATTAAGGTGGTTTCGACACCTGAAGAAGTAGAAGCGCTGCAATTGCATTCACAAATTGATGCACGACTAAAACAAGTCAATCAAGTCATGTCGACTTACATACCTGATTCAGAAATTTCTCGTTTTAATAAGTCTACGTCTCTTGAACCCGTTGAAGTGTCTGGCGGTTTTGCTCGTGTTTTAGGTGAATCTATTCGTTTAGGTGAACTAAGTGGTGGTAAACTAGATATTACCGTTGGACCATTAGTTAATCTTTGGGGATTTGGTCCCGATTTACGTCCTGAAACTGCGCCAAGTGATGAATTGATAGCGAGTACTCGTGCTCGTGTTGGATTAAAAAAACTTCATCTAAACGGTACTCAATTGTCAAAGGATATTCCTAACCTGTATATTGATTTATCTACTACTGCTAAAGGCTATGGTGTTGATGTAGTAGCGGAATTGATTGAAGCCAATGGTATCACTAACTATTTGGTAGAAATAGGTGGGGAGATGCGTTTAAGAGGATTTAAGCATACTGGCGAACTTTGGGCTATTGCTATTGAGAAACCTATTTTTGATCCTTCAGGTGAACATAGGGCAGTTCAACAGGTTATTATTCCTAAAGATAATGCAGTTGCAACCTCAGGCGATTACCGGAATTATTTTGAAAGTAATGGGCAGCGTTTTTCACATATTATAGATCCTGGCACAGGTAAACCTATAAACCATAACCTAGTATCAGTTACAGTGATAGCACCATCGTCAATGACAGCAGACGGTTTGTCGACTACTTTAATGGTGATGGGAGCAGAGGAAGGTTTAGCCTTCGCAGTTAAAAATGATTTAGCGGCATTGTTTGTTTCTAAATCTGAAAATGGCTTTACTGAGCAATTTACGGTAAAATTTAAACAATATTTGAAATAGTTGTCAGTTAGACTTCAGACTAACAATTTCACGAATTATTTATAGGCGTGTATATATTATGATGATTTTTTTAATCACTTTTGGTTTTTTCCTGGTCGTTGGCGCAGCGATGGCAGTTGGTTACATCTTTCAAAAGAAAACCTTAGCAGGTAGTTGCGGCGGTTTAGCTAGCGTTGGTATTGAAAAAGAATGTAATTGTGATAATCCTTGTGAAAAACGGCAAGAGCGCGAAAAAAAAGCAGCACTTGAGGCTAATTCACAAAATAGAATTGAAGTTGAAAATTTGTAAATAAAAGTATCAGGAATTATTTATACCCAATGATTCTGTGATACGTCCTTGTAAAATAAATATCCCTGTAAACAAGCCCTTCAACTTTATTTTTAGGGCTTGTATCGTTAGAGTACCGTTAACTTATTTGATTTAGGATGTATTAAACCCAATAAGTTTGTCTCATCATTGAGCGTCGTTTTTAATTCACGATGCCTTTAATTCCCGATGTCTCTAATTCTCAATAGTGATGAAATGAAACTGTTCCTATAAATAGTTTTAAATGCGAACGAAATTATCATAGGCGCATAACCTCTATAGTATGCTTTGATAAAAATTCAGCGTTATTGGTTGCTTATACCTCAATCTGTGCATACTAAAGTATGAAATTTTAACTTTTTTTAATTAATTTCTTTATAGTCTCAAAATAATTATCAGTTGTGTAGGGAATAAAGAATGAAGTTAAGTAAAGTATCTATTTTAGTTGGTTTAGTTATTTCAGTAAGCATTACAAGTGCAAATGCTGGATTTTTTGATGATGTAAAAAACAAACTGAAAAATGAAACCAAAAAGAAAGCAGAAAATACGAGTAAAAAAGGCCAAGAAGACGCTAGTCTTGGTAACGCAGCAGCACCGAGTTTAGAAGGTGGTCCAGACAAAAGCCTTACAGATATGACAAGTTGTGCAAGCTTCAAACCTAAGAATATTATCATTGGTAAAAGTGGAACTTATACATTCCAAAAAGGATTTGCTAAAGAAAAACGTACTGGCCTTATTAATAGAAAGGTAGGAGAGTTAACCAATGGTTGTATATTACCTTCACTTCAATCACACGAAATAGCGTATATGGAGGTTGACACAAAGCAATATAAGGCTACCAGTTCTAACGATTGGTCTATGCAGTGTGTAAAATCAGCTAACCCTGGCGCTGGTGCTGTAGGTGAAACTGAACCAAAAGATCAATATCCATACACCGTTAACTATATTACGGGTAAAGCTATGCTACTTTATTGTGGTAACTCTGAAGGCATTGAAGAATGTTCGGAAGGTAGTAATAGCAGCCGTAGCGGCGAATGGAAGAAAAAACTTCAATCTAAAGGAATGACCATGTTAAGTGTTCATGCCAATACAAGTACTTTAGCACCACCTCAAGGTGAAAAGCTTTATTGCCAATACTATAATCAAAAATCTGGTAAAAGCTTATTTGCCTTTGAATATTTAAGATTACGAAAATAATCTTAGCTCGGCCTAATAAGTGTAGCTCTAGCCGCTATTTTACAAACTTTATCGTAAATTAAATTGCAATAGAGTTACGATTGAACCGCAATTTTCTTTGCTTGTTGTATGAACGGAAGTTGAAAACTATCTAGGTAGTATTTAGGTTAAATAGCATAAAAAACAATAGTGCCCCTTAGATGTATTTTGTATTACAAGGGGCGTATAAAAATTCGATAAATAATCTATTTTAAGTTAGCTAGTAAACTATTTAATCGTATTTTTATAGTAAAAATTGCATTTTATGGGTAATCATAACTCGTAACTTTGACGGCTTAATGGGTTTATGTAATACCATAAAACCGAGGTCTTCAACTTCCTTAATTCTTTCTGGTGCAGTATCACCAGTCATCATAATTGCTTCGGTAGGGTAATCTAGTTTCTTTTGTATTTGCTCTATTGCTTCAATGCCTGTTGTATTATTGAGTAAACGATAATCAGATATAATTAAATTTGGTTGCCAACTTGTGTGTTTATCAAGGGCTGTGCAAGCATCAAAAGCTGATTCAAATGAGCGTACATTACAACCCCATTCACTTAGCATATTAGACAGGCTATATCGAATTCCTTCATGATCATCAATGATGATAACATCAACCGCAGTTAGGTTTTTATTGATATCAATTTTATCGATTGTTTTAATTGATTCACGTTTACCTTTCGGCAGTATAAAGCTAAAGCAACTTCCTTTTCCTAACTCTGAATCAAGTGCTAATGGCCAGTCTTGTAACGTACAAAGTCGCTTAACAATAGATAAACCCAAGCCTAATCCTTTAGCTGAATCTCGTTCTAAATTATTGAGTTGAATAAATTCAAGAAATATTGCTTCTTGATCCGCTTTTGCTATACCTATCCCTGTATCTTTCACATTAATTTTAATTCCTTGCGGAACTGACTGCGTTGAAATGAAAATATCACCTGATTTAGTGTACCTAATTGCATTTGATAATAAGTTATTTAACACCTGTTCTAGTAAAATATTATCAGCTATTACAACTTCGTCAGTTGTTTTTATCGTTAAATTAATATTCTCGACAGTTAAAATTGGTTTAAATTCACAGTGCAGTTTTTCTAATATGGTTGTTAAGCAAATATGTTGGCGATGAGGAACGATGACATGGGCGTCTAACTTTGAAACGTCAAGTAAGTTATTGAGTAATTCTGACATGCTATCAACACTGTTTTCTAAACGTTCAAATAGTAATTCATCTTCAAGACAAGTATTTCTTGATTTAAGTGAGTTGACTAATAAATTTACCGCTTGTAATGGTTGTCTAATGTCATGGCTTGCCGCAGCAAAAAATTGAGATTTTTCTTTGTTTATGCGTTCAGCGTTATAACGCGCTTGTAAGTTCTCAAATGTTAGAGTGATAGAGTTAATCAATGATTTATGTATACGATGAGCGTATGTAATTAATCCAAACCATACTAAAAATACAACTATGCACATTTCAAACGAGTCTTCGCCTGCTATCATAAAAGCTTTAATTGCTAAAGATACTATAGGGATAATTGAGAATATAATTAACCGGTTAAAGTAATAAGAAATTGTTTGAGTAATTGTGCCTACTAACGAAATGATCATTATAAACATGGTATACAGATATATATCAACGTTAAACTGTAACCAAAGCCAAGGAGCTGCAGCGATATGAAAACTAAAAATTAGAACAGGTATGTCACTAATTTTTTGCCAAGTCGACATATTAAAGGCATCTTTATACCTGTAAAAACTATAGTAAGTAAAAAGTACACTTATCATTAATATCGCATCAAGAGTAAACCATATTGTGGCGGTGTTCATTGATGCTTGTGATTTAAAAATAAAATAGAAAAGTGGCAAGCCTATCGCGATAGAACCAATGTAGTTCCTTAGCATTCCATTCATATACAAGCTGAAACGTTCTTTTTCAATAAAATCTATATTTATTTTTTCATTTAACAATATATACAACCCTTAGTAATCTAAATAACAAAACAGCAAAATTATATTTAAAATTTATCTGTCATTATCTAGTTGTTGATAAAATTCTTAAATGCTCAGCTTTACGTACGCTATCTATTCTATTTTTGGCACCTAATATTTTAAATATTCTTTGTAAATGTGATTTGACGGTAGCCTCACTAATGTATAAAACCGCGGCGATACCTGCGTTAGTGAGCCCTGCTTGCACCATTTTTAATATTTCTAATTGCCGCTCGCTTAGTGAAGACTGAGTGTTTTCTAATGAGTTTTTTGACATTATAGCCAAAGATTTGGCTATATGTTCGGGAACCACAATTTCGCCATCGGCTATTTTAAGTAATGCAGTACTAAGTTGATTTACTGTCCATGTTTTAGGTAAAAAGCCTAATACACCTAATTTAAAACATTCTGATAATGTGATTAAGTCCTCTTTTGCAGACATAATAACAATAGGGATATGAATATTTCGTGATATTAGCGATTTTATAAATGATATCCCATCCATATCTGGCATAGATAAATCTAATATCAATAAGTCAAAGTCAGTGTTTTTTTGTAAGTGGTCTAACGCCTGTTTACTATTTAAAGCTGATATTACTTCAAACCCAACAGAACTGGCTGATAACGATTCTTTTAAGCCTTCACTAAAGATAGGATGATCATCCAAACTTAATATTTTCATTTAAAATTCTTAGTTTTATTATTCTCAAATGTATATTACTAGAGTATATGTTTCATTTAAATTTATAAACAAAATGTTATACCGTATATGGCTATAATAATAAAAGAAGTAGATAAAATTATTACTCAGCATAAAAATATCAAAATTATTAAATCAAAGGTCAGGTTTTAATGATTTAGTATCTCTTCACGGAAGAGAGTAATTCGACTCTATTTTTCAGAGGAAAGGCAAGAATATATTACAGCGATAAAAATAATCTGCGTGTTATAAGTTAGCCAAAAGGGCTAATTGATAAAATTATTGACTCGAGTGATTATCCCTACACTATCTAGTCCCAATTCCTGATGAACCTCTTCTTGTGTTCCATGTTTAATAAAATGATCAGGAATTCCTATATTCAGGTTTTTTATTGTCTTCCCTTGCGAAAGTAAATACTCATTTACAGCAGAGCCTGCACCACCAGCGATGGCATTATCTTCAACGGTTACAATAACGTTATGGTTTTTATGAATATCGTCAATAAGTTGAATATCAAGTGGTTTAACAAAGCGCATGTCAACCAGTGTTGCACCAAGTGCCACAGCCGCTTTGTGTGCTTCTGCCAACATAGTTCCAAAGCTTAAAATTGCGATATTGGCATCATTTTCTTTTGCCTCAATAATTATTCTACCCTTGCCTATTTCAATCACTTCATCAACACGTGGTAATGTTTCACCTGTTCCGTTTCCTCGGGGATAACGTACTACCGTTGGAGTGCTTGCTTTGTGCCCAGTATTAAGCATTAATTGGCATTCACGCTCATTGGCGGGAGCCATAATTGTTAGGTTTGGAATGCAGCGTAAAAAGCTTAAATCGAATAATCCTTGATGTGTTGCGCCATCAGCACCGACAACGCCAGCTCTGTCTACTGCAAACATCACAGGCAAGTTTTGAATAGCAACATCATGAATTAATTGATCATAACCACGTTGCAGAAAGCTTGAATAAATAGCGACAACAGGATGTTGACCACCAATAGCTAAACCCGCAGCATAAGTTACCGCATGCTGCTCAGCTATGGCAACATCATAATATTGATCAGGAAAACGTTGGCTAAACTCAACCATACCAGAGCCTTCTCGCATGGCGGGTGTAATAGCGACGAGTTTTTTGTCAACCTCAGCCGTTTTACATAACCAATCACCAAAAATTTGCGAGTAAGTTGGTAAAGAAGCTTTTGCTTTAGGTAAGTTATCATCACTAGGATTAAATTTGGGTACAGCATGATATTTAATGGGATCTTGTTCGGCTGCTTGGTAACCCTTACCTTTCTTGGTGGCTATATGCAGAAGCTGTGGTCCTTTTAAGCCTCGCATGTTTTTTATTGTATCAACGAGCCCATTAACATCATGACCATCAATAGGGCCAATATAATTGAAACCTAGCTCTTCAAAAAATGTACTAGGCACAACCATGCCTTTTAAATGTTCTTCTGCACGGCTTGCTAATTCTTTGATAGGAGGAATATTGTTCAGTAAACGTTTACCGCTTTCTCTAATTCCCGTATACAGGCTACCTGAAAGCATTCTGGCAAAGTGATTGTTTAATGCGCCCACATTTTCTGATATAGACATCTCATTATCGTTCAAAATAATTAGCATGTCTTTTTTAATATCACCTGCGTGATTAAGCGCTTCAAAAGCCATGCCCGCTGTCATTGCCCCATCACCAATAACGGCGACTGTTTTTCTATTTAGCCCTTCTTTTTCTGCTGCTACTGATAAACCAAGCGCAGCAGAAATGGAAGTACTTGAATGGCCTACACTTAACGTATCGTATTCGCTTTCTTCACGCCAAGGAAAAGGATGTAAACCATCTTTTTGTCTTATAGTATGAAGTTGATCACGGCGTCCTGTTAAAATTTTATGGGGATAAGCTTGATGACCCACATCCCATATTAGATGATCAAAAGGTGTGTTATATACGTAATGCAAAGCAACGGTTAGCTCTATAGTACCAAGACCCGAAGCAAAGTGACCACTACTCTTACTGACTGAATTTAATAAAAACCTGCGTAACTCATTACTGACTCGCGGCAACTGATCTTGTGGGATGTTACGCAAGTCTTTAGGCGAATTAATTTGGGCAAGCAATGGGTAGTCAGCAAGATTTGTCATAGTTTTTCTATAGTTAAATTATGTGTTAACTGATTTATTATTTTAATACTTTTATTTAATAGCTACGTTTAACAATGAATGTAGCAAAATCAGCTAAGGATTGTGTATTGTAAGGCAAACTCGCCAAAGCTTGAAGTGCTTGTTGAAATAAGTTTTCAGCTTTTTGCTGTGCTCCTTGTAAACCAAGCAGTGCAGGGTAAGTGCTTTTATTGGAGGCAAGATCAGAACCCGTGGGCTTTCCGAGTTGCTCTTGGGTTGATGTTATATCAATAATATCATCTTGAACTTGATAAGCTAACCCAATCAGTTGGGCGTAGTATTTAAATGCTTGCTTCTCTTGTGTTGAAATATGTGGGGCACACTCAGTAGCCATTAGTACTGAAGCCTCAAGTAATGCGCCTGTTTTCAATGAATGCAAGGTTTCTAGTTGTTCTAAATTAATTTGTTCATCTGTTGCGGCTAAATCTAACGCTTGTCCACCACACATGCCTTGGTAACCAGCGGCAGAAACGAGTTGTTGAATTAATTTAAGCTGCTTAGACTTTATTGCCTCAGAAAAATTATGGTTGGCTAGAATATCAAATGCAAGCGTTTGTAAACTATCACCAGCAAGAATTGCAGTGGCTTCATCAAACGCTTTATGACAAGTTGGTTTTCCACGTCTTAAATCATCATCGTCCATAGCGGGTAAGTCATCATGTAATAGCGAGTAGGCATGTATACATTCTATAGCCGCAGCTATACCGTCAATATCATGTAAGCTAACACCGAGTGCTTCGCCTGTTATATAGGCTAAATAAGGACGAATGCGTTTACCACCAATTAATAGTCCGTAACTCATCGCTTGATGGAGTCTTTTATCATTGATAGGTAGTTGCTCAAGTTGCTGTGCTAAAAATTGGTTAATACGTTCCTGTAAAAGCTCATGGTTAGTTAATATACTCACGAACGTTCACCTGAAGAAATACTATTTTCAGGTAAATCGAATTCTTGAAGCTGCTGCTCACCATTTTTCTCAAGCAGTATTTTTACTTTTTGTTCCGCAGATTGAAGTTTGTTTTGACTTAATTTACTTAAGGTTAAACCTTTTTCAAATAATGCCATTGACTCTTCTAAATCTAGGTCGCCATGCTCTAAACTTTGAACAATACTATCTAACTCATTAAGAGACTCTTCAAAACTCAAATTTTCTAATTTCTTTTTCGCCATTTTTGACCTTCTTTTTAAACAACAGCTTGCTTATACACTAGACTCTTTAAACGCTAGGCGCAAACTTACCATTAGCTATGTGCAATGGTCAACGTAGCTTGGTGCTAATTTTAGTTAATATTATTCTAAATCAGGTATTAAGTTATTGACTATATGGACGATAATAAACATATAACGCGATAAGTAATGGCGAATAGTTTTCTCATAATGTACTATTATTTTATTAGTACATTATGAGTTTTGCAGTTTTAGGAGAGTTTTGTGGATTTAGCAACCTTAATTGGTATCCTTGGTGCCATTTGTTTACTCGTGATGGCGATGGTGTTGTCAGGCGACATTATGATGTTTGCGGATACACAGTCCGTTTTAATTGTTTTTGGGGGGTCTATTTTTATTGTTTTATCCAATTACAGTTTAGGGCAATTCTTCGGAATTGGTAAAATAGTCGCTAAAGCATTTATGTTTAAGTTAGAAAAGCCTGAAGATTTAATTGAGAAAGCAGTAGACATGGCTGATGCAGCACGTAAAGGGGGATTTTTAGCACTTGAAGAAGCTGAAATAACTAATCCTTTTATGCAAAAAGGTATCGACATGCTCGTTGATGGTCATGATGCCGATGTCGTTCGAGCTACGTTACAAAAAGATATAAACCTCACTACTGAGCGGCATGAATCAGGCTCTAATATGATGATGGCTTTGGCTGATGTTGCTCCTGCAATGGGCATGATAGGCACCTTAATTGGATTAGTTGCCATGTTATCTAACATGGATGATCCTAAATCTATTGGCCCCGCTATGGCAGTTGCCTTGTTAACAACGCTTTATGGTGCTTTTTTAGCAAATGTTATCGCTATTCCCCTAGCGTCTAAATTAAAGTTGCGCATGGCTGAAGAAAAAATGAATCAAGAATTAGTGCTTGATGCGGTACTAGGCATACAAGATGGCCAAAACCCGCGTGTTATTGAAGGATTACTGAAAAATTATTTAGCTGAAGGTAAGCGTAAAGCTGGAACTGCTGATGACGAGTAGCGCTGAATTAATCTACGGGAGGTTGTATGGCTGAACAAGAATGCAAATGCCCACCTCCAGGGTTACCTGCTTGGATGGGAACTTTCGCTGATCTCATGTCATTATTGATGTGCTTCTTTGTTTTGCTATTGTCTTTTTCTGAAATGGACGTGATGAAGTTTAAACAAATAGCAGGTTCTATGAAGTTTGCGTTTGGTGTACAAAATAAAATAGAAGTAAAAGACATCCCCAAAGGCACAAGTATTATTGCGCAGGAATTTAGGCCCGGAAAACCTGATCCAACGCCTATCGAGCTGTTACAGCAACAAACCATGGAAATGACCCAACAAATGTTGGAATTTCAAGCAGGTGAAGAAACTTCTGCTGGTGGGCGTCAAGAGCAGCGTGGGGAAGAACGTGGCGGTAACGCACAAAATACCGAAGACTCATTATCTGCACAGGCTTTGCGACAAGCGCAAGAGCAAATGGAAAAAGCAGCACAAGAGCAAGTGAATGATTTAGTGAAAAAAGTGGCTGAACAGCTTGAACAACAAATTTTAGATGGTGCCATTGAAGTTGAGTCATTAGGACAGCAAATTATTATTAGAATTCGAGAAAATGGTTCATTTCCTTCCGGATCTGCATTTTTACAACCTAAGTTCAAACCTATTATCAGACAAATTGGTGAGTTACTCAATACTATGCCAGGCGAAGTGATGATTTCAGGGAATACAGATAACCGTGGCGTTGATTCAGAGTTATTTGATTCAAATTGGGATTTATCAAGTAAGCGAGCCGTTGCTATTGCACATGAAATGATTAAAGTGCCAGGTTTTGACCAAACACGTTTAATTGTGGCTGGACATGCAGACACCCGACCACTAGTACCTAATACTAATGCGTTAAATCGTCGACGAAACCGCCGTGTTGAGATTTCAATTAATCAAGGTAAAGCGAAAGAAAGTGAGCCAATTCAAATAACACAATAATGCAATGTTAGCGACAAGATAGTTAGCTTTGATGTTGTAAGATAGTTAAAATATCAAATTGATTTTTTAACTATTGAGTTGATTCACTTAACTAAAGATTACCTTCGCCATGCTGTGTATCATAGGTGAATATTACAAATGATGCTCTTATTGTTTTATTTGTTAAAACAATAAGAGCATTTATAGCCATAAAGATACTGCGGCACAGCCCTTAAAATAATCCTCCTAGTTGGTATAGCTTTTGCTAATTCTTAATTAGCGTCAAAAATTTATCATTAAGAGCAAGCTGTATCCAATGCAATTAACCACCTATTTTAATCAAATTAATAAGAAAAACTTATCCCAAATATCGGGGCTTGGTACACCGCTATTAGTTATGGCTGCTTTAGGTATGGTTATTTTACCAATGCCAGCGTGGCTGCTTGATGTACTTTTTTCTTTCAATATCGCTTTATCATTAGTAGTGCTATTAATTACGGTTTATACCCTGAAACCACTAGAGTTTGGTTCATTCCCTTCTGTTATTCTTATCGCAACTATTTTGCGCTTAGCACTAAACGTAGCGAGTACCCGGGTTGTTTTACTTGAAGGTCATGACGGCACTGATGCGGCAGGTAAAGTGATTGAAGCTTTTGGCTCAGTAGTTATTGGTGGTAACTATGCTGTTGGTTTAGTGGTTTTTTTGATTCTTATTATTATCAATTTTGTTGTAGTTACTAAAGGGGCAGGGCGTATTGCTGAAGTAACAGCACGTTTCACGCTAGATGCTATGCCTGGCAAACAAATGGCAATAGATGCTGATTTAAATGCGGGGTTTATTAACGCTGAACAAGCAAGAGAACGCCGTATTGAAGTAACAAGTGAAGCTGATTTTTATGGTTCTATGGATGGTGCCAGTAAATTTGTTAAAGGTGATGCGATTGCCGGTATTTTGATTTTATTCATTAATATCATTGGTGGCTTAGTTATTGGCATGGTACAGCACGAACTTAGCTTTGATAGTGCGGTTGAAATTTATACATTACTTACTATCGGTGACGGTTTAGTGGCGCAAATACCAGGTTTATTATTATCTGTTGCCACAGCCATTGTTGTTACACGTCAAAATACCTCTCAAGATATGGGAGATCAAGTAAGTAGCCAGTTAGGGCAAGCAAAATCACTTTATATTGCAGCTGGGGTTATGTTTGTCATGGGTGTTATACCAGGCATGCCTCATTTTGCTTTTTTACTGTTTGCAGTCGGTATTGGTGCCATGGCTTATGTAGGTAGCAGACATAAAATTACCAAGGCAATTGAGCTAGAAAAAATAGCAGAAGAAGAGCAAGTGCAAACGCAGCAAAAAGAAGAAGAAGTTAAGGAATTGAATTGGGATGATGTGCATCATGTAGATGTTATTGGTTTAGAAATTGGCTATCGTTTGATTCCTTTGGTTGATAAAGCGCAAGGTGGAGAATTACTTAGCAGAATCAAAGGTGTACGTAAGAAGTTGTCGCAAGAGTTTGGCTTTTTAGTGCCGCCAGTACACATTCGTGACAACTTAGACTTAGACCCTAATAGTTATCAAATATCTTTAATGGGTGTCACAATTGGTAAAGCAGAAATACGTCATGATCAAGCATTAGCGATTAACCCAGGACAAGTGTTTGGTAAACTTGAAGGGGTTGTTACAAAAGATCCGGCTTTTGGTTTAGATGCGGTTTGGATTAACCAAAATCAACGTGAGCAAGCACAAACATTAGGTTATACCGTGGTTGACTCAGCAACTGTATTAGCAACCCATTTAAGCCAAATATTAACGAATAATGCCTCTCAATTGTTAGGACATGAAGAAGTACAAAACTTGTTGGATATGCTAGCGAAAGCGTATCCTAAACTTGTTGAAGGTTTTATTCCAGATACACTTTCGTTGGGTACTGTTGTTAAAGTACTACAAAGTTTAATGAATGAAGGTGTGGCTGTTCGTGATATGCGTTCGATTATTCAAACCTTGGTTGAGTATGGGCCTAAGAGCCAAGATGCCGAAGTACTCACGGCGGCAGTGAGAATTAGCTTACGAAAATTTATTATTCAAGACCTTGTTGGCCCAGCCCATGAAGTACCTGTCATAACCTTGGCGCCTGAGTTGGAACAGATGTTGCACCAGTCTATGCAAATGGCAGGAGATGATGGCGCAGGTATTGAACCCGGATTAGCAGAACGGTTGCAGAAATCTTTAACAGAGGGTGCTCAACAGCAGGAATTGGCAGGCGATACACCAATATTGTTAACTTCTGGAATTCTACGATCAGTGCTGGCTAAATTTGTAAAATACACTATACCAAGTTTAAGGGTTATTTCTTATCAAGAAATACCTGATGACAAGCAAATTAAAATTGTTAGTGCCATTGGACAATAAATTAGGGTCTGTTGAACTTTGCTGATTATTTTTGCAGCAGTTTATTAGCCTTTTATACAAGGCAGAGCTTATGTAGTGTAGTTGTTCTACTCTAATAAGCGATAACGAAGTAGAAATGGCTAATAAACGCTGTCCTACGGATCCGTTTAAATGCTTCTTGCTCTTTGTTGCAAGGAATTTACATAGAAAAACTATGCTACATTCCTAGCGCCGCGATCAAAAAGCATTTAATTCGAACAAAATTTAAACATGAAAGGTCAACAGACCCTAAAGTAACGAGAAAAATAGTGCGAGTAATGAAATTGCCGAAATTCGGTCGGTTATTTCACAAGTCGACACTTGAAAATTGCACTAAATGAGGAGTTCACTGTGAAAATAAGACGTTTTGTAGGCAAAGATATGCGTAGCGCATTAGCCCAAATAAAAGAAGAATTAGGTGTAGATGCAGTTATTATGTCTAATAAAAAAATTCCTGAAGGCGTCGAGTTAATGGCAGCGGTTGATTATAATCAAGTAACACCGCAAGAAACTTCTCATACAAGTAGTACGCACAGTCAAGATGAGCAGAATAGTCGTGAAGTATCAAATGATACGGTTAGTCTTACTCAATCATCACCACTATCAACTGAGGTAGGGGCATCAGAGACCAAATCAAATACTGCAACAAACACACAAATGCCTGTAGATAGCCTATCTGCATTATTAAATAGACAGGTTCAGCATCAACCAAAAATAAATGAGGCAGTAAACAATACTAATAACACATTACCAATCAGCACCGAACATATTAATTTAGGGGCAGAACCTCAAATCCCTAGCCAAGATGAAAACATTGAAGATCAACTACGTAGCTTTACCGAGCGATTACGCCACTCTAAGCCTGACGGTACTATTCTTTCGCCAGAAGCCGTTAATACACAAAGTAATGGACAAGATGAAAATCATATTTCTTTAGAAGCTGAGCATATGGCAAGCAAAATACAAACAAAGCAGTCTACGGAGCAACAGGCAGATCAAAATGGCTATGCTACCCAAGAAAATTTTGATAAAATGCAGCAAGAAATGGCCTCTATTAGAAAGTTATTAGAGCATCAAGTATCGGGTTTGATGTGGCAAGAGATGGCCCAAAAAGAACCACAGAGAGCGGTCTTAGTTAATCGCCTTTTAGGTTTAGGTTTAAATGACCAAATTGCCGATCAAATAGCGGGTTATGTACCTAGTCAATATAATGACACCGAAGCGTGGCAACAGGCAACCAAGCTAATTGGTGAGCAACTTAATACAACTCAAAACGATATTATTCATCGTGGTGGTGTTGTTGCGTTAGTTGGTCCTACAGGTGTAGGAAAAACAACAACTATTGCTAAACTTGCCGCACGTTTTGCACAAGTACATGGTCATGAGCATGTTGCACTGATTTCAACAGATACATACCGAATAGCGGGTTTTGAACAACTTGCAACCTATGGAAAAATTATTGGTTGCCAAGTAAAGTTGGCAAAAGACAGCCAAGCATTAGATTTATTACTTGAACAGTTTTCTAACAAGAAATTAATTCTAATCGATACGGCAGGTATGGGACAAAGAGATATTCGTTTAGCTGAAAATTTAGCTAACCTAGTAGCTAATACTCGCGTTAGAATAAGAAATTATTTAGTGCTTGCGGCCAACAGCCAACAACAGGTTATGCAAGAAAATGTAGATAGGTTTAAAAAAGTACCATTGTCGGGTTGTATTTATACTAAACTTGATGAAAGCGTAAGTATTGGTGAAATAATCACTACTTCAATTCAAAATGGCTTGCCAATAGGTTATCTTACGGATGGGCAGAGAGTCCCAGAAGATATTAAAGTTGCAAATGTTGAAAAATTAGTTACGCTTGCCGATAAAATGGCAGCAAAAAACAATGTAGCTTATGCTCAACGAACAGTTAGGCCAATGCCAAGAACGCATGCCGTTGCTGTATAGCAGCGTTTTAATTGACGTATTTTAGTGAACTATGCATTAACTACTAGCAATAACATAAGAGAAATATAAGAAGTAATAAATGTCAGATCAAGCGAGCGGCTTAAGAAAAATGCAGGACTTAAAAAAAGTTAAAGTAGTAGCAGTTTCAGGTGGTAAAGGGGGGGTTGGTAAAACCAACGTCTCATTAAACACAGCTGTTGCTCTTGGTCAACAAGGTAAACGAGTATTAGTATTAGATGCCGATTTGGGGTTAGCTAATGTTGATGTTATGTTAGGCTTACGAGTACAACGTAATCTTTCCCATGTGTTATCAGGTGAATGTGAACTAGATGATATTATTATCACTGGCCCTAGTAACATAAAAATTATTCCAGCGACTTCTGGATCTCAATCTATGGTTGATCTAACCCATGCAGAACATGCAGGGTTAATACGTGCTTTTAGCGAAATGAAAACTCAGTTTGATGTACTCATTGTTGATACGGCGGCTGGTATCTCTGATATGGTTTTGAGCTTCACTCGCGCAGCACAAGATGTCATGTTAGTTGTATGTGATGAACCTACCTCGATTACCGATTGCTATGCACTAATGAAATTACTTAGTCGAGATCACAATGTTTTCAAATTTAAAGTGGTTGCCAATATGGTGCGCAGTCCTAAAGAAGGGCAACAATTATTTGCAAAATTGACAAAAGTTACGGATAGGTTTTTAGATGTGGCACTTGAATTAGTTGCCGTGATCCCTTTTGATGAAAATATTCGAAAATCAGTGCGCAAGCAGCAAGTGATTGTTGAAGCCTTTCCAGACTCCCCAGCAGCCATTGCATTTAAGGATTTGGCTAAAAATCTTAGTCGTTGGCCAGTACCGCATCAAGCATCAGGTCACTTGGAATTTTTTATTGAACAATTACTCGATTACTAACTTTTAATTAATATCACTCGTTTGTTGAACATTAAAGACCCAACAAGCATTTTAAAATAATTTTGGTGGGAATAGTAAAAAGTGGTAAAAACTAATGCCTATATCAACCCAATTGACAAAACAGTGTTACTTGAACAATATACTGTATTGGTTAAACGAATAGCCTATCACTTGCTAGCACGTTTGCCTGCGAGTGTCATGGTTGATGATTTAATTCAATCGGGTATGATCGGCTTATTTGAAGCAGCGAATAATTTCGACAACACCAAAGGTGCTAGTTTCGAAACGTTTGCAGGTATTCGCATTCGCGGAGCGATGCTTGATGAAATGCGCCGTGGAGATTGGACTCCTAGGTCAGTGCATAAAAATAGCCGTATGGTTACGGAAGCTATTAAGCAACTAGAAGCCAGTTTAGGGCGGGATGTAACAGATATAGAAGTTGCTGAAAAGCTTGAAATTTCATTAAATGAGTATCATCATATATTAAGTGAAGTGAGTACTGGTAAAATACTTGGTATTGATGATTTAGGCGTGAATGAAGATGCACTGATGCTTGACAGTACGTGCCAAAGTGATGACCCATATCAAAGTATTGAGCACAAAGCCTTTAAAAAAGGTTTAAGTGAGTGTATTAGTACTTTACCAGAACGTGAAGCTCTAGTACTGTCTCTATATTACGATGAAGAATTGAATTTACGTGAAATTGGACAAATACTGGATGTGAGTGAATCGCGCGTCAGCCAAATTCATAGTCAAGCAATGCACAGGTTAAAAGCTCGTATGCAATCTTGGCAAAGTTAAGTACAATAATAATTATGTTAACCTTTAGAAATATGAATGTTTAGCCGGAGGGTGTCTTGGATAAAAATATGAAAGTGCTTGTTGTTGATGATTTTTCAACTATGAGACGAATAGTGAAAAATTTGTTACGTGATTTAGGCTTTACAAACATTCAAGAAGCGGATGACGGTAGTACAGCTTTACCTATGCTTCAGAATGGCGATTTTGATTTTGTTGTCACTGATTGGAACATGCCGGGAATGCAAGGTATTGACTTGTTAAAAGCTATTCGCGCAGATGCAAATTTAGCTCACATCCCCGTATTATTAATTACAGCTGAAGCAAAGAAAGAGCAAATAGTAATGGCAGCTCAAGCAGGTGTAAATGGTTATATTGTTAAACCATTTACTGCTGCTACCTTAAAAACGAAATTAGATAAAATCTTCGAACGTTTAGGTTAGTTTTTATTTAGGTGGGCTGCTTACAGTCCACAAAAAACATTTGTTAGTGCTTTGATTAAGTGTTGAGGATATTGCATGAATATGGCAATGGTGGGACGAATTTCATTAGAACAGGCTAGGTCTCTAGTTGAATTTTTAGAAAATGATCAGCAAGAAAAAGCCGATGAGCTTATTTCTAAGATTCAAAATCCAATTAATTCTGATTTATTTGCTGAAATCGGTAAATTAACTCGTCAACTGCATGACTCTTTAACAAATTTCAACATTGATTCACGATTAAGTGATTTAGCAACAGCGGATATTCCTGATGCAAAAGAACGTTTAAATTATGTTATTACCAGCACCGAAGAAGCCGCAAACAAAACAATGGATGCAGTAGAATCTATTTTTCCAGTGCTTGATAACATTGCTGATCAAGTCCGTGCTGTTAACCCCGCATGGACTAAATTAATGAATAATGAGATTGAGCTTAAAGAGTTTAAAGCATTATGTGTGGATCTTGATTGTTTATTAGCGACAACAGGCAAAGAAACCACGCATATCCATAGTTTAATGACCGACGTATTAATGGCGCAAGACTTTCAAGATCTAACGGGGCAAGTTATTAGAAAAGTTATTGACTTAGTTAGAGAAGTTGAAGAAAGTTTAATCAATATGTTAACTGCATTTGGTATGACAGCAGACAGTGAACGAGAAAAGTCTGCACCTAAAGTGGGTGAAAACTTAGTTGAAGGGCCAATCGTTAATGCGGAAGAAAGAGATGATGTTGTAGAAGATCAAGATGATGTTGATGATCTTTTATCAAGTTTAGGTTTTTAACAGGAGTTAGTGAATGTCATTTGAAGCAGATGAAGAAATTCTACAGGACTTTTTAGTCGAAGCAGGTGAGATACTTGAATTGCTCTCTGAGCAATTAGTTGAGCTTGAAAATGATGTTGATAATGCTGATTTACTCAATGCTATTTTTCGAGGCTTCCACACCGTAAAAGGTGGCGCAGGCTTTCTGGCTTTAAATGAGCTTGTTGACGTTTGTCATGGCGCAGAAAATATATTCGATTTACTGCGAACAGGAAAACGTACCGTTAATGCTGATTTAATGGATACTATATTATCTGCACTTGACACGATTAATGATATGTTTGACTTAGTCAAAAGCAGAGAACCATTGACCACGGCCGATGCTGCATTACTTGCAGAATTACGCCGCTTAAGTCAACCTGAAGACGCTGCGCCCGTGGTTGAAACACCAATTCCTGAACCTGTTGTTGCTCCACCAGAAGCTACACATCAAGAAGAAATATCAGATGCTAGCGATGACATGAGTGAAGACGAGTTTGAACGTTTGCTTGATGAATTACATGGTGGTGGTAGCCCTTCAGCAAACACTATACCTTCGGATGATAACTCAGCGAGTACTGATACGAGTGGTGATATTTCTGATGATGAATTTGAATCTTTATTAGATGAACTACACGGACAAGGCGCCTTTTCGTCAGATATAAACAATTCTACAACCTCTACTGCTAGTTCGGATGATGAAATTAATGATGACGAATTTGAAAGTTTGCTTGACGAGTTACATGGCAAAGGTAATGCACCAAAACCCAGTGAAGCCAAGTCATCTGAAGAAATAGCTGCATCAAGTACTCGACCTAGTGATGTGCCAGCGTCATCTGCGACTCCTATTGCACAGCCTGCATCTTCTAGTCCTGCACCACAAGCTAGCAAACCGACGCCAGCACCTGCGCCCAAAAAAGCAGCACAACCCGCAACTCCTCAAGGAGAAACAACGGTACGTGTTGATACTAAACGGCTAGATAAAATCATGAATATGGTTGGCGAATTAGTTTTAGTTAGAAATCGCCTAACCAGTTTAGGGTTAACTTCTGACGATGAAGACTTAACCAAAGCGGTATCAAATTTAGATGCAGTCACTACCGATCTGCAAGGTGCGGTAATGAAAACCCGAATGCAGCCAATTAAAAAAGTATTTGGTCGTTTTCCTCGGGTTGTACGTGATTTAGCACGTAGTCTGAATAAAGATATTCAACTAGTACTGGTGGGAGAAGACACAGATTTAGATAAAAACTTAGTTGAAGCATTAGCGGATCCATTAGTGCATTTGGTACGTAATTCTGTTGACCATGGTATTGAAGAACCGAGTATCCGTGAAGAAAAAGGCAAACCTCGTCAAGGTACTGTTACTTTATCAGCATCACAAGAAGGAGACCATATCCTGTTAACCATTAAAGATGATGGTGCAGGTATGGATGCTGAAAAACTGAAAGGAATAGCGATTGACCGTGGTGTGCTTGATGTAGATGCAGCAGCAAGAATGTCTGATACCGAAGCCTTCAGTTTGATTTTTGCACCTGGGTTTTCTACTAAAACTGAAATATCAGAGGTGTCAGGCCGTGGTGTTGGAATGGATGTTGTTAAAACAAAAATTACCCAACTCAATGGTACTGTTAATATTGACTCAGAAATGGGTGTTGGTACTATTTTAGAAATAAAAGTGCCTCTAACATTAGCTATTTTGCCAACCTTAATGGTCGTTGTTGGTGAGCAGACCTTTGCTTTGCCACTAGCAGCAGTAAATGAAATATTTCATTTAGATTTAACCAATACAAACCGTGTGGATGGGCAGTTAACCATTATTGTTCGTGAAAAAGCAATCCCACTATTTTACTTAGACCAGTGGCTTGTCAGAAACTATGAAGATAAACCTCGTGATAAAGGGCATGTGGTTATTGTGCAATTAGGTAATCAGCAAGTTGCTTTCGTAGTTGACCGATTAATTGGTCAAGAAGAAGTGGTGATTAAGCCACTTGATAGATTATTACATGGTACTCCAGGTATGGCAGGAGCAACTATCACTAGTGATGGTGGTATTGCACTCATTATAGATATACCTAACATGTTAAAGTTTTATGCGAAAAAATCACCCGTGAATAAAAAACTGCGTTCATAAAAGTCGCATATATAAAACAGTAGAGGAAATAAATGACCTACAAAGTGCTCGTTGTTGATGATTCGAGTTTTTTTAGACGACGAGTCACTGATATTTTAAATAGGGATCCACTGCTTGAAGTTATCGATGTTGCTGTTAATGGACAAGAAGCAGTAGACAAAGCGTTATCGCTAAAGCCTGATGTAATCACCATGGATGTTGAAATGCCCGTTTTAAATGGCATTGTCGCAGTACAAAGAATAATGGCGCAGTCGCCAACGGCTATACTGATGTTTTCTTCGTTAACACATCAAGGAGCAAAATCGACACTGGATGCCTTAGAAGCTGGCGCATTAGACTTTTTACCTAAAAAATTCAACGAAATTGCTCAAAACAGTGAAATGGCAGGTAGTTTGTTACGGCAACGTGTCATTCAGCTAGCCACAAAAAGCAGAGTTAGTAAGGCCAATATAGCACGCGATAGAACTTCTAATCATTCTATTCAAGATCCTGCTCAAAGCTCAAGACCTACTATTAGAACAAGACAACCTGCAGGAGAACAAGTCTCTTCTGCGAATATGAAGAAAGCATCTTCAGGTAAAAAATATGCTTTGTTAGCTATTGGAACGTCAACAGGCGGTCCCGTTGCGCTACAAAAAATATTAACTGAATTTCCCCAAGATTTCCCATTGCCTATTATTATGGTGCAACATATGCCTGCAACATTTACCAATGCTTTTGCTACAAGATTAAACTCTTTGTGTAAAATTAATGTGAAAGAAGCGAGTAATGGCGATATTCTTAAGCCAGGTTGTGCCTACCTTGCTCCTGGCGGGCGACAAATGATTATTACAGGTTCGGAAAGTGCCGCAAAAATTAAAATAATTGAAGACGATTCACTAAAAATAGCTTTTAAACCGAGTGTTGATGTTAGTTTTGGTTCTGCGGCTAAAATATTTGGTGGAAAGGTTCTTGGCGTTATTTTAACTGGCATGGGATCAGATGGCAGAGAAGGATCACGCATGTTAAAAACAAAAGGTGCCACAATATGGGCACAGGACGAACAAAGTTGTGTCGTTTATGGTATGCCGCAAGCCGTTGCCGTAGCGGGTATTTCACAATTGTCCTTACCCTTAGATGAAATATCTAGTGCTATAATTAAGGAAGTTAAGCATGGATAAGCTCAGTATTACTGGTCTTGTTGTTGCTTTATTTGCTATTTATTTGGGCTTTATTTTAGATGGTGGCTCAATTCTCGCCTTATTTGAATTGCCAGCATTTATCATTGTTGTAGGCGGCACATTAGGTGCTGTTATGTTGCAATCGTCAAGTGCACAGTTTTACCATGCCCTGACATTATTGAAATGGGTTTTTACGCCACCCAATTATGACATAGAAAAAGGCATTGAAAAAATTGTTCTTTGGGCGGTTAAGTCAAGAGAATTAGGATATTTAGCGCTTGAAAACGAAGCCTTGGATGAATACGATAGTTATACTCAAAAAGGGCTAAATTTACTCGTAGATGGCGTTGAATTAGAAAATTTGCAAGTATCACTTGAGTTAGATTTAGATGTTTATCGAGAGCATCATTTACGTTCGGCTACCGTTTTTGAATCAATGGGAGGATACAGCCCAACCATTGGTATTTTAGGAGCGGTTCTAGGTTTAATTCACGCGATGAATAACTTAACTGAACCCGCACTTCTTGGACAAGGTATTGCTACCGCATTTATTGCAACTATTTATGGGGTTGGTTTTGCTAACTTATTATATTTACCTGTAGCAAATAAAATAAAAGAGATCATACACCAACAAACCATGTACAGAGAAATGATTATGGAAGGCCTAGTGGCTATTGCTCGTGGAGATAACCCACATGCCATTGAGAATAAGTTATCGGCTTTTAGGTTAAATACGTGAGAAATTTTCGCCAAAGAAGACATCATGTAGAGCATGATAATGTACATCGCTGGTTAGTGTCTTATGCTGACTACATGACACTTCTTTTCGCTTTGTTTGTAGTGTTATATGCTATGGCTATGGTTAATGAAAAGCCATTTGAATCAATTACTGAATCAGTTGGTCGTGTTTTTCAGGCTGACAATGAAAAACTTAAAAATAGAGGGCATGGTGATGATATCCTCAACGTTAATAGCAGTAAAACGGATAAAAGGTTATTTGGAAACGGTATTCTTGAAGACGCAGGCGCTGAACTACTTGAAGGAGAAGAAACACTTTCTAATATTTCAGATTCTAAAATAGGCAGTCATTTAACGTCTTTAGAAAACCAACTGCATACGGCCCTTTATGAATTAATTGAATCTGGTTTTGCGCAATTGCAAATTGATGGTGATTGGTTAGAAATAGAATTAAATAGTGCGTTATTATTCCCAAGCGGCTCTGCATCGGTAACTAATTCGGCTGTTAATATATTAGGCGTTATTTATGATGTTATTGGTGAAGCAAACAACTTTGTGCGAGTAAGAGGCTACACAGATGATCAAATGATCAACAATGAAATTTTTTCATCTAACTGGGAATTATCTGTTGCCCGAGCTACCGCTATTTTAAGAGTATTAGAAAAACAAGGTGTCACTCCAGCACGCATGGCAATAGAAGGTTATGGGCAATATTATCCTACGGCAGACAATACAACGGCTCAAGGACGCGCAAAAAATAGAAAAGTTGTCGTGGCAATTTCAAAATATGGGCTAGAAGAAGCAAATTTACTTAATACACCAACCACTGAGATTAAAAAGGTTGAAGCGATAACAACCGATGTTGTACCAGAAGAAACTGCAAATGAAATTCAAGTTATTCGTTTACCTAATGGCGGTATTAGAATTTCTACTAGAAAAGATGATGAGCGTATTTCAGAAAATAATAATTAAAAATGGTTAAAGACAATCTAAGCAGCAAAATGATTTCACTAATTAATTGAATGGTAGGAAAAACAATTGGAAGTGTGGACGGTAGCAAATCAAAAGGGTGGTGTTGGTAAAACCACTACTACAATTGCTTTAGCAGGCGTATTAGCAGAGCTTGGCAAAAAAGTATTGCTAGTTGATACTGATCCGCACGCTTCTTTGACTTATTATTTTGGTGTCGAATCGGAAGATTTAGACTTAAGTGTTTATGATTTATTTACTCAAGTTGCATCAAAAGAACAAATATTACAAAGCTTATGCCCAACACAATATGAAAATATAGATATTTTGCCAGCAACTATGGGGCTAGCAACGCTCGATCGCTCATTAGGGGCAAAGGGTGGTATGGGGTTAGTATTGAAAAAAGCAATGTCAAAAATAGCACAATGCTATGATTTTGTTTTAATTGATTGCCCTCCTATTTTGGGGGTATTAATGGTAAATGCATTGGCTGCCGCAGACCGAATATTAGTACCAGTGCAAACAGAATTCTTAGCATTAAAAGGTTTATATCGTATGATAAAAACAATGGATATGATGCAACTAGAACAAGATAAACCGTTTGAATATACCATTATCCCTACCATGTTTGACAAACGCACGAAAGCATCCCTTTTAGCGTATAAACAATTGCAAGAAACTTATCAGGAAAAGGTATGGTCAGGTGTCATACCTATTGACACCAACTTTAGAAATGCCAGTTTAGCACAACAAGTACCATCGCATTTTGCAGAAAATACCCGAGGAGTTTTAGCATATAAAAACTTATTAGAATATTTACTAAAAATCTCACACAGAAGCATAAATTAAATGTCAAAACCATTATCAGCAAGTAAAAAAGTAATGACAAATTATCTGTCTGAATTATTGACAGATGATCCCGTTATGCAAGAAAATATTCAAGATTCCTCAAAAAATAGCACCGATACTAAGCTTGCTGAGACGGAACGTTTAGAAGCCCTACTAAAAAATGTCAGTGTAGATCTAAAAGTTAAAGAAGATGTTATTAGCACGCATAAAAACTCGTCTAAACAACATGAGATTCAAAAAACGCGTGTTGACACTATTGTTGCAGAAGACATCGCAGAAGACATACCAGAGCCTTTAGTTACCCGTAAAAGTACCGGTGCACTACCACTTCAAGAAACTAAGGCTTATCGAAAGGGTGGGTTTCAAGCGTTGTTTTTTAATGTCGCTGGTTTAACTGTGGCAGTGCCATTAATTGAGTTAGGTGGCATACATAAAATTGACAAAACAACAACGTTAATGGGAAAACCTAGCTGGTTTAAAGGCGTTATGCTTTACCGAGATGAAAAAATTAATGTAGTAGACACAGCAATGTGGGTAATGCCAGAAAAATGTAACGAAGAAATGAAAAGTTCGCTAAATTATCAATATGTTATTATGCTTAAAGATAGCGGTTGGGGATTAACGGCAGAAAACCTAGTAGATACGGTTGTATTGAACGAAGATGAAGTAAAGTGGTTAGACTCGCCAAGTAAGCGCCCATGGTTAGCAGGATTGGTGAAAGATAAAATGTGTGCCTTACTTGATGTAGATTCATTAGTGCAATTGCTTAATGATGGTAGCGGAATCTATCAAGATGATTAATACTATAAAGTATTAGCTTTAATAACACTGATTTTTATATAATTGCAATATTGTAAGTTCTTAAATAATTGAGGGGCAAGTGGTATGTCTGATGAAAGACGAATTTCCAACGGTAAGACAGGCGAAAAGGATGAAGTACTTCAATGGGTAACGTTTAAGTTAGAAAATGAAGTCTACGGTATTAACGTAATGCAAGTTCAAGAAGTTTTACGTTATAGCGAAATAGCCCCAGTGCCTGGTGCACCAGTTTATGTGCTTGGTATTATTAATTTACGAGGCAATGTAGTCACGGTTATTGATACGCGTGCTCGATTTGGTTTAGCACCGCGTGAAGTGACCGATAACACGCGAGTGGTTGTTATTGAGTCTGAAAAGCAAGTGATTGGTATATTGGTAGACAGTGTCGCCGAAGTGGTTTATTTAAAAGCGTCTGAAATTGATGATGCGCCAAACGTTGGTAACGAAGAAAGTGCTCAGTTTATTCAAGGTGTTTCTAACCGAGAAGGCGAACTACTGATCTTAGTTGATTTAGATAAATTATTATCCGACGACGAATGGGATGAGTTAAAACAGTTCTAATGGCTTTTATGATGCCTTGATGAGATCAGTTTAGAATAGTTTGCCATTAATACTACAGTTATGTTTATTATACTTACGCTTAAGTTCACCGATTTATGTCTTTGCTAGCAGTACCTATTATTGCGGTGTTTGCACTTGTATTCAGCATTTTTAGCTTTATTTGCTTCTTTGTTCTGGCAAAGAAACATAAAGTTAAATTTGCTGTCTATGAATCACAATATCAAGCGCTTGAATTAGTTGTAAATAATTTACAACTAACCAATGAAAACCTAAATAAAACAATGCATGAGTTATCCATTAAGCAAGAGCAAGCAATCAATGAAAATGCACTTATTTCAAAACAACTCGAACATAGAATAAAAACACTGCAATCTCAAATAACGTCTCAGCAAGATCTTATCTCTCAATTACAAACCGATCAGGGTGAAGACAAATTTTATTCTCGGGCAATTAAGTTAGCAAAAACGGGCGCGGATATTGAAGAAATCGTTACTGAATGCGAATTGCCTTATGCAGAGGTTGAAATGCTAATCTCTGTTTATCAAAATAAAACTTAAAGGCATATAGCGTTTTATCAGGGAAGCACGTTAGAATGTGCATTTTATCATTCCATACATATTTTCAATTAAATTATTTTGTATAAACATGGCAAGGAACCATTTTCAGTGAAGCATTCTGTAAAACAATATTTTCGACTTGTATTTATATTATTTCTTTTCATTCTTTCTGGTTGCTCAAGCACTCCAGATAACCATGATGATTATAGTGATCCACGTGACCCTATTGAGGCAATTAACAGGCCTTTTTGGACGTTCACATGGGACTATGCGGATAAGTATGTTGCTAAACCTGTTTCAGAGTTTTACACCAGTTACACTCCGTCTTTTTTAAGAACAGGTCTTCATAATATGGCCTTAAACTTAAATGAACCCTCTAACATCATTAACAATTTATTACAGTTAAAGTTTGTTAACGCATCAAAAAGTACAGGGCGTTTTCTGCTTAATTCAACCATTGGATTGTTTGGTTTTTATGACCCCGCTAGTGATTTTGGATGGTCTGGCGATCAAGAAGAGTTTGGTGAAGTATTAGGAAGTTATGGCGTTGGTGATGGTCCCTATATCGTAATACCTGCGCTTGGCCCTAGTTCAGTAAGAGAAGAAGTAGGGGACTATGTAGATAAGTTATATTGGCCGTTAGCTGTTATAGACTTTTGGCCAAATGTGCTACGTTTAAGCATACTTGCTTTAGAAGGACGTGCCTCAGTGCGTGATCAAGAGCAATTAATATCAGAATCAACAGACTCTTATGAATTTATCAAAAATGCGTATTTCCAAAATATGAACTATCGCTTATATGATGGTAACCCCCCGATTGTCATTGATGAAGATAAAGAAGCTGAAATAGAAGCATTATTAGAGCAACTTGAAAATTAATGCATAAATTGAATGAATAATTCCCCTTCATTTAAATATTCATATTAAAAGCTATAAACCTATACCGAAGTTAGCCGTAATTTGTTAGAATTGCGGCAATTTTTTACTGATATCAATTTGATTAGCGCTTGTTTACTCCTAAACGGCATTATCAACTAGATATAAATATTATTGGAAACAATTAGATGAATATTATTGAAGGTTCATTTCAAGCAAAAGGCAAAAAATTTGCTATCGTCGTATCACGCTTTAACCACTTTATTGTTGACAGCTTATTAGAAGGCGCCGTTGACGCACTTAAACGTCATGGTAGTGTTAATGATGATGACATTACTGTTGTTCGTGTGCCAGGTGCATATGAATTACCCTTAGCAGCCAAAAAACTTGCTAACAAAGGTGACTTTGATGCAATTATTGCCATAGGGGCTGTTATCCGTGGTGGTACACCACATTTTGATTTTGTTGCTGGTGAGTGTAATAAAGGCTTAGCGCAAGTATGTTTAGAATCAGAAATCCCCGTTTCATTTGGTGTTATCACCACCGACTCTATTGAACAAGCCATTGAGCGAGCAGGAACTAAAGCAGGTAATAAGGGGGCAGAAGCGGCTCTTGGTGCATTAGAAATGGTTAACCTTCTCTCTCAAATTTAGGAAAATTATAGTGAAACCGTCTCCTAGAAGAAAAGCACGTGAGCTGGCAGTTCAAGCTGTTTATTCGTGGCAAATTAGTCAAAACTCAGTTACTGACGTTGAAGTCGGCTTTATTAGTGATAATAGTAAACGTCGTTTTGACATTGAATATTTTCAGCAATTATTGCGTGGTGTCACAGCAAATGTAACTGAAATTGATCTTGCTATTACACCTCATGTTGACCGTCCGCTTGAAGACATTGATCAAGTTGAAAAAGCTATTTTACGTGTTGCTATTTATGAGTTGAGTGATTGTCAAGACGTTCCTTACCGCGTGGTTATTAATGAAGCAATTGAATTAGCTAAAATATTTGCAGCAGACGACAGTCATAAATTTATCAATGGCGTTTTAGATAAAGCAGTAAAGCTAATTCGTCCTCAAACTTAATACATAAAT
The DNA here is from genome assembly GCA_965305135.1 of uncultured Colwellia sp. Taxonomy (GTDB): domain Bacteria; phylum Pseudomonadota; class Gammaproteobacteria; order Enterobacterales; family Alteromonadaceae; genus Colwellia. The sequence goes on from CBDLPA010000001.1 coordinate 344,620, forward strand.
AACACAAAGAAACAGCAGAGAATAAATCGTTAAATCTATGAAAGAATTTGAACTAATAAAACAATTTTTTACCAAGCAAGCCGTTAAAAGAAAAGATGTGTTGCTTGGCATAGGCGATGATTGCGCCGTTGTTTCAAGTGCAGACAAACAAAACCTTGTCGTCACTACTGATACGTTAGTGGCGGGTGTACATTTTCCTTTAGACACCTCTCCTAGAGCGATTGGCCACAAAGCCGTTGCCGTAAATTTATCTGACATAGCAGCAATGGGAGCGAAACCAAGTTGGATTTCGTTGGCTATTACCTTACCTGATGTTAACGACGAATGGTTAAGTGAGTTTGGTGCTGGTGTTTTTGAATTATGTGAATTTTATAATGTACAGTTGATTGGTGGTGATACAACACAAGGTCCATTAAGTATTACTATTACAGCACAAGGATTTACTCCCGAAGGGGATTATTTATCACGTGCGGGTGCAAAACCGGGTGACTGGCTTTATGTTACGGGTGATCTTGGTGATGCGGCGTTAGCTTTACAACACCTAAAAGAAAATATATTAACTGAACAAGATACAATTGATCATGTTCAACGAAAATTAGATTTTCCTAGACCTCGTGTGCTTGCAGGGCAAGCATTACGTGAATACGCCTCTGCAGCTATTGATATTTCAGATGGCTTACTTGCTGATTTAGGCCATCTCTGCCAAGCGTCTAATGTAGGGGCTAATGTAGTTTTAGACGCTATTCCTTTGTCTGATGCCATGAAAAAATCATTATTATTTGATGACGCAATCGACCTTGCATTGAATGGTGGCGATGATTATGAATTGTTATTTACAGTGTCTGAAGATAAAAAAGTAGGCTTAGAAACCGCCTTATCTCATACAAGTGTTGTTATCACTTGTATCGGCCAAATTAATGCATCACAAACCATCTCTACCACGTTAAATAATAAACCTGTGCCTATTAAAAATTCATGTTTTGAGCACTTCTCATCACCAAACAATACCTAACGTCTGTTTAAAACGGACAAATAGCGTCTAAAAAATAATATGAAACATATACAGGCAAAGGTTAAATTTGATCTCAAGCAACCTATTCAATTTTTAGCATTAGGGTTTGGTAGTGGTTTAGCCCCAAAAGCACCAGGAACATTTGGCACGTTAGCTGCCATTCCACTGTTTTTGTTGTTATCAATGCTTACTCCAATCGTTTACGTGTTGGCGGTTGTCATTGTAAGTATTGTTGGTATTTATATTTGCGGTAAAGCGGCAGACGATGTTGGTGTTCACGACCACCCCGCGATAGTTTGGGATGAGTTTGCTGGTTACTTTATTACCATGATTATGGCGCCAATTAGTTGGCAAAGTATTGTTGTGGGTTTTGTATTATTTCGCATTTTTGATATTTTAAAGCCGTGGCCTATTTCTTTTATTGATAAAAAAATATCAGGGGGTCTAGGCATCATGCTAGATGATATTTTGGCTGGTATTTTTTCTTTAATTATCATGCAGTTGGTTTTTTAATCTACACAACCTAAATGAAGAAATATTTCTTTACATAACACTATAGTAATTCTTATATTTATGCGCTATTTTTAAATAGAGCATAAATAAAAACGTCTAACGCTTGTTTTTTATTTTTATGCCCTCAGCTATTTAATAGGACGTTATTTATATAGCAACGTTTTAAATCGCAACTTTAGTTAGCCGTACTTTTTTAAAAGTAAATGTTTAAAGTAAATGTTAAAAGGAATACCTATGAAAATTAATCTTTCTGGTCACCACGTTGAAATAACCCCTTCAGTTAAAGAGGATATAGATGAAAAATTCTCAAAAATAGCAAACCACTTTCCAACGTTGATAGCCTTAGACGTTATCATCTCCAAAGAACACAACAAATATCAAGTTGAAGTAGTAACGAATTATGAAGGCGCACGAGTATCAGTTAAAGGTATGGATGACGTAATGTACCCAGCGATTGCTAGCGGTATAAAAAAACTCGATGCGGCACTAAAACATCGAAAAGGGCAACTGAAAGCCAACTTACATGAAAAACCTCAAAGTACAGCGCCAGAAATTGCGCATGAAAAAGTACAAGAAATGAATTTAGCATAAGTCTTATCATAAGCGATAAAGCAAAAGCTTAAAAATTGAAAAGCTACGACATTACCTTTAAAAGTAATTCGTAGCTTTTTTTGTGTTCTACTTAAGCCAATCTCAGGTTACTTAGCTTTTAGCGCTTGCTCAGCTAATGCTAACTTTTCTCGCTCTGCTTTAGAAATGTAACGAGGCTTGTTACTTGTATGTAATTTAGCATTCGCTTTTTTTTGTTTCTTTTTTAAAGTGTCGTTAATTTTCTTTTTACGGTTCATTATTTATTCTTTAAAGTTGATTAAATGGCTGTAAAGCAAGTTTGCTGCTATTATGCGCTCATTCACTTTCCCTTGAAAGTTTTTACTTTAATTAAAACCTAACGGTAAGTATTACATCTAACTTGAACACTACAGAGGCACTATCTTGAGCGTAACAACTAATAATGGCAAATCTCCATTAGCTTTTTCTTCATTAAACTTACATAAAGATTTGTTGAAAAACTTAACATCGCTTGGCTATCAAGAAATGACCCCAATTCAAGCGCAAAGCTTACCAGAAATGCTGGTAGGAAAAGACGTCATTGCACAAGCCAAAACTGGCTCAGGAAAAACCGCCGCTTTTGGCTTAGCACTGTTAGAAAAATTGCAAGTAAAGCGCTTTAGAATTCAGTCAATGGTGCTATGTCCAACGCGTGAATTAGCTGATCAAGTGGCAACAGAAATTCGTAAATTGGCTCGTGCGGTACATAACATTAAAGTGCTAGCGCTTTGTGGCGGCACACCATTTGGCCCACAAATTGGCTCATTAGAGCATGGTGCTCATATTATTGTGGGTACTCCCGGCAGAATTGAAGAACATGTAATTAAAGGCACATTGAAATTAGACGACTTAAACTTACTGGTACTTGATGAAGCAGACCGTATGTTAGAAATGGGTTTTGAGGCTGCATTAGACAACATTATTGAGCGCACACCACTTGACCGCCAAACACTATTATTTAGCGCTACTTTTCCAAAGCAAATACAAGCGATCAGCGAAAGCATTATGACAGATCCTGTGATGGTGCAAGTCAGTGCAAGTGAAGATCAGTCTAATATTAGCCAACAGTTTTATGCTATTGAAAATGAAATAGAAAGATTTGAAGCACTCCGTTTACTCTTGTTAGCAAACCCTGTTGAATCAACAGTGATATTTTGTAACACTAAAAAAGAAACCCAAGCCGTATGCAATAATTTGCATGATGACGGTTTTAGCGTATTAGCCCTTCATGGTGATTTAGAGCAGAGAGACAGAGATCAAACCCTATTACGTTTTGCCAATAAAAGCGCAGCTATTCTTGTTGCAACAGACGTTGCTGCCCGTGGGTTAGATATTGACTCTTTAGACTTAGTAGTGAACTACCATATTGCCCACGACAGTGAGGTGCATATTCATCGTATTGGTCGTACTGGGCGTGCAGGAGCGCAAGGAAAAGCCATTTCTTTATTTAGTGATAAAGAACGCTACAAAGTAGGATTAATTGAAGATACGCTTGACCAAGTCATTAAGCCTGAATTATTACCTTCAACAGAGGTGTTGAATAATGCTAGAACACAAGCCAAAATGTCGACTATTCAAATTGATGGCGGCAAAAAGCAAAAAGTTAGACCAGGTGATATACTGGGAGCATTAACATCAAAAAGTACTGACGCTAAAAAGGGGGCAGTTGAGGTGCAAGGAAAAGAGGTAGGCAAAATTAATGTGCTAGACAATAAATCGTACGTTGCTGTAAATAAAAAAGTATTAAAAGCCGCATTAAAAAAATTATCAACAGGTAAAATGAAAGGGCGTACATATAAAGTACGTCACCTAACTGTTTAAGTACATACCAAGACAAGTAATGAGACAAATAGTCGAATAATAAGTTATATATTTTGCGCAAACATTACCAACAACTACTAAAACAAAAAGTGCTTTGTGAAGACAAAGCACAATCTATTGCTGTTGACGAACTAGACAAGCTAGCAACGCAGTTAATTGCCACACAAAATAATGCTCAAACCCCATCTGCTAATGTGTTCACTCAATATCTATCACAAAAAGCGCAGGACAAAAGCAACTCGATAGTTAAAGGTCTATACTTTTATGGCAGAGTAGGGCGCGGCAAAACCATGTTGATGGACTTATTTTATCAAAATATTCCAATAAAACAGAAAAAACGAATACACTTTCATCGCTTTATGGAAAGCGCGCACCAACAGTTAAACGAATTGTCTATGCAACGGTCGTCTATGCAACAGTCAGCACAAGGGGAACGCCTGAATAACAATCCATTAACTCACATAGCGAGTACGTGGGCGGCTAACCTTAAATTGTTATGTTTCGATGAGTTTTTTGTTAATGATATTGGTGATGCAATGCTGCTTGCAGGGTTGTTTGAAACCTTATTTTCGCAAGGCGTAATTTTAGTTTTTACTTCTAACTGCCAACCTGAACAGCTTTACCGTAATGGTTTGCAACGAGAACGATTTGTACCAACCATCGCCTTGATAAATCACTATTGCCAAGTAATTTCGGTTGACGGTGATACAGACCATCGGTTAACAAATATTGCTGATCAAGCATATAAAAACTATTATTTTACTCAACAAAATGGTGAAAAATTATTAGCCGATCGATTTCAAGTCTTACGCGAAAGCGCCACACCGCATTTAGTTGAAGAAAAATCAAACTGTATTGTGGTGAATAATAGAGAACTGAGTTATTTAGCAAAAACCCCTAGGCATATTTGGTTTGATTTTTATGCACTGTGTTCTGGGCCAAGAAGCCAACGCGACTATATCCACATTGCAGATAAGTTTGACACCGTACTGATAAGCAATGTGCCGCAGTTTTCTGGAAATTTGATACCTGCTGTGTTTTCAGGCATTGAAGATGGCTACCAACGCAGCGGTGTTTTAATGGGCGAATTACGACATTTAGACGATGAAGCGCGTCGTTTTATTGCCTTGGTTGATGAATTTTATGATAGAAAAATACAATTGATTATCAGCGCAGATGTTGATATTACGCAACTGTACCAAGGAAAACAGTTAAGTTTTGAATTTCAGCGCTGTCAGTCTCGATTGTTCGAGATGCAAAGTTTTTAATGCATGCTCACCAATAATTGGTTTTTTACACTAAATAGTAGGTTTTTGATAAGCAATAGTTGTTGAGCGTTTAGTATCCTATTGATAAATAAGGTATTAAAAGTGGCATTGTATTTGTAGTAGCTTATTCAATTAACATTTTCAGCAAACATTTATAAAAGGTTGCCACCATGAAACATAAAGCTAAATTAACATTACTTCCCAATACGCTAATAGCGGCATCTTTGTTCTCGCTATTTTCAACTACAGTGGTATATGCCAACAACACGTGTGATGTTGACCTAAAAGCAGGTATGACGGTTGATGAATCAAAATTAGTATTCTTTGAATCTAAAAATAAGCAAAACACGCTTTATAGCATCGACAATCACGATAAGTTAACAGTACGTGGTAAAACTATTACGTTAAACTCAACTCAGCAAGCGTTAGTAAAGCAATATACGAGTCGAATTCGCACTACAATACCACAAGCAAGGCAAGTAGCTATTGAAGGTGTTGATATCGCAATAGAGGGCGTTAACCTAGCTTTTAATGAATTATTAGGTGAAGGCAATGATGCAAGTGTTGGTTTAACTGAAGAATTATCGGCAATAAAGAGTGAATTAGCAGAAAAATTCACCATAAAACACGGTTTTACTCTAGGAGAAAATGGCTTAGAAGATAAAGAGCTACTGGGCGATGATTTTGAACAACGTATTCAAACAGCGGTAGAAAAAGCCGTGGTAAATTCAATGGGTATGTTAATGATGTCATTAGGACAACAAATGTTTTCAGGTGGTGACACCCAGGATTTTGAAACCCGTATGGAAAACTTTGGTGAAAATGTTGAACGTGAAATGGAATTAAGAACTAAAAAAATAGAAGAAAAAGCTAACAGTTTATGTGCTGCTGTAGTTGACATTGACCAACTTGAAGAACAGTTAAAATCGAGCGTTTCCCCTTTAGCTGATATTAATGTTATAACGGTTAAGCAATTTAGCGAAAGTAATTTACATAATAAAAAATTAATGTAACTTGTATGACACAAGCGATAAAGGCTCAGTAATGTTATCATTAACGAGCCTTTTTATTTTCCTACTTTTACTCAGTCAAACATGCACGCTGTTCACCAATTACATCAATTTAGAAAAAGCCTTAGTACAACAACCTATAAAGCGAGAGGCCAACGTGTAAAACGTTGTGACTTATGTCGTTTAGCTAAACAATATTGTATTTGCGCTATTGCACCTCAACATAATACGGTAAAAACTAATGCAGGTTTTCTTCTGTTAATGTATGACACTGAAGTATTAAAACCCAGTAATACAGGTAAATTAATAGCAGATCTAATTCCCGACACTTTTGCCTTTTTATGGTCTAGAACAACCAAAAATGAAGAATTACTCACATTACTGAATGATGAAAAATGGCAGCCATTTGTTGTATTTCCGCAAGAATATGCAGACAACCAACGGCAAGTTTTTACCGAAGAGGTAGTTTGTACTCAGGGTAAAAGGCCATTATTTATTATGCTTGATGGTAGCTGGCGTGAAGCAAAAAAAATGTTTCGTAAAAGTCCTTATCTAGATAAATTTCCCCTTGTTTCTTTTGATCCTAAAAAGTCACTGCATAGTAAAGGGTTAATGAATAATGAACATTGTTCGCCTGTGGGCCAAGATTCACGTTATACCGTTAGAAAAACCGCGTTAGAACATCAGTTTTCTACGGCTGAAGTTGCAGCAAGAGTGCTTGAAATGTCGGGAGAACAGAGTAATGGTCATTTACTCGATTTATGGTTTGACGTTTTTAATTACCAATACCAAAAAAGTGTTTGCCAGCGCAACAAAGGCAATGAAAATGCGGTTGAAAATTATGAAAAATTTTTAAGAGAAAAAGGGCTTTAATTTTGCCTTAAGAGTTGCTTTGTATAAGCCAATGTAGGTTAGAATTTATTCTGACACAGCGCAATGAATTACGCCTTACAAAGGTAGGTTAGAATTTATTCTGACATGGCTGACATAGCGCAATAAATTACGCCTTACAAAGGTAGGTTAGAATTTATTCTGACACAGCGCAATGAATTACGCCCTACATTTTTGTATGAACCAATGTAGGTTAGAATTTATTCTGACACAGCGCAATAAATTACGCCCTACATTTTTGTATGAACCAATGTAGGTTAGAATTTATTCTGACAAAGCGTAATAAATTACGCCCTACATTTTTGTATGAACCAATGTAGGTTAGAATTTATTCTGACATGGCGCAATGAATTACGCCCTACAAAGGTAGGTTAGAATTTATTCTGACAAAGCGTAATAAATTACGCCCTACATTGGTTGTTCTTATAAATTATGCCTTAATTCACACTATTTCATACTAATGGTTGTATGAATATCGGTACCGTCTTGGTGATCAGGTTCAAACCAACGTGCAGTCACTGATTTAGTATAAGTCCAAAAACTAATTACTTGCTTACCGTTAGGTCCTAAATCACCTAATTTAGAACCACGAGAGCCAGTGAAACTAAAGAACGCAACAGGTACAGGAATTGGTACATTAATACCAACTTGCCCTACATCTATATCATTCTCAAATTTTCTAGCATTCCAACCAGAAGAGGTAAATAATGAGGTACCATTACCATTAGGGTTAGCATTAATTATGTCAATTGCTTCATCCAGCGTTTCTGCTTCAAGCACACATAAAGCAGGGCCAAATATTTCTTGAGTATAAATATCCATATCAGTGGTTACATCAGTAAACAAAGTAGGACCAACAAAATTACCGTTTGGATATCCATCTACTTGGCAATCTCTACCATCAACTAACAAGGTTGCACCTTGTTTAACGCCTGAATCTAACAAGCTAATAATACGCGCTTTAGCTTGAGGAGATACCACTGGGCCTAAATCAGCATCGCGCTGCGTACCAGGGCCAACTTTCATTTGTTTGGCACGCTCTACAATTTCAGGTAACCAGTTACGGCTTTCACCTACTAAAATAGTGACAGGGTTTGCCATACAACGCTGTCCTGCAGCACCAAAAGCAGAACCCAGTAAATCATTTATAGCACGGTCTTTATTAGCATCAGGCATAATAACCATATGGTTTTTAGCACCCATCATAGACTGTGCGCGTTTACCAAACTTGCTTGCATGGTTATATACATGCGTACCAACGTTTGTTGAACCAATAAAAGAAACCGCTTTAACTTCATCTGCTTCTATTAACTGATTAACCACATCAGGGCCTCCGTGCACAACGTTCAATACGCCAGCAGGAATACCCGCTTTAAGCGCTAGCTCAACCAGTAAAATAGTTGACGAAGGATCTTGCTCTGATGGTTTTAAAACAAAAGTATTACCACAAGCAATGGCAGGCGGAAACATAAAAGACGGTAACATTAACGGAAAGTTAAAAGCGGTAATACCAACACCCACACCAAGTGGTTTATTCAACGTATAAGTATCTACACCTGTTGCCGCATTATTTGCCATTTCACCTAATTGTAAACGTGTAATTGAACAAGCATTTTCAATGGCTTCTAAAGAACGTCCTACTTCGCCTTCTGCATCGGGAAGTGTTTTACCGTGCTCTAAAGTAACTAATTCAGCTAACTCTTGGGTATGCTCTCTAACGAGTTGTTGAAAGTTAAGCATAATGCGCATACGGTTTGTTAAAGAAACCTTAGACCACGTTTTAAACGCTTCAGCAGCACTAGCAACGGCAGACGCCACCTCTTCTTTTGTTGCCATAGGCACACGTGCTACAACTTCTTGTGTTGCAGGGTTTAAAACATCCAACCAAGTATCGGTAGTTGAGCGAATTTTTTCACCATTGATGATCAATGGAATTTCTTTAACAGACATGACAGACCCTTTGTATAAGTAATATATTTAATTTATAAAGTTAAGACTAAAATAGTCCTTTAGTTTTGATTGAGCAATACGCATAAATGCAACGCACATTGCATTTATGCAAAACTAATAATGTGTGCTATGCTAAAGCCATGAACTGGGATGATATTAAATTATTTTTAGAAGTGGCGCGTAGCGAGCGTTTATCTATTGCTGCAAAACGCTTAACGATAGATGCTTCAACACTATCTCGTCGCTTACATAAACTAGAAGAAAGTTTAGCAACTAAGCTTTTTGAGCGCACCATCGATGGTCATGTTCTCACGCATGATGGTACAAAATTGTTACAATTTGCACGACGAATGGAACTTGACGCAGGGCAAGCATTTGATGAAATTAAAGAGCATAAATATTTAAATAGTGGCCGAGTACGAATTGGCGTAACTGAAGCTTTTGGTAGTTTTTTTATTGCACCGCATTTAACTGATCTCAAACAAAACTACCCAAATATTCAAATAGAGCTAGTGCATTTTGCTCGTGACGTAAAAATAAGTCGCAATGAGGCTGATATTGCTATAGCGGTTGAAAAACCAAAAAACACCTCAACTATTATTGCTAAATTGTGCGACTACCAATTGCAATTATATGGGCATGCAAATTATCTTCAACAAATAAAAAATGAAGTAAATATTAGAGACTTGTCAAAGTATCAGTGGGTTAGTTATGTAGACAATTTACTATTTACTGAGCAACTATCTTATTTAAAAGAATTAAATGCCGATATTAAACCCAGTTTTCAAAGTACAAGTATTACTAGCCAATTTAGCGCCATAAAAAGTGGCTTAGGTATTGGAATTTTACCTTGCTTTTTGGCCGAGCAAGATGCTAGCTTAGTAAAGCTTTGTAAGAATGAAATCAAACTGGTGCGTAGCTTTTATTTAGTAACGCACCCTGAAAGCAAACGTATATCTCAAGTAGAAACCGTTTGGCAATATTTAAAGGTATTAGCATCTCAGAAAAAACAACTGCTTATGCCCAAATGATGAATTATTAGTGAAAAATAAATTAGCACAGGTGAATATGAACAACTTAAATCAACCATTAAATGACACAGAAAACAAAACGGTAAATAAAGCCATATGGCCTCTTGTTATTGTTATTATTTTATTGGTAATTGCTATAGTTGTTGCATGGCAATTTACTGGCGAAAAGGCCAAGCCTGTGGTTATTAACGAACCGAAGCCAGTAGAGGTGATTGAACCAGAGCCTGAAAAAGTGGTTGAAGTTTCAGAACCTGAAATTGAAGAAGCGCCAATAGCAGAAATTATTGAGGAAGAAGTGCTTCCACCAAAAGAGCCATTACCCACATTAGATGAAAGCGATGCTTGGTTAAAAATAAAACTTCCTGAACTTACTTGGCGAAAAGAGTTACTCGCTCTGATTATTGACGATGACATGATCCGCCGTTTTGTTGTGTTCACCGATAACTTTTCTCAGGGAACGGTTGCCTACGAACATAGCCCATTTGTTCTCCCCAGTATTAAGTTTACACCTCAAAAAGGAGATACAACACAGGCAGAAACACAAAAGGTTTTACAGTGGAATGAAGAGTCGAGCAAACGTTTCAGCTTGTATATAGACCTACTGCGCTCTATGGACAGCGACAGCTTAGTTCAATGGTATTTAGAGGTAAAACCATTGATTGACGAAGCTTATAGTGAGCTAGGTTACGATGATGATTTTACTAACACATTACAAAGTGCCATTACGCGGGTTTTAGATATGGAACTGCCAAAATCGTCAATGGAACTTGTACAACCCAGCGTTATGTATAAATTTGCTAACCCTCAGCTTGAAGCGTTGCCTGATTCAGACAAGTTATTATTGCGTTTAGGCAAAGATAATTTATTAGTAATAAAGTCTATTTTATTAGAGCTACATGAAAAATTAGCCAAACAAAAAAATGGGCTTAATTAACTAAATAAAAACGGGCAATAAATTACCCCCTACATTGGGGTGAGAGTCAATGTAGGTTGGACTTCAGTCCGACAAAAAATACCCCCTACACCTTATCGTTGTGTGTGAAAGCAAATGTAGGTTGGACTTCAGTCGGGCAATAAATTACCCCCTACATTGGGGTGAGAGTCAATGTAGGTTGGACTTCAGTCCGACAAAAAATACCCCCTACACCTTATCGTTGTGTGTGAAAGCAAATGTAGCTTGGACTTCAGTCCGACAAAAAATACCCCCTACACCTTACCGTTGTGTGTGAAAGCAAAATGTAGGTTGGACTTCAGTCCGACAAAAAATCCCCCTACACCTTACCGTTGTGTGTGAAAGCAAAATGTAGGTTGGACTTCAGTCCGACAAAAAATACCCCTACACCTTACCGTTGTGTGTGAAAGCAAGTGTAGGTTGGACTTCAGTCGGGCAATAAATTACCCCCTTATCGTTGTGTGTGAAAGCAAATGTAGGCTGGACTTCAGTCCGACAAAAAAATCCCCTATACACCTTATCGTTGTGTGTGAAAGCAAATGTAGGTTGGACTTCAGTCCGACAAAAAAGGCTTTAAAATATTTTGCTTTTTTGTATGAAAAACACCCATACAGTAGAGCGCTTGTGTAAAATTACCAACTAATACTTGCATACCTAGCGTTGATTAGCGATAATTCGCGCCAATTGAGCAGCAAACATATTGCCTCGTTGTTCAATTCATTATGGTGACCCTTTTGGTCCCCTCGCAATGATACTCTGTGAACTCGGCCAGGTCCGGAAGGAAGCAACCGCAGCAGACGACTCATGTGCCGAGGTGTGGCTATCAGGGTTGCCACCCAATCTTTATTACCTTAAACCAAACCACCATTTGCTCTTAATGTTTGCCCATTGATCCATCCACCTTCTGTGCTGGTAAGAAAAGCAACCGTATTGGCAATATCTTCTGGTTCAGCTAAACGTTCTAATGGGCTCATTTTAGCTAATTGTTCAATTTGCTCGTTTGATTTTCCTACAAAAAATAAATCAGTTGCGGTTGGACCCGGTGCAACCGCATTAACTGTAATAGACCGACCACGTAATTCTTTTGCAAAAATAGCTGTCATTGCCTCAACTGCCGCTTTTGTTGCAGCATAAATGGCATAGGTTGGTAAGTTAATACCAAGTACGGAAGTAGAAAAATTAACAATACGCCCACCTTCTTTTAACCGATTAGAGGCTTCTCGTAAGGTATTAAATGTACCTTGAAAGTTAACAGCAACTGTTTTTTCAAAGGTGTTGTCGCTGCATTGCGCTATTGACGACAAAAGCATGATACCTGCAGAATTAACCAATACATCAGGTGAACCAAAAGTAGACTCTGTTAGATCAAAAAGCCTCGTAACATCAAGCGCTTTTGACACATCTGCTTTAATCGCTACTGCTTTTCCTCCTGCCTGTTTAATTTGTTCCACCACATTTAATGCAGCTTTGTCATTATTAGAAAAATTAACTACCACTGAAAAACCATCGGTAGCTAAACGCATTGCAACGGCTGCGCCAATTCCTCTAGAAGCGCCAGTTACAATTGCAATAGGTTGAATAGTTAACATAATGTATTTCCTGATTTGATAATGATAAATAATATCTTATACCTACAGCGTTTATTTGTTACTACACAAGCCTTTACAATTATTGCCTAATTCTATAGTTATATAAATTTAACTTACAACTAGCTTCTAGATTAATGTACATTAACACCCATATTTTATAAGGGGTCTATTGATGAATAATAACAAATCTTATAATGAACTAGCCCAATTAATTAACAAATACTCTCAATGTGATGGCATACATACAACTAAGATAGAAGGGTTACACTGCTATAAAATGTCAGCACCCAATAATAGGTTACCTGTGGTATATAAACCCTCTATTTATGTGGTTGCCCAAGGGAATAAACAGGTATTACTCAACCAAGAAGTATTTCAATATACTCAGGGCAACTACTTGGCCGTATCTGTTGATCTACCCTTAATAGGTGAGGTAACCAAAGCAAGCATAAGTAAACCTTACTTATGCGCACAAATTGATATTGACATGCAAATAATGACCGAACTCGCCCTAAAACTACAAGCAAAAGATGAATTACCCTATAAAACTGAAAAAGGTATTTTTGTAGGAAGTATTAATGAAAGGCTAATTAATTGTATTATGCGTTTAGTGCAGTTATTAGACACCCCCAAAGATATTCCTTATTTGTCATCTATTATTAAACAAGAAATACATTATCACCTGCTTAGTGGCCCCCATGGTTCATCAATTATTCAAACATACTTGCACGGTAGCAATATGCATCGCATAGCAAAAATAATTGACATAATGAAGTCAGATATTGCTAAACCAATTAGCGTAGAAGCACTAGCAACAATAATTAACATGAGTACATCAAATTTTTATAATCAATTTAAAAAAGTAACAGGCTTTAGTCCATTGCAATACTTAAAACGTTTACGGTTAACCCAAGCACGACAAATGATGTTGTTTAATAATACCGATGCCACAAACACTGCGTATTTAGTTGGCTACGAGAGTCCATCACAATTTAGTCGTGAATATGCACGACTATTTGGCTTACCACCACAAAAAGAAATAAAAGAATTTAGAAAATTAATCACTAGCTAATTATAACCAAAACATCAAATAACATAACGCTTAACAAGGACGTTTAACAAAAATATAATCCAATTGGTATTCTATGCTATATGCGTTAGAGTTATACCCGTATAGTTACGTTTGTGATCTTGTTGTGCGTAGGAAAAATAAATCAGGGCAAGGCGCTTGATTGAGTAATAACAGGCTATTAAGGGTTGTTCGTAAAGCGTACCTACATATAAACCAGCACAAATGGGCAATAGTTTACTGAATTTGCTATGATTGCTATTCAACACAAAATAAAGGATTATTTATGAATATTCAACACCACGGCGCGGTGAATGGCGTAACAGGTTCATGCCATCAATTACATATAGACAACAAGCATTCTTTGTTGATTGACTGTGGGCTGTTTCAAGGGGCAGAGCAGGGCAAAAACAATAATGATGATAACAATGACGAAAACTTGTCTATTGATTTTGACATTAGCACAGTACACGCCCTAATTGTAACACATTGCCATATTGACCATGTTGGGCGCATTCCTTACTTACTTGCCGCAGGATTTAGAGGGGCAATTTACGCCACAGAAGCTACCGCAGCTTTATTACCTTTAGTTATTGAAGATGCGTTGAAGGTAGGAGTCACCCGAAATAAATCCATTATAGATGCCTGTTTAAAATTATTGAAAAGGCAAATAGTGTTTTTACCTTATAAGCAGTGGCATAAAATAAATATAGAAAATAGCGGCATAGAAACCAAAATAAAATTTCAAATAGCAGGGCACATTCTTGGCTCTGCTTATGTTGAAATAGAGTTAAATACGCCAGAAAGTCAAAACCGTAAACATCGAATTGTTTTCTCAGGTGATCTAGGTGCCCCTTATGCACCGCTTTTACCTGCACCTAAAAGCCCATACCGTGCCGACACCTTAATAATAGAGTCAACCTATGGCGATAAAAATCATCAACACCGTAAAAACCGCACAAAACAATTACAATCCATTATTGAAAAGGCAGTTGCCGACAATGGTGTTGTACTCATTCCCGCGTTTAGTATTGGTAGAACACAAGAGCTATTATATGAGCTTGAAAAAATAATTCACCAACAACAAAAATACCTACATAAACAGGCGCACAACAAAGCCAGCATGTGGCAAAATATCGACATTATTGTTGACTCACCCATGGCTGCGAAATTTACAGAACAATACAAGCACTTTAAAACCCTATGGGACAACGAAGCAAAACGCGTGTTAAGCGCAGGGCGGCACCCATTAAATTTTGAGCAGCTTTATACAGTTAATAGTCATCAAGAACACCTAAACACAATAGAGTATTTAGCTAAAGCAAGGCATTTTTCAAACCCCAAACCAGCCATAGTGATAGCGGCCAGTGGTATGTGCAGCGGTGGTAGAATAGTAAATTATTTAAAACAGTTTTTAAGTGACAGCACTGCAGACGTATTATTTGTGGGGTACCAAGCGCAAGGAACGTTAGGGCGAGATATTCAACATTACGGAGCGCCATCAACCGTATCAGGTAAACAGGGCTATGTTTTTATTGACGGTAAAAAGGTAGAGATAAAAGCAAATATTCACAGCATTAGCGGTTACTCAGCCCATGCAGACCAAAACGGACTCATCAATTTTGTAAAACGTATGCACCATAAACCATCGCACATAAAAATAGTGCATGGCGATAATGATGCTAAACAAGCATTAGCTGAAAAGTATCAACAACTATTACCTAACGCTAAAATAGAAATCCCATAAAAAATCTTCACCTAACTAGTCTCACTAATAACTTACGGTTATTTGTTTTCATAAAATTTCCTACTTTAAATCTGCAATAAAACTGTAATAAAGTGAAATCTCTAGTATAATCGGCGGCGCTGTATATATGGGTAGTATATTGTAATTAAAACTACAAAGATTGAATCAGCATTGAAACACTAAAATCTAACATTTTGTTTGCCTGAATACTTGGCTAAATGTTCACTTAGATACTTGATTACAATTTGATACAAGTTCGATTACAAATGGCAACAAGCTTGTGTTGGATCATAACCACTTATGTTGAGTAGAATAAAATAAAACAGAAACAGCTCATAACGACTAAATATAAGCATAGGGATGCAGTTTATCCCAAAAGTAATAATTAGTATTTAAGTTTGTACGAGTAATAACAGTTAACAGGAACGTTACGGACCTTAACATGTATATATTTGCTATTGCATTTACCACTTTTTTCATTGCCTTCTTAACAATAAAATTTTTTAAACCCGTGGCGGTTGAAATGGGCTTGGTTGACAAGCCCAACGAAAGAAAACAACACTCAGGCCATATTCCGCTTATTGGTGGTATTTCAATATTTATGGCGGTGCTTGCCGCTAGCTTGCTTTGGTTGCCAGACACCCTTGAATTACGCATGTATTTAATTGCCTCATCTATGATGGTATTTATTGGCGCATTAGACGACAGGTTTGATTTACGCGTACGTATACGTATTGTTGGGCAAATTATTGTTGCCAGTTTAATGATATACGGTGTGGGTGGTTATGTTTCTGATTTAGGCAATTTATTTAACTTGGGTAACGTAACCTTGGGGTCAATGGGTATACTTTTTACTTACGTAGCTATTATAGTGGTTATTAATGCATATAATATGATGGACGGTATAGACGGCCTAATTGGCAGCCTTAGTATTAACACATTCACCGCCATTGCTATTTTATTTATTATGAGCGGGCAAACAACCTATTTAAGTTATCCACTTATTATAGCAACGGCCATAATGCCGTACTTAATGTTTAATTTAGGTGTGTTTGACAAATTTTTTGGTGAAGAAACCAAAAAAATATTTATGGGTGACGCAGGCAGCATGTTTGTGGGGTTAAGCGTTATTTGGCTATTAACCATGGGAACACAAGGCGAACAAGCCTCGTTTAGGCCAGTAACCGCACTATGGATATGTGCTATCCCCTTAATGGATATGCTAGCCGTTGTTTTCAGGCGCTATAAAAAAGGTAAGTCACCTTTTAAGCCTGACAGAGACCACCTACACCATATACTACAACGTACTGGTTTAAGCTCAAAGCAAACACTAGTGCTTATTTCCACCATCGCTGTAGTATTTTCAGGGATAGGCCTGTTAGGAGAATATTTTGCTATTGCTGAATCAATTATGTTAATAAGCTTTATAACATTATTTATGCTTTATAATTTAATTATTAAGGCAATAACAAAATAATATTACAATTTTTAACTGAATTTTGTATAACCGCTTGCAATACCGCTGTATTCATAGAAATACGGCAAGATTAGTAGAAAATGAACGTTAATTTTTTTAATCAAGGGCATTACTATGCCTTGATTTGAACTTGATATAAGTTGAAAGGTTAATTTTTAAACGTTTTGCTCAGGTATATGTAAGAAATAATTAACTTTTATGTTGATTAATAAAAAATATAACGTTAATATCTTTTTGAAACAATTTGGTTGCAGGTGATGTTTTGTTTTACGTTGTATGGTTATATGTTGCGTAAAGTTCAGTTTGAAGCAGATTTTCA
The DNA here is from genome assembly GCA_965305135.1 of uncultured Colwellia sp. GTDB lineage: Bacteria > Pseudomonadota > Gammaproteobacteria > Enterobacterales > Alteromonadaceae > Colwellia. The sequence goes on from CBDLPA010000001.1 coordinate 361,878, forward strand.
ACAGGTATTGTTTCAGGTTTTAACTATGAATAGAGTGTTTCAACGGTTAATGTTATTTGTCGAAAAAACATGACATAGGTCATATTGACAGGTATTGTTTATCCGTAAAACATGATAATGTTGTAAACCGAAAAACAGGATTAAAATTTACTCATATGTCGGCATATGCAGTATTCAAATAATATTTAAGTGAATAGGAACACTATAATGGTTAATAAAACTAAATTTTATAAAACAAAAGTAGCACTAGCAGTAGTACTAAGCTTAGGCTTAGCTGCATGTGGTGATTCAGATGGAGACGTATCTACATCTAATAACACTGCTGATGCTTCACAACCAACTGAGGTAAAGCAAGTTGCTAAGGGTTCAATTCAGGGTGTAGTACTTGATACTAACGGTCAGCCAATTGTTGGTGCCACGGTTACAGTTTCAGGTAAAACAACAACTACGGATGCTTCAGGTTCATATAAGGTTGACGATCTTCAAGTGACTAATGTTGCTGGTGCAGATGCTGGTACAGCTCACATACCTTTCGTGGTTGTTATTCAGTCGCCAGAAGGTTATGCTTCTACAGCTACCGTAAATGTTACCCCTAATGCGCAAATAGATGCTGCGAATAACGATTCGGTTGGTACGCCGCTTACTACTTTTATTGATGGTTTCTCGGCGCAAGCAGGTACTGCTATTCTGCCTAAGAAAGATTCTGTAATCGAAGGTTGGATTCGTAACGTAGATACTGGTGAAGCAACTGAAGGTGCTTTCCTTAGTATTGATTACACTGGTTTATCTAGTACAGTAGCGGCTGGTGGTGCGAACGTTGCTATTTCAGGTGATTTGAAAACTACAACAACTGATGCTGAAGGTTACTATCGTTTTGAAGGCGCATACAACGATGCTGTTTATCAAATAGCTATTCAGGATCATATTTTTGTTGGTTCAACTACAACTACTGATACAGCTACTGATGCAAGTGCTGTTGAAGCATATGTTCAAGGTGCCGCTGGTTCTAGAACTATTGCTACAACTTATAAAGTTAAAGCCAATACTACGCCTGTAGTTACTGTAAATGGTGTGCAAACTGCTGCTTTTATTATACTTGATGGTGTTATCACAAGTAATTCTGCAGCTGATATTGTAGCTGCTACAGATTATGTAACTGTAAGTTACACTCATGAAGTAACTACTACTACCACTACTAGTCCTTCAGGAACTCAATACGGTTCTACTCCAACTACAACTGGCGAAGGCGTAGAAATCAACATGGGTACTCAAACAGTACGTATGATTACTTCTTCAGATACTATCCGTCCATATGTTGCTAACGTATCAGGTTGGATTCAATCATCTGCAAGTGGTTACGGTATTCTAAATGAAGGCGTTGATACAGAATTTAAAATACATTTCAGTGAACCTGTAAACGCTGCTACTTTTAATGTTGCTGATGTTTTAGTAACAGATCAAAATTCAACGATTTTACCTACTGTAGCTGATGGTGTTGTACTTGCTGCTGACGGCCGTAGTGTTACAGTAACACTTGCGGAAGCACAAGATCCAGGTACTAAGATCTCTATCTTTATTCCATGGCAAGATGCTACTGACGTTGCTGGTAACTTCTTTAGCGTAACAGCTAACGATGATATGGATATCGATTTCGATAGCCAAGTTACTGCTACTTCAGGTAAAGCTTCTTACTTACGTGTTAACTTATGTGTATTCTTACCAGCTGTAATTAACCCAACTGGTTTTGAAGCGGTACAATATTTCGACCGTACTGAAGATGAAGATGCGGGTTCTGATGACTTAGCAGCATACAGCAATGCATTCTTAGATAACCATAATTCACAACTAGATCAAGCTACTCCAGCTGCTGATTTAGAACTTCGTCAATTAAATGGTGATGATACAGATACTGCATCACTTCTTGATGACTTAGGTTCTTTAGTGTCAGGTACTGCAATTACTACTGATACTGACCATGCCGCTGTTGTTGTAACTAAAGGTCAAGCTTCTTCATTCACTTGGTCAAATGCTACAGGTACTACTTCTAGCGATTATGGTACACGTGTATGGTTTAACAATGTAGATCACGGTGATTCTGTTACATTTACTTACTACAATGATTTAGCATTAGCGGCTGGGCAAGTTAGTGTTACTTTAGTTGATGCTATAAAACCAACAACTATCTTACAAGAAAACTACAACCTTCCAGGCGTAGGTATTTATGCTTCTAAAATCGTTACTACTGGTGAGTTACCAACTCAAGGTAGTGGTGGTGAAGTTACAGAAGTGGGTGTTGATGCAACAATTGGTAACCCAATTATATATGTACAACCTCGTCACTTAACGCCTACTATTGCTGCTACTAATACAGCAAGCACAGTAGAAGCGATTGAATTTGACGCACTTACAGCTAATGTTACAAGTCGTTCAGCTACAACTACTGAAACTCCTCAAACATTTGAAGATGCAGGTAGTACTACTGATCAACCAATCTACGATGATGCAGCATTTGCTGCTTGGACTGCAGTATCTCGTGCTAACTCAATGGGTGTTGGTTTCAGTGAAGATGTTGCTATGACAACTGGCGGTGCGCCAATCTTCTCTGGTACTGGTGTAACTATTACTAACTTTACAGCATTGAATGATGTTGCTAAAGATATCGACGGTAATGCATTATTAACAGATTCAAAAGATTTAGTTCGCTCTGAAGTTTCAGATATGGTTGCGTTAGCAAATGATAACCATAACTCAACGCTTAGCTTCTCTGGTGATGTTGAAGATATTCATGCCAACGTAGCTGATGATGCTTCACAAGCTGTTGTTGTATTCCGTGATGCTATGCCTCCAATGGTAACTGCAGCACAATTTAACGGTAGCGATGTTGTTATTACCTTTAACGAAGCGTTAGGTTCTCGTTCTGATTTAGATAGTAAATCATTAATTATTGATGATTTAGATACAACTGTTGATGGCGCTGCTGAATCGTTACTGTTGAGTTCTTCTGCTACTGGCACAACTCTTGGTGCATTTAGCATCTCTGCTGACGGCAAGACACTAACAGTTCAAACTGGTACTAAATCTGCTAATATCAGTGCATTGTTTGAAGCTGGTCAAGCTAACGAGTTCGCTTGGAATGAAGTTGGTAATGCAACGCTTGAAAATCACGTTGCCTTAGCTTGGGATGAAATTCCAGATTCAGTTGGTAACCAGTGGTCATTCTTTGATGCTGATACATTAGCTCCTGCTACTCCTCGTTATGCTGTAGAAGCACCTCGTTTCTATATGTTTGATAACGTAGGTCCATTTACTTATGGCGTAGCAACAGCGGGTTATGATGAAGCTCCTGCTAATGTTGCTGGTCAAGATGATAACGGTGATATTGTATTAACTATTACCTTTACTCACCCAATTGATTTAGCATTAGGTAACGCTTTCTCTGATGCAATTGATGGTGCTGATGGTATTGTTACTCCAAATCCAATCACTGACCTGAGCTACAGTACCTCAACTGCAGCAGGTGCTGCTGTAATGAACGCATTGTTCACTATGGATTTAGATGACGGTGGTGCTAATAACGAATCATTTGGTACTGGTGTAGTTTCCGCAACTAACGTTAATGGTAGTGTAACTATCGATGCTAGCCATACAGTTGTTACGTTAACGATTGACGCAGCAGATGGTGCAGTGTTGTTTGATCAAGGTGTTGGCAATGACACGAGTAAATTTGGTTTTGCAACTACAGTTACAAGTGCAATTAATGGTCTACAAACTACAGCTGGTGATTTCAACTGGCAAAAAAATAACTAATAACTACTTTTATGTAGCAATTAGTTAGCGTTAAACTAAAAAAGGAGGCTTCGGCCTCCTTTTTAATACCTTAAATTTATCAATTAAATACACTTGTAATGAATGTTAGGGAAGGATGAATGATTAAAAAATTAATTTTAACAATTTCAGTTGTACTCGTTATTTTTTGCACTGCCGTAACGGCAGATAACTTTGGCAGTAAACCGTCGGATAAGACTGTTTTTACAAATGCTTTGATGCAAGCCGAGCAAGGTGCTCCAATAGAAATGTATAACGTTGGTTACTATTATGCGACAGGGCATGGTGTAAAAAAAGATTTAAAGGAGGCAAAGCGTTGGTTTAAAAAAGCGGAACAAACACGAAATGGCGCTGTGCATTATAAGTTAGGACGTTTATTAGAGACTGGCTTGTTTTTTGAAAAAAACATGAATAAGGCTATTGCGCATTATCAGTATTCAGCGAAAGCGGAAGATCCCTACGGTATGAATAATTTTGGTTCTCATTTAATTAGAGGACAATTCATTATGAAAAACGAAATGGAAGGTGTGATGTGGTTAGAAAAATCAGCTGATTTAGGGATGACCGAAGCCATGTTAAATTTGGCTGAATATTATCGTGAGCAAAAGCAATTAGATAATACTATTTTATGGTTAACTAAAGCGGCAAAAGCGAACAATGTTAACGGTATGCTCAAATTAGCAAAAATATACTTAACCGAGAAAGACTACCCCAACGCATTACTTTGGTATAAGAGTGCAGCGAATAAAAATAATAATGAAGCACAATTATACTTAGCCATGATGACAGACAAAGGATTAGGGATAGAACGTTCCGCAGAAGATGCTCGTATATGGTTAGAAAAATCAGCAAAAGGAGGCAATTTAAAAGCAAAACGATTACTTACATTAAATGCCGAAAAAAATAAAACTAAAGCGACCTTAACGAATAAATAAGTGACTAGCGGTATGATACAATTTGTAACAATGAGCCGTTAGTAAATTGAGTATTAATAGCTATAATAGCGCCTTAAGTAAATTGACTCACTTCTATTGGCGCGTAACGTAAATAGAATATATTAGGAAATTAATCATGAAGAAAATATTACTCCCTTTAATCATATTATTAGCACTTTATTTAGGTTATGAAAAACTAACTGCTGATGTTCCTCCTGAAACAGCAACTACAGCTGAAGAGCCAGCAAAAGATATATTTGTTGAATATGTTAAGGAGCCTGAAATTCCTGATATCGACGATAACCCTTTGCTAGGTGAATATAGCGCAAACATAACAAATGATAAACTTTCAGCTACTGTAAAATTTGAAATAATGGCTAACAAGAAAATTAAACATTACCGTAATGTTAATAGAGATGGAGTTATTGCTGAAGGCACTGTTGAAGGAAAATATGTAATAGATGGTGATCAATTAAAATTCACCTTCCCAGAATCACGTGATAAAAAAGTCTTTCCAATGGAGATGTTGATATTAAAAGTTGATACAAATAACAATATTTCTAGTGGTAAAGTGAATTTTGTCAAGTCGTAAGCGTTAAAAAGAAAAGGGGGCGGTAACAAATAGAAATCAACCTACTTGTTTATCAACTCCTTTTTTACTGTTTTACTTTTCAAAACAATTAAAGCACTTCACCATGTTGGTCAATGGCAATAACTTGGTCACCATTAGGATCTTGGTTTTCATCATCGTTCAATAACTGTCAACAATAACCAAGGCATCATGCATTCTCTATCCAAGGCATCATGCATTCTATATCGGTAATGATCGGGTCGAAGTCCGACTTAGCCCGACAAGAAGCAATAAATTATGTCTACAGGTAGGTTGCAATGTAGGGCGGACTTCAGTCCGACAAAAGGGCTTTCCTGAGCGAAGTGCATAGGCACATAAATATAATACCTAACTATACTTAAGATGAATTATAATTGACTAATAGAAGGAGGATTTAGCTAGTTAAATTGATATTATTAAAACGTTCATGCTATATTGAAAGTTAATAATAGTTGTCTTAAGCGCATTAGGGTAAATAATATTTTACTAGAGGTTTTTATGTCAAGCAAACTCACAATCTTATCTTTGCGTTACTTTGCCAATCTATTGAGTATTGCGCGTAAGGAAAAAGGCTTGTCTATCGATGAATTGCGATCTCGTATAGGAGTTTCAAAACCCACCATCATAAAAATTTTACAAGGGGATGGTGGCGTGGCTATTGAGACATATTTTGAGGCCGCGTCAATTCTAGGTATCCCGTTATTTGATTCGGATGATGGTCGTTTGTCTGGGCGCGTTAAAGAATCTGAGAAGTTATTGTCTTTATTACCGTCGAGAATAAGAAAAAAAGAGATGAAACTAGATGACAACTTCTGAATGTTTTGTCTGGAAATGGTTAACGGGTGAATCTGAGCCTGTAGTAGCAGGTAGACTTGTTCAAAATGAGGAGGGTCAGCAGGTCTTCACATATGGTAGGAGTTACCTCGAACACCCTAATGCAGAGCCAATATATGCAGATGAATTACCTTTGACTAGGGGTGTTCAAACTCCGTTTATTGGTTTGTCCGAATTTGCTTGTATTAGGGATGCGTCGCCTGATGCGTGGGGGTGAAAAAAAATATATAGCTAAATTCTCAACATCTACTGATTCTTATAATGTTGTGAAATCTGAATATATTGCGATGAAACTGGCTAAATTGTCAGGTATAGACGTAGCAGATGTGGAGTTAGGTTCGGTTTTGGGACGTGACTATTTGTTCGTTACACGGTTCGATAGAGAGTTAATTTCTTCGGGGGCGTGGGCTAGACGAAGTATTGTTTCTGCTTTGACTGTTCTAGAATTGCATGAGCGATGGGCAAAGGAGGCCTCATATTTGGACTTGATAGAGAAGCTCAAAACTAACGGTACTGTTTTTAAAACTCAGTCTATGGAGTTGTTTCGTCGCATTGTGTTTAATGTATTGGTTGGTAACACAGATGATCATGCAAGAAATCATGCATTCTTTATTACACCTGGGGGGCAATTAGAACTAACTCCTGCTTATGATTTGTGTCCTCAGCCCAGAGCGGGTGGAGAGGCAACTCATGGCATGTTGATCACTGAGAATAAGCGCTTTTCGCGTTTGTCTGATGTTTTATCGACTTGTGAAAATTATGGATTAAAAGAACAAAAGGCTAAGTCTGAGATAGAGCGCATGGTTCAAGTTGTGGCTGGTGCCTACCAAAATTTGGCTGTTAAATGTTCTTTGGATGTTGCAACCCGAAATATGTTGTGGCGAGGTGCAGTATTAAATCGTGACATATTCTATGGTGGTTTTGAATATTTAAATGAGCAAGTGAAGATTAATTAGCACTAAAGGTAAGTACCGTTATCGCTGGAAAATTAAGGACAGAGTAATTTTAAAATAGATAAAGGGGGTTAAGTTCCCCTTTATCTATTTATCTAAAACAATTAAAGCACCTCACCATGTTGGTCAATCGCAATAACTTGGTCGCCATTACATCCTTAATGTTATGTATATCAAATGCGATACGGTCAAGAAATAAAGGTGAAGAAAATGGGGATCTAAATAAGTTTTTTAAAATATTTATGATATGATAACCTATCATAAATGATAGGTTTTTGATTGATGGTTTGGAAAGTTGCTTTTTACACTAGTGCTGAAGATGAAATATTAGCTATGCCACCTAAGATTCAAGCTCGAATGATTAAGCTACTTGAATTAATTGAGTTGCATGGTGCAAATTTAGGTCCACCTCATACAGAATCTATGGGGGATGGCCTTTTTGAAATAAGAGCGAAAGGGAAAGAAGGTATTGGTCGAGGATTATTTTGTTATTTAAAAGGCAAAAACATTCTCGTGTTAAGGGCTTTTGTCAAAAAATCAAATAAGACACCTAAAAAAGAAATTGAGTTGGCTCGTAATCGAATGAAAGAGGTGAAGTAATGAGTTTATCTAAATTAAAAAAGAAGGCATTTCAGAATCCAGAAGTAAAAGAAGCTTATAATGATCTTGGTGCTGAATTCGAACTTATTAGCTCTCTGATTACAATGAGAGAACAATCTGGACTAACACAAGATGAAGTTGCTGAAAAGATGGGCACTAAGTCACCTAATGTTTCCCGTTTGGAGTCAGGAAGATCAAACCCAAGTCTTAAAACATTAGTTAGTTACGCACATGCATGTGGGTTCAAATTAAACTTAGCTTTTAAGCACTGTTAAGTATTAGGCGACAATTAAAAAGAGGTCGGTAAAAAGGGGCGGAGGCAAATAGGAATTAAGTCATTTCCTCGTTACTACACTTCTAGTTTCAAAGGTCGAACTGGAAAAATTGCGCGATTAAAATCCCGCCCACATCATGCATTTTAACCGTAGGCGGAAACAAGTCACCGTCTACGGTTAAATTATTTACAGCACCTCACCATGTTGGTCAATCGCAATAACTTGGTCGCCATTAGGATCTTGGTTTTCGCCATCTTCTAATATCCAAGGCATCATACATTCTCTGTCTGTTATACATGGGTCTGTAAGCGCATTGAGAAACGACACTAAATCTTCAATGTCTTGTTCAGTTAAATCCAGCTCTGAACCTTCAAAGTTGTCACTGGCTATGGCTTTTTGTGCATACTCTACAACCATGTCTAGGTTTTGCATACCTGGCTGGCTGATCACTATATTGTTAAACTGTTCAATTGATTGTTTGGCATTAACCGAATGTTTTACTGAATCTGTTAGGTTTTCGTATGCGCCTGAATGCATCCATGGGCCTGTATGAGCAACGTTTAATAAGCTGGGGGTTCTAAAGGCGAATTTATCACTTTCTTGTTTTGTTTCTCTATAACGGCCATAATCTTCATGGCCAGATGCACCATCACCTTTACCATGTCCCAATTGAGGAGCTGCTATGTTATGAAATTGCTCGTCGGTAAAAAAATCGCCTGAATGACAAGAAACACAGCCTGCACCGCCTTCATCTTTACTTTGATAAAATAAAATAGCACCGCGTTTAGCTGAGTCATTTAGTGCTGTTGTATCGCCTTTTATATAGCTCAACCATGGGTTATTGGTAAACACTTGTGATAATTCATACTGTGCAAGAGCAAACGAAATATTTTGCTCAGTGATAAGTTGTTCAGCATTTGCTTCGGGCTGACGAAAGGCTTCTTTAAATTTGTCTAACCAAAAAGAATGATCGTTTAATTCGCCTTGGGCTTCACCATAACCGCCAAGTCGTTGTGCTAAATATTCTCTTATTGTTTGGTTGTCTTTTGTTAGGTGGTTAAAGCCTTTCATTTCTTCGTTAGACGTTATAGGAAAACGTGCTTGAGCTTGTGTTAATGTGCCACCGGCTTTAGGGTCTGCTATACCATAACTTGAATCAGGTGTACGAATACCTAAGCCATCATTGCCATTTTTACCTGGTGTTTTTCCCATGCTTTCTACACGACCATCATGAAATAAAACATTATCCCAGCCTGCAATATTAAAAGTTGTGGGGGCATTTCGTGGTACATTGGGGCCGCCATCATAGGCAAATGAGTTACTGTCATGAAACCTGCCAGCACCTAATAAATCGGGCAGTTCTGCGCCAACACCAACAGGTAAACATAAATTATCACCACCGCCCAGCATAGGGTGATGACAAGAAACACAGGCAGAGTCTCGGTCGCCACCTAACGATTTTGAATAAAATAAATGTTTACCTAGCTGAACAACATCACTATTTACATCAGGAATATCTCGGTCAGTAAAGTGATTTCCCGTTAATTTGTTTGCTTTAATCAGGGTATTAAGTGTGGTGTCTAGGGTGTTAACTGGTTGATCAGGTGTTGCTTCTGAATTTTTATTATCGTCTGAATTACAGGCAGTTAAAAGCAGAATGAACAAAAGGTAGTAAATATTACGCATAAGAATCCTATTTATGTGTTTTTGATGTGGTTAGTCACTTTGTTTTGAGGTTTTTTTAGTCACAAAGCATTTTTTTTTGTAAGTATACATTTACTAAACACAATATCAATTAATTTGAATAAAACAGCTCACTTTTCATTAGGTTTATTCATAGCATGTGTATTATTGAAACAATCCCAAAACAGGCTATTTGTAGTTTTTTGTAACCAAGCATGGTTAGCCTTGATATTTATACTGAATCTGTATTTGAACTCCCGTATAATGCCGCAAAAATTATCGTTAGTAATGCATATATTTATTTAGGGAATAAACAATGAAAAACTTTGCTTTAATTGGTGCAGCTGGTTATATAGCACCTCGTCATATGAAAGCTATTAAAGAAACCAATAATAGTCTTGTTGCAGCATTAGACAAAAATGACTCGGTTGGTATTATTGATAGTTACTTTCCTGAAGCAGACTTTTTCACTGAGTATGAGCGCTTTGATCGCCATATTGATCTATTGAAACGTAAAGGCACGCAAATTGATTATGTGAGTATTGCTACGCCTAACTATTTGCATGATTCTCATATTCGTTTTGCTTTGCGCAATAATGCCCATGCAATTTGTGAAAAGCCATTAGTGCTTAACCCGCATAATATTGATGCATTACAAGTAGTGCAAGAAGAAACAGGCAAGCAGGTGTATAACATTCTACAATTACGTTTACATCAAAGCATTATTGATTTAAAAGCCTTTGTTGCCGCTGAAGTGGCGAAAAATCCTAACAAAGTATTCGACGTTGATTTAACCTATTTAACCAGTCGTGGTCATTGGTATTTTACTTCATGGAAGGGCGATGACAATAAATCAGGCGGTATAGCCACCAATATTGGCGTACATTTTTATGATATGTTGGGTTGGGTTTTTGGTGATTTAGTTAAAAATGAAGCACATTTAAAAGAGGCCAGTGCCAATGCGGGCTATTTAGAATTTAAACACGCAAGAGTTCGTTGGTTTTTATCGGTTAATTATGACTATATTCCTGAAGACGTAAAAGCTGTAGGACAAAGAACTTATCGCTCAATTACGGTAGACGGTAACGAAATAGAATTTTCAGGTGGTTTTACTGATCTTCATACCAAAAGTTATGAGCATATTTTAACAGGCGGTGGTTTTGGTTTAGAAGAAGCCCGTAAGAGTATTGAAATTGTTAGCGATATTCGTAACCAAGCCATTGTAACTAATGCGTCTGATGTTCATCCTTTTGTGAGTAAAGTGACTGGCTAAGCTAGTTTGTTATATATGGATTAATTTAGTGGCAAGTTTATTGATAGGAAAAACAGATGACTGATTATTACCAACATGAAACGGCTATTGTTGACGACGGTGCAACCATAGGCGCAGATTCGCGCGTGTGGCATTTTACTCATGTTTGCGCTGAGGCAGTAATAGGCAAAGGCGTTTCACTTGGGCAAAATGTGTTTGTGGGCAATAAGGTCACTATTGGTGACAAATGTAAAATACAAAATAATGTTTCAGTGTACGATAATGTACATTTAGAAGCCGAAGTGTTTTGTGGCCCAAGTATGGTGTTTACTAATGTGTATAATCCTCGTTCAGGAGTAACACGTAAAGACGAATATCGCGATACCTTGGTTAAAAAAGGGGTTACCCTTGGCGCCAACTGCACTATTGTGTGTGGTATTACCTTAGGTGAGTATGCCTTTGTTGGTGCCGGTGCTGTTATTAATAAAGACGTAAAACCTTATGCCTTAATGGTTGGCGTACCCGCTAAACAAATAGGTTGGATGAGTGAATATGGCGAGCAACTCGATTTACCTATAAAAGGTGAAGGAAGTATTATTTGTGAGCATACGGGCGACCAGTATCAGTTGAAAAATGACCAATTAGTTAAAATTTCAGGAAAATAATTCAGGAAAGTAATTCAGGAAAGAAAGTAATGCAATTTATTGATCTTAAAACACAGTATCAACATTTAAAAACTAAAATAGACCAACGCATTACCACTGTACTTAATCATGGTCATTATATTATGGGACCAGAGGTGCAAGCGTTAGAACAAGCCCTTGCCGACTATGTTGGGGTAAAGCATGTGGTGACTTGTGCTAATGGTACTGATGCACTTTCATTGGCATTAATGGTGCTTGATATTAAAGCAGGAGATGCAGTTTTTTGCCCAACCTTTACTTTTTTTGCAACGGCTGAAGTAATTTCTTTTGCGCATGCTACGCCTATTTTTGTTGATTCTAACGAACAAACTTTTAATATTTGCCCTAGCGATCTTGAAAAGCAAATTCAACAGGTTATTCAAGAAGGTAAACTTAAACCCAAGGCAATTATTGCCGTTGATTTGTTTGGCTTACCCGCTAATTACCCTGAAATTGAAGCCATTGCGAAAAAATATAATTTAAAGTTAATTGAAGACGCAGCACAAGGCTTTGGTGGATCAATTACGGATAACAAAGGTAATACTAAAAAAGCAGGTAGTTTTGGCGATATGGCCACAACCAGTTTTTTTCCTGCTAAACCTTTAGGGTGTTATGGCGATGGCGGCGCTGTTTTTACTAATAATGATGACTACGCTGACTTGCTCCGTTCATACCGTGTACACGGTAAAGGGAGTGATAAATATGATAATATTCGTATTGGTATGAATAGCCGATTAGACACGATTCAAGCGGCTATTTTGTTAGAAAAGCTGGCGGTATTTCCGCAAGAGCTTATTAATCGAAATAAAGCAGCAGCACGCTATAATAATGAACTTGCAAGTTTATATAGAACACCGCAGGTACCCGCTGGATATGAAAGCGCTTGGGCGCAATATACGGTGCTCAGTGAAAATCGTGAGCAAGCAATGGCCGCGTATAAAGCTAAAGGCATTCCAACGGCGATATACTATGCAACGTGTATGCATCAACAAACCGTTTATGCTGACTTAGGTCATCAAAAAGGTGATTTTCCTGTGGCTGAAAAGCTGTGTACCCAAGTGTTTAGTTTGCCAATGCACCCTTATCTTTAAAGTGTTTTCCGTTTTGTATTGTTAGCGCTAGAAAAACAATAAATTAATACTGTTAATTAATACTATTTTTAGTTGAACCAAAATTAGTTAAGCCAAAAAAGTTAAATAAGTTGATGAATGGATAACAAACTTTTAAATAAAATAGTCCATGTTTTTTTTGGTGCCGCGTTAATTCAAGGTGCTAATATTATTTTATATATGGTATTAGCTCGGTTAATGCCAACCGAAGCGTTTGCTACTTATCGGCAATTATTTTTGATTCAAGCCATTGTTTCTGCAATGTCATTCTCTGCTATTCCTACTGCCTTACTTTATTTTTGTAATGCGTCAAAATCGATGCGGGTAAAATGGAATTATATTAAAAGTATTTGCATTTTAGTATTGCTACTTGGCTTAGTTATCGCGATGGTTATTTTCTTTGCGCGTGAAACTATTGCCTTGGCGTTTTCAAACATAAAACTAGCCGAGTCGTTGAAAGTGTTTGCTTTTGTGCCTTTAGCGACAATGTTTGTGAGTATGTTAGCCTCTGTATTTATTGTAATTGACAAAACAGCCATTCAAATAAAAGTAGCGGGTTTCATCGCCATAGTAAAAGTTGTTCCGGTAATTGTTGTTGCTTTTGTTTATAACAATTTCCAAGCTATTTTATGGTCTACGGTATTAACACATATTGTGGTTGGGCTTTTTTCTGTTTTACTGATTAGGTATTTAGGAAAATGTTATCCATTTAAACCCACAGTTTTTCGGGTGTTTATACCTAGGCTGTGCTTGTATTCTTTTCCGTTACTTCTCGCGAGTAGTGCCAGTATTTTAGGCTTAAAGATTGACCATTTAATTGTTTCTTCTTTGTTAGGTACCACTATTTATGCACTCTATACAGTGGGCGCATTTGAAATACCTATTTTTAGCTTAATTCAAAGTAGTATTAGTGCAGTATTAATTCCTCAAATAACCCGTGACATAAAAAATAAAGACTATATACAAGCGCAAACATTATGGAAAACGGTTAGTTATAAATCTGCTTTATTGAGTTTTCCCATCGCAATATTATTTATAGTTGAAGCAGAATATATAGTGACTTTACTCTTTAGTGAAAAATATCGCGCAGCGTCACCCATTTTTGCCTTGTTTAGCTCGTTAGCGGTAATAAGAGTTATGGCATTTGGTTTGGGCTTAAGGGCAATGGGAAAAACCAATATTGAGTTTTATTGTACCTTGTTTTATTTAGTTTCTAGTGGTATTGGTGCTTATTTTTTTACTAAACATTTAGGCATGCATGGTGCTGCAATATGGGTGCTAACGAATACAATAATTTATGCAATTTTGATATCTTTGGTAACCGCAAGGGTCTCTGGGTATAATCTATGGTTGTGGCAGATTTATCCTTTTAAGCTGCTAATGTTGACTGGTGTTATTACTTTTGGGGTGTGGAATATAAAGGTAACAAATATTAATGAACATTTGTCTTTTATACTATCGTTAACCGAAGTTATTGCATTTTGGTGTTTAGGAGTGATTTTACTAAATGAAAAGCATTATAAAAAAAATAATTAAAAGCTCTCCTAGGTTAAATAGGCTGGTTTATGTTCAAGGTTTAGGCATTCGTGTGCCGTTATCAAAGGTCATTGTAAATTATATAATTAACTTTTTACTCAGGCAAAATACGTCTTCTAGTTACCCTGTAAATTATAGAACAACCGTAGTGGCGGGGGAAAAATTACGTTTAAAAGGTGATAAAAATGGCACTTTATCAAGCTTAATTATTAGTAGTGGCTGTTACTTGCAAGCAGGTAATGGCATTGAAATTGACGAAGGTACTATATGGGCACCGAATGTTGTTATGGTAAGTGCTAATCATAATATGGAAAATGAAACCAAGCAGTGGCAAAGTGCTACACCCATTAAAATAGGTAAGCACTGTTGGATAGGCGCTAATGTTGTTATTTTGCCTAACGTGGTTTTGGGCGATAATGTTGTTGTAGGTGCAGGCGCTGTAGTAACCAAAAGTTTTCCAGATGGAAATGTTGTTATTGCAGGTAATCCTGCCAAGGTTATTAAACACAGCCAAAGCTCAATAAATCACTAAACTAGTTAATAAAAAGATAAGTAGATAAAAAATGAATATTTCTGTTATTTTACACGCGTATTATTTAGACGATACTCGTGTGATCAGGCATTGTGAATGGCTTAGCAAAAATGGCAAAACAGTGACAGTTTTTTGTTTAAATAAGGGAGGAGAGAATAAAGAAGACGTTGTTAATGGGGTTGTTATTAAGCGTGCTCCTGTTTCGCGGTCAAAGTCTAAAACTAAGTTGTCTTATCTTATTGAATATTTTTTATTTTTCTTTTTTAGTTTTTATCAATCAACCAAAGCGTTAATTGTAGATAAACCCGATTTATATATTATTAATAACATGCCTAATGCGCTTGTATTTACTGCGTTAATTCCAAGAATTTTTGGGGTACCCGTTTTACTTGATGTGCATGATTTAATGCCTGAATTGTGCGAAATTGTTTTTTCAGGTAAAGAGAGTTTTTTAAAAAAAGTATTGCTGTTAGAAGAGCGACTGAGTTTTAACTTTGCTACCCATTTAATGACAGTGAGTAAACCTGTTGTTCGCCTTTTGAGTACACGCTGTAAAAAGAAATTTCATATCACACATAATTCACCTTCTAATTTTTCAGAAAATAATAATGAACTTGAAGGTGCGCCAAAAATAGTTTTTCATGGAAATATACATGAACGTTACGGCATTCAACGAATACTTGAGCCGCTTAATAACTTAGCGGCGAATGGGTGTTCATTTGTTTTTCATATTCATGGTAAAGGCCCTTATGTAAATGAGTTAAATCATTTAATTAAGGACCATAACTATATTAAGTTTCACGGTGAATTTGTTCCCCATGAGGTACCCAATATTCTACAAGGGGCTGCGTTAGGCGTTATTATGAATTACCCTAACCGATCGAATGATTTTGCATTGCCCGTTAAAATGCTTGAATACATTGCGAACAATGTTGCGGTTATCTGCCCTAAATTACCTGTTATTCAAGAATATTTTACCGAAGATTCGGTTTTTTATTTTAATGATAATAGTGATTTGCAAAGTGTTATTGAACTTGCTCTGAGCAATGAACAACTTAGACGAGACAAAGCGAAGGTGGCTTTTCAAAAATACACTGAAATAGCTTGGGAAAATGAAAAGCATGATTATTTAACCTTTATTGAAGCGTGTAATGAAAATTAGTTATTCTCAAGATAGAGCCATTCTTTTATATGTGGTTTACTTTGCTGTTTTTGTTGACGCTATTTTTGGTGCATTAACGTTAGCAAATTATAGCTTTATAAAGTTAAGTTTAGTGTATCGCTTGGTTATTCTGATTACGTTTGTGGTGTTAATTTTTAAAACCCATAATTTTTTTTCAAATTACATAAAATTGATTTTACTGCTGTGGGTTGGCAGTTTGTTCAACTTAGCTTCAACAGGGCGTATTGCAGAACTTTTTTTAGATATTCAAATTTTTGTAAAAGTGCTTTTTCCTTTTGCTGTTTTTTTTATTTTGTATCATCAGTTCAAGCATAAAGATTATTGTTTGATGATCTGCAAAGGCTTATCTCTTTTTGGTTTTGTTGCTGGTATACTTTTTTTATTTTCTATTTTAACGGGCATTGGCTTTCAAAATTATAGTGCTGATCTTTTCGGTATTAGCTCTTTTTTCTTTGCGGGTAACGATATAGGCATAGCGTTGGTGCTATCATTGTGTTTTTCTTGGTTTTTATTTCTTACAACACCTAATAAATACTACTTTTTTGCTATTCTTTTCACCAGTTTAGCTTTGGTTTTACTGGGTACTAGAACAGGCATACTGGGTGCTGCTATTGTTGACACTATTTATATAAGTATTTTTCTTTTTAGAAAATATCCTAATCGTTATTTTCACAAAAGTATGTTATTTCAAAAGCTCATCATTAGTGTGTTTTTGTCTGTCATTTTATTTTTTATTATCAGTTTTGTATTAGAAAATTTAGACATGTTTTCTCTTCAATTAGAACGCTTTGGCGATGTTGCCGAAGGCCATAACCCCAGAGCAATATTAATAGAGCAGGGCATGAAATATATTAATCAAAGACCTTTAATTGAAGGTTTATTGGGGTCAGGAACCTATTACCAACTTGAATTAGCTAAGGGGCTGATGAGCACAGTGCAAGGCACATTAGATTTTCATACCTACAGGGCTTCGTTTGAACACGATATTTATGATATTCATGCTTTGTATGGTAAAGGATTAGGCGGTGTTATTTTACTTGCGCATTGGTTCTTTTTATTATTTTCCATTGTATTATTTATAAAAAATAGATGTTTATTCTCCTTAACCTTAAGTATTTCTTTAGGGCTTGTTTTTATTATTGGTAATTTATCAGGTCATGGTATAACAAGTGCCCAAGTAGGTACTTTACTAGGTTCTATCTATTTTTTAAATTGCACGTATAAACGAGGTTTCTTTGAAAAACATTAATATATTTCACATATCTCCTTTTCCTTATTACACAGGAGGAATAGATACTTGGTTATATAGCTTTTTAACCATTAATGAAAAAGAACATACTTATAATGTTACGCTATATTGTACTGGAGAAGTACAGCCTGAAAAAGAAGCTGCATTTGATATTACCCATTTTAAGCATGTTAATATTATCTATTTATCTACCTATCCTGGCTTTGGCCTGATGCCCTTATGGGCAATAAAATACTTGTTTAGTTTTATGGCTAAAAAAAGCGGAGAAAATGCTGATTTAAGTTTAGCGTTAGGCACCGTTCCTGTGCTATTGCCCTTATTTATTATGAAAAAATTTAGCCTATTAAAAGGCGATGTGTATTGTTCAGTACGGGGGCAAATAGCGCAAGACGGCATAGACTTGAAAAAACCTAAATTTCTTTGTTGGGCTTTAAAGACCTTAGAAGGTTTTTTACTGAAAAGGGTCGATAAAGTATTTGTTAATGGGGAAGATACTAAAGTTTATTTACAGCGTTTTTATCAGCTTGATAGTACCGTTATTGCCAATGGTTTTGATGATGAAAAACTGAATACGGTAAAAGTACCTGAAAATATTCCACCAACATTAGCAGAAGAAATTTCCAATAAAAAAGTGTTGTTACATGTTGGTACATTACGTCCTATTAAAGGCATTGATTATATTTTAAGTGCGTATGCTGAACTAAATGATGAAGCAAAAAATAAATCGTTACTTATTTTTGTAGGCAAGGGACAAGAAGCCTTTTATAAAAATATTGCAAAAAACTTAGGTATTAACGTTTACTTTTTAGGCGAAAAAAGCAACCCGCTTGACTACATAATGTTAGCTGATGCGGTTATTAATGTTTCAGGCGGTAGCGGGGTTAGCAATTCACTTTTAGAAGCGCTGGCCATGGGTAAACCTGTTATTGCTTGGGATAATTTAACGTTTTCACAGGTTATGGATGAGAAGTCAGGCGTGCTATGCAAAACTCATGATGTGCTGTCACTTGCGTGTGGCTTTGCAAAAATTATTAATGGTGAACATTTTGACCAAGCATTAGTTAAGGCTAGTGTTAAGCCTTATTATTGGTCAAGCATTTGGTATAAATGGAAGCAGTATTTAACATAGGAGCATGTAATGACTAAAAAAGTGCTTGTAGTAACTAATATGTACCCTAATAAAAAAGCTCCTGCGGCGGGTGTTTTTGTTAGAAAAATGACTCAGCAATTACAAGAGAATATAGACTTTTCTGTTGCGCTATGGGTTATACCTAATGTGTCGAATAAATTGATTGCTTATTGTCTTTTTTATTTAGGTTTTATTTTTAAGTTATTAATTTTTAGGCCAAAAATTGTTTATTGTCATTTTGTTTCTCATACTGGTTTATTAGGTGTATTGGCTAAAACCCTATTAGGGTGTAAATTGGTACTTAATTGTCACGGATCTGATGTGATGAATTCAATTCATAGCAATAAGTTTAAGTTTAAATTAAATAATTACTTATTTAGCTGTGCTGATAAAATAATAGTTCCTTCTGTATTCTTGCAATCGGTTGTGCATAAACATTTTGCTGTGTTAAATAGAAAAATGTTTATTTATCCCTCGGGTGGTATTTTTATCCCGCATAATCAAATAAAAAAAAATGATGATAGCCAACAAACCAGCGTTATAAGAATTGGTTATGTAGGTAGGTTAATCGAGTCTAAGGGCATTAATGTGCTAACGGCAGCCTTGTCAAAATTGAACAATGTTGAGTTACTTGTTGCAGGCAGTGGGGATATTTCATTACTCAAAAATAATATTAACCCACAGGTTAAATTAACCTATTTAGGCGAGGTGCCTCAGCATAAACTCCATGATATGTATGAGCAAATTGATCTATTAGTTTTTCCTACATTGTTACAAGAGAGTTTAGGGTTGACCCCTCTAGAGGCTATGGCGTTTTCCGTGCCTGTTATTGGTTCTAATATTGGTGCGGTATCTGAATATGTTATTAACAATAAAACAGGGCTTCTTGTAACGCCAGGCAGTGTTGATGAATTAGCTTCGGCCATAATTAAATTTACAAAAATGACCACAGACGAAACAGAAGTATTAAAGACTAATGCTAGAAATATGGCTAAAAAGTACGATGAAGAAAATATTAGGCACGCCTTAGCTGAATTAATAAATAATCTTGCTTAAGCTATGATAAATGCACTTAGCAAAGAGAAAATCAAAGCGACAAAACAACTTTTTAACGGTAAACTATTTAACTTGAATTTGTAAGTAAACACCTTGTTTGCGCTCAAAGCTTCGAACATACATGATTAATACTAGTTTCATTAATTAAGTGAGCTATTTTATACGTAGAAAAAATTGCCAAAAATAAGGCATTTATTTCAATAACTAGTTGTTCTAATTATTAAATAAATAACGGTGTAGTTGGTGATTTTAGCAAGTAGAAATGATCACATAGTTAGTGAGGTTGGTATAAAAACCAATTTTAAAGATTTAAGGATTAGAATGACTAACAAAATAACCAAAGCGGTAATACCTGTTGCTGGATTAGGTACACGCATGTTACCTGCCACTAAAGCAATCCCTAAAGAAATGTTACCCATAGTAGATAAACCGTTAATTCAATATATTGTTGATGAATGTGTTGCTGCGGGTATTAAAGAAATTGTATTGGTTACACATTCTTCTAAAAATGCCATTGAAAATCATTTTGATAAGTCGTTTGAGCTTGAAACCACGTTAGAAAAACGGGTAAAACGTCAGTTACTTGATGAAATTCAGGCCATTTGCCCTAAAGATGTTACCATTTTGCATGTTCGCCAAGGTGAAGCAAAAGGGCTTGGGCATGCGGTATTAAAAGCGCGTCCTATTATTGGCAACGAGCCATTTGTTGTGGTATTGCCTGATGTTATTTTAGATGATTCAAGTGCTGATTTAAAAACAGAAAACTTGGCTGCCATGTTAGCTAGGTACCATGATGTTGGTGGTTATAGTCAAATTATGGTTGAGCCAGTACCAATGGAAAAAGTAAGTAGTTACGGTGTGGTTGATTGTGCAGGTTATGAGTTGACTGCTGGGGAGTCTCAACCAATGACAGCCATTGTAGAAAAACCCCCTGTAGAAGAAGCACCTTCGAATTTAGCGGTAGTGGGTCGTTATGTATTGTCTGAAAAAATTTGGGATTTATTACGTTTAACACCACCAGGTGCAGGTGATGAAATTCAGTTAACTGATGCTATTGCTATGCTGATGGAAAAAGAAACGGTAGAAGCCTTTCACATGACAGGTAAATCTCATGATTGCGGCTCAAAACTGGGTTATATGAAGGCCAATGTTGAATATGCATTACGCCATAGTGAATTGGGTGATGAATTTTCTGAGTATTTAAAAACACTTTCGTTAAAATAGTTATTTAAGTGAAATGATAATGGCTGTGAAAGCAGTCATTAGTAAACTCGTTATTAAAGTTGCTTCTGCGTAAGAAAGTATTTATTAACAGAGCCATTCCTAATAAGTTTGAGCTCAGCTTAATAAATGTTTCTCTAGCTGCTATTTCTCCTGACTTCATCGTTAAATTTACTTGCGATAACTCCCTGTTGGCGTGAAATTTGCTCTGTTTAATTTACGAATGAAAGTAGAAGAACTATCAAGCTAGAGTGTGATTTGAAAAACATTACCAATAGTTTCAAATAGTTAAAAGTCTCTTAAACCGAGTTCAGGTTAATAAGGTAAGGAAAAGAAAAGTATGGAACTCTTCAATGAAACTATTCAAAAAAGTGCAGCGTTGGCTAAAAAACGTTCCATTTGTGCACTTTTTGATATTCCAACCAATAGAGCTGATGATTTTTCAGTAAGCGCTGCTGATTTATATCTTGATTATTCAAAACAAAATATTACTAATACTGAATTAACCCAGTTAATTACTTGGGCTAATGAGAATAACTTATCTAAAAAAATAGCTGCTATGTTTAACGGGGAAAAGATAAACAATACCGAACAACGTGCTGTTTTACATACAGTATTAAGGGCACCCGAACAGATAAAAAAACAAATATTAGGTAACGAGGCTGAGCAAGTAAAACAAACAGAAGTGCGTATGGCACAAATTGTTGATGATGTGCATGCAGGAAAACTAGCCAGCATTACAGGTGAAAAATTTACTGATGTATTAGCTGTTGGTATTGGTGGCTCTTATTATGGTATTAAAGTTGGTTTAAGCGCGCTACAGCATTATCACAAAGAAGAATTAACAGTGCATATGCTTGCTAATGTTGATGGTGCAGCGGTTACAGAAAAACTTGAAAAGTTAAACCCTGCCACAACACTTGTGGTGATTATTTCTAAAACATTTACTACCCAAGAAACTTTATTAAATGCTAATACAATAAAGCAATGGATGCTAGCCAAGCTAAAAAATGAGAAAGCAATAGCAACTCATTTTTTTGCTATTAGTAGTCATGTTGAAAAAGCGCAAGCCTTTGGTTTACGGGCAAGCCATATTCTTCCTATGTGGGATTGGGTAGGAGGCCGTTTTTCATTATGGTCTGCCGTGGGGTTGCCACTTGCTTTGGCTATAGGTAATGATTACTTTACAGCTTTAAAAGCTGGCGCTTATGAAATGGACAAACATTTTCAGACCGCTGATTTTTCTCAAAATATGCCCGTGCTTATGGCATTAATTGGTATGTGGAATCGTAATGGCCTTAATTATTCTAATTTAGCTGTACTCCCTTATGATCATTCTTTAAGAGCGCTGCCAGGCTATTTACAACAAACCGATATGGAAAGTAATGGTAAGTCGGTATCTAAATACGGTGAAAAACTTTTTTGGCAAACCGCTCCTATTGTTTTTGGGCAAGAGGGCACAAATGGGCAACATGCTTTTATGCAATTAATGCATCAAAGTGATGAGATTATTCCAACTGATTTTATTGTTGCTTTAAAGGGAACTAATTCGTTAGTTGAGCATCATAAGGTATTAGTCGCTAATTGTTTTGCGCAAAGTGAAGCGTTAATGCAAGGAAAAAGTTTAGTGCAAGTAGAATGTGAACTAGCTGAACAAGGTGTTTCATCACAGCAAAATACCTTGTTAGCGCCTCATAAAACCATGAAAGGAAATACTCCCAGCAATACCTTATTAATGCCATTATTAACGCCTAAGTGTTTAGGTGCTCTTTTAGCGCTTTATGAACATAAAATTTTTGTTCAAGGTGTGTTATGGCAGGTAAACTCTTATGATCAATGGGGGGTTGAATTAGGAAAACAATTAGGTAAGCAAGTACTAGCTTTTATGGATAACAGGGCCGTGGAACATACTATGTCAGCATCAAGCATTAAATTAATTGAAGCTTTTTTGCAAAAACATTAGTCCCTTTTTTCTTATTAATATTTAGCGTAGAATACGCCTCGATAAGAGTGATTTAAAGCTTATTTATTGATGTAAAAATACAGGCACAAGATTGTATATGAATATTTTAGTTGTTGATGACAAAAGAAGTGTTAGAGAATATATCAGTCAGTTGTTAACGCCGCTTGGTTATAATGTTAGCACTGCGGTTAATGGTTTAGATGGTTTTGAAAAAGCACAGAAGAACGCTTTTGAGCTTTATATTATTGATCACTTAATGCCATTAATGAATGGTGTTACGTTAAGCAAAAATCTTAAACAAACCCCTGTTTGCGCTCACACGCCTATATTGTTTATGACCACAACAGATAAAGCGAGTGTTGAAAGCTTACCAGAAGCTAGCTTATTTAATAATATATTAACTAAACCATTGAATGAGGAAGCGTTTGTCTCGTCGGTAAGTGGCTTACTACGTAACAGAGATTCTTCAAAGTTGGCATAAAGGCATCGTGTTTTAATTCCTCCAGAATCATGCTTTTTGGTGAGGGTATGGGTATATATCTTTGTAAAATTGTTTTATGCTTTGTCACTATTAATTTTTGAAAAAATATAAGCATAGTAATGAATGAACAACAATTAACACAATTAAAAGCTGCCATAAAAACTATTCCCAATTATCCTATTGACGGCATTTTATTTCGCGATGTCACTAGCTTATTAGAAAACGCTGAAGCGTTTGCCTTAGCTATTAGTTTATTAACTAAAAAATATAAAAACCAAGGGTTTACTAAAATTGTTGGTACAGAAGCGCGTGGCTTTATATTTGGTGCACCTTTAGCTTTAGCATTGGGTATTGGTTTTATTCCTGTTCGTAAACCTGGAAAACTTCCCAGAAAAACTTTTTCACAAGCCTACCAACTTGAGTATGGCGAAGATATTTTAGAAATACATCAAGATGCGTTAACTGCAGATGACAAAGTATTAATTATTGATGACTTGTTGGCGACAGGTGGCACGATAGAAGCGACAACTAAGCTAATACGATGTGTGGGGGCAGAAGTAAAAGACGCGGGTTTTATTATTTCGCTACCTGATTTAGGGGGTGAAAAACGACTTGAAACAATGGGATTAACTCCTTATTCACTTGTTCAATATGAAGGTGAATAATACCAATTTAATTTACGTAGCCATGGAAACAATTAATTGTGAGAAACACATAAATGAGTTATCAAGTTTTAGCAAGAAAATGGCGTCCTAAATGCTTTGAAGAGCTAATGGGGCAAGAGCATGTGGTAACGGTGCTTGTTAATGCGTTAACCCAGCAACGTTTGCATCATGCTTATTTGTTTACGGGAACACGCGGCGTGGGTAAAACCACTATTGCCCGCATTTTTGCTAAAAGTTTAAATTGTGAAACTGGCATTACCGCGACACCTTGTGGGCAATGCGATGTTTGTTTAGAAATTGATCAAGGCCGATTTGTTGATCTACTTGAGATAGACGCGGCATCAAAAACTAAAGTAGATGACACGAAAGAAATTCTTGATAACGTACAATATGCGCCAACACGAGGTCGTTATAAAGTCTATTTGATAGATGAAGTGCACATGCTTTCACGTCATAGTTTTAATGCGTTATTAAAAACATTAGAAGAACCACCTGAACACGTTAAGTTTATTTTAGCAACAACGGATCCTCAAAAATTACCTGTTACTGTACTGTCGCGTTGTTTACAGTTCCATTTAAAAGCGCTGACGGTAAACCAAATTGAAACTAAGCTGACTGAAATTTTAGCCAGTGAGCAGGTTGCCCATGCTAGTGGCACATTAACACTGCTTGCAAAAGCAGCACGTGGAAGTATGCGTGACTCGTTAAGCTTAACCGACCAAGCAATAGCACAAGGACAGGGTAATATAACCTTGTCTAATATTCAGCAAATGCTAGGTGGCATCGATCAAAATTGGGTGTATAAAATTGTTATCGCATTACTTAAGCAAGAGGGCGAAAATTTAATGACCCTTTCACAAGAAGTTGCCAGTTATGCGCCTAGCTATAGTCGGTTATTTGCGGAGTTGATCCAATTATTTCATCAAATAGCAATATTACAAGTGGTTGATCAACATTTTGATTTACCGCCTGAACATGCTCAATTATTGAAAAAGTTTAGTCAGGCAATGTCACCAGAAGATGTGCAGTTGTATTATCAAATTTGTGTTAATGGCCGTAAAGACTTACCTTATGCGTCTGACGAACAAGCCGCTTTTGATATGACATTATTGCGTTTGTTTGCTTTTAAACCAATGCAGCGAGAGTCACTGCCAGAATCAATGCGCGTGTCAGTAAGTGAGCCAGCAGAGCTAGCAACAGTAGATTTAGATATCAACTTAAGCATGCCAAGTGCTTCAGGGATAGATAATGTAGATGAAATTGCTGATGAGTTACCAACAGAACAAGAACAAGCGTTAGCACAACAAGCAGCGAATATTGAACAACAAGCAGCAAGTTTTCAAGCAGAAGCTGAGAGTCAAACACCGTTTCAAAGGAAAGAACAATCGTTTACTCAATCAGAGCAACATGATTATGAACAAGTGCCTAATTTTGCAGTAGAAGAAAATTCACTTTTTGCTGAGGAAGAAACACCACAAAAGATTGATGCACCGCAAATAAAGCCAATTGAAGAGACTACTTTTGATAGCCCCGTAAATAAGGTACTTGCAACAAGGAATATGCTGCGAAGTCGTAAAAAACAATTGGCGCAACAGGGAAAAAAGTCAAGTGACGCCATCGCGCGTCCTGAACATGTAACTGAATCTAGCAATGAATCTAGTAGTGAAACACAAACGGAACCTGAGGTAGTCACTTTACCTAAACCTGAACAACCTTATCAGGCTGAAAACATTGATCCTGCCACTATTCATAAAGCGAATCAGGTTGATGAGTGGGCGCATATGATTGACTCAATGGAGTTAACCGCAAGGTTAAGGCAACTGGCAATACATGCCACAATTGACGCAAACTCTACCAGTGATAATTTAATTTTGTGTTTAAACCAAGCAACCAAACATTTATATACTGACATTGCGCAACAGCAACTGCAGCAAAGTATCAGTGAATATTTATCACGTGAGATAGAAGTTAGTATCAATATAGTAGAACAAACGATTGCAGATCCTTATCAAATTCAATCGCATATTAATGATAAACGCTATGATTATGCAAAAGAAGTTTTAAATAATGATGAAGTAGTGCAAGGACTAATACAAACATGCCAAGCAACTTTGGACGATGACAGTATTTCAGCACTTTAAAAGCTTAGCAAAGTTTAGTTTACTTAACTGACTTAGGTTTAAATAACATTTTATACTGTTGCTTCGGCATCATATTGGTATACTATCGGCAACAAATTTACTTAATCTTAACTCGGTTAGAGTAGTTTAAAGTTAACTTACTGGAGGAATATAATGATGAAAGGTGGTATGGGCAATTTAATGAAGCAAGCCCAACAAATGCAGGCTAAAATGCAAAAGGCTCAAGAAGAGTTAGCCAATATGGAAGTTGTGGGTGAATCTGGCGCTGGTATGGTTAAAGTAACCATGACAGGTAGCCATAATGTACGTAAAGTTGAGCTTGATGAAAGCTTAATGGAAGATGACAAAGACATGATTGAAGATTTACTAGCTGCAGCGGTAAATGACGCAGTACGTCGTGTTGAAGAACAAAATAAAGACAAAATGGGTGCGTTAACGGGCGGTATGCAATTACCCCCAGGCATGAAAATGCCATTTTAGTATTTATGTGTTTAAGCATTTCAAGGCAAGACACATTAACTATAAAAAGCCGACTTTATGTCGGTTTTTTTAGGCGCACTAAAAACGTTTTATTGACCGTTTGTATGCCCGCTGTAATCTTTCCATGCTTTGTTTGCCCATAATAACGGTTAACACACCGCCAAGTACTAAAAATGATGATGTTATCAATTCGATATTAATTGTTTCGTTAGAAAAAATCACACCTCCAATGGCCGCTATTACGGGAACCGACAATTGAATTATTGCCGCATGCTTTACGGTTAATCCCGAAAGGGCAGAGTACCATATAGCGTAGCCTAAGCCCGATGTCACCGTACCTGAAATAATTGCAAGGAGAATTCCTTGATTAGATAACTCAATATCTGACAAAGTTAATAACATGAGTAAACCAATAAAGGGTAGTGTTCTTAAAAAATTATTCGTGGTATCAACAAGCGGAGTTTTTGACCCCCTTCCAGCTAGGGTATAAAAACCCCATGCAATGCCTGAAATAGCCATTAATAAAAATCCAGCCAATGAAGGAGCGCTTGCACTGGGCATTAATAAAATAATCAGCCCGATAAAGGCAATGATCAAACCCAACCACTCAGCTAAAAGTAGTTTTTTACCTTTGAATATGTCAGATAAGATCATGGTGACTTGCACTGATCCAAATAAAATCAAAGCCCCTGTACCTGTATCTAAACTGATATAGGCATAGGAAAAAGCACCTGCATAGATAAATAGAAAAAGGGCAGAAAGCCAGCTGCCTGCTTTTATATTGATTATTTTTTGTGGGCTTTTATGTACGTTAATAGAAATTAATAAGAGTAGAAAAATAGCGCCTGAAAAAAGCCTAATTGAGGTAAAGCTCGCCGCATCAATTATATTGTCATTTAATGCTAGTCGACATAAAACAGAGTTTCCTGCAAACGCTAACAGCGCTAAGACAGTTAATAAAATTGTTTTAAACATTTGTCACTATCGTACCTTGTTATTTTCTACAATGTAAATCAACTTATTAGTTTTTAAGTTTGTTAGGGAACCAATAAAACAATTAATTCTTTAGGTCCATGTGCACCATACGCTAAAGTTTGTTGAATATCTGCTGTTTTTGATGGACCCGAGGCTAAAATAATATTGGTAGGCATTTTATTTTGCCATTGTTGAGCTTTAATCAGTGAGTCAAAATCTTGATAAAGTGTTTTTTCCTCAACCACTACTATGTGCACAGGGGGAACTAATGAAAGGCTTCTTGGTTCTTCAGTTGTTGGCCATAAAACAATAGTGCCAGTTGCCGCAATAGCAGAATGTGCACTAGTAATACTGACAGGTGACTCATTAAATAAGCGGTCTTTATTTGCTGGGTCAGATAAATTGAAGTCATAATATTGTATTGAAATAGTATTTTCTGCTGAGTTGTTATTCGTTAATTCAAGCAAATAGTTTTCAAGAGGGCTGGCTTTACCACCAAGCAAGCGGGTTATGCCACGTGTTGTTAATACTTTTCTGATCATCGTTGGTATTTCTTGTGGTTCAAGCATAATAACTTCAGCGTGGTTTGCTTCAAGTAAACTTATAAATTGCTTTTTTTGCTCTGCTTTACTTAAAGCAGGGTATTGATAAGCGAATTCTTTTGGCAGCTTTGTGTAGTCAGCGCCGCCTACTTGCTCTTTCAACTTAGCTAAAATATTATTTCTACTTGTCTGGCTTGGTGTTTTATTTTGGGTAGACACGTTAATTTCCTCTTAGCTTTGTTGCTTTTTTAATTGCTTATTTTGTGCTTGATGTGCTTTTACTCGCTCATGTAATGTTTTTGGGGCGAGTTTTGGCGCAGAGCGAACACTGGTCCATACACCTATTTTAGCTGGCATTAATTTACGTAATCGTGTAGCAAACCACATTGATGAGTTATAAATAAAAGCGTGTTTGTGCATCAGCTGCCACACAAACCAAATACTGGCTTCAACTTTTTTACGGCCACTACCTTCACCTTTCATTATTTGTTTATGACCATCAGTATTTGCGGGTTTGTTACTTTCACTTCGTAAACGCAATAATAACTTGGGAATAGGAATTTTCACGGGGCACACTTCACCACAAGCACCACATAAAGAAGATGCTGTGGGTAAACTATTGGTTGCTTCAAGCCCTAACATATGTGGCGAAACTATTTTTCCTATTGGGCCTGGGTAAACCGTTCCGTAGGCGTGTCCGCCAATACGAGTATATACAGGGCAGTGGTTCATACAAGCACCACAGCGTATACATTGTAGAGTTTGGCGCATTTCTTCGTCAGCAAATGCCTGACTTCTACCGTTATCAAGTAAAACTAAGTGAACTTCTTTGGGGCCGTCTTTCTCGCCATTTTTTCGAGGAGAGCTTATCATATTGAAATAGGTTGAAATGATCTGCCCAGTTGCGCTGCGCGTTAGCAAACTTAGTAGTGGTGGTACGTCATCGAGAAACTCAACCACTTTTTCTATACCCGTAATGGCAATGTGTAAATCAGGCACTGTTGTACACATTCTGCCATTACCTTCATTTTCTACTAGGCATAAGGTACCTGTTTCAGCAACGGCAAAGTTAACTCCTGTAATACCTACATCGGCATGACAAAACTTTTCACGTAGAACACGTCTACCTTCACCAATTAAGGCATCTACATCAGTAGTATGTTTAAAGCCTTCAATTTTATCGGCAAATAAATCAGCGACTTGCTTTTTGTTTTGATGAATAGCTGGCATGATAATATGTGAAGGATGTTCATGGGCAAGTTGTACTATGTATTCGCCCATGTCAGATTCTAGACACTCAATATCTCTGTCTTCTAAATAGTCGTTCAATGATGTTTCTTCAGACACCATTGATTTCCCCTTAACAACAGTTTTTCCATTTTTGTCTTGGATCAATGTTGCAATTATTTCGTTTGCTTGAGTGATAGTTTCAGCCCAATGTACTCGTATGCCATTTGCCTCAAGGTTTTGCTCTAATTGTTCAAGTAATGTTGGTAGCTTTAATAAACAGCGTTGTTTTATCAGTTTGCATTGTTCGCGCAATGTTTCAAGCTCATCTTCGTTTGACAAGGCAACTTTACGCTTGTCCATGAGGTAATCCATTGCACCACGGAAGTTACTTTTTAGCTCGTCATTACTTAAATCACGGCTAACGTTAGCTCTAAATTCGCTGGCAGATTTAGCATATTTACTTTCATTTGGGTCGTACTTATTTTCTTTGGGATTGTTTTGCTTAGGTACGTGTTGTTGAACGGTCATTTTTCAGTCCCTTCACTTTGAGAAGCTTTATTTTGGGTTCTTTTCAGTAAATAACTGGCAATGTGTTCACCACGTAACGATTTTTTTTGAAATTCAAGCGCCCCATCTATATTAGTCATACAGCCCCAGTCAGCACTGATATAACGAACCACATCCGCATCAAGTAAATTGGCGGTTTTATCTTTAACCATAGCGGCTGATATATCACCATGTTTCACGGCAAAAGTACCACCAAAGCCACAGCATTCACTTTCATATTTATGAGTAATTAATTCAACATGCTCAAGCTGCTCTATTAGGTTTTTCCCTGTAATATGTACGCCCATTTCCCTGCGGGCAGCGCAAGATGTGTGTAATGCCACTTTTTCTGGCTTACCTTGGTCTGTGAGCTTAATCTTTAATACCTTGATTAGAAACTCAGTAAATTCAAAAATTCGATCGCAAAATGCTTGAATATTAGGCTCATCTTTTAAGAGCTCTGGATAATGATGGCGCATCATGCCGCCACAAGAGCCTGAAATGATAACAATAGGTATATCAAGAGGAAACTGTGCTACTTGTGCTAATGCAACCGCTTTAGCTTCATCTTGATAACCAGAATTATAGGCAGGTTGGCCACAGCAAGTTTGCCCTTGAGGAAAAATAACTTCAATGCCTTGTTGCTCTAACAAGGTAATGGCATCAATGCCTGAATCGGGATAAAGCGTATCAGCTAAACAAGTACCATATAAGTAAACTTGCTTTGGTTTTTCTGGGTAATATCTTAAATGTTGAGTATTTAACGCGGTCATTCGGAAATTGGTCCAAGTATTTTCAGTTATTGTTAACTTAACCTTATTTTTATTGTTAATATATGTGTTGCTTATTAATTTATTGTTTCTTAAAACGGTGTAATGTATGTTGATTGCAAATGAATTATCACTTTTTGCTTTAGTTGTTGAGGCTAAATCTTTTAATAAAGCCGCTGAATTAGCTGAAATGTCAACGCCAGCATTAAGTAAGCGTATTTCAAAACTAGAAGCAGACTTAGGTGTACAGTTACTTTATAGAACAACTCGGCGCTTGAGTTTAACCGAGGCAGGTACAAATTTATATCAACATGCAAAAACAGTGAACGGACAAGTTTCTCAAGCGTTGGCTGAATTAAGCCATTACAGTGAAACCATTAGTGGGCATATTAAATTAACGGTGCCGACTATTTCTGGTGAATTACTGTTAGCTGAAATTATTGCTGAATTTTGCCAAAAATATCCAGATATTAGCGTTGATCTACGACTTGAAAATCAATTTATTGATATGGTCAAAGAGGGTATCGATCTTGCCATTAGAACAGGAGTACTTGAAGATTCTAGCTTAATCGCTAAACCTTTACTGACATCGCATTGGGTGGTGTGCTGTTCGCCTAAGTACCTAGAAAGTAATGGCGAACCTTTGACACCTAATGCATTATCTAGCCATAATTGTTTGGCCTATACTTACCAAGATCAAGGGGCATATGATTGGCGTTTTACCAATGAAAAAGTGCAATATAACGTCAGAATATCTGGTAGTTTATCTACTAATAATGCACAGGCACTGCGTAAAGCGGCATTGGCAGGATATGGTATTGCTTATATTCCACGATGTAGTGTTTACGAAGATCTCCAAGCTGGGGATTTAGTTGAATTAATGCCTGAATATAAACCAAGAACGTTAGGAGTATATGCTGTTTATCCTTATACCAAATACCTTCCCAATAAAATAAGACTATTGATTGAACATATTAAGCAAGGGTATGAAGATTTAAAACATTACTTTTAAAATCTAGACCAATACTGTGCAATATTGGTCTAGCAGAAGTTTGTTTAAGGTATGCACACGTATTATGCGATACCCGCTGATTTTCGTAAATCATCAGCTTTATCAGTTTTTTCCCAACTAAATGCAGTAAAAGTATCATCTCCAACTGTCATTTCAAAGGGTTCACGTCCAAAATGACCATAAGCAGCAGTTTGCTGATACATAGGGTGTAATAAATCAAGCATTTTAGTAATACCATAAGGGCGTAAATCAAAATGTTCACGTACAAGTTCAACTAAACGTTCTTCACTCACTTTTCCTGTACCAAAAGTATCAATAGAAATAGAGGTTGGTTCTGCAACACCAATTGCATAAGATACTTGAATCTCACAACGATCAGCTAAACCAGCAGCAACAATGTTTTTGGCTACATAACGGCCAGCATAAGCAGCGCTACGGTCTACTTTTGATGGATCTTTACCAGAAAAAGCCCCTCCACCATGACGCGCCATGCCGCCATAGGTATCAACAATGATTTTTCTACCCGTTAAACCGCAATCACCAACTGGACCACCAATAACAAAACGTCCTGTTGGATTGATATGATATTTAGTATTTTCTGTTAACAACTCAGCAGGGAGAACATGCCTAATAATATTTTCCATTACAGCATCTACTAAGTCTTCTTGTTTGATATCAGGGTTATGCTGAGTTGAAAGAACAACTGTATCAATGGCAATAGGTTTATTATCTTCGTAGATAAATGTGACTTGTGATTTGGCATCTGGTCGTAACCAAGGAAGAATACCTGATTTACGCGCTTCTGCTTGTCGTTCAACTAAACGGTGAGAGTAGTATATAGGTGCAGGCATTAAGGTTTCAGTTTCATTCGTTGCGTAACCAAACATTAAACCTTGATCTCCAGCACCTTGATCTTCAGGTTTTGAACGATCAACCCCTTGAGCAATTTCTGGGGATTGTTGACCAATTAAATTCATAATGCCGCAAGTTTCACCATCGAAACCAACATCTGATGATGTGTAACCAATATTACTAATTACATTACGTGTAAGTGTTTCTAAATCAACCCAAGCGTTTGTGCTTACTTCACCTGAAATAATTGCAACACCAGTTTTAACCATGGTTTCACAAGCTACACGTGCAAATTTATCTTTAGCAATAATAGCATCTAATACCGCATCAGAAATTTGATCGGCAATTTTATCTGGATGACCTTCTGAAACAGACTCAGAAGTGAAAAAGTGTGTAGACATAAATCCTCAACTGCTAAATTTTGATGTTAATATTTCTTTATTGATATACACAATCTATTTAAATTAAATAGTTTATAAAAGTGCTTATCAACATTAATACATAATGTGCAGAGTTTACCTTGATAAGTTCAAACTATCTAGTTTTTTTACGCCTAGACGTCTAAATGGCTTTAAGATTATGTAAATCTTAATTTTGAATACAATTTAATAAAGAAATTAATGTAAATGATACTCGCGTTATTAATAATGGAAGCAAGATAAGAAACAAGCTATTTAAACAGTAATTATATACATGATGAAGATAAATTTTTATTTGATGTTTATTTTTTAGGTGAGGTTCTTCCAAGGTGCCGCAGTAAACCGTAGTCCTGAACACCGTGTGTTCAGGGCGGAAGTATCATGCTAACCGTAGGCTTCCCGATACGAGCCGGGCTTGCTCAATAGCTAATAATCAACATCCTAAGGTAAAACTTATCGGCTCAGGGACATAGTCACTTACAAACACCCCAGAAGAAATATTATTATAACGTAAATTGAATACCAGTTATAAGTTTTTTTAACTGGTTTGATTTGTTTGCTTAATATTTAACTACTTATATACTTAATTCTTTAAAATAAGCCGATTAATGAGCAAATATGATGATTTTCCAACGTAATGTATGAATTTCAACCGAACAAACGAAAGTTTCAAAATAAGTGTTGACCTCCTCGGTGAAATCTTTAGAATGCGCTCCAGTTCCAAGGGGGTCAGCCAAAAAGCTTAATCAACTGGATGTTTTGATAAGTTATCTCGCTACTTATT
>CBDLPA010000002.1:0-315326 GCA_965305135.1 uncultured Colwellia sp.
GAATGAATTCTACCCTACATGGGGGGTTATTGTAGGGCGTAATTTATTGCGCCAATTTGTAGAATGAATTCTACCCTACATGGGGGGTTATTGTAGGGCGTAATTTATTGCGCCAATTTGTAGAATGAATTCTACCCTACATGGGGGGTTATTGTAGGGCGTAATTTATTGCGCCAACATACTATTTTCAGGAGGAATTATTATGCCACGGACGGACTTATACAAAGGTAGATATAGTGAAAGTAACAGAGAGTATTTTGTAACTTTTGTGTGCAAAGATAGAATAAATATATTCTTAAATGAAAATTTGGCAAAACTTTTTTGTAAAACAATTGCTATAAATGAAGTTCACTGTGACTGTCTTTGGCTAACATGGGTGTTAATGCCAGATCACTTCCATGGCTTGTTAAGGTTAGGTGAAAACTTATCGTTATCTCAAACGATTAAACACTTGAAGGGTAGTACCGCAAGAAAGATTAATATTGAATTAGCGCAATCTGAATCAATTTGGCAGCAGGGTTTTTTTGATAGATCCTTAAGAAAATGTGAAGATAGAAAGCAGGTGGCAAGGTATATAGTGGCAAATCCATTACGAAAAAGAATAGTGTCAAATATTGGCGATTATGCGTATTGGGATAGTATATTTTTGTAGGGCGTAATTTATTGCGCGATGTTAAAGTTTATTGTGCCGGTAAGTTTAAAGAGGGATTATCATCCCCAAACAGGAAAGTTAAATGAAATTTATAAAATCAACCGTATGTGCAAGCCTTATTTTAGCAATAAGCGCGTGTGGAGATAATGAATCTGCACAAACCTATATTAGTAAAGCAGAAAGTCAGATTATTGAGCAACAAGATAGTGCGGCTATTATTTCGTTAAAAAATGCGCTTAAACTTGACGCTAAAAATGCTCAAGCGAGATTTTTGTTAGGTAAACTCTATTTAAATATGGGGGATGCAGAAAACGCAATAAAAGAACTTGAACGAGCCAATAAGTTTAAATTCAGTGTAGATCAAGTACTGCCCTTGCTAGCTCGTGCTTATATGTTGGCAGAATATGATGAAGATATTTTGGCGCTTTCTTCGCAAGAAAAATTGCTAGCAACTTCAAATACACAATATTTAGCTTATAAAGTGATGGCAGCATTACGAACAGATAATAAAGCACTTGCACAAGAAACGGTAGAAGCTGCGTTTTCTGTTTCTCAAAGTGATAGTTACAGTATGCTAGCACATGCTTATTTAGCCTTCTTTGAACAAAAATTAGATCTTGCCAATACTTCGGTAGAACGAATTTTAGTTGCAAATCCCGATAATGTTGATGCTTTGATGCTACAAGGTCAAATAGCAACAGCGCAAAATGATTATGCTTTAGCTGCAGATAGTTTTAGCCAATACTTAAAACTTCAACCAAACTCAGGTAGAGCGCAAATATTTTTAGCTGATTCACTAGTGAAAAATGGTCAATTTGATGAAGCAGAAAAAATTGCTGATTCAATTTTAGCTAAAATCCCAAATCAGCCTTTTTTATTATATATCAAGGCTATGGTGCGCTTTGAGAAGAAAGATTATGAAGCAGCGAGTAGCA
This sequence comes from uncultured Colwellia sp., assembly GCA_965305135.1. GTDB lineage: Bacteria > Pseudomonadota > Gammaproteobacteria > Enterobacterales > Alteromonadaceae > Colwellia. Next base: position 1,588 of record CBDLPA010000002.1, read on the forward strand.
TAGCAAATCAATCATTAAGCTCTGGCTTTAAGAATTTTAGATTGAAGCTAGTGGCAGGTGCTAGCGCATTTTATTTACAAAATTACGAGCAAAGCAACCACCATTTAAAAGAGTTACTTCCTTATATTGCCCCTGAGCATCCAGCTAGAAGAATGCTTGCGATAAGCCAGTTACAACTTGGTTTAATAGATGATATTAGCGAGACGTTAACAGACTATGACTCAACTTCAAAAGAGAATGCCCAGTTTCTCTCAACTCTAAGTTATGAATTGTTGGAAGTTGGTGCTTTAGAAAAAGCCAAAGAAATGGCTAATTACGCAGCGGCATCAAATGGTATGACCGCAGAGCAAACGGCAAGAGCAGGTGTGTTGAAGTTATTAATGAACGATCCTTCGGGGATTGATACATTAGAGTTGGCGGTACAACAAAATCCAGAGTTAATTTCGGCAGAGCTTGCTTTGGCCTTTGCTTCGATTAAATCAGGCGATTTAGCACGGGCAACGGCAATTGCAGATAAATGGTTAAAAGAATATCCAACCAATGCTGGGGGCTATAATCTAAAAGCGACTATTTTTTTCAAAGAGAATAAACTCGCAGAAGGCAAGACAGCACTAGAAAAAAGCTTAGAAATAGAACCAAATAATGTATATGCATTAACACAACTGGCAAAACTGGCAAACCATGAAAAAGATAAAGAGCTTGCCGTGTCGTTAACAGAACAAGCACTTAAAGCGCATCCTGACAATATTGAAGTACTTGGGCTATATTTTGAATTTCATAAAGATAAAACTGGCTTAAAGGTAATTACTCAGGCTCAGCAAAACCATGCAAAAGATATTAAATATGGTATTTTGTTAGCCCAGTCATTGATGCAACTAGAGCAATTTAAACAAGCAAGCTCTGTATTAGATGCTTATGATGTCAATGTAAAAACACCGAAACGCTATTGGCAATTATTGTTGTCTGCTAATGCAAAACAAACAGACGGAAAGGACATATTATTACTTTTAGAACAGTGGCATAACACGAATGCCTATCATATCGAACCTGTCTTTTTGTTAGCTAACTACTGGGCAAATAAAAAAGCACCAGACAAAGCGTTGAATGTTTTAAATGATGCGTTTAAAAATCACCCACAAAATGTTATGTTGCATTTAGTGAAAATGCAGCTTTTATTAAATAATAATTTAATCAATGATGCTAAAGCGCTGTTAAAAACGATTGAAAAATTTGATATTAATGAAAACTTAATTGCGGGTATTGAAGGACGAATTCTTTTATTAGACAAAGAATTTTCGGCTGCCGTACCTAAATTAAAACAACAGTATCAAGCTCAACCTACTAGTATTAATGCAACCTATCTTGCTTTTGCTTTAGATGCGAATAATCAAAAAAATGAGGCAATAAAATTATTAGAGCGACAAACTGAGCAGGATTCGCTTGATAATAAATTCAATTCAAAAATATCATTAAGTTTAGCAAATATGTATTTAGCTGAACATCAAAACAAAGCGATTGTTGAATATGAACGACTGATTAAGTTTAACCCCAATAATGTTGTGGCATTAAATAATTTATCATGGCTTTATATGGATCAAGGTAAAAATCTTCAAGCAGCAGAATATGCTAAACAAGCTTATGAGTTAGCTCCTAAAATACCCAATGTAGTGGATACTTATGCTCAAGCCTTACTTAAGTCTGATAAGAAAGGTGCTGCGTTACTGAAAGCAAAAGAAGCTTTTGAATTATCACAAGGCAAAGATACTGATATTATGTTGAATTTTGCAGAGGCATTATTAGCGAATAACATGAACAAAGAAGCGAAAGAGATTTTGGGAAAAGTAGATGCCGTATCAACAGCGCAGAAAGAGAAAAAGCAGCGTTTATTAAAATAATAACAATTGTAGCGAGTAGTGTATTTTTACTACTCGTTGTCTCTTTTGAGTAATAAGCATCAAGTTAAGCTATTGAGTTGTTGCGATATATCAAGTTCTATCGTTTTGTACAAATGTTTAAAGCCAGGAGAAAGATTAGAAAGAAATATTTCAGGGTTTATATAGTACGGCGCTCTTAAACCATGATATTCAATAGGTTCTCCAAGCGGTTGAAACTTAATACCAACAAATTTCATACTACGTGCTAGTCTTGGTTCCATCATCACATAAACATGTTTTAGGCCTGTATCTATTGCCATGGTTGCTGCTGCCATATATAGGCCAATGGCGATAAAAGGGAAACAGCGTAATTCAACCTCAGAGTAGGTTGTTTCTTGTATTGCACCTGTACCAGAGCCTTTAAATTGATCTGTTTTACGGCGTCTAAAATCAGCTTTAACTGCGAGCCGTGAAATTTCACAAATTTCATTTCTGTTAAAGCGTTTTGGATGCAGTTCCTCATTGGTAATAGAGTCTAGACAAAATTTTTCTATGGGTAAAAGCTGTCCTTCCGTTATAATTTTTACCAAGCGTACACAACTCGTGTAGTTATTTGAGGGTTTGTGTTTGATCAATGAGAAAATAGATTGATCATCAAACTCATCTTTTTCTAGACCACCTTCTTTAACTTCCTCAAAAGCTAATTCTTCACAATACACATTATGACGTATTTTAAATGCTTCTTCTTTTAATGCATTATTAAGCGCAACTTGGGGCTCTAAAAATTTGGTAAAATGTTCAGCAATATTATTTGCGTCATGACTCACCTTCATGGAGGCGAGCTTTTTTGTAATATCGCCAATAATAGGGGTATTTAGCAAGCGTTTATTCCAGTTCATTTTATTTCCAAGTTATCATGTTGATACTCGTTTGGTTATAACACAGTATAACCCTTACTCGGATTACCTGCGAGATTTAATAGTGTTGTCTTTTTAAAGCTAAATGTTCTTTTTCAATTATAATTGTAACTTATCATATTGTTGTATTATATATAGGGTCTTTAATGGTTGTTATTTTTGTTTTAATTGGAATAATTTCTTTTGCTGTATTGTAGCCAATATCAAATAACGTATTTTTTTGTGTTTGCGACATTTTAAAATCGATGCCTGAACATGAGCCTGTGTTAATAACAATGGTATTATGCCAAAAGTTTTCGTTGATATATTCCCGAGAAATAGTGGTCATAAATGCACGAATTAATAGCGTGATATAGTTAAAAATAGGGAATATTCCTGATACTTTTATTTCGTCATATTCATTTTCGCTACGCAAACGAAAGCATAATACTGGGGTGCCTTTTGTGTCCCAGTCTCGATGTAAAGCATCTTCAGATAATATACTGCCATCAACCATAATGTGCTTTCCGAAAGACTTAAAACTAAAAACAAGTGGAATTGACATAGAAAATCGCACCGCTTTTGACACTTTCATTTGGGGCGTTTTAGTTCTGTTAAAAATAACGGGTTTGCCATTAGCAACATCCGTCGCCACTATATGTAAGTCTTTATCTAAATCAGCAAACGTTTTGCCTGATAATTTTTTATCAACCCATTGCTCAAAAATATCGCCAGAACTTAAGCCCCCGTATCTAATTAACTTGAATAATGAAAATTCTCGAAATTGATTATAATCAGTATTGAAGGCTATATTTTTACTTTCCTCTAATGATAGGCCTGCGGCATGAAAACTTGCAACAATACTTCCTCCAGATACACCCACTAAACTGTTGAAAGGAATTGTTAACTCTTCTAGTGCTTTTAATACACCTAAATGGGCTGGTAATCGGGTGCCTCCCCCCGCAAAAATAGGAACAATGCTATTATTCATTCTGATCCTTTTATTATGCATAGCCTAGTATTAAGTATGGTCAATTGTAGTAATATTGCGAATGTACGATTATTGGTTAATTTGAGTTAAACTAACTATTAACGATAATAATGCCTTGATCCATAAAAAGAAAGGCAAAAAAAGGAAACGTATGAGATTAACACTCGGATTATTTTTTGTTGTATTGGTGATGTGCACTAATATCGCAAAAGCAGAATTTGTTGACCTAGTCGCAAAAATTAAACCTTCAGTTGTGGGTATTGGTATTCACACACCAACGAGTAGACCGCAAAATATTTTACGAGGAACAGGCTTTGTTATTGGTGACGGGCACTATGTGGTAACGAATGCGCATGTATTACCGACAGAGTTAGATGAAAATTTATTACAGAAAATGGCTGTATTCATCGGCTCGGGAAAAGAGGCAATAGTTCGACAAGCGAAAATAGTGGCCACTTCTTCAGAGTATGATTTAGCTATTTTAAAATTATCAGGTGCAGCATTACCCGCCATGACGTTAGCTAATGAAAAATTTAGAGGTGATGGCACTTATATTGCTTTTACGGGGTTTCCCATTGGTGCTGTGTTAGGATTATACCCTGTAACCCATCGTGGCATAATCTCTAGCACTACGCCGACCGTAGTGCCAGCGCAAACCGCTGGGCAAATAAGCTTGAAAATGCTTAAGCGAATGCGTAACCCTTATATGGCTTATCAATTAGATGCCACGGCCTACCCAGGCAATAGCGGTAGTGCCATGTATGATATGAAAACGGGTGAAGTCTTAGGTATTATCAATAAAGTTTTTGTGCAAACCACGAAAGAAGATGTGATAAGTAACCCTAGCGGTATTACGTATGCTATTCCTGTTAAATATCTTCATCAAATATTGCGAGAAAATAAAATTAAGGGGTAGTGTTTTATTCACTAATGACTAATTGGGTTTGATAATTTTTAAAGGTTGAATACAAAGCTGAAAGTGGTACAAGCTCAATATTGTTTTTGGCTAACGTAGGTATTAAACGTTTTAATGCTGTAATTGTCTCAGGGTGTGGGTGGGCAATAGCAATGGCCATTTTTTGAGATTTTGCCTGATTAATCAATAAGTTAAATTGTTTGGTGATATAGCTTTCTGTTAAGTTATTATCAAGAAATACATGGCGGTTATGCACAGGAACACCCATTAATCTTGCGATGTCTTCAGCTTTGGAGTTAGGGCTAGTTTTACTGTCTAGAAAAAGTAAATGATGTTGTTTTAAAAAAGTCATTGTCCAAATCATTGGATCATCTAACTGTGTTAAATGACTACCCATATGATTATTAATACCAATAGCAAAGGGAATTTCAGCCAAAGAGGCATTTAAACTTGCTACAATTTCTTTTTCATTCATTGCACTTGTCAAGCCACCAGGGCCGAGCTTTTTGCCGTTTTCAGCTTCCATCGGAATATGTAGCATAACGTCTTTATGTTTGGCATTGGCTTTAAGCGCAATTTTTTTCCCGTAAGGCGTGTGGGGTAAAATAGCGTATGTAATCGCACCAGGTAATGTTAAGGCATTTTTGTCAGTGTAACGATAACCAATATCGTCAATGATAATGGCAATACGTACTGGCTCTGCATGTGCTGATTTAGTAGGTAAAACGAATGAAAAAACAAAAAGATAAATTGGAAAAAATTTGAACACAGCAGAAATCATTGAATTAGATTTGATCGTAAATAAGGGCGCAGAGCATACCATTTAACGACACCAAAGTCTTGGATTAACCGCTTGTCCTTGATGACGAATTTCAAAATAGAGCCCTGCTTGATCTTGCCCACCACTTTGTCCAACCAGTGCAATAGGCTCACCTGTTTCTACTTGATCCCCCACTGATTTTAATAACGTTTGATTATGAGCGTATAAACTCATATATCCCTTGCCGTGATCAATAACCGTGAGTAAACCATAGCCTTTTAACCAATCTGAAAAGATAACGGTACCGTTATGTATTGTTTGAACCTGCCTACCAATAGGCGCGCTAAGTAAAACCCCTTTCCACTTTAAATAGCCTTGTTTTCTACTGCCAAAACTTCGCAACAACTTGCCTTTAACGGGCCAAGATAATTTTCTTTTGAGCTTACCTAATCCCATTAAATCAACTTCTGCGCGAATAAGTGCAGCGAGCTTTTGTAGTGCTGCAGCTAAATTAGCCTCATCGGCTTTTAATTTGGCTAATTGCTGTTGGCTTGATAATAATTCTTTACCCAACGAAGCCAGTGTTTTACTACGACTATTTTTAGTTTCACTTAGCTTAGCACGCTGTTTTTGCTGGTTCTTTTTAAGCTTTTTGAGTTCTTCTACTTGATTGTTGTGTTGGGCTGTTACAGTGACTAACTGAGCAATAGTTGCTTTAAACTTTTCAATTTCGTTAATACGTGCCTTATTCATATACTGGTAATAGGTAATTGTACGTTGAATTTTTTCGCTTTCTGCCTGGTTTAATAGCAATTTTAAATAGTCGTGTTGGCCTGTAGTGTATGCAGAGCGTAGTTGCTTAGCCAGTAACTGTTCTTGCGTTGTTTTTTTAGAGGTTAGTTGTTGTTTTTCTTTGCTTAAGGCTGATATTTTTTGTTGGGTATTTTTTAAAGCTTGTTCGGTGTTGCTGATGGCTTTAGCGACTTTTGCTATGGCTAAATCATCTTCTTTTAGTTGTTTCTCTAAAACGGATCGAGCTTTATTGGTTTTGAATATATTGGATTCTTGTTTGGCAATGGCCTGCTGTACATCATTAAGCTTGGCAGTATTTTGTTGTTTTGCTTTTTCGTTGTCACTCGTACTTGCTAGACATTCAATAGATACAGATAAGCAGCTTACTAAAAGTAAGCTGCTTATTATTTTCTGGAAGTAATAAATGGCTGTAGACATCAATAAGTTATTATTTTTGTAGATTAACTTATAGTTTGCCCCATTACTCTAGTTGCATCAACTTAAATGCATCAATATGGAGCCAGTCATTTCTTCGGGTTGCTCCATTCCCATTAAATGCAATAAGGTCGGTGAAATATCACTTAAGGCACCTGTGCTTTCTGGTGTGGCGGGTCTTCCAACATAAATTAAGGGGACTGGTTCACAGGTATGGGCAGTATGTGCTTGTCCTGAAGTTTCATCTAACATTTGTTCGGCGTTACCATGATCGGCGGTAATTAAGCATTCACCACCCGTTTTTTGCAATGCCGTGACAACACGGCCAATACAAGTGTCAACCGCTTCACATGCTTTTACTGCTGCATCAAAATCGCCTGTGTGGCCAACCATGTCACCATTGGGGTAATTACATACAATAAAGTCATGTTCACCGCTTTCAATGGCGGCAACTAATTTGTCTGTGAGTAGAGTGGAGTTCATTTCAGGTTGTAAATCATAAGTGGCTACATCAGGTGAAGGCACTAATATACGTTGTTCGCCTTCAAATTCACTTTCTTGACCACCACTAAAGAAAAAAGTAACGTGAGCATATTTCTCAGTTTCAGAAATACGTAACTGTGTTTTGTTGTGTTTTGCAAGCCACTCACCCATTACATTATTCAGTGCTTGAGGTGCAAAGGCACAATTCGCTTTAATATCAGCAGAATACTGCGTTAGCATAACAAAATCGCTAATGGCAGGAACCTTTTTACGGGCAAACCCGTTAAAATCAGGTTCAGTAAAACAGCGACTAAATTGACGAGCACGATCGGCTCTAAAGTTCATAAAAATCAAGGCATCGCCATCGTTTATCTCCACAGCGTTACCGTGTTTATCTAAAATGGCACTTGCGCTAACAAATTCATCATTTTCATCACGTTGGTAAGCATCTTCAAGGGCAGAAATTGCATCGTTGTATTGGTATTTTCCAATACCTGAAACCATTAAATCGTAAGCTGCTTCAACTCGATCCCAACGTTGATCTCTATCCATCGCAAAATAACGACCAATCACTGAGGCTATTTGACCTTCATTGCTTGAATCAGCAAAAAGTTGATCAAATTTTTGTTGAGCTTTTTCTAATGATTTTTTTGCACTGCGTGGCGGGGTATCACGTCCATCTAAAAAAGCATGTAAATATACTTTTGTAGCACCGCGTTCTTTGGCAAGTTCAATCATGGCAAAAATATGATCTTCGTGGCTGTGCACACCACCAGGTGATAATAAACCAAAAATATGCACGGCTTTGTTTTGTGTTACGGCCTTATCTACAGCATTGCATAATGCAGGTGTTTTTGAGAATTCGCCATCTTCAATCGCTTTGGTAATACGGGTAAAATCTTGATAAACAATGCGTCCAGCACCTAAATTTACATGGCCAACTTCAGAATTCCCCATTTGACCTTCAGGCAAACCTACGGCCATGCCAGAGGTTTGTATTAACATATTGGGGTAATCTACTTTAAGTTTATCTAATACAGGCGTGTTAGCTGCTTGTATTGCATTGGAGTTTGCTTGCTCGCGATATCCCCAGCCATCTAAAATAATGAGTACAGTTGATTTTTTTGGGGTCATTGCTTTATTAGACACTTCTTTATTAGACATATGCTAGTAGCCTTGTATGGTGTTCAAAATTAAATTATCAACATTGTACACACAGATCTGTATTTAATTAAGTAAGAAATGATTCATTAGGGGTTACTAATGCCAACAACTAAACTCGCAATTCCAAGCAGCTTGGGTATAATGTGTCGATTTTTTTATTTATTATGATTTACAAAAAAATGATTTATAAAAAAGTACCCCTTTTACTATTTACTAATAGAGCCCTCATTTATGGAACAATTTATTACGTTTGCTAGCAATAATGGCATGTTAAGTGCGATATGGGTTGCCCTTGTCGTGATGATCATCGTAACAACGATTAAAATTAACTTATCACCAGTTAAGCAAATAAGCCCACAAGACTTAACGTTTTTAATGAATAGAGAGCAAGGTGTTGCCCTTGATATTCGTTCAGAAAAAGATTTTAACGCAAGCCATATTCTTGATTCAGTAAATCTATCAAATGAAAAAATCAACAAAAATGGTTTTGCTAGCCTTGAAAAGTACAAAGAAAATCCCATCATAGTTGTATGTAGTGCTGGTCTTAGCGCAACAAAAATAGCCAATGATTTACATAAAGCAGGTTTTGCCCGCGTTAGTATATTAAAAGGTGGTATGGGAGCATGGACAGGTGCCGGCTTACCCGTAACGAAAAAATAAATGTTGTGTTGCTCGTAACTGACTAAACACTTTAGACAATGTGCAATAAAATGCGCTCCAAGAGGAATTGAGGTTATGGCAAAAGTCGATATTTATACAAAAGCATATTGTCCTTTTTGTTCTCATGCAATGGCATTACTTGAGCAGAAACAATTGCAAACCCCGTCATTACAAGTTAATGAAATAAGTATTGATGGTGATGTGGCATTACGCGAAAAAATGATAGAACGCAGTAAGGGGGGTTATACTGTTCCACAAATATTTATTGATGATGTTCATGTGGGCGGTTGTGATCAATTAGTCGCTTTAGACAGAAATAATCAGCTTGATGCTTTGCTATCAGAGAATAAGTAACAACGATTGAAAGAAAGCGTAAAAACAAAATAGAATAAAACAGATATTAAATTTTTATATAAAATACAGGAAAACTCCCATGAGTGATGAAAACCAAAATCCAGCAGGCGAAGCCGCAACAACAGATGCACCAGCACAACCACAATTTGCTATTCAACGTATTTATACAAAAGATGTTTCATTTGAAACGCCAAATTCTCCTGCAATTTTTCAAAAAGAATGGAAACCAGAAATTAAGTTAGACTTAGATACTCGTTCTAACAAAATAGGTGATGATACGTATGAAGTTATTTTAGCGGTAACTGTGACGGCAACGGTTGAAGATCAAACAGCCTTTTTAGCTGAAGTACAACAAGCGGGTATTTTCACTATTGGTAATTTACCTGAACCACAATTAGCGCATACTATTGGTGCTTTTTGCCCAACTACTTTATTTCCATATGCTCGTGAAGCCGTAGCAAGTTTAGTGAACCGTGGTTCATTCCCACAATTTAACTTGTCACCAGTAAACTTTGAAGCATTATTCGCTTCTTATGTGAAGCAACGTGCTGCCGAGGCAAAAGTGAATGCACCAGAAAGTGCAGAAACACATTAATTAAGAATATTAAGGCGCGAGTTTGCTGTTACCCCAAAGTTATTTAGGTGTTTTCAGAGCTCGCTTCTTTTTCTGCGCTAAATTTCATCTCCTGTATATAATAAGGTATTTATGACTGCTTCCGCCAAAATCACAGTATTGGGTGCTGGTTCGTACGGCACAGCATTAGCTATTTGTTTGGCTAGAAATGGTCATAAAACTTTATTATGGGGCCGTGACGCTAACCAAGTTAATGACATGATTAGTGCACGTGAAAATACTAAATATTTAGCTGATTGTCCCTTTCCTGACAGTTTAGAACCAACCACTGATTTGGCAGCAGCCGTTACAGCGAGTGATAATATATTAGTGGTTGTGCCTAGCCATGCTTTTGGGAATATGTTGAAAGATATTCAACCTATGCTTAATCCAGAGGCTAAAGTTGCTTGGGCAACAAAAGGCTTAGACCCTCAATCGGGCGATTTATTACAAAATGTCGCTAAACGAATTTTGGGTGATAAAGTGGCATTAGCTGTATTGTCAGGACCCACTTTTGCTAAAGAAATGGCCATAGGGTTACCTACCGCCATTTCCTTATCATCAACTGATGAAGGCTTTGCATCTGAATTATCAGACTTATTACATTGTGAAAAATGCTTTCGTGTTTATCCCAATAAAGATTTTATAGGGATGCAATTAGGTGGTGCCGTTAAAAATGTTATTGCTATTGGTGCAGGTATTGCTGATGGTATCGGCTTTGGTGCCAATGCGCGTACAGCATTAATTACACGTGGTTTGGCAGAAATGACGCGGTTAGGGGTAGCATTAGATGCCGATCCAGCAACATTTATGGGAATGGCAGGTTTAGGTGATTTAGTATTAACTTGTACTGATAATCAGTCGCGAAACCGTCGTTTTGGCTTAGCATTAGGGCAGGGCTTGGCCGTTGAACAAGCAATGGCAGATATTGGTCAAGTGGTAGAGGGTTACCGTAATACCAAAGAAGTTTATATGCTAGCTGAGCGTATGAATGTTGAAATGCCTATAGTTGAGCAAGTGTATCAAGTGTTGTATCAGGGAAAAGCGGCTAAACTTGCCGCGGCAGATCTATTGTCTAGAGACCAAAAACAAGAATAATATTCATCACCGATTGTCGGATTTAAGCTCAATAGTACGAAAAGTTACTGTAAGCTTATATTCAAATTATTAGCTGAAGGTTAATATCGACACGGTTGCGAGTTTTGTGAATAATGGCAATCATAAAACTTTTAATGCTATGAAAGTGCAATTTACAATGTTCAAAATAAAATTATTTAAACTTGTTTTTTCTGTCTTCTAATAATTGAGTTCTGGCAGCTTTTGAAATTAATGCCTGAAACTTCGGACAGTCAAGCTGATTGTCCTCAGGGCAATTAGCTACATGGTTAAGTCCGTCACGCATTACTTCAAACTGTTTAATCTTCTTTTCCAATAGTTCAGCTTTTTCTAAAAGTTGTTCTCTATCAATTGTAGGCTTGCCACTTGGGGAAAACATAGCCGCTATTTCTTCTAAAGCAAAACCGGCATGACGAGCAAGTGCAATCAAAGACAGTCGTTCAATGATATTAGGCTTGAACACTCTCGTTATTCCTTGTCTGCCAACCGATCTAATAAGTCCTTTTTCTTCATAATACCGAAGTGCTGAAGTCGGAAGACCAGAACGCTTTGACACTTCTGTTATCGTTATCTCATTTTTTGTGCTCATTAGTTCTTGACCTCAAGTCGACTTGAAGTTCTATCATAGTTTTCATGGTATTAATTTTCAAGTGGATGTTAGGTTATGATCATGCAACAAATAGATAACTCCCTCATATCTGTAAAAAAAGAAAGTTCAACTACAGGAGTCACAATTGTACTCTCCTTAGCAACATTAATTGCATCGCTCGCAATAAGCAGTGTAAATATTATATTGCCAGAATTGGTATCAAGTCTTAATACTATTTTTAGTCATGTACAGTGGGTGATTATCGCTTATATGTTGTCTTTGACATCAGCGCTAGTTGTTGCAGGTCGACTTAGTGATATTTTCGGACGTAAACGATTATTTCTCATGGGCTTGGTTATATTTTCGACCTCAGCAGGATTAGGTGGGTTTATACAAAGTTTGTGGTTACTCGTTGGTATGAGAGTATTTCAAGGTATAGGGGGGGCAATCTTGATAGCCGTTACCATGGCTATCGTTAGTGATGTTTTTCCCAAAAATAGAATTGCCTCTATAATGGGACTCATTGGTAGCATGTCTGCAATAGGTACGGGATTAGGTCCAGTTTTCAGTGGTCTAATTGTTGATAGCTTTAATTGGCAGATAATCTTTCTAATTAATATCCCTGTAGGGATATTAATTTATGTACTGGCAAAAAAACACCTGCCATGCGATTCACAGGTAAAAAGTAAATCTCCTATATCAGTTGATTATAAAGGCATATTTCTACTTTTTTCAGCAATCCTAGCGTATACGCTTAGTATTAAACTTACAGGAAACGGTTTTGATATAACGAACTTCGTATTGTGTTTATTCTCAGTGCTGTTTTTATTGGCATTTATTAGTGTCGAACGAAATTCACTATACCCATTAATAACGCTCTCAATATTCGAAGACAGAGGGTTAACTTTAAGCTTGATAAACAATTTTGTTGTTTCAATAGTGGTTATGAGTTCTCTCGTTATTGGGCCATTTTACTTAACGATAGTGTTTGACTTTAATACAACACAAGCGGGTATTGCTATGGCAGCAAGTCCGATAACAGTAGCAATTACGTCTTTTTTCATCGGGCGAATTGCAAAACTATTCGACCTGAGAAAAATTATTTTAATTGGACTCTTCATCCTTACGCTTGCCGCAGTATGTATGACTTTATTAAAAGTGACATATGGCTTGATGGGATATCTTTTTTGCTTAATTACTATGGGGGTTGGCTATGCAACCTTTTTGTCGACTAACAATACGCTAACAATGATTAATACTTTGCCTCAAACACGCGGCAGTATTTCAGGAATATTGAATTTATCAAGAAATTTAGGGTTGCTTACGGGGGCATCAGTAATGAGTACCATTTTTGCTTCAGTTTCTGACATCACAGATATAGCAACAGCAAATACTTATAAGGTTGAAGCAGGCTTACATGCGGTTTATCAATTGGCAGTTGTATTTCTCATTGCCGCAATCACAGTTCAAATAATTGCAATACGTAGAAATAACAAAGTCTGAGTAAAGCATATTCAAACCTAGGCTACGGAAAATTTAACTTTAAATATAGATATTATAAACAAATGGGCTTTAACAAAGGCTTTATATCAAACCGAGGAAATATGTCATGAAAAATAATGCATTAGAAAACTTTATTACATCAATTAAAGGTAGCTGGACTGGACTAAACAGTGAAACAGTTATTAAAGGTCGTAAGCTACTTGAGCAACTTGCAAAAACACCAATTTCAGAATCTTGGCTTGCAGATTTACATCATAAAAAACAAGAGAGCGTAGAGCTTTATCGAGATCAAAACCAAGGATTTATATTGTTAGCTCATGTTGAAAGACAAGGTAATTATCGTGTACCTCACAACCATGGTGCTGGATGGGTGTTCTATGCTGTTCAACATGGAACTATGGAAATGTCGACTTATAGTCAAGTAACAGATAAAACAGGTAAAAGCTTTTTAGTTAGTCGTGGCGCAAACGATCTTAATACTGGTGAATGTAACGTGTATTTGCCAGATGACATTCATGATACTAAATGCTTATCTGATTACGTATTAATGTTTCGGCTAACTAGCTGTGATTTTAAAAGTGAGAAACGTGAAGGTAGGTTAGTCCAGTATACAAACTAAATACATCGTATGAATTTTGCAATATTTTACTAGAATGTACTAGTTAGACTCAAAGCGACACGTCAAAACATGTACATTTTGAATGTCTGATTAACGTTCATAACTGAATATGAATGGCAGTAATGAGTTCAGGCTGTGTAAAAACTCATAAAATTTGTGCGTGGAAAGAGCAAAACCCATGCATAATTATACCGCATTAACAAAGCCCAGCTGACGCCACGCATCGTACACAATAACAGCAGCAGCGTTTGATAAATTCATGCTACGACTATCTTTTAGCATAGGAATACGAATTTTATGTTGGTCTGGAATTTGTACACGTACTTCTTCAGGTAAGCCAGCCGTTTCAGAACCAAAAAGTAAGTAATCGCCTTTGGTAAAACTAATATCACCATAATAATTATCTGTTTTAGTGGTGATGGCTAATATGCGTTTAGGCTGCTGATGTTCAACAAAAGTGTTAAAATTTTTATGTCGCTTAATGGCAGCAAATTCATGGTAGTCTAACCCTGCTCTGCGTAGCTTTTTATCTTCTAAATCAAACCCTAAAGGCTCAATTAAGTGCAAACGAAAACCAGAATTGGCGCATAAACGAATTATGTTGCCCGTATTGGGGGGAATTTGTGGTTGAAAAAGTACAACATCTAACATAATGATAGTCACTTGAGTTTGAGTGAGAGCCTAATTGTTTGCTATTATAACGGCAATATTTCCGTAAAGTCTGCTTTTTCATGCTAGAAAATAAACCTACAGCCACTGCAACCGAGGCGTTAACTCAAAGTGAAGAATATGCTTATTGGGTTCGCTTAGCAGCAATTACCTCTTCTTTAGTGGCGTTAACCCTTGTTGTGATTAAGTTTTATGCTTGGTTGGTGAGTGATTCTAGCGCCATGCTTGCTTCGACCACTGACTCTATTTTAGATTTATTTGCCTCGGTGATGAACATTGTTATTCTTCGTTTTGCATTAGCCCCAGCAGATGACGAGCATAAATTTGGTCATGGTAAAGCAGAGAGTTTGGCTGGTTTAGTACAAGCTGCTTTTGTGCTTGGTTCTGCTACTTTACTTATTTTTAATGGTGTTGACCGAGTGCTTTATCCCCGTGTTATTGTACAAAGTGATATTGCCATTGGTGTTTCCATTGTTGCTATAGCATTGACACTTTTTTTGGTGGCTTTTCAACGTTATGTTATTAAACGTACAGGCTCTATTGTCATCAGTGCTGATGCCCTACATTACCAATCTGACTTGTTGTTAAACCTAGGGGTGTTGCTCGCAATTTATCTAAGTCAGGGAATTTGGTTACAAGCTGATGGTGCTTTTACTGTTGCTGTAGGTTTATATTTATTGTTTGGTGCGGGACAAATTATTTATCAAAGTGTATTTCAATTGATGGATCATGAATTAAGTGAGGATGAAGTGGCGCAAATAAAAGCCATTGTATTATCACATGAGCATGCTTTAGGTTTACACGAACTACGCACAAGGCAATCAGGTGTTCATCGGTTTATACAGTTTCATTTAGAATTAGATAATGCTTTGTCTCTATTGGAGGCACATAGTATTGGTGATGATATCGAGGCGGAAATTTGCCAAGCATTTGCACCTTGTGAAGTATTTATTCATCATGATCCTAGCGCGGTTGTTGCTGAAGAGTTAAAAACAGAGCAAGCTTAGTGTTGTTCAAACCAGGCTATAGCGGCCGATAAAGCTTGTTGACGATAGATGTCGCTTTCAAAAAATAACTCATGATAACCACCTTTTACCACCAAAGGTTTACCGCTTGGGCATGATTGTGTGTGTGACTGATGTAATTGTTGGCAAAAATCATTTTGTGCTTGATTATTAACAATTTTGTCATCACCCGCTTGAATCACTAATGTAGGTGTTGTTATTTTATCAATATTGGAAAATATTGTATCAAGTGCTTTGATAGATTCACTTAACCATTGAACAGTAACTCCACCCAGTTGAATAGCGGGAGTCTGTTGGTATAATTGCGTGAATTGTTGAAAACGTATGGCCGAATGCATCAGGTTGTTGCTTTCAAAATCATTAAACGCTTTTGCTTTTTTATCAAAATCGCTTTGGCCGAAGAAATACCAAGGTGTATTATCAAACCAGTGATTAAGTTGTGCTGTGGTCTTAATTAATGACCGAGCAATCATGTCAGGAATACCACCACTATTAAAACCTAGCATCGGTGAGGATAATACTGCCGCTTGAATTTGATTGGGGTAGTCTTGTAAATAACGGGCAGTAATAGCACCACCCATTGAATGTGCTAATAAGTAGGGTTTATTAACGCCGTTCACAGTACAATGTGGATTAACAATTTTTTCAATAAATGTACCTAAATCATCAACGTAGTACTGAAAACTTTCAACGTATCCTTTTTGAGTGTTGGCTAATAACCGCTCTGATAAACCTTGACCGCGATGGTCAATAAGAAAGATATTGAAGCCTAAATTGAATAAATCAAAACTCAGCTCTTGGTATTTTAAATAGCCTTCGCTGCGGCCCGAAGCAATAATGAGGCACTTTCTATGGGAAACTGCCTCATTATTATGCTCTGATTGTGTGCTATTGTCGTTATGACTAAAGGTTGCATAGTTAATACGGATATTTTTCACACCATTAAAGTGTGCAAATTTACCTTGTTGCCAAAAATCAGCAATTTCACTGACATAACGGCTGGAAAGTTGTTGTTCGGTAGTAAAACTATTCGCGTTTGTTTTGGTCATAATTCCAACGATAACAAAGAAAATAAACGTATATTTAAGCATGGTCAATATGTGCTGTGAGTTGTAGATGATAACTTGCTTGCGTTTTATATTTTTACTCGTTACTACTCATAGTCGCTTCTAATTCATCTAAACGCGCTTCAAGTGCGGCTAGTTTAGTGCGTGTTTTTATTAACACTTGTGTTTGTACGTCAAACTCTTCACGGGTTACAACGTCAAGCTGTGATAATTTTCGTTGTAGCACAGTTTTAGTTTTATCTTCAAAATCATTCGCCATGGCTTTTAAACCTGGTGGAATAGCATCAGTAACTTGTTTGGCTATTTCTTCAATTTTTTTTGCGTTGATCATATCATTTACCTGCGTTATTACGTTTAAATATCACTTGTGCACATTGTAACTGTTTTGCTAGTGAGTAAAAACAGGTAAAATTAGCGTTCGTAAAAAATCTCTCATTTGTGTAACTATGAAACTGAATCCTGGACAAAACGAAGCGGTAAAATATGTTAGTGGCCCTTGCCTTGTTTTGGCAGGTGCTGGCTCAGGTAAAACGGGAGTTATTTGCCAAAAAATTGCTTATTTAATTCAAAAATGTGATTACAAAGCACGTAATATAGCTGCGGTAACCTTTACCAACAAAGCGGCACGTGAGATGAAAGAGCGTATTATTAAAATGCTTGGTAAAGAATTAACTCGCGGTTTAACTGTGTCTACTTTTCACTCGCTTGGTCTAGATATTGTTCGCAGGGAAATAAAAACTTTAGGTTATAAGCCTGGGTTCACCTTGTTTGATGATCAAGACAGTTTATCATTACTAAAAGAGCTAACAGTTGATGAGCTTGATGGCGATAAAGATTTATTAAGCCAACTACAAAATAAAATATCACATTGGAAAAATGATTTATTATTGCCAGATGCTGCCCTTAAAATAGCACATGATGCGGATAGTCAGGAATTTGCTGAATTTTATAAGCGTTATCATCAACACATGAAAGCCTATAACGCCTTAGATTTTGATGATTTAATTTTGATTCCTACTCTATTATTAAAGAATTATCCTGAAGTGAGGGAGCGCTGGCGTAATAAAATTCGCTATTTATTAGTAGATGAATATCAAGATACCAATGCGAGCCAGTATGAGCTAGTAAAGTTAATTACAGGCGAACGAGGGCGCTTAACTGTGGTGGGTGATGATGATCAGTCCATCTACTCTTGGCGTGGTGCAAAACCTGAAAATTTAGTATTATTAGGTAAAGATTTTCCACAATTAAAGCTGATTAAGCTTGAGCAAAACTATCGTTCAAGTGGCCGTATTTTAAAATGTGCTAATATTTTAATTGCTAATAATCCGCACGTTTACGATAAAGCACTTTTTAGTGAATTAGCCTATGGCCCTGAGCTTCGAGTTGTTCAAACTAAAAATGAAGAAGATGAAGTGTCGCGTATTATTGGTGAACTAATCGGTCACCGGTTTATGAATAGAAGTCACTATAAGGATTATGCCATTTTATATCGGGGTAATCATCAATCACGCTTGCTAGAGAAAGCGTTAATGCAAAACCGTATACCATACAAAATTAGTGGTGGAACTTCGTTTTTTTCTCGCTCGGAAATTAAAGATGTGATGGCATACTTACGTGTGTTGGTTAACCCTGATGACGACAATGCATTTTTACGTATTGTTAACGTGCCTAAACGAGAGCTTGGCCCTGCAACATTGGAAAAACTCGGTAATTACGCCAATATGCGGCAATTAAGTATGTTTGCCGCTAGTTTTGAATTGGGCTTGGAACAAACGTTAACAGGGCGTGCGTTAATGAAGATGCAGGCATTTACACAATGGCTGGTGGATGTTGCCGACCAAACTGAACGTGGTGATACTGCGGCCGTATTACGTTCAATGATACGAGAAATTAATTATGAAGATTTTCTCTATGATACTTCGCCAAGTGCAAAAGCGGCAGAGATGCGGATGAAAAATGTTACTGAGTTGTTTAGCTGGGTAACACAAATGTTAGAAGGCTCAGATGACGAAGAGCCAATGACCTTGCCACAAATTGTTACTCGCTTAACACTACGAGATATGATGGAGCGTAACGAAGAAGAAGACAGTAGTGACCAAGTACAATTAATGACTTTGCATGCATCTAAAGGCTTAGAGTTTCCTTATGTATTTTTAATTGGCATGGAAGAAGGTTTATTGCCGCATCAAACTAGTATTGATGAAGGCAGTGTTGAAGAAGAACGTCGTTTAGCTTACGTTGGTATTACACGCGCACAACGTGAGTTAATATTCACTTACGCACGAGAGCGTAGACAATTTGGTGAAGTATCGCGTACAGAAGCAAGCCGCTTTTTACATGAGCTACCACAAAATGATTTAAATTGGGAATTGGGGCAAGCGAAAAAAACAGAAGCTCATAAAGAGCAGTCTAACAAACAAGGTATGGCAAGTTTAAGAGCGCAGCTGGCTAAAAAGAAACAATAGCAAGGCGCAATGAATTACACCCTACAAGGGCTGTGAGCCAATGTAGGTTAGAATTTATTCTGACACTGGTGCAATGAATTACACCCTACAAGGGCTGTGAGCCAATGTAGATTAGAATTTATTCTGACACTGGTGCAATGAATTACACCCTACAGGGGCTGTGAGCCAATGTAGATTAGAATTTATTCTGACACTGGTGCAATGAATTACACCCTACAGGGGCTGTGAGCCAATGTAGGTTAGAATTTATTCTGACACTGGCGCAATGAATTACGTCCTACAGGGTATGGCAAGTTTAAGAGCACAGCTAGCTAAGGGAAAAGCTAGCCTTAAACAGCATATTTATGAATTGCTATTTATTGACCGAATAAGCAAAGCAAAGTACAGCTGCAATACCACTGATTGACGAAAATAAAATATTACCTTGGTTTAATAGTAACGTTGAACTAATGATTAAGCCTGCCGCTAACACACCAAACATTAAGCGTTGATTACTGGCTTGTTGTTGCTGTGCTATTTTTTCCATTAACTGCATTTGTTGTAGCTGGCTATCTTTACCAGCTTTTAAATAATCATAAATTAAATCTGGAATTTCAGGCAGTTTCTCATTCCAAAATGGGATATTGTCTTTAATTTTGGAAAAAACAGCTTTAATACCCATTTGTTCTTTTACCCAATTTTCTAAGAAAGGTTTTGCCGTTTGCCATAAATCTAATTGTGGATAAAGTTGTCTTCCTAAACCTTCAATATACAGTAATGTTTTTTGTAAAAGCACAAGCTGTGGTTGCACTTCCATATTAAAACGACGAGCGGTGTTAAATAAGTTTACTAATACTTGGCCGAAAGAAATCTCAGAAAGTGGTTTATTAAATATTGGTTCACACACGGCACGAATAGCAAATTCAAACTCATCTACACTGGTGTTAGCAGGCACCCAACCTGAGTCAACGTGCAATTGCGCCACTTTACGGTAATCACGGTTAAAGAAGGCGACAAAGTTTTCGGCTAAATAACGTTTGTCTTCACGGTTTAAGGTGCCAACAATACCACAATCGATGGCAATCCAGGTTGGATCAGCTGGATTTGTGGCATCAACAAATACATTACCTGGGTGCATATCGGCATGAAAAAAGCTGTCTCTGAATACTTGCGTGAAAAAAACTTTCACACCTCGTTCAGCAAGTAGTTTCATGTCAACGCCAAGTTTATTCAAGGTGTTAACTTCTCCTACACCGATCCCGTAAATTCGTTCCATAACCAAAACGTTTTTGTTGCTATACTCACTGTATATCTCAGGTACATAAAGTACTTTGTCGTATTCTCGCCCCTGCTCAAAATTGCGTTTTAGTTGAATAGCATTAGCACCCTCACGGTTGAGATCTAATTCGTCTAGAATTGTTTTTTTGTATTCAGCCACCACTTCAACAGGGCGCAAACGTTTTCCGTCAGGCAGCCATCGAGCAACAATTGAAGCAATGCGAGACATTACTTTAACATCAGCTAAAATAGTTTTGTAAATATCAGGGCGTAGTACTTTGATAACGACTTTGGTGTGTTTGTTTTCAGAAAGGTTATCTTTATCTGAGGTTGTAATTAATGTTGCTGTATGCACCTGCGCAATGGAGGCTGATGCAAGCGGCTTGCTATCAAAATCAATAAAATGTTGAGTAAATATATCAATGCTCATGGCATCAATGATCAGTTGCTTAGCTAATTCGCCATCAAAGGGAGTGACTTGATCTTGTAATAGCGCTAATTCATCAGCGAAGTCGGGCGGTAATAAATCACGCCTTGTTGAGAGCATTTGGCCAAATTTAATAAAAACAGGGCCGAGTGCTTCAATGGCTAAACGAAAACGTTGAGCAACGGGTTTGTCTTTATGTTTATTTTGCAACCAGAATAAAGAAAAGCGACCTAGTTTAGCATACCAAGGTAACATTTTTTTGGGCACCATATCGTCCAAACCATGATGTAAAAATGTTTTAACAATATGATATAGTCGTTTGTTACTCACGTGTTTGTAAGTCCTTTGGTTAATGCTTCTATACGAAGGGCTAGTTGGTCAACGTGATTACTTATTTGGTTAACTTGTTGATTAAAATTGTTTATTTGGCTACGTGTGACTACTAAGTGTTTTTCGTGCACAATATATTCACTTGCGTCCGCTTTGATTTGTTTAGTGGCAAATTGCACTTTATTCATCACTTGTTTGCTTAATTGCATGAGTTTATGTGTTGGCATGTCACCAATGTGAGCAGCTAATTCACTTTGCCAATCTATATTTAGATTTTCTGCTAGTTGAATAAATTGCTGAGCAATTTTTATATCACCAGTTAAGTCGAGTTTATTTTGTTTAATTAATTCGGTTAATGGTTGTTCAGCTTGTAATGCTTGCAAAGTCTTTATACTTGTATTAATAGTGCAATCGGCACGCTCTGTTAACCCAGATACAATCACTTTGTTGCTAGTTACCGTGAAACTGATAGGAAAATTTAACTCGGACAACACTATTGCTAGTGTTTTTTGTTCTAACTTTTTTAGATCAATAGGATCTGTATTCAATGATAATACTTTATTTATCATTAATTCTATTGATGAAAAAAATACTTGTTGTAGCATTAAAGTAGCCTTGCACTATGGATTGTTAAAAGTACGTGATTAAAGTACATAGTAAAGTATGTGTAATTGAATATGAACAATTAAACAAAATGCTTAAAATTTATAACCCTTGTGTAATGCGACCACACCACCTGTTAGGTTTTTATAACTCGTTTGTTCAAATCCCGCGTCTTCCATCATTGTTTTTAGTGTTTCTTGATCAGGATGCATGCGAATAGATTCTGCAAGGTATTGATAACTATCACCATCTTTTGCCACTAATTCACCCATTTTGGGTAAAACATTGAATGAATAGAAATCATATGCTTTGTTCAACAGCTCATATTCTGGTTTAGAAAACTCTAACACTAATAAACGCCCACCTGGTTTTAATACACGGTAAATAGAACGCAGTGCCATGTCTTTATCGGTAACGTTACGTAAGCCAAAGGCAATGGTAACAATATCAAAGGTATTGTCTTCAAAAGGTAAATACTGAGCATTGGCTTGAACATATTTTATGTTCTGCACTAAGCCTTTATCACGTAATTTGTCGCGGCCAACATTGAGCATTGAACTATTAATGTCTGCAAGAACAACTTTTCCGTCTTTACCTACCAGTTGTGAGAACTTTGCCGTTAAGTCACCTGTTCCGCCTGCTAAGTCAAGCACTGTATTACCTGGGCGAACACCACTGGCGTCGATAGTAAAGCGTTTCCATAGGCGATGTATTCCAAATGACATTAAGTCATTCATAACGTCATATTGTTTTGCAACTGAATGAAAAACCCCAGCGACCATTGAAACTTTATCTTCCTTATCAATGGTTTTGTAACCAAAATGAGTGGTGTTATCTGAGGTGGTAGTTTGTAGGTCTGATGATTGATTATTTTGTTGAACTGTCATTTTATATTCACTAATAACAAAGATTGCCCCTAGTTTACTGTATGTCGCTAAGAACACCAAATATAGGCTGACTTTTTGTTGATTTAAAACAGTGCTAAGTTGAAAAATAGTATGATATTAACCAAATACCATATTAAATCATTGCTATACAATAGAAATAAAAAAACAAAAATGTAATTTAATTACATGGAATGATTGTTTTCTTAGAGCAACTGCTCTATAATTACATCCGTTTCCTTTAAGTGAACACTTGTTGTAATCATTGAATATTCTAGCTCTCCTCATAGCTAATCCACTGGTAGCGCTGCTACCAGTTTTTTTTCTTGAATTTGTGTACTAGCATAGAAAGATTACTATATAATTACAACGTTAATATCCTTATCTAAGGATATTTTTTTGACTTGTAAAAATACTTAATCAAAAGTTAATGCGTATTCAGATTGTTCATTTGAAATTTACTTCTATACTTAGATTTAGTCATCAGAATCTAGTCACCTTGCTAATTTAGAAAATGAGGGAACATATGAATATTTCTAACCTCTCCTTTAGAAAGAAAATTTATACTTTACTTACTTTGCCTATGTTGGGCTTTTTATGGTTAAGTATCAGTGCCATAATTGAAAATATTACCATTAAAGATGAAATGTCAGTTATCGCGCCCTTAACTGAATTGTCTGTAGTTTATAGTGAACTAGTACATGAATTACAGAAAGAAAGGGGGATGACTGCTGGTTATTTAGGGTCTAACGGCACTAAATTTGGTGATAAGTTACAAGTTCAACGTAAAACTACCGATCAAAAGCGTACTAAAAAAACAAATTTTTGGACGAAAAGTGGTTTTACCGACAGCAGGGTAATTGAGTTAAATTCGGTTATTGAGCAAGCATTACAAAAAATAATCTCTATACGTCAACAAGTTGATAATCAGTCTATCTCACTTGGTGTGGCATTAGGCTATTATACCCAACTTAATAAAGACCTATTAAGTGTTGCCACATTAAACGCTGATATTAGTACTGACGCTGTTGTAACTAAGGAAACTGTTGCTTATTATAATTTTTTACAAGGAAAGGAACGAGCGGGTATAGAAAGGGCAGTTTTAAGTAATACCTTTGCTGAAGGTCAATTTGAACCAAGCCTGTTTGTAAAGTTTATTACGTTAGTGAGCGAACAAAAAACTTATTTTGATAACTTTGTTCGTTTTAGTAATGTTGATAATATAAATTCTTTTACCGAACAACTCGATCATAATTCGGTAAAAGAAGTTGAGAAAATGCGCGACATAGCATTTACAAAACAAAATAACTTAGGGGTTGATTCTGAGTATTGGTTTGCTCAATCAACTCAACGTATTGGTCAGCTTAAAAAAATAGAAAACCAGTTAAGTAATGAAATTCTTGCTTTGGTTGAAACAAAACAAAGTAATGCATTTAATGCCATGGTACTGAATATTATTGTGAGCACATTATTAATTACGTTAGCATTGCTTATCAGTTTTTATGTTATTAATGAATTAACTAACAGGGTAAAAGGCTTAACGGAAACATTGTATAAAGTTAGAAGTGAAAATGATTTAACGGTAAAATGTCCTTTTGAAGGAAAGAGTGAACTAGGTCAGATTTCTGTATCGTTAAATCAAACCTTAGCAAGTTTTTCTGATGTTATTAAAGATCTCTCGTCTTCAAGCATCTCCTTAGCTTCAGCAGCCGAAGAAACAGCACAAACATGTGATTATAATTCTCAATCATTGTTTGATCAGCAAAATGGCATTGCTTTAATTGCTACCGCAATAGAGGAGTTGTCTGCAACTGTTAAAGAGGTTGCTGAAAATACCCAAAATACAGCAACGTCAGCTAAAAATGCTGACGATAAAGCTAAAAGCGGCTTAGGTACCACGCAAAAATCTTATCACTCAATTGAAGCGTTAGCGAAAGAAATTGATGCTTTAGCCGTACAAATTAACAGTTTACATGAAAGTAGTAACAATATTACTAGTGTTGTTGACGTGATTAAATCTGTTGCAGAGCAAACAAATTTATTAGCGTTAAATGCAGCAATTGAAGCCGCTAGAGCGGGAGAACAAGGTCGAGGTTTTGCTGTTGTTGCCGATGAAGTACGCACGTTAGCACAAAGGACACAAGAGTCGACATCAGAAATAGAAAACTTTATTTTGTCACTGCAAAACAATGCTAATTCTGCTTATAATGTAATTGAAATAAGTCAAAAAAATGCTGCTGAAGCGGTTGAAAACTCTAAAGAAGTTGAGCAGCTTCTGCAAGAAATAACCGTATCTGTAGGTGACATTTTTGCTATGACAGATCAAATTGCCACGGCCATTGAAGAGCAAGCTGTGGTCACAGGAGACATTGCACAAAATGTCGTTTCAGTTGAAGAAAAATCGAGAGAAACTACTGCTGGAGCCAATCAAATTTTAGTTACGGCTAAAGAGCAGGCTGTTTTAGCCGTATCGTTACAAGACATGGCGGGACGATTCAAAGTATAGTCGATTCAAAATTAGCTTCCAATTATGCTATTTAATTGGAAGAACAGCATTGAGCATATCAATAAAACTTAATTGTTGACTGATAATCTTAAGTAATATGACTTGTCACATATAACGCCACAGGCATTCTTCTATGTGTGACTACGCATAATATTTGGGACTGTTCCCATATTGAAGTAGCTTATTCTGATGGGCTATAACAAATAAGAGTTTATTGATTTCTTTGTTTTTCAATCATAATACTTGATCTTCAGTCAGCAATCTTAATGAACACTTTTAGCCAATTGCGGACATTAAGTTTTGAGTTATTAACGACAGGTAAGACAATATTGCTATATTATGTTTACTTGGAGAATTTAATAAATTGAACCAAACGTATATTGGCTATTTTACTTGAAGTGAAGTGAGGAGCCAAAATTTGGAAGGCATTCATAAGATATAAGGGTAGTTTGATCACCCCTCGCTCTGTTAATAAAGCTTTTAATCGAATTTGCGAATATTTCATTCTCTCCAAATGAAATAAACAATTTTGAAATATTAATATGATTTATACTTTTATCTACCTCATTAAATAGGGCTAAATTATAATCAACAGATAATTCAAGCCAATATTTTAATATCTGCTTATTTAAAATATCACCATCGGACCAATCACCATTAAAAGATGCACTAATTAATGGTGAAATTAAACTAACGTTTCTCAAGTTAAAGTGATACCCCTCTTTATTAAGTTTCCATAAAGTAGCAAGTAATAAAGAGCCGCCTACGGAGTCACCCACTAGACTATAATTATGGTTAGGATCATTAAAGAGTATGTTTTTAGTCGCTTCAAAACAGTCATTGTATGCACAAGGGAATTTGTTTTCAGGTGCTAATCTATAGTCAATTAAATGAACTTTGCATTGAGTTTTATCAGCTAAATATTGACAATAGTTCCAATAAGATTGACCTGAACCAATAACAAACCCGCCACCATGATAATAAATTAATTCATGCTCCGAAGTTTGATTACTTATAGGAGAAAAAGTATATACTGATATTTCATTATCTTGTGTACAATCCATGTTTGACTCCTGTGAATAAAATAACTTTTGAGACCAGTTAAATATTTTACGAAGGAGCTTTATATTGGCTTTAGTCACAAACTGTAGGCTCAATTCAGTAAGCTTTTGCCCAAGCTTTGATAAAAAGGTACGGTTATAGTTAGCTTGCGACTCTTTAGTATATTACCTCATCATTTATACCATTATGTTTGTAAATGGTTCATTCATTATGAGCTACAACGAATCTATTCCTTCCTTTCTCTTTCGCTTCATATAAAGCACTGTCAGCTCTAGCAACAACCAAGTCTTTGTCTTCTTTTTCTCCAATTTGAGTTATCCCAAAACTTGATGATACTGATAAATATTGGTTATTAATGTTAAACCTTTCATCGTTCAAACTAGTAATAAATGACTGTACCTTAGCTTCAGCTTCTTGTTGGGTTACTTCATGTATAATAATAATAAACTCTTCGCCACCAAACCTGTAAATATCATCTGTTGGACGAATTAATGAGTTTATCCTTTTACAAAACATCATCAAAACTTGGTCACCCGTTGCATGCCCATATTTATCATTTATTTGTTTAAAATAATCAATATCTGCGGCAATAAGATAGACATCTTTACTCTCTTGTTGGCACCTTAAAACATTGCTTAAGTGACTTTCAAAATCTTTATCGAAGGTTCTTCTATTTTTCACATTAGTAAGAGGGTCAAAGTATGCTTGTTTGTATAACTGTTCGGTTAATTCTTTTAATTTTAAATTTTTTTTAAATAATGTCCGTTTAGATATGTGCTGTTGAATTGATAGAATAATTCCAGCGATGTTGGCAGCAAAATATGCCATACAAACCATAATAAGACTGTGTGAGCTAACTTCTTTGAACTGCCATACCAGTATGCTTCCTGAAAGGCCAAATGATAAACACAATATGAGTGAAGTGCTAAACGATAAAATAGTTGAGAAATAAATGGCGATAATAATTATTACATCAAAAAATACAAATAAGACATAATCCTTCTTAAATGTTAAATCCATCAACAGCAAATTAGTCATGAGTATAACAATATATATTAGCCCTAATTTTCTAAGTGTGTTTGGGAAAGTTACTTTATTAAGGTAAAAAATAAATACTACAGATAAAGTGACAAATCCTCCTCTCCATGAAATAGTCACATTAGGCCAGTATTGAGATTGAATGATTAGGTGATCAGAAAACAGAATTGCTAGTAAGGTAATAGAAACGATAAATATTAGCCATTGCACTAACCTTTTATCACTTTGAAATCGCCCCTTTAAGTAACTATTTTCTCTGTTAATATCTCTAAATTGTAATGAGGGCAAAATTATATTTTTATTTAGGAATTTATTATTTGATGATTGAGTCATTAGAAAACCTCATTATTTCTTTCAAATTAAAGTTAATGCTATTTGTTATATTGAGACTATCTCGAGCGCTAATATGAAGCAAAAATGCGTCATCTTGAATTAATAATAGGTTATAGGTAGTAGAAAAAGTACTATGGATTTTGAAAAACTGAAAGAGAGCTTAAATTAGCTGTCCATTTTTATAGGGCAATATCAGGCAGGAGTAATAGCAGTGACACTATAACCAGTTTAAAAATCTATTAATGTTAACGTCCGGTTTCGTATCAAAGTTAATGTTAGATGGACTGATTCACATTCAGTGATTGATAATCTAAAGCATTATGCGCAATCACATATGACTCAAATTCTCATTATTTATGACACCTCCACATGTTTGAAAATACCATGGATTGATCTAAATCAAAATAAATAGAGTATTTATACTATTAATGCTTTACATTTATAGAGTGGTTACTCTATAATTGCTTTGTTCCTAACGGACACTTATTGTAATAATTTTTATTCTAGCTTCCCCATAGCTTACATGTACCAGTAGTTTTACTACTGGTTTTTTTTGTCTAAAATTTAGTTAACGGGTTGAAATAGGGTTTATTCAGGGGATTTTCTAGAGGAATTCAGCTGAGAACCAATCGCAAATAATAGCGTCTGCTTGTTCTGCGCCTGTGCGTTTTAGTGATGAAAAAGCTTGTACTTTAATATCACCATTTAACGGCGCTAATATTTTTTTCACTTTAAGTACTTCAGCACTACGTTTACCTTGAGATAATTTATCGCATTTGGTGAGTAAGGCTAATACAGGAAGTTCACTGTCAACAGCCCAATGAATTAAATCCATGTCTAGATCTTTTAATGGGTGGCGTATATCCATTAAAACCACTAATCCTTTTAAGCTTTCACGTTTTTCTAGATATTCACCTAATGCCTTTTGCCATTTCTTTTTCATTTCTAATGGTACTTTGGCAAAACCGTAACCAGGTAAATCAATTAAACGCTTATTATCAGCAATTTCAAACACATTAATGAGTTGTGTTCGGCCAGGTGTTTTACTGATCCGCGCTAAACTCTTTTGATTTGTTAGCGTATTTAACGCACTTGATTTACCTGCATTTGAGCGCCCAGCAAAGGCAACTTCAATACCGCTATCTTCAGGTAATTTACGGATATCTGGTGCACTAATGGTAAATGTGGCTTTGCTTAGGTGTATAGTAGTAGAAGACAAGGGCATAACTCTGAATAAAAATATAGCGTCATTATAACGTGATTCTTGGGTATTTATTATCAAAATAAGTCATAAAAATGCAAAATAGTGTAATTTTCTCTGGAAAAGTTTTCAGATAATGTTACACACAGCACAGATTAGTGTAAAATGCCGTCAACTTTTAAGGTTTATTTGAAAATAAATCGCATAATAATATTTCATCATAAATTCAGTTAACGATAAGCAGAGAGCAATTCAATGAAAAAAATAATATTTTCACTTTTGTTAGGAGCAAGTATGTTCAATACAGCGCAAGCTGTGCAGGGAGATGCTGAAGCAGGTAAGGCTAAGTCTGCTATGTGTAGCGCATGCCATGGTGCTACAGGTTTGAATCCTAATCCACTTTACCCTAATCTTGCTGGCCAAAAAGCTGATTATATTGCTAAGCAGTTAGCTGATTTTAAGGCAGGTGCTCGTACAGATATGATGATGGCGCCGATGGCTGCCAGTTTGTCAGAGCAAGATATGGCTGATTTAGGGGCTTATTTTGCAAGCCAGTCAAGAACTGGTGAGCAAGCTGCTACTAGTGACGATACTGCTACACCAACTACTGATACTGCCGCCCCTGTTGCAAGCACAGAAGTAGTTACATCAACATTAGCTAAAGCTATTTATGCTGGTGATGTAAAAGCAGGACAAGAAAAATCGGCAATGTGTGTTGCATGTCATGGTACTGATGGTAATAGTGTAGTGGCAATGTATCCTAAGTTAGCGGGTCAAAGTGCTAATTATCTTGCTAAACAGTTAGCTGACTTTAAATCGGGTGTACGTGTTGATCCTATCATGGCCGGAATGGTTGCTGGGTTAAGTACCACAGATATGGATGATTTAGCAGCATATTATGCTGTTCAAACAAGTACTCCAGGTACAAGTGAAACTAGCGAAATTGGTCACAAATTATATTTTGGTGGTGATGCTAAAAAAGGTGTAGCGGCTTGTGTTGCTTGTCATGGTGTGAAGGGCAAGGGGATGGCTCAAGCGGGATTCCCTGCCATTGCGGGTCAAAATTCTGATTATTTGAAAAAACAGTTAGCGACATTTAAAGACGGTAGTCGTTCAAATGATAATAATAAAATTATGCGTAATATTGCCATCAAATTATCTGATAGCGATGTTGACGCGGTTGTAAAATATTTATCTTCTCTTAAATAGTAACGCGTTTAATTTTATATTGAAAAGCAGCATTTATTGCTGCTTTTTTGTTTTTATATTCTAAAATAGACATGATGATTTTATTGAAAGTTGAGAGAACTATTTGAGTAAAAATATTGATACTAAACAGTTAATCGCTTGTCCTTTGTGTGATGCTTTATATGATAAGCCTAAACTAAAACAGGGGCAAAGCACCAAATGTACTCGCTGTGGTAGTATTATAGAGGAGCGCAAGGTTAACTCAATAGAACGCAGTTATCATTGGTCTTTAGCGGGAATTGTGTTGTTGGTGCCTGCTATTATACTACCCATTATGGGGGTGAGTTTAGCAGGACAGTACCATAATGCTTCTTTGCTTGATTGTATTATTGCCTTGATTGATCGTGGTTTTTATATGATAGCAATTTTAGTATTTTTATTTGCTATTGCAGTGCCTATTGTAAGGTTATTTGGTTCTTTTTATATTACTTACAGTTTTAAATTTAATAGGTTGAAGCCTTCATTATTATATTTTTTCCGTGCTTTTCATCATTTAGATAATTGGGCAATGCTAAATGTTTTTATGTTAGGGATTGTTGTTTCAATGTATAAATTACTTGATGACACTGATCTGTCGGTTAATATGGGGTTGATTGCATTTATTCTTTGGTTGATTAGTTCAACAATGGCAGCAGCTACATTAGACCGAGATTATATTTGGCAGGAGTTAGAAGATGAGTTTGCTGATTCAAACGGCAAAAGATAGCAATCTTGCTCTTTGCCCTAAGTGTCATAAGCTTAATTTATTAAGTGATTCACCAAACAACGAAAAAATAAGGTGTAGCCGTTGCCATGGTTTTTTTTATCAACGAAAACCTTATAGCTTGCAATACACCTTAGCGTGGAATATTGCCGCATTAATAGCTTTTATTCCTGCAAACCTATACCCTATTATGATTATTTATTCTTTGGGTATTGGTGAACCTTCAACCATACTTTCAGGTATTGGTCAGTTTATTGATCAAGACTTATATCCCATTGCAGTAATTATATTTACCGCAAGTATCATTGTACCTTTACTTAAAATTATTGGTTTATTTGTACTTGTGTATCGTGCACATACGGGGGTAAGGTTAAGACCAGACAAGCACAGTAAATTTTATCATGTGTTAGAGTTTTTGGGGCCATGGTCTATGCTTGATGTTTTTGTGGTTTCTTTAATGGTAGCGGTAGTTGAGCTCGGTTTTGTTACGTCGGTGGCTGCAGGCCCAGCCATTAATTATTTTACTCTCACCGTAATTTTCACCATGATAGCCGCGAATAGCTTTGATACTAGGTTGTTGTGGGACAAAAAGTCTAGCGACTTACGAGGAAGCAAGGAAAAACATGACAACAGATAAACCAGCCATTAAACATGAGTGGCGAAAAACAACGGCTGAAGTTGTGCCTCGTCAAGGTATTTCAATTATTTGGTTTATACCTTTTATTGCCTTAATTTTTGGTGGTTGGTTAGGTGTGAAAGCATTATCTGAGCAAGGTGTTTTTATTACTATTGAGTTTGAAAATGGCTCAGGAATTGTGCCGAAGAAAACTGAGGTGCGTTATAAAGGCCTTGTTACTGGTATGGTAAGTAAAGTTGTTCCTTCAGATGATTTACAGTCGGTGATTGCTGAAGTTGAAATGTCTAAGACTTTTGCCGATTATCTTACACAAGATACGCAATTTTGGTTAGTCAGTGCGGACATTTCCTTACAAGGTGTTTCAGGTTTAGATACCTTATTGTCAGGCAGTTATATTAATATTCTTCCCGATACGAATAAAAAAACACCAAGCCAAGATCATTTTGTTGCTTTAAATGAAGCGCCACAGCTAGATATGACCACACCAGGGCTACATCTTACGTTAAAGTCTAGTGTATTAGGCTCGATTAGCGAAGATTCTCCTATCACATTTAAGCAAATACCTATTGGCTATGTTACGGGCTATCATTACGATGAAGATAGCCAAGATATTAATATTAATATTTTTATTGAACAAGGTTATGCACACCTGATCAAAGAAAACTCATTGTTTTGGAATACTAGTGGTGTTCAGGTTACTGCATCAATATCTGCAGGTATCAAGGTAAATTCTGGTTCGTTAGGTTCTATTCTTGGCGGTGGAATTGCGGTTGATACGTTAAGTTATCAAGAAAAGAGACCTTCAGCCAAAAATGGCCAAACTTTTCCATTACACGCAGACTTTCAGTCTGCTGAAACGGGTCATGAAATAGAGCTGACTTTAGATTGGAATTCTGGCGTTAACCATAACGCAGCTATTCAGTTTCAGGGCTTAACTATTGGTGCAATAGAATCTTTTAGTAAAATAGATCCAAAAACTCGACAAATTATCGCTAAAGCAAAAGTAAATCCGCGTGTTCTGCCTTATTTAACTGAGGAGTCTCAATTTTATTTGGTCTCTCCGCATATAAATTTGACAGGTATTTCAAACGCCAAAACCTTATTAACAGGGGCGTATATTAGCATTCAACCTTCCTTGCAAGGTAAACCTACCAATAAATTTACCGTTTTCAATACTAAGCCACCCTATCGTTATACTGAACCAGGATTGCATTTAATTATTGAATCCAATGATCGCCATTCATTACAAGTTGGCAGTAATATCTATTTTAAACAGCTGGCAATTGGTAGTATTCAAGCCATAGATACTATTGCTGCAGAGCAACATTTAATACATATACATATTGAAGATGAATATCAACATTATGTTACCTCAACGAGTCATTTTTATAATAATTCTGGGTTTAAGGTAAAGGCTAATTTACTCGGTGTTGAGGTAGAAGCACAATCACTGCAAAGTATATTTACGGGCGGTATTTCAATAATCAATACTGACAAAGTCGATGTAGATAAGCCAGTCGTTAATGGAGATCGATTTAGTTTATTTGCCAATAAAAAATTAGCTGAGCAACGAACCAGTTTTACCTTAACTGTTTCAGCTAAAGAAAAAATAGATGTCAATACTCGAATATTACACCGCGGTGAAGAAATAGGTGCTATTCATCATATTGAGGTAGTAGGTGATACCAGTAAGCTATATCTAGGGTTACTGCCTGAATATAAAAATATTTTAAATGAAGGCACACAATTTTGGTTGGCAAAACCTAACTTAAGTTTGTCAGGGTCAACGGATACTGATGCCTTGTTAGGTGGCACTTACATTACTTTTAATGTGAATAAAGATAATAAAAAAGTAAAAACTGATTTTGAATTATTAACCATACCTCCCGCTAAATATGCCAGTGCGTCGGGTTTACAGTTAAGTTTAGTAACCGATAGTGCCAATGTTGCAGCGCCAGGTAGCAGTATTAGTTATCGAGGTGTTGTTGTTGGGCAAGTAGATAGTGTTATTTTAGATAAAAAAATAGATAAAGTTCGCGTTAATATCACTATCGATGAGGAGCACACTTCATTAATACATCCTGAAACACGGTTTTATAATGCCAGTGGCCTTACGCTTAGCGGAGGATTAGATGGTTTGGTAGTGAAAACAGAATCGGTTGATGCAATTTTACGTGGGGGTATTAGTTTTTATAATCCAGACAATAGTGAACAATCGAAAGGCCCAGTAGCAGAGCTAGACAGTTTTGGATTGTTTGAACATTTTGAGCAAGCTAAAAATGCGGGCTTAGCCATTAGTATTCATTTTAATGACTTTACTGGTTTAAAAGAAACGACCAAGGTTATTTATCAAGAGCAAGAAATAGGCGCAGTTACGCGTTTAATTTTTAACAAGGATGAGGTTGGGGTAACTGCTTTAGTGTTACTTAATGATAAGGGCGCTAAATTTGCTAAGCAAGGAACTCAATTTTGGGTTGTTGAACCCGAGATAGGTTTAGTCGGTTCTAAAAATGTTGCTTCAATACTTGGCGGTGCGTTTATTGCTTTATTACCAGCAAATTTAGTTAGCGATAATACAATAGGTATGGTTCACAAGCAGAAAGTGTCATTTGAAGCGCTTGCTTTGCCACCAACAGTTAAACAACTTCCGTATGGTTTAAATATTAAGTTGATAGCAAAACGATTAGGCTCGGTACGTATTGGTAATCCAGTGCTTTATCGGCAAGTGAAAGTAGGGGAAGTGATTGGTGTTGATTTATCAGCTACTGCTGATACGGTTGATATTTTTATTAATATTGCCAAACGCTATGCACCTTTAGTTAATCGTGGCAGTAAATTTTGGAATACTAGTGGTATTAATATTGAAGCGAGTGTTTTTTCTGGGGTGAATATTGATTCAGAGTCAATAGAAACCTTGATTGCTGGTGGTATTGCTTTTGCTAGTCCTGAAATTGATTCTGACGTTCAAGCTAACTCAGCAGATGGGCCTGCGCAGCTAAAAAGTTTTACACTTTATCAAGATGTCGATGAAGACTGGCTTGAATGGCAACCTAAAGTGCTTATTAGTCAATAGTTGTGTTTTGCTTAATCATTTTTATTGAATAAATTTTGTTAAGAAAATATTGTGCATCAGTTTGCTTATAATTAACCACTTGTTTGTGCAAGAACAGGTAAATGAACTGATAACAGCGTAAAATAGTCTCTTTTATATTCTTTTTTATATCAGGCTAAAGATAATTTTTTTATGCAATTAGATCATTACGTTAATACTTTCGGTGTTTACTTAAAAGAAAAATTTCAGCAACGGGTTAAAAAATTAACGATTAATGGCGCGTTTACCTGCCCTAATCGTGATGGCACTTTAGGTCGTGGCGGTTGTACTTTTTGTAATGTTGAATCATTCAATCCCTCTAATAATCAAGTGTCTATTGCAGAACAGCTCAATCAAGGTAAAGTTGAAGAAAGTAAGAACGTTTCTAAATACTTAGCCTACTTCCAAGCTTACACCAGTACATATGAAGAGGTGGAAGTACTTAGAACCAAATACCAGCAAGCCTTAACACAAGCCAATATTATCGGCTTATGTGTTGGTACTCGTCCTGATTGTGTGCCTGATGATGTATTAAAATTACTAAAAGAGTATGTTGATCAAGGTTATGAGGTGTGGCTAGAACTAGGCTTGCAATCAGCCAGCGATAAAACACTTAAACGTATCAACCGAGGTCATCAATTTAGTGCCTATGAAGACGCGGTTATTCGCGCTGCGGCTTATGGAATAAAAGTTTGTAGTCATTTAATTATTGGCTTACCTGGTGAGCAATTATCAGAAGCTATGTATTCGTTAGAGCGAGTAGTAAATTTGCCGCTCGCAGGTTTAAAATTACACCCTTTACATATTGTTAAAGGTAGCACTATGGCAAAGGCTTGGCAGGCAAATCGTATTGATGTACTCAGTATGATTGAGTATGCGGCTATTGCTGGTGAGTTAATTAGACACACGCCAAAAGAAATTATTTTTCATCGTGTTTCAGCCACGGCGCATAAAGAAGTGCTACTTGCTCCTTCTTGGTGTTTATTGCGCTGGCCTTCTATTAATGAAGTTTGTCGAAATCTTGATGCTTATGGTGGTCAAGCTGCAGCACTAACAGATCAATATAGTTACATCAATTTGAATAGAATTTAATTTTTACTAAAACATGCTTTAAAAACATGTTCGGATAACATTAATTCGCTAATGCCATTAGTTTTGCAACGGCTTGCTCAGGATCTTCAGCTTCAGTGATTGCGGTAACCACGGCAATACTTTCAACGCCTGTGGCGAGCACTTGTGCAGCGTTTGTTATGTTAATACCGCCAATAGCCACAACAGGTATTTGTTTGTTGGGCGATTGAGGTCTTAACGCCAGTAATTGCTGTAAATTATCAATGCCTTGAATTTGTCCTGTCATGTCTTTTGTTTTGGTTGGAAAAATTGCACCAATGGCTAAATAAGATGGTTGTAGTTGTTGTGCCAATAAAAATTCATAACAGCCGTGGGTGCTAATGCCTAATCGTAATCCTGCCTGTTGAATTTGCGCTAAGTTTGCATCACTTAAATCTTCTTGGCCAATATGTACCCCGTACGCACCATGCTTAATAGCGAGTTGCCAATAATCGTTAATAAATAGTCGTGTTTTATAAGGTTTTGATAAGGCAATAGCTTCACTAATGATCTTTTCTAGGGCTGCTTCTGCAACATTTTTTATACGTAGTTGAATAATCTCAAGCCCTAAGGGTAATAAACGTTTTAACCAGTAAAGCGATTCAATAACAGGATATAGCCCTAGTTTTTTTCCATGTAAATCAAGTGAATTAAATGCGGGTAATAATTGATAAGTAACACTTAAGTCATCAATAACTTTTGGGAAGTGACTTGCTGTAGATGGCCAAGTTTGTTGCTCAAACGCACCATAATATTGATGACCGTTTTCCAAGCTTAAGTGCTCACATGCTAACAAACCTTGATTGATAAAAGCTTTTGTTAAAGTGAAGGCATCACGTATTAAATATCCTTGCGCAAGAAAACTTGCTAAAGCGGTAGCAAAGCTACAGCCACCACCATGATTATAATGAGTGTTAACTCTATTGCTGCTTAAGTGATAACTGATGGCTGTTTTTGTTTTATCTCGTGGGTATTGGCTATCTTGTTTCGCTTTATTTAGTTGATTTAATTGGTGATAACAATAATCACGGCAGTTTTGTTGATCATCATTGTGTCCCCCTTTAATAAGCACAGACGTAATAGAAAAATCATGATGAATTTTTTCTGCTAATTGCACAATGTTGATTACATCACTAATACCTGTGAGCGCTTTTGCTTCGAGCAAGTTTGGTGTTATAACCTGTATTTGCTGTAATAATGGGGTTAATTGAGCCAAAGTTAAGGTATTGAAATTTCCACCAGCACTGGCTTGACCAACGGGATCATAAACGCTGAGTAAGTCAGGTATTTGCTTTTTATAATGTGTTAATAATTGGGTTAACCATTGCACTTGTTCTGTATTAGCAAGTAAACCTATTTTGATGACCGATGGTGGTTTATCATGGATTAGTATGTCAGCTTGTTGTTGTAAAATATCGACCGATATAGGGTTAACTGATGCTAACTGATGGGCGTTTTGTACGGTATTAGCGGTGATTAATGTGCATACTTCAACACCTAAACCATGAGCTGTTTTTATGTCTGCAGCTATACCCGCACCACCCGAGCAATCGCTACCCGAAATACTCCAAATGATTGGTTTTCTTTTGTTATGTGTGTTCATCATGTTAATTTTGATGCCAAAATGGCGTATCTAATGTTGGGGTTGATGGGTGAGCCGTTTGTCTCTCTTCCATAATGCCCGCAACATAACCTTGCTCACCTGCCTGTATGGCTTGGTTAAAGGCCTTTGCCATTAATACAGGGTTGTCAGCTAAAGCAACGGCACTATTAAGTAAAACGCCGTCATAGCCCATTTCCATTGCCAAACAGGCATCTGATGGTTTGCCAATGCCCGCATCTAATATTAATGTGGCTTGTGGTAAACGCAACCGTATAGTTTCTAAATTATAGGGGTTCATTAAGCCTTTACCTGTGCCAATAGGGGAGGCCCATGGCATAATCACTTGGCAACCTAAATCATAAAGTCGTTGGCACAAAACTAAATCGTCAGTGCAATAGGGCAGTATGTTAAAACCGTCATTAATTAGTTGCTCTGCCGCATTAAGTAACTCAATAGGATCAGGTTGCAAATTGTAATCATCGCCTATTACTTCGAGTTTAAGCCAATTGGTTTGGAAGATTTCTCGACTCATTTTTGCCAATGTTATGGCTTCTTTTGCTGTCTTACAGCCTGCGGTGTTCGGTAATAAAAACCCATTTACATACTTAACAACGTCTTGCAAATATTGCCATATTTGTTGACCAGACTGTTCATTTGGGTTTTGCCTTTTCAACGATAAAGTAATAACTTGCGAACCACTAGCAAGTATTGCTTGTTTCATTATCTGTGGTGATGGATAAAGGGCGCTACCTATAAGTAAACGGCTATTAAGCTGTTGTCCGTAAATATTGAGTGACATAGTGTTTATCCGCCTTGAATGGGTTGTAAAACATCAATACTATCGCCATTACTAACGATTGTGGTGTCATAATTTGTTTTACCAACAAAATCACCGTTAAGTGCTACAGCAAAGGTGCTTTGTTGTGGTTCTATAAAGTGCAGTGTTAGGGCAGCACTGACCGTAATGTTAACTTCGTGTGGTAGTGAATAGACTTTACCATTAATATGAATATTCATGAGGCGGCTCTTCTTTTGTCAATAAGGTTGTGTCAATTTTCGTCATCAATAAATCAGAATAGGGCAGAATGTCATTTGTACTATTTTTAATGTTATTAATAAGCGCGAGTACTTGTGTTAATACTACTGGTGAAATTAAAAAACCGTGACGAAATAAGCCATTTACCTGCATTAACGACTTGTGCATACTGATTTGTGGTTGGTTGTCGCTAAATGCAGGTCTACATTGACTAATATGCTGACGAATATTGGCTTCGGCAAAACCAGGGTGAACACTGTAAGCTGCGCTGAGTAATTCCATCGCTGAGCGCACCGTCATGTTAGCTTGGTCATCGCTTTCAATTTCGGTAGCACCTACCACATAAAACCCTTTATTTTTTGGGGCTATGTAAAGCTGATATCTTGGGTGCATTAATCTTATAGGGCGTGATATGTGTACATCAGGGGCGAATAGTTGAAATAATTCGCCGCGAACTGAACGTAAATCTGTTAAGGGAGCACAGTTATTACTTGTCTGTTTTCTAGTGGCACCTGTGCCGCGACAATCAATCACTAAATCAAATGATTGAGTTTGCTGTTGAGCACCCTTGGGCTCATACGTAAGTGTACAGCCTTGCGCTTCATTATTATGTATTTGGGTAACCAGACACTCACTAAGCCAATTAATTCCTTCTGTTTCAAGTTGCTTACGTAAGGCAACCAGTAAACGACGATTACCTATTTGACCTTCTTGGGGTAAATATAAACCGTGATTAAAGCTTCTGCCTAATTCTGGCTCTAACGTAAGTAATTGAGCCCGATTTAGGGTTTGTACATCTTGCTCAGGGTAATGGTTTGTTAAATGACGAACAAAACGCAGGTAATCACCTTTGTCTTGTTCGTGACTGACCATAATAGCACCTGTTTGCTGGAAAAAGGTGTGTTCATTTAAACTGGCCAGTAATGTTGGCCATAACAATAATGACTCAAATCCCATGGCAACAATATTTGCTTCACTATGTAATGACTCACCTAATGGGGTTAATAATCCCGCAGCAGCATAAGCTGCGCTGTTATGTGCCAGCTTATTGTCTTTGTCAAATAGCGTTACGTTATATTCTGTTTGACGATGTAATGACAGGGCTATTAGTCTTCCTATTAGCCCTGCACCAACAATGGCAATGTTCATTATTGACTTACGTGGTAGATTTCACTACCTGTTGCTTTAAATTCAGCCGACTTTTCTGCCATGCCTTTTGCTGCATCTGCATTAAGTATTAGCGTTTCATCTAGCAGTTGAATTTCTATTTTCTTACCAGACTCAAGATCGGCCGCGTAATCACGTACTTCTTGAGAGATTTTCATTGAACAGAACTTAGGGCCGCACATAGAGCAAAAATGGGCAATTTTTCCAGATTCTTGCGGTAAAGTTTCATCGTGATAGGCTTTGGCTCTTTCAGGATCTAAACCAATATTAAACTGATCATACCAACGGAACTCAAAACGGGCTTTACTCATGGCATTATCACGAATTTGTGCACCAGGATGCCCCTTGGCTAAATCACCCGCATGAGCGGCAATTTTGTAAGTGATTAAACCTTCTTTTACATCGTCTTTATTAGGTAGACCTAAGTGCTCTTTAGGGGTTACGTAACACAACATAGCACAACCATACCAACCAATATTAGCGGCACCAATACCTGAGGTAATATGATCATAACCAGGCGCAATATCTGTAGTTAATGGCCCTAAGGTGTAAAACGGTGCTTCACCACAATGTTCAAGTTGTTCTTCCATATTGGCTTTGACCATGTGTAATGGCACGTGACCAGGGCCTTCAATAATGGTTTGTACGTCATGCTGCCAAGCGATTTTGGTTAATTCACCTAGTGTATGTAATTCAGCAAACTGCGCTTCGTCGTTTGCATCTGCTACAGAACCTGGACGTAAACCATCACCTAATGAGAATGACACATCGTACTGTTTTAGAATTTCACAAATATCTTCAAAATGTGTGTATAAAAAGTTTTCTTTATGATGCGCTAAACACCACTTAGCCATAATAGAGCCACCGCGAGAAACAATGCCTGTAACACGTTTTGCTGTCATGGGAACATAACGAAGCAGAACGCCTGCATGAATTGTAAAATAATCTACGCCTTGCTCAGCTTGTTCAATTAACGTATCGCGAAAAATTTCCCATGTGAGGTTTTCAGCAACACCATTAACTTTTTCCAAGGCTTGATAAATTGGTACTGTGCCAATTGGTACGGGCGAATTACGTAAAATCCATTCGCGAGTTTCATGAATGTTACGACCTGTGGATAAATCCATGACTGTATCTGCGCCCCATTTTACTGACCAAACCAGTTTTTCAACTTCTTCTTCAATGGATGACGTAACTGCAGAATTACCAATATTCGCATTAACTTTAATTAAAAAGTTACGGCCTATGATCATAGGCTCACATTCAGGGTGATTAATATTTACGGGAATAATGGCTCGGCCACGGGCTACTTCATCACGGACAAATTCAGGCGTAATTTGTTCTGGAATACTCGCTCCAAACGATTGACCTTTGTGTTGTTGCAGTAAAATTTCGTCTTTTACTTGTTCCCGTTTTAGGTTCTCACGAATGGCAATATATTCCATTTCTGGTGTGATAATACCTTGGCGAGCGTAATGCATTTGGGTAACATTTTTACCTTGTTTGGCAATGCGCATTTTAGGTAAATGTTCGAATCGAATATGATCAACACCTTCATCAGCAAGGCGTTGTTGTGCGTATAAAGAGCTATTAGATGTTAAGAATTCAACATCATCACGGGAATCTATCCATGATTCACGTAAACGAGGAATACCTTGGTGAACATCAATATCCACATTTTCATCCGTATAAAACCCCGACGTATCGTAAACACATAAAGGTTCATTTTTTTCATAGATGGGGTTGTCTTTATCGCCGCCATTTCCAGGTGAGATAAGGGTGTCTGACAGGGTGATTTCGCGCATACCCACTTTGATATTATGTAATTTTCCCTTCACATAGATTTTTTTTGAATTAGGAAATGATTGTGCTGAAACATTATCTAAAAAAGCTTGTGCAGCCTCACGCTTTTCACGTCTGGTTGCTTTGGTTTTCTCTGGTATAGTTTTTGGTTGTTCGCTCATGGTCGCTGCCTATTTTAATAAATCAAAAAAGAAGCGGAATGACAACAATAAAGGTGTGTAATGAAGAAAGCAGCGTTTGAATTGTGCTGTTTATTCTTGTTTCCTACGCAGATACTAATCTGTTCAGGTATTACGGATCCCGCTTACGCGATCTCAGCCTTTGGCACTCCGACAAGTCTACGTTACTAGTTGTGCTAATAACGCGCACAAATTCTAACGTGGAGGTTATGTAATAAGCAAGCAAAAACTGAATAATTGTTTTTGTCAAAAATATTCTTTTATAGTTGCTATTATGGTGAGCTATTACTTTGCGCAATTTGCATTATTGAAAGGGTTTACTCTGTCGTTTAAAAGAAAGCCTAATATACAAACAACAAAAAAGCAGTAGAGCTTTGGCTCAACTGCTTTTCAAGATTTATTGTTGAACTAGAAATTAAGCTTCTGTTTCTTCAACTTTTTTGTCAGTAGACTGTTCTACTGCTTGCTCTTGTTCTTTTTTCTCTTCATGGCCTTCACCGCCACAACTGCCACAACAACCCATAAGGGACTCCTAGTAGAAATAATTAAGTGGTCATAATAGTACCTGAGTAAATTACTCAGGTACTTGATCGAGATCAGTTTTTATATAAGTAGAGCTATTTAGTTATGAGTATTCAATTTTATCAAACACTAAAGAGATAAATGGTACGAGTAATTTTATAGTATTATTCAATGATAAAATTGTATTAATGCAGGGTGTTTTACGGTCAAGGTGATTGATTTTAAAGCAAATAACTCTGGTTTCTATTGTCATTATTTTTTACAGTTATTATTTTCATTTATCATTTAATTATACAATAACAAACAAAATCAACACCTTACCATGTTGGTTCGGTATTTGCATTCATCGACGTTGTATTTTATTTGTGACATATCAGTAAGTTAAGCTTATTTTTTGTTCAAGTAAATAGATTAAATTATATTCACTAATATCGCTTACGGTATTAGTAGATCAACGATTATCATTAAGGAAAAATAAATGAAAAATGTAGCTCTTGGCGCAGCATTATTATTGGCTTCTTCTTCAGCATTTGCTGGCTTAATTAGTGAAACAGGTACTTTTGGTACACAAGGAAGTTCAACGGATGTACCTTTGGGTACATTAAACTCAATCATATCTATTAACGGTTTTGATAATTCGCTAGGAACTCTTACTGGCGTTGATATAACTGTATTCGCTCAAATAGATGCAGAGGGCTCTTCTACTAATACAACATCAGTTAATGGACGTGCTTCAGTAGTAATGCAAATGCAGGAAGCTTGGCAAGTAACTACTGCAGCGGCAAATGATTACGTATTTGCTGGTCCATCTTTTAATTATCTATCAGATGAAAGCTCAGCAAGTGGTTTTGGTATGGCTCCAGGCTCAACATTTAACTTCGCATTATCTTCAGGTGAATTAAGTTCTTCATTAACAGGGGTTAATATTGCAGCGTTTAATACAGGTTCAGCGGTAGATTTTAATTTCTTGGGTCTGCCATCAACATTCTTATCAAATGGTTTAGAGTCTGGTACTGGTGATTTTGTAAATAATGTAGCGACAGGCTCTTGGGGTAAAGTAGTTGTAAATTATACTTATACAGCTAATCCAACAACATCAGTTTCTGAACCAGGCTCATTAGCAATTTTAGCATTAGGTTTAGTTGGCTTTGCTGCAAGCCGTAAGAAAAAAGCTTAATTATACGCTTTTTTGATTGTTGGCTTAGTTCTGAAGAATTGAATTTTATTTTAAACGGGTAGTTACAAATAATACTAGTTTAAGTTGGAATTAAATGAAAACACCTAATATTAACTATAATATTAGGTGTTTTTTGTCTTTATATCCCAATTACACTTAGTTGGTGCTTATTTCAATTTAAGCTTTAATAAGGTTGCTTTATAGTTTATTCATAACTATTTCTCTGATCAGGTAGATCACTATAATATTGCACAAACTCAATTTCATAACCATTGGGATCAATGTAATAAACGTTATCACGAAAAGGTTCAGCTGCACCTTGCTTATCTACTGTAAAACCTGCCAGTGCTAAACGCTCAATCATCCCTTTAAGATCGTTAGTTACAAAGGCAAAATGGGCAAGTCCCACTTGATGCCCCGTTAAATCACGGTTTTCCCCCACACCATCATCATTAAAAGCAATATATTGATAATCATCGCCAAAGTGTACCCAATTTCTTGGTTTGCCATACCATTTGCCTTCACCACCGCCACGTACATGCCAGTGAGGAAAAGCTGCTTGATAAAAAGTTAAGGTTTTTTTGATATCAGTTACCACTAAATTAACATGCTCTAAAGTAATCATATTGCTCTCCTATTATGTTTCACTTTCCAAGGGGGATTAAGACGGTTTTCACCTGCCCAATAAAATTTTAGTTGATTGTTGTCAGGATCAAACAATATTGCTTCACGCCAAAGATAACGTTGGTCAGTTGGTAATTGAGCAAAGTTGAACCCTTGCTTTTGTAACCTTTTAACATATTGGTCTAATGTTTCAAGCTCGAAGTAGATTACAGCGCCATTGTTGAATTCCTGTTCTGTTACACTGAGGGAAAACGTAGCATCACCTTCAGGGCAGGAAAATCTTGCGTAATGAGGAGTATCAACAATTAACTCAAATCCTAAATTGATATAAAAACGAATGCTTTCTTCGATATTTTTTACGGGCAGCGTAATTTGATTTAAGTTCATTTAAACTTCACCATTATTATGTAAACTAAAAATTTTATTTATTATTAAGTAAAGTATTATCTTTACTTAATAAAGTCAACAATAAAATAAATAAAAAAGTTTACATAATGTGAAAGTAAGTAATAATACGCTAATTGTTTTAAACTTATTTATTTCGGGGCTGCGATGAAAACCCATGATAAAATTTTAAATCTGTTAAAAGTTCAGGGCGCTTTAACTGCTAAATCCCTAGCCGATGAACTAGGGCTTACAACCATGGGCATTCGTCAACATGTACTGGCATTAGAAGAGTCTGGTGATGTAACTTATAAAGATGAAAAAGCAGCGAGGGGGAGGCCAACACGGTTTTGGTCGTTAACAGAAAAAAGTAATGAACATTTTGCTAACCGACATGATGAATTAACGGTGCAGCTCATTGATTCTGTTATTGCCGTATTTGGTGATGATGGTTTAGAGAAACTTATTGCTAATAGAGAAGTATCATCAATGCATGAGTATAGTGCGGCCTTAGCTGATAAATGTGGTGTGGAAGAAAAATTAAATACGTTAGCCAAACTACGATCTGATGAAGGTTATATGGCAACGGTAACCAGTGAAGCTAATTTTTATTGGTTGTTAGAAAATCATTGCCCTATATGCGCAGCAGCAACTAAGTGCATTAGTTT
Source organism: uncultured Colwellia sp. (assembly GCA_965305135.1). Taxonomy (GTDB): domain Bacteria; phylum Pseudomonadota; class Gammaproteobacteria; order Enterobacterales; family Alteromonadaceae; genus Colwellia. The sequence goes on from CBDLPA010000002.1 coordinate 46,175, forward strand.
TTGCCGAAGTGAATTACAACTGTTTCAACAATTATTTAATGATGTTGCAGACGTGACAAGAGAAGAACATATTGTTGAAGGTGCACGACGTTGTGCGTATAAAGTTGTTCCGTTATAAATTGATACAAAGTAAGTAAGAAAGCATGTTTGTTGTTGAGTAATATGAAAGAGTATATTAAATAAGGACTGTTATGCATTATAAGTTATTGGTAGGTGTGATTTTTTGCTTTGGGTTTTTTAGTGTCTCAGCGGTATATGCCAACGCAAGTAAACTTGTTGGCACCAAGGTAGCATTTAAACATTACAATATTACCGCTCCCTTTCAGGTGAGCTCACCTGTTATTCCTGTTGAATTAGTTATCAATGAACAACTTCCAATGGATGAACTTGTTTTGATTGGCGTAGATAAATTAAAGCAAACGTGGCTAGCCATTTATACCTTTGATGCTCCGAATGATCGTTATGAATTACTCGATAAAATGCAACTTTCTGCGGAGTATTTTGCTTATGATGTTAGTGAAAATAGCAAAGGACTTTATTTTTTAGCAAAAAATGCGGTGGTGTCACTTAATTATGCTGACAATTTGCCTACAGATAAGTCTAACGAAGACAAAATAAGTGTTTTATCTGGTTTATATCTTCAGCATAAACAAGAGGTTAATTCTCTTTATTTGTTAAATAAATCTAATTTTCTTGCACAAATAGATTTTATTAAAGATGTTAATAAAGACGGTGTGGATGATATTGTTTTACCTGATTTTGATGGCCTCAATGTGTGGATTCATTCACATAATTCTCAAGCGGTTTTCTACCAACATTTAGCGATTAATCCACAAATTGAATTGAGTTTGGGTGGTGTTATGTTTCAACCAAGCTCACTTTTTTTTGCTGATTTTAATCTAGATAATAGACAAGATGTTGCTTGGGTTTCTAAGGGCAAAATAAATTATTTTAGTCAAGATTTAGACGGTAAATTTGCAGAGCAATCGGAAAATCTAGTGCTGGCTGATACAATTCAAGGCTTGAATTGGTGGCAAATTACCGAATCGGATGGTGAAAATCCTGATCAAAGTAATTTAACCCATCGTGTCGTTGAACAAATAAAAGATATAAATGGGGATGGGGTAACCGATGTTATTGTGCGTTTTACTCAAAGTTCAGGAGTATTAGAACGAACTAATGATTATGAGTTTTATTTTGGTTATATTGATGAAAACAGTACCTTAGCATTTAAGGAAACACCAAGTACAGTGATTAAAGCCGAGGGAACATTAACGGGGCTGAAAATTGTTGATGTAAATGAAGATAATAAATTTGAAGTCTTGTTATCTTCATTTGAGTTAAGTGTTAGTAATATAATTGGCGCGTTATTGTCAGGCGGTATAGATCAAAATGTACTTTTGTTTGTACTAAATGATGATGATAGTTATGAAAATGATGCGTTAATTAGTAAAGAAGTTGAGTTAAGTTTTAGTTTAACGTCAGGCCAAAGCGGCCAACCTATAGTGCTATTAACTGATGTGAATGGTGATAGCCGTCAAGATTTAATTCTGTCTGCGGGTGAAGAAAGATTATCTATATTTTTGGGGAATAAAAGTAAGAAATTGTTTAACCGAAAGGCAAGTAAACACAAGATATTGTTACCTAAAAATGGCGCATTATTTGAGCAACATGATATTAATTATGATGGTAAAGCCGACTTTATTATGCGTTATGGCCGTTTAGATGATGTGAGTATGGCTAACATAGTAACCATACTCATGGTGCAGTGAATTTTACAGGTTAGATAAAATTACTATAAAACAGTTGCTAGGCAGCTGTTGTATTTTTTTCATGTTTAGGTGCATTTTTGTGATAGTAACGTAATGCATGTTCTTTCTGGCGGCCTTGGCTAAAAGCTGTTACCCGTTTTAAATACCCAATAACACGTGTGCCATGGTCAATATTATCGCTTCCGCATGCATCACACTGCGTTAAAGTACGCTTATCTATTTTTTCACATTCATTACAGATGGTGATCTTTACGTTGGTACAGAAGTAATTGCAGCCTGTTGCTGCAGCCACATTAAATAATTTTAAATACGCTTCGGTAGATAACGTTTCATCTAAATTCAAATGTAAAGCTGAGCCACCATCTAAATACTGGGTAATTTCCTTACCATGTAGTACAAATTTGTCGAGATGATTGGTGTTGTCGTCTTCCACTAAATAAAAGTAAGAATTGTAGCAATCACGATTGACTTTATAACCATCTTTGCTATCCCATTTAGCATTTTTAATACCTAGATTTTCGGCAGGTACAAATTCAGTGTTAAACATATAACCATAACGTTTTTTGGCTTCGTGATTAGCTTTGTAAATAACTTTTAGCTGACTGCTAACAAAGTCTTTATAAGCTTGGTTATTACTTACGGTTATATTGTTATATTCTGCTGCCTCAGCCATACCATTTATGCCAATGGTTAAAAACTGTTTATCAAGGGTAATAAAACCAGCATCGTAAACAGATAACGCGCCTTGGGCTTTGTAATCTTCCATTAATTTACGGTAAGCAACTTGGTATTTTTGAATTTTTTCTATTTCTGTTTGCAGATCACGACCGTCTTGCACCAGCCTGTTCATGTTTAACGTAATAACGTTAATTGAGCCTGTAGCAACACCACCTGCACCTAAGGTATAGGAAAACGTATTGTCGGAAATTTCATTGCGTAACCGGCAGCAAGAGGCAAGAGAATCAGGACTGTCTGATAAGTAAATGAAAAAAGAATTCCCTTGTGCTTTTTGTTCAGCTAATTGGCGAGCAAAATCTAAGTCTTTACACTGCCCATTTTCAGTTAACATGGCGGCAGTCACAACGGGAAATGTTAATACTGACTTTTCGCGTTCCTTATTTAACCAACCAAGAAAGAATTGTTGTAGGCTTTCTACTGTTTGCCAGTTTGGTTTACTGAAATCAGGAAAAACAAAATCGTCAAACATGGCAGCGAAGTAATGTTGATCAAATAATGAAATATTCCAAAAAACACTTTGATAACCACGTGCTGCCGCTGGTTGGTTAATAGCATAAACCACATGCTGCAGGTGATTTTCAATGGCTTTAGTATGTGTGGTTAAATAATCATTACCGTATTCAATGCGAGCAAAATAATCAAAATAAGTAAGGAATTCAACGGTAGCCACAGCACCAGCAAATTGTGCTGAAATAGCAAAAATAAGATTCACAAAAGAGCCACAAAATGACTCTAAGTGTTTAGGCGCTTTTGACTCACCGCCTAGTTTTGTTAAACCGTCAAGTAAGAATGGGTACATGCTTACTGAGGTACAGTAGGGTTTTAAACTGGTTTCATCATGTACGTATATTTCATGATTTTCAATTTGTCGTAAGTATTCGTTGGCTAGTTCGTCGTTGAAGGTTTCACGAATTTTGTCTTGCACTAAAGCACGGTTTATTTGCACAAAACAGTCTTTCAATAATTCTGCTTCTAACGTAGCAATATTTTTATGGCTAACATTAGCATTGGCATCCATTTTTGAACCATCAGCAGCATTTTTTGCTAAAAAGTAATGGAGGATGAAATCTTTTTTATTGTTTATTTGTTCTTCATTAAGCCGCAACATTGTTGGTTCCTTCTTTTGTTGAGTGATTGTTTGACTTGTTTAAATGATTCTTTATAAATAAATGATTAAGCGTTTCGCCAGTGTTGACGTTACGAAAAATTTGATTAGTAGTGCTGCTTTCTAAGCCACCAAGTTCGGCTTGCCACGGCCCTGTTTTTAAAAAATTTAAATGTTGAGAAATACTAATATCGATATATTTTTCACCTGAATAGAGGCATGTTTTCAACCCCAAATTTTTGGCAATAAGTAGTTTTTCTATTAATGCATGTCGCTGCCATTCCCCGCCAAAAAATACCACACAGCTGATTAAGCCTTGGTATTTTTTTAGCCATGTAATAAACGCTTTGTTGGTTAGCGCACTGCCATAATTTTCGTTCCATAATTCTGTGCTATGACAGCCCTTACAGCCAACTTTACAACCAGTAATGCTAAAGCATAAACTGATTTCGTTAGGGACTTCTTGAAAAACGACAGAGGGAGGGAGGCAATTAAACTCCATATAAAAACCTATATATTGTGTTTTGTTTTATTGGTGTGCACAATATATAGTGTTTCTAGGATGTTCGTAGTTGATCCAGATCAAATTTTTTGTTAATGATTTTCTGTATGTTGTGTTTTTGTCCTGTATTTGACACAACATATAGTGTTTTAGTGATAAAGGTGATGCTCGTGTTTTATGTTAGTGTGGTATAAATGTATCATTATCGGTATCATTTAAATTGCTAGTGATATTGGTACCATTAACCACACTTTGAATCGCCACATGAGACACAAGTTAAACAACCATCAAGTTTGATTACCGCGTTGCGTACTTTACACTTAGGGCAGTCCATTGCATTTGGCATGCCAGCGTCTTCATTGTCTACCTGAGTTGAGGTAATTGTCGAGTTATGGTTTTTTAAGTATTCAGCCTTTTTTTCTTCAATAATGGCTTTGGCTTCGTTTGATAGTTCAATAGCTTCAACGGTAACGCCGCAAGTTTTCTCTACATGATAAGCAATAGTATCGGCAATAGCTGAAACCATTGACTCAATGTATCTTGGATTGCCTCCCCGAGTATGTTGTCCGAACCAACCGGCATTAGGTGACGAGACTTCTCGTAGCTCATCAAGTAGAAACATGTATTCACCGCCTTTACGAAAGACAGCCGACATCATAAAGGTAAGGGCATGTACCCATTGAACATTTATTTTGTCTTTGGTGTTAATGAATATCTCATAGGGACGAACTTCTTCTAGTTCTGTACCTTCGTTAAGCACAACATTTGAAATACTCACGTAGTAGGCGTGATCATACCCTGCGGATGCTTTAATTTTATAGGTTCTAGAATCTAGCTCTTTAGGACGTGTGGTTTTTTCAATGACCTCGATAGGCTGAGTTGATTCTTCTGGAATTGCTTGCGTGTTATTTTCTTTGTCTAAAGCAATGTCTTGCTTATTTACTACGGATACGCCGATAATTTTTTTACTGATTTCAATCGGTTTTTGTGTTGAAGATGGTTGTGTCATGATGTATCTCTGTTAAATAACTGATAATGAGTCCAGTTGAATAAGTTAAGTTTGCGAGTAAGCTAAAATATATTGATGCTTACTCGCTTTTGTATAAATAGGCATCTAGTTAATGTGCTAAAAATCAGGTGCTAAAAGCGCCCGTATTGCCCTTCTTTTATTGCCTCAAATAGGTTTGAGGCAATATGCTCTTGCCCCTCATAAATTACAGTTTCATTGCCTTTAACAATGATCACTTCGCCGTCTTCAACGGTGAACTGATATTCGGTGTTGGCTAGATCGGTTTCATTGACAAGCACCCCTGAAAAATTTTCAGGGTTAAAGCGAAAAGTAGTGCAGCCTTTCAGTCCTTCTGTATAAGCTTCTAGGTAAACATTTTCAAAATTTTCAAAAGGAAACTCTGTTGGAATATTAACGGTTTTAGAGATTGAGCTGTCGATCCATTGCTGAGCTGCGGCTTGTACTGCAACATGTTCTGATGGGGTTACCGTTGAGGTATCAACAAAACTTTCAGGTAATTGAGATAAATCTAATGATAATACTGAACCCATTTTGCTCATGGGCAATTCCCAATCAGCGCCATGTGTGCTTTTCATCAAACGTTCGTACGCTAATACCTCGGCAGAACGCACATTGACTTGTTGCTTGGTTGATTTTCCAGGGACAATAACATTACGCTTATAATCATGGGCAAAACTTGGTTCTATACCATTACTGGCGTTGTTTCCTAATGATAAGGCAATGGTTCCTGTTGGGGCAATAGAGCTGTGGTGAGTAAATCGCAGCCCTGTTGTAAGGGCTTCGTTTACCCATTTTTCACCTAATTCAGCCACAATATTTTTCATATAACGACTGTAGTTAACATGTAATTCAACCCCTTTAACTTGGTCTCCTAACTTGTATTTTTCTGCTAACTCTGGACGTTTACGTAATAAAGCACCTGTTATGGTATACATTTCGTTTAAGAATGGTGCACCGCCTTTTTCTTTTGCCAGCTTGGTTGCTTCTCGCCATCCTTCTAATGCAAGGTGTTTAGTCACTTTTTGGGTAAATTCTACCGAGTTATTTTTACCGTATTTCATACCAAGCATGGTCATGGCTGAGCCTAAACCTAAATACCCCATGCCGTGGCGACGTTTATTTTCAATTTCAGCGACTTGCTCAGGCAAAGGTAAGCCATTAATTTCTACCACGTTATCTAACATGCGAGTAAAAATACGAACAACTTTTTTAAAGCGCTCCCAATCAAAACTCGCTTGTGCGGTGAATGGATTACTGACAAAAGCAGTTAAGTTAATCGACCCCAATAAGCAAGAACCGTTTGGTGGTAATGGCTGCTCTCCACAGGGATTGGTTGCTCGTATTAGTTCGGCGAACCAATTGTTATTATATTCATTCACTTTATCTATTAAAATAAACCCTGGCTCCGCATAGTCATAAGTTGCATTCATGATCATGTTCCACAAATTTTTTGCGCGGATTGTTTTATACACTTTACAGGCCGTTTCACCTGCATGGTTTACTATGTAACCGTCCATCGTTAACGGCCATTCTCGCCAGATCACGTCATCAGTATTATTATCAGGATCAAAGTTAAGCCCTAACTGACTAATTTCATTTTTATTGGTAGGGAAAACTAATTGCCAATCGGCATCAGCTTTGACCGCCTCCATAAATGGATCGGTAATTAATATGGATAAGTTAAATTGGCGTAAACGGCCATCCTCACGTTTTGCTTTGATGAATTCCATGATGTCTGGATGTTGGCAATCAATTGTGCCCATTTGCGCACCGCGACGGCCACCAGAAGAGGAAACGGTTTTACACATGGTGTCGAAAATATCCATGAAGGGTAAGGGGCCTGACGTGGTTGCACCTGCACCCGCAACAAAACCGCCGTCTGGACGAATGGTTGAAAAATCATAACCTATACCACAACCCGCTTTTAGCGTTAAGCTTGCTTTACTAACGGCTTCACCTACGATACCTTGCATTGAATCTTCAATAGTTGCGGATACCGTACAATTAATGGTTGATGCGGTAGGCTTTTGTTCGTCAGCACCTGCATTTGAAATAATACGCCCTGCGGGTACTGCGCCATTCATCAATGCCCATAAAAATTCTTCACGGTATTTTTTTTGTTTTGCTGGAGTCGTTTCTACGTTTGCAATTGCCTCTGCAACACGCTCAAATGTATCGATAACGCTATGGTCAACAGGCGTACCTGATGAGGTTTTTAATTGATACTTTGAACGCCAAATATCTTGAGAAGCAAGTTGTAAATGATTGGGATCAAAAACGGCTGACGTTGTGAGAGCATCTTCCATAATATTTTCTTTAATTATCTCATTATTCATTATTTTTCTTCTCATGATTTTTTAGCATAGTGCAGTGACATGACTGTTTTGTAGCAGACAGACACCTGTGATTTTTATGAATTGAATAGTTGATCGAAATCACATGTTTGTCAACGTAATTCTATATGTTGTATTGATTGTTTGATTTAGCACAATATATAGTGTTGTTGGCTTTTTTAATTATGAGAATAATAAATATGACTTAGGCGAGATAAATACTCATTTTTACTTAATACCAAGTTGATTAAGTTCTTTCCCACTCAGCGAGAATTAAAAGGCTTAGAGGCACAGGTTATACGTTCCAAACATAACCTAAGTACCTACATCCATGTAGGCAAGGCATTGATTGAAGAGAATGGTCATTCCCTTGTCAAAATCAATAACGCCGCATATAAGCCTTTACTTTTTATTAGGTACTCGCCCTTTGGGAGCTCATTAGCAAACTGATAACATCACAAAATTGAAGAAATATAGAGTAACTATGTTTAATCAATTTTCCTTGTTCTAAGCTCGCTAATGAAGCTCTGAGTTGGGAAGAAATTTAATCAAATTGGTATAAATGTATTGAGCTTCAAGCGAGTGTTTTATGGAAGGAACGAATGATAAAGGGGAAATAAATCCCCTTTAAATAGCACAAATAAAGAAAAGGTTGGCTGAGTTTTAATTAGTTAAGAAAAGCCTGATAGGCAAGATTTTCTGTTGCTTCTTCGAACTGATAACCTAAGGCATTTAAATGTTCAAAAAATTCACTTTCTTTATCATTGCTGACTTCAAAACCAGCGAGTACTTGACCAAATGCTGCTCCATGATTTCGGTAATGAAATAGAGTGATGTTAAAAATGCCACCCATAGCATCAAGGAATTTTTCTAATGCACCAGGATGTTCAGGAAACTCAAAACTAAATAGGCGTTCATCCCTATTTGCGGTTTTGTTTTTTCCACCGATCATATATCTAACATGCAGTTTTGCTAATTCATTCTCGGTAAAATCATTAACCTGATAGTTCGCATTACTTAAAAGGTCAAGTATTTGATGACGCTCCTGCGTGTTGCCACTTAAACGAACACCCACAAAAACATTCGCATTTGCTTCGCCTGTATAGCGATAATTAAATTCAGTAATCGCTCTATTGCCAATGGTTTGGCAAAAACGTTTAAAGCTGCCTTTTTCTTCAGGGATTGTTACAGCAAGCACTGCTTCTTTTTTCTCGCCTAATTCACAACGTTCAGAAACATAACGTAAACTATGAAAGTTCATATTAGCACCTGATAATATAGCCACTAATGACTGATCAGTTTTATCGTTTGTCGAACAGTATTTTTGTAGTCCCGCTAGTGATAATGCGCCTGCAGGTTCAGCGATAACGCGTGTCTGTTCAAAAATATCTTTAATTGAGGCACAAATTTCATCGGTGCTTACGGTTATTACATCATCACAGTAACGTTTAATTAAATTAAATGTATGCTCACCAATGCGTTTTACTGCGACACCGTCAGCAAATAATCCTACTTGAGGTAAATTTACAGGTTCACCAGCAGCTAAGGCGGCTTTCAAACATGCAGAATCTTCGGCTTCTACACCAATAATTTTAGTGTTTGGACTTAATTGCTTTAAATAAACAGCGATGCCAGCAAGTAAGCCACCACCACCCACAGGAACAAAAACGACATCAGTTTTAGCATGTTGTTGTAATAATTCTTTGGCTACTGTGCCTTGACCCACAATAACATCTATATCGTCAAAAGGGTGGATCAAGGTTTTGTTTTCCGCTTTTGCATATTCAATCGAAGCTTCTTGTGCTTCATTAAAACTATTACCGACTAAGCGAACTTCACCACCAAAACGCTTTACATTGTCAACTTTGATGTCTGGGGTTGTTTTAGGCATAACAATGGTTGCTTTTATGCCTAATTTACTAGCAGCAAGCGCTAAACCTTGAGCATGATTACCTGCCGAAGCAGCAATGACGCCATGAATACATTCAGCTTCACTTAAATTCGAAAGTTTGTTGTAAGCACCTCGTAACTTAAATGAATGTACAGGTTGTTGATCTTCTCGTTTTAAATAAATTTGATTATTCAGACGGGTAGATAATTTTGTTAGGTGTGTTAGCTCTGTTTCAATAGCAATATCATAAACAGGCGCAAGTAATATGCGCCTTAAATAATCAAGTTGCTCGGCATGCTGCGCGAGCAACGCTTGGCTTTGCGTATTCGTCATTATTTACCTACAAGTCCATCGAGTAAATCACGGTTTCTTACCGCGCCTTTATCAGCACTGGTTGCTAACATGGCATAGTTTTTTAACGCGTAGCTAATTGGACGAACTCGGTCTTTAGGTTTCCATGCATTGCTCCCTTTAGCTTCCATTGCTGCTTTACGTTCAGCCATTATTTCACTGCTAACGTCTAAGTTAATGCTACGATTTGGAATATCAATATGAATAATATCTCCTTGTTCAACTAAGGCGATAGCGCCGCCATTAGCAGCTTCTGGAGAAACATGACCGATTGATAAGCCTGATGTACCACCTGAGAAGCGCCCATCAGTAAGTAATGCACATTTTGCACCTAATCCCATTGATTTTAAGTAAGTGGTTGGGTATAACATTTCTTGCATGCCTGGGCCACCTTTAGGGCCTTCATAGCGAATAACAACAACTTCGCCTGCAACCACTTTACCGTCAAGAATTCCTGCAACAGCATCATCTTGGCTTTCAAAAATATGAGCAGGACCAGTGAATATTAGATTGTCGTCACTTACGCCTGCGGTTTTTACCACACAGCCGTCAATGGCTATGTTACCCGATAATACCGCTAACCCGCCTTCAGTTGAAAAAGCATTATCAATACTACGAATACAACCATTTGTTCTATCATCATCTAAGGTATCCCAACGACAATCTTGGCTAAAGGCTTTAGTAGTACGAATACCTGCAGGGCCAGCACGATAGAATTTTTTAATGTCTTCATCATCAGTTAAGGTAATATCGTATTTGGCAATGACATCAGCTAACGAAGTACCCAATATGTTAGGTACATCTGTTTTTAATAAGTTAGCACGAGCTAATTCGCCTAAAATAGCAATGACACCACCCGCACGATGTACATCTTCCATATGATACTCTGGAGTAGATGGTGCGACTTTACATAGTTGCGGCACAAGACGTGATAATTTATCCATATCTTCCATGGTGTAATCTATTTCCGCTTCTTGGGCGATGGCAAGTAGATGTAAAATAGTATTTGTTGAACCGCCCATGGCAATATCTAAGCACATGGCATTGGCGAAAGCGCTTTTATTAGCGATATTACGCGGTAGGGCTGAATCATCGTTATCTTGATAATAACGTTTAGTTAACTTAACAATTTGTTTACCAGCATTCAAAAATAATTTTTCGCGATCGGCATGAGTCGCTAACATAGAGCCATTGCCAGGTAGGGCTAAACCGAGTGCTTCTGCTAAACAGTTCATTGAGTTGGCGGTAAACATACCAGAACATGAACCACAAGTAGGACAAGCTGAACGTTCTACTTGATCACTTTGGTCGTTACTCACTTCAGGATCGGCACCTTGAAGCATAGCATCAACTAAATCTAGTTTAATGATTTGTTCGCTTAATTTGGTTTTGCCTGCTTCCATGGGGCCGCCTGAAACAAAAATTACAGGAATATTAATGCGCATAGCTGCCATCATCATGCCTGGGGTAATCTTGTCACAGTTAGAAATACAAACCATGGCATCAGCACAATGAGCATTCACCATATATTCTACAGAATCGGCGATTAAATCACGAGAAGGTAAGCTATACAGCATACCGCTATGACCCATAGCAATACCGTCGTCTACAGCAATGGTGTTAAATTCTTTAGCAACACCACCCGCTTCTTCAATAGCACCAGCAACAAGTTGTCCCATGTCTTTTAAATGTACATGGCCAGGCACAAATTGAGTAAAAGAGTTAACAACGGCAATGATTGGCTTACCAAAATCACCATCAGTCATTCCTGTAGCACGCCAGAGAGCTCGAGCGCCAGCCATATTACGGCCTTGAGTTGAAGTTGCTGATCTTAATTTAGGCATGATATTGAGTCCCGTTTTGAATATAGAGTCGTTAATTTGATTTTGAATATGTGGCTGAGCTTTGTTATCAAGCAAAGTAAAAATGGCACTGGTTGAAGTTAGTGCCTTATCCAACGATGCTTCAATGTTAAAACCTACCTATTGCTATTTAACTCATTCTTTTAATGAAAATTAAGCCTATAATGATTTAATTAATAGGCCGTATAGCAGTTAAATATTTTATAGTGCTTTTAATAAGGTATTAAGCACTACATTCTTTTTTATTAGATAGCTGTGATGTCTTATTGTCTACTTTGACACTCTTGATGTCGACCAGTTTATTAATTTGGTCAATTAAAAGCGTAATAGGACGATCACTACTGACTAATAATTCAATGGTAGCGATATTGTTGGCGTTATTAACGCTGGCTGTAATGCCATCGATTAAAAAACCTCGATAACGCGTTACTTGTAAAATTCGTTCTAGTACAACCTGTTTATCATCAGTCATGATGATTAACGTATATTTATTGAAAGGCAAGGTGTTCATGTTAAGCGCTCTCCATCATTTCGTTGTTGGCACTGTTAGGTGGTACTAATGGCCAAACATTTTCACAAGCATCAATTTTCACTTGTAGTAAGTATGGGCCGTTGTGATCTAACATTTCATTTATTGCGGCAGTGACTTCATTTTTCTTTGTTATTTGTTTTGCTTTGATATCAAAAGCGCGTGCTAACATACAAAAATCAGGATTGTCTGCTAAATCAGTTTCACTTAAGCGGCCGTCGAAAAATAAGTCTTGCCATTGGCGTACCATGCCAAGTTTTGCGTTATCAATCAGCACTATTTTAACAGGAATTTGGTAACGTTTAATAGTTGCTAATTCTTGTACGTTCATCATAATTGAACCATCACCTGAAACAGCTATTACCGTGTCATGTGGTCGGCTAATTTGAGCACCAATTGCCGCAGGTAAACCAAAGCCCATGGTTCCCATGCTACCGCTGGTTAAAAAGTTACAAGGATCATCAAAAGTCATGTGTTGTGCTGCCCACATTTGATGTTGACCAACATCGGTAGTGACACAGGTATTTTTTGGCATTAAATCACTCACTTCTTTTAACACAGCAGGTGCAAAAATACTCTCACCTGGATGGTCGTAACGCCATGCACAGTTAGCTTTCATTTCTTGTACTTTTGTTTGCCAAACTTCAATATTTAAAGGCATGGTAAGCAAGGGTAAGTTGGCCTTTAAATCACCTAAAATTGGCGCGTCAGTTTTTCTACGCTTATTAATTTCGGCCGTATCTATATCAAAATGTATTACTTTGGCATCTGGGGCAAATTGGTCTAGTTTACCTGTTACTCTGTCATCAAAGCGAGCGCCCACAGCAATCAATAAGTCACAGTCGTGCACAGCCAAATTAGCAGCTTTAGTACCATGCATACCTAACATGCCAATATAGTTTGCATTGGTATTATCTAAGGCTCCTAAACCTTTTAATGTAGAAACAGATGGAATGCCTGTTGTTTTAGCAAATGTTCTTACTTCATCAATAGCGTTTGCCATACCAACACCACCACCCACATAAAGAATGGGTTGTTTAGCATGAGTTAATAAATCAAGCGCTTTGGTAATGTCTGCCAACGGTAATTTAACTTTGTTTTTAAGTGGTGCTGCTGATTTGAAGTTTTGCACTACAGTGGCCATTTGTACGTCTTTGGGAATATCTACAAGTACAGGGCCTTGTCTACCTTCAAGCGCTATTTCAAAGGCTTGGTGTAAAACATCTTCTAATTCATCTACGTGATGTACTTGAAAAGAATGTTTAGTACAAGCAAGCGATAAGCCAAAGATGTCTGTTTCTTGAAAAGCATCACTACCCATAGCAGCAGTAGGCACTTGGCCTGTTATAGCAATAAGAGGAATAGAATCAGCAAGGGCATCTGCAAGACCAGTAATTAAGTTAGTTGCACCGGGGCCTGATGTAGCCATACAAACACCAATTTTACCTGACGCTCGGGCATAACCGACTGCGGAAAATGCAGCGCCTTGCTCGTGTCGACAAAGAAAATGTTTTACATTACTGTCATACAATGCATCGTAGATAGGCATGATGGCGCCGCCAGGATAGCCAAAAATATGGTGTACGCCGTGTTGTTCGAGTACGTTAAATAGTAATCCGCCGCCAGTTAACGGTTTGCTGTCAGTCATGATAGTTCCAAAGTTGCTTAGTGTTTTAAATTATGCTCCAAAAAAACAAAACCCTCGGTTCTTTCGAAGCGAGGGTTAGTATTTCTGTTTTGCTTTTTTTAGCTCAATGAAATCCCTCGAGATGATTTTACCACCACGACGAGGACGTTAATAATAATTACGTTAATAATTGAGTTAAAATTTTGCATTGTTATTTGTTTCATTTTTTCTATGTTAAATACAAATTAATATGAGTAAAACTGAATGAGTAGAACTGAAAATTTATAATTATTTAGTGAATTTTTATGCACAGCCCAATCTCTTTTTAAATTAGTACCATAGCACCAATGTTTTGAGCAAGCTTTTTTTTCAATTTTTCGCTCTATCTAAATAAGTAAACGTTATATGAGACGGTGGTTGTTAAACGCCTGTTATGAAAAGTTTAAGAAAAAGTTAGAAATATAAAGAATAGTTTCCTACACTAAGCAAAAGGAATTAACTAAATGGAATTATTATGTCTCTCGCTTGTGTTTATAGTCGTGCTCGTGTTGGGCTTGAATCACCCCTTGTGACGGTTGAAGTGCATTTAGCAAACGGCTTACCTGCTTTTCATATTGTTGGTTTACCTGAAACTTCTGTTAAAGAGTCTAAAGATCGTGTCCGCAGTGCTATTATCAATTGTGGTTATGAGTTTCCTGCAAAAAGAATAACCATTAATTTAGCGCCAGCCGACTTACCCAAAGAAGGTGGGCGTTTTGACTTACCTATTGCGGTTGGTATTTTGGCCGCATCTGGGCAAATACCTCAAGTTGATTTAGCCCAGTATGAATTTGCAGGTGAGTTGGCGCTATCGGGTGAATTAAGAGCGATTATAGGTGAAATCCCTATGGCAATGTCTTGTTGTGAAAATAATCGAATTTTAGTATTGCCTATGCAAAATAGTGAACAAGCGAGCTGGGTAAAAGAGGCTAAGATTCACGCTATTGATCATCTTAGTCAACTTTATCCGCATTTTTCAAGGCAAACATTGTTACCTTTCGTACAAGAAAAATCGTTAGAAGAATTTAGCGATATTAATACGTTAGATATTAGTGACGTAATTGGGCAGCCGTTAGCAAAACGTGCTTTAGAAATTGCAGCCAGTGGTAATCATAATTTACTTTTCATTGGTCCGCCAGGCACTGGGAAAACCATGCTGGCAAGCAGGTTAGCAGGTATCTTACCCAAGATGACAGAACAAGAGGCACTAGAAGTTGCGGCTATTCAATCTATAAGTAATCAAAGTATTAGTGAAAAATCATGGCTAACTCGACCGTTTAGAGCACCACATCATACTGCTTCGTCAGCAGCATTGGTGGGGGGAGGTAGTCAACCCAAACCAGGTGAAATTTCGTTAGCACATAATGGCGTGCTATTTTTAGATGAGTTGCCAGAATTTGAACGTAAGGTGTTGGATGTATTGCGCGAACCGATGGAGTCAGGCGAAGTGACTATTTCTCGAGCTATGCATAAGCAAAGTTTTCCTGCCCGTTTTCAATTGATTGCGGCGATGAACCCCAGCCCAACGGGTTTTTACAATGATAACCGTAGTACACCTGAGCAGGTATTACGTTATTTGAACCGTTTATCAGGTCCCTTTTTAGATAGAATAGATATTCAGGTTGAAGTTGCTCGGTTACCTCGAGGCACCTGGGCTGGTGATACTGACGTAAATGAAACCAGTGAAGTTGTTCAGCAACGAGTACAGGCGTGTCGATTAAAACAATTAGCGCGCCAAGGTAAAGCGAATGCTCATTTAGGAACGAGCGAATTAAAAAGTTTCTGCCATTTATCGTTTGATGACAATGAGTTTCTTGAACTTGCTGTTGAAAAATTAGGTCTGTCTACTCGGGCTCATCATAAAATTTTAAAAATAGCCCGAACACTGGCCGATATGAATGCCTGTGATGAGATACTTCATGAGCACCTCGTTGAAGCATTGTCTTATCGAGCGATGGATCGCTTATTACGTCACTTAACCAGTTCCGTTGCGGTGTAGTTATTTTATCTTAAAGAAGTCTTTTAAAATTAACTGATTGAGGCAAAAAATGCTTTGATAAGTGGTTGCGCTCTAGACTGATTTAAACAACAGATACCTAATTCAAACGGTTCTATTTCACCAACATCTGCCAAGTATTGCACTCGATCTTTTACTGGACTATTTTCAACAACTACTTGTGGCACTATACCCACACCACAGCCTAAAGCGACCATACTCACTAAAGCCTCATGGCCTGAAACGGTTGCGTAAATATTGGCTTTTCCTTGTTGTTTCTTGCGATACCAATATTCAAAACGTTTACGTGCTGTGCCGTGTTCTGGCAAAATAATGGGTAATTCTGACCAAGGAATAGCTTTATTTTGTAGTTTATCAAGTTGCAAAAGCTGTAGCACTCGGCACTGCATGGTGGGTGCAATCACAGCTAAAGGTATGGTGGCAAGGTGATGAAAATAAACACTGCGAGGTAAATTTTCTGGGTAAGCAGAAATAGCCAGATCAACTGATTTATTTTGCACTAGCTCTAGACCATCAGCAGCATCGCCCGTGGTTAACATAATTTCAACCAAGGGATGTTGACTACGAAAACGTTCTAGCAAAGGAGGTAGGTGACTATAGGCAGCAGTAACAGAACAATAAATATGAAGTTTACCCGTTAATAATTCTGTTTTTTCATCTAACGAATTTTTAAAGGATTGCCATTGCTCTAATTGTTGTTCTGCATACAATTTAAATTTTTTACCCACGTCAGTTAACATCACACTACGATTATCTCGATGCAGTAAATCGCTGCAAACCTCTTGCTCTAAGCGTTGAATTACTCGGCTTAAGGTAGAAGGGCTGACATGAAAAGCGACTGCTGTTTTGCCAAAATGTAGTGTTTGGCTTAAATGCACAAACATGGCTAGTGCTTTTTTATCCATAATTTACTCCGTTAGAATAATTATTTTACTAACATTATACGTATTATTGCATAATATGAAACGTATAGATGCAAATATATCATTTTGTGCAATGTTTGTTTTGCGTTATGCTCTGTTCAACTTAAAAACTATTAGTTAGCACGCTAACGTTAGTTGACCATTATTTTAGAATACTGAATAGGAACTACCATGAGCAATTATTTTAATACCTTAAGCTTACGTGAAAAGCTTGGCCAATTAGGCAAATGTCGTTTTATGAAGCGTGAAGAGTTCAGCGATGGCTGTAACTTCATTAAAGATTGGAATATTGTGATTGTGGGTTGTGGTGCACAAGGTTTAAACCAAGGTTTAAACATGCGTGATTCGGGCTTAAATATTTCTTACGCTCTACGTGAAGCGGCGATCACGTCAAAACGTCAATCTTGGCAGTGGGCTACTGAAAACGGTTTTACTGTGGGTACTTATGAAGAATTAATTCCACAAGCCGATTTAGTTTTAAACTTAACACCTGATAAACAACATACTTCAGCAGTAACTGCGGTTATGCCTCACATGAAGCAAGGTTCAACTTTGGCATACTCTCATGGTTTCAACATTGTTGAAGAAGGCATGCAAATTCGTTCAGATATTACCGTGGTAATGGTTGCACCTAAGTGTCCTGGTACTGAAGTTCGTGAAGAATACAAGCGTGGTTTTGGTGTACCAACACTTATCGCTGTTCATCCTGAAAATGATCCACAAGGTAACGGTTTAGCAATTGCTAAAGCTTACGCAAGTGCAACGGGTGGTGACAGAGCGGGTGTGCTTGAGTCTTCATTTATCGCTGAAGTTAAGTCTGACTTAATGGGTGAGCAAACTATTTTATGTGGTATGTTACAAACAGCTGCTGTATTAGGCCATAAACAATTAGTTGAACAAGGTGTTGATGCGGGTTACGCTCGTAAATTACTACAATATGGTTTAGAAACTACCACTGAAGGTTTAAAGCACGGTGGTATCACTAACATGATGGATCGTTTATCAAACCCAGCGAAAATTAAAGCGTTTGATATGTCTGAAGAACTAAAAGTTATTTTACGTCCGTTATTTGAAAAACATATGGATGACATCATTGAAGGTCGTTTCTCTGAAACTATGATGGAAGACTGGGCAAACGATGATGTTAATTTATTAACATGGCGTGCAGAAACCGCTGAGACTTCTTTTGAGTTAGCACCTGATTGTGATACAGAGATCACCGAACAAGAATATTACGATAAAGGAATTTTTGTTGTTGCTATGATTAAAGCAGGTGTTGAGTTAGCGTTTGAAGCAATGGTTGCGGCAGGTATTATTGATGAGTCTGCATACTACGAGTCATTACATGAAACGCCATTAATCGCTAACTGTATAGCGCGCAATAAATTATATGAAATGAATGTTGTTATTTCTGACACAGCAGAGTACGGGAACTATTTATTTACGCATGCCGCTGTGCCTTTATTATCAGAATTTACTAGTAAATTAACGCTAGAAGAATTAGGTGGCGGTATTACCAATCCATCAAATGGCGTTGATAACGTGCGTTTAATTGAAGTGAATGAAGCTATTCGCAGCCATGGTGTTGAGTTAATTGGTAAAAAACTTCGTGGTTATATGACCGATATGAAAAGAATTGTTGAAGCTAATTAGTTCATACTAGCTTAGAAAAATAAACGTAAAACGGCATTAAATTTCATAAGTTAGTGCCGTTTTTTATTGTTAAAAATAATTTGAAAATTAATAGGAAAATAAAATGACCGAATTTACTAATGTCACAATAACTAAAGCCGCTAATGTTTATTTTGATGGTAAAGTAACTAGCCGCAAAATTACGTTCGCAGACGGTAGTTTTAAAACATTGGGTATAATGATGCCTGGCGATTATAAGTTTGGCACAGCAGAAAAAGAGTTAATGGAAATTATCGCGGGCGAATGTGAAATATTATTACCCGAAAGTAGTGAATGGCAACTAATTAGAGGCGGTGAGTCTTTTTATGTGCCTGCTAATAGCGAATTTGAAATTAAAGCAAAAACTATTGTTGATTATTGTTGCAACTACATCAGCGAATAACTATATCAGTGAGTAATTAAGACGTGACTATTTTTGATAGTATTGATATATACCAAGCCCTGATTCTTATGGCGATAGGATTAATGGCGGGTGTTATTAACACGCTTGCTGGAGGTGGATCAAATTTATCCTTACCCGCATTAATGATGTATGGGTTACCTGCTGATGTTGCTAATGCAACCAATAGAGTGAGCGTATTTATGCAGTCGTTGACCGCTGCTCGTGGTTTTTATCAGCATGATAAACTTGATACAACGTCAATTAAAGACAGTTTTTTTCCTCTTTTTATTGGCGGGTTAGTTGGGGCAATAACAGCCTCTTATCTTAATGTAGAATTACTCAAACCTTTACTCCTTGGCACTATGATAGTGGTGTCTTTATGGGTAATTTTCAAAAGTGATACTAATACAGTAGATATTGGCAAGAGAAAAAGCTGTTATGACAGTAAACTTGGGCTTTTAGCAACCTTTGCTGCGGGCTTTTATGGGGGGTTTATTCAAGCAGGTGTTGGTTTTGTGTTGATAGCGACTTTTGTTGGCATGTTAAATTATGATTTACTACGTGCTAATGCAATGAAAGTAGTCGCGACGGTGGTGTTTACTAGCATTGCGTTAGTGGTTTTTATTGTTAGAGATCAAATTGCTTGGTTACCTGGAATATTGCTTGGTGTTGGCAGTATTGTTGGTGCTCAAATTGCGGTTAAGTTCGCTGTTGAAGTCAAAGCAAAAACCTTGAAAATTATGGTACTAGTGATGACCCTTTTTGCAAGTGCTGCTGCTTACTTTCAATAGAGCAACGGTGTTAAATAAGACAAAAATCACTTGTTTTAATGGGTATTCGTCAAAATATAATAATCATTACTGATTAAATTTATTAACAGCAGTCAGTAATTGTCGACAAGAAACTTGGCCCACTAGTTCGCCATTTTCAACGACAGGTCTACGACGATGCTTTTTGAGTAACATATCTTGAGCAACATCAATGATGTCATCATTAGGGTGGGCAACCACGATATTTTCTTTGGTCATATACTCACTAACTGTGCCAACACCAACATGATTATAAGTTGCTTGAAGTACAGCTGCTAAACAATCCATTTCTGAAAGCACTCCCACGAGGGCTTTATCTTTATTGATAACACAAACCCCTGATACTTTATTGTCTATGATGGCTTTCATTGCATCGAATAGATTAGCATCTTCTTTAACCTTGATTGGACTAGTAACCATATAATCACGTAGGTCAACTGACTGAAGCATAGTAAAATTCCTTATAACGTAACCAAAATTATCATCATGAAAATGACAAGCTGTATATTTTATTTGAGTCTGAGATACTAATACAAAACTAAATAGAATAAAAAATCACATCTAAAATAAGTTAAAGCCTACTATCATTATCTATTAAAACCCTCTGTCTATTAAGTTATAGCACATGTATTTACAGATGAGTTAATTCAATTGATATTATTCAGTATAAATAGTGGTTTATTGGTATATTTTTTCAGCCCAACGTGCTAAACCTGATGTAACACTACCAAAGTGATCACCAACAACAATAGGGATGTTAGGCATCTGTTGTTGTAAAAAATCACTTAACACGGGTGATTTAGCGGTGCCACCAGTAACAAAAATAACTTCTGGTTGGCATTGCGCCTGATTTACCGCTGATTGCATTAAATTTCCGATACTTGAGAGTGTACGTGCATTGGCTGTACACAGTGTTTCTTTAGTTACGTTTGCG
Source organism: uncultured Colwellia sp. (assembly GCA_965305135.1). Classification (GTDB taxonomy): domain Bacteria; phylum Pseudomonadota; class Gammaproteobacteria; order Enterobacterales; family Alteromonadaceae; genus Colwellia. The sequence continues at coordinate 66,711 of CBDLPA010000002.1, forward strand.
CTGAGTTGTTCGCTAATGTTATCTAAATTAATGGTGTGCTTATCATGTTCTGATAAGGCTATTTTAGCTTGCTCAGCAGCGTTGACTAATTGATAACTAAGTTTGTGATCATGTACCGTTAATAATCGTTCGACCATTTCGGTATTTTGGGCATCTCGAGACAGTTGTACTAGATCTCGTCTGTTCTTTGCGCTATAAAATGCTGTTTGCTCATTAATATTATTGATAGCTAAGGCTTGGTAAAAACTACTGGTAGGCATGGGTTTGCCAGTTTTCAATAGACTATTCATCCCTAAGCTTGGCATAATGCCTTGTAAGGCGAGTTGAATATCAAAATCGTTACCTGCAATACGTACACCGCTATGGGCTAACAAATGTTGCGTGCGGTCTTCGTTACTACTTAATTTGGGTCCCATTAATAAGAGAGAACAATCACTTGTGCCACCGCCAATATCAACAACTAATACACGAGTTTCCTTTGTTAAACTTGCTTCAAACTCAAAACCAGCCGCGACAGGTTCAAATTGAAATTCAACGTCTTTAAAGCCAATGCGTTTAGCTGCGTTAGTTAATACCTCTATGGCTTGTCTGTTACTCTCTTCACCGTGCAACCCTTGAAAGTTTATTGGTCGTCCGATAACGGTTTGGGTTATTTTATAGCCTAGCGTTGTTTCAGTGAGTTTTTTAACATTACTCATCATTGCCGCAACAATATCTTCAAATAATTGAATTTGTAGCGGTGCTAAACCGCTAGCACCAAGAAAAGATTTAGGCGATTTGATATAGTAGCCTTCTTCTGGATCTTCCAAATACTTATTCAAAGCTGATTTACCAAAGACCAACTCACTATCAATGCCATCTAAAGTAAGCTCACGTTGTGCTCTTTGCCCTTTTAAAAGTTGTATTTTACGTTCAGTTGCAAAATCAGCTTGTTGCTCACCTTTTAATTGTTGATGTAACCAGTGCGTGATGATGTCGCGATCAGGAGCATACAAGTTTGACGCAATTGTATTGTTATTTAATAGCGAGACTATTTTAGGTTGACCATTGTTCATCACTGCAACACTACAATTGGATGTACCGTAATCAAAACCTATCATCTTTTACCTACTCAATATCTACCAAAAACGGCCGCATAGAATACTTAGTTAACGCCTCTGGTACAAGTGCCATATGACAGTTAATAAATATATTTAATGGTGAATAAAGCAGTAACAAGATGTCGATCTAGGTGAAGTTAAATAAAGCGTACTAAAACATGGTAATTATCTTTGTATAAAGTTGATTATCACTTGTGAAAAGATATTGTTTTTAATTAGTTTAATATTTTCAATTTTATCTAAAATCTATCATAATCCGTTTAAAGAAGGCACGGTATTTCGTGTTTATGCAAGAGGTGGTTATGTCTCATACAATTAAACAGTTTTTATCTGATCCAGAATTGCTATTAAATGCTGTAGGCGAGGGGGTTTATGGCTTTGATGCACAAGGAAATGCTGTTTTTGTTAACCCAGCTGCGGAACATATGACTGGTTGGCCCGCGCATGAGCTATTGGGTAAAAATATTCATGAGTATCATCATCATAGTCATGAGAACGGTGATGAATATCCTGTAGAGCAATGTGAAATTTATAACACCATGCGTGATGGTGTAAAACGACGAGTAACGAATGAAGTATTTTGGCGGAAAGATGGCAGTTTTTTTCCAGTAGAATACACCTCAACCCCTGTATACAAAGAGGGGAAACTTATTGGAGCCGTTGCCGTTTTTCGGGATGTAAGCCAACAAAAGTTGACCGATTTTAATTTGCGTGAGGCTTTAAAGAAAGTAAATGAACTAAGTGAAAAACTTCAAGAAGAAAATACTTATTTGCAAGATGAAATAAACCAAAATTGGACAGGGTCTGGTTTAGAAGGTATTAGCTCTTTATTCAAAGCGTTATTAGATCAAATAAAAATTGTTAGCCAAACAGACAGTACTGTTTTAATTTTAGGTGAAAATGGAACTGGAAAGGAAGTAGTTGCTCGCAATTTGCACCAATTAAGTCATCGATGTAATTCCCCATTGGTTAAAGTTAACTGCTCGGCATTTAGTGCTAATTTATTAGAATCTGAATTGTTTGGTCATGAAAAAGGGGCATTTACAGGAGCGAATGAAAGGCGTAAAGGACGTTTTGAGCTAGCAGATAAAGGAACGTTATTTTTAGATGAAATTGGTGAGTTATCAGCTGAAGCTCAAACTAAGTTATTGAGAGTGTTGCAAGAGCGTGAATTTGAACGAGTGGGAGGTAGTAAAACGATAAAAGTTGATATTAGGGTTATTGCTGCCACCAATAGAAACTTATTGTTTATGGTTGAACAAGGTTTATTTCGAATGGACTTATACTATAGGCTAAATGTATTTCCAATAGAAGTGCCTGCATTAAGAGATAGAATTGATGATATTCCATTGCTGTGTAATAGTATTTTACATAAGTTAAATCAGAAGCTTAATAAGAATATAACAGGAATAAACAATCGTAGTTTAATTAAGTTATCTCACTATGATTGGCCAGGAAACATTAGAGAATTACAAAATATTCTTGAGCGCGAAGTTATTTTATCGAATTCAAAAATTCTAAATATTAAACAAAATTTTAATCATCATCCAAAGAATAGCATCTCAACTAAAAGCACTTTAGCTGAAGTTGAAAAAAATTATATTATCGAGGTATTAACAGCATGTCAGTGGCGTATAGGTGGTAATGCCGGCGCGGCGAAAATTCTAGGCATGCCTGATAGCACGTTGAGATCTAAAATGAAAAAACTCAATATAGTTCGCTAATATTGAAAATTACACGATATATCGCTTATTCGCGATATATCGTGTAACGCATCAGGGTGCTGATACATTTAATTATTTAAAATCAAACCGTTATAGTTTTTCATTGTTGGCCTGTTTTTTGTTATAGCTTGGTAAATTAATTATTAAGCTGTAGCTAGCAATGAACTTTGATCTTCAAGAAGAAAACCTAATTATTAAACCCTATAAATCTAACGAGTCAATCTATGTTCGAGAGCAAAAAGGGGTTTATCAAAAGATCCGACGATTACTTAGTTGGATTTTAATTTTTATATTCATTTCACTACCGTTTATTCAATATGACGGTCAGCAAGCTGTTTTGCTTGATATTGCTAAGCAACAGTTCAGATTTTTTTCTGTCACTTTTTGGCCGCAAGATTTTATTTTGTTAGCCAGTATTTTTATGGTTGGAGCCTTTTCGTTATTTTTTGTGACATCTTGGTTAGGGCGTGTGTGGTGTGGTTTTGTTTGTCCACAAACTGTATGGACATTAGCTTATGTGTGGGTAGAACATAGAGTTGAAGGGACGAGAAATCAAAGAATTGCACTTGATAAACAGCCAATGACATTCAATAAATTTCAGAAAAAAAGTATAAAACATTTTATATGGTTATTAATGTCTTTTATTAGTGCTAGTACCTTTATTTCTTATTTTATTCCTGTTACCCAGTTATATAGTAATATTATCCAATTGGATTGCTCTGCTATAGTGACGTTTTGGTTATGTTTTTTTACGTTATGCACCTATGGTAATGCGGGTTGGTTAAGAGAAAAAGTTTGTACTGACATGTGTCCCTATGCCAGGTTTCAAGCAGCAATGTTTGATAAAAGTACCTTGCTTGTGGCCTATGATAAATCTCGTGGTGAAAAAAGATCACCTCGTAAATTGAAAGATGATCCTAAGGCGCTTGGCTTGGGTGATTGTGTTGATTGTAATCTTTGTGTAGACGTTTGTCCTACAGGTATAGATATACGAAATGGTTTACAATATGAATGTATTAATTGTGCTTTGTGTATTGATGCGTGCGATGAAACTATGGCTCGATTCAATTACTCAAAAGGTTTGATTTCATTCACCAGTGAGCAAGCATTATCGAATGAAAAATCAAAAAGAATCAATTATAAAGTGATTGCCTACGGGCTTTTCACTATGATTATTTTTACATTAACAACCTATTGGATAAACACTCGAATTCCATTAGAAGCCTCTATTTTACGAGATAGAAATATGCTTTACCGTACTAATTATTTAGGTATTGTAGAGAATACTTATACGCTGAAAATACTTAACAAAACCCAACAAGACTCACATTATAAAATTTCAGTTGCGGGTCTTGAAAACGCTAATCTAACCTTACCTAAAAATTTAATGGTTAAAGCTGGCGTAATGAGAGAATTTCCTCTGACCTTATCTGTTGATAGTGAAAAAATGACTCAAGCAATAATTGATATTAGTTTTACCATTAAATCTATAGAACAACCACAGGTTTCTTTAGATAAATCAATGATTTTTTACAGTGGTATGAAATAATCTAACAATACCATAGATGGTATAACAACATACATTCGTGTAGTAATCTCTAATAGGTGATTTATGAATATTATTACGGAAAATACTTTTTATTTAAACGGCTGTGGTGCAGTGAAAGATGAACCCGAAACGGTTAATAAAATACCAGGCAACAAAGCGGTTTGGGTGGGTATTTTTGCAGAATTAACTGAATTTGCTTTGTTTTTTATTATTTATTTTATTGCTAAGGCGCATTACCCCGAGCAGTTTAATCAAGGTCCATTACAGCTTAATACCTTAGCGGGAACGCTGAATACAGTTGCTTTAATTTCAAGCAGTTATTTTGTTGCTAAGGCTTTAGCTTCTATTCGTGTTAATAAACCAGATGAAAGTATTAAGTGGTTATGGCGTGCAATCTTATGTGGAGGCATCTATTTAGTTATAAAAGTGTGGGAATATCACTGGAATGTTAATCAAGGTATTCAAACTAACACAAATAAGTTTTACACCTTGTATTATTATATGACGTTTAACCATTTGCTTCATGTTGGTTGGGCTAGTGGTAGTTTAATTTGGGCTATTTTTCAGCTTAAATCTGGTCGTTATACACAGAGTAATCACCTTGGCTTAACGGCAATAGCGTCTTATTGGCATATGGTAGATCTTGCTTGGGTTATTATTTTTCCACTGTTATATGTACTTAGATAAGGAGTGATAATGTTTAAGTTAAATAAGTTAAATAAGTTAAATGCGTTAGATATTTCTTGGATTATGCTGATGATAGTTACATTGGCGAATGCTTTGGTAGCAGAAACCGCAGACAAAAGTTTAGTCATTACAGCCGTAATTTGTTTTTCTATTGCCTTTAAGGGGAGAAGAATAATGGATTATTTTATGGAACTAAATCATGCAAATAGAACAATTCAGCTGTTTATGAGGGGGTATTTTTATGTTTTTCCACTTTTGATCTTTTTTGCTGATTTATTTTCTGAAGAATTAGCGATACTCACCACCCTTTAATGGAATTGCTCTGAGTTTTATAACGCCCTAATACTCATCTCCTATATCGCAGGGAATAAGTATTAGGGTTATTGTTTTAAATCGTTAAGTCGATCAGCTTGGCTTAGTCTCTAATTTGACCATCACCAAAAACAACAAATTTTTCTGTGGTTAATGACTCTAACCCCATCGGACCATATGCATGTAGTTTGCTAGTTGATATACCAATTTCAGAGCCGAGCCCTAATTGGTTACCATCAGAAAACCTCGATGAAGCATTTACCATCACAACGGATGAGTTGATTTGACGTATAAACTGTTGAGCGCGAGAAGTATCTTGTGTGACAATAACCTCAGTGTGATCTGAAGTGTATGCATTAATATGAGCAACGGCATCATCATAGCTAGTGACAACTTTAACGGCAATTTCTTGGGCTAAATATTCAGCATGATAATCATCGTCCGTTGCTTGTTCAGCATTGTTAAAATACGGTAGACTTTTTTCACAAGCATGAATTTTAACATTTGCGGCATCCGTTAGTGCTTTAGCTGCTAAGGGTAAAAATTCAGCTGCAATATCCTTGTGCACTAATAAGGTTTCGAGTGAGTTACATGCACTGGGTCGTTGGGTTTTTCCATTAACTAAAATATTAATGGCTTTGTTTAACTCAGCATATTTATCAATAAACAAGTGGCAAACACCTTTAAAATGCTGAATAACGGGGATACGACTATTCTCACTGACATAACGAATTAAGCCTTCACCACCACGTGGGATCACTAAATCGATAGTATCACTTTGTTTTAGTAATTGCTCAATAACACTACGGCTAGTATCAGGAATAACACTGACAATATTTTTATCAACGCCATGCTCAGTGAGTACTTGATGTAAACAATTAGCTAAGGCTAAATTAGAATGAATAGCTTCAGAGCCTCCGCGAAGAATAACGGCATTCCCTGATTTTATACAAAGTGCAGCTGCTTCCGCAGTAACATTAGGGCGTGCTTCATAAATCATGGCGATAACACCTAAAGGTATGCGCATTTTTCCTACTTGCATACCGTTAGGACGTAATGATAAATTTGCAATATCGCCAACAGGATCAGTTAAAGCAACTATTTCACGAATAGCACCACTTATGTCTTTAATGCCTTGTTTAGTTAATAAAAGCCTATCTAGCATAGCTTCAGCTAAGCCTTTTTCTCTGCCAGCTGCAATATCTTTACTGTTTTCTTTAATAATTTGATCACTATTGGCCTCAATGGCATCAGCAATACTGTTTAATAGTGTATTTTTTTCAATTGTTGTTAGTTGGGCTGCAACTCTACTTGCGACTTTTGCATTCGTTGCCATTGTTGCCATATTAAATTGTTGCATATTATTGTGTTCCTTTGATTTCAGTTTCTTTTGGCGCTACTTTGGCAGGTTTAACTTCAATATTTTGTTCAAGAACGACCATGTCATCACGATGGATGACTTCGTCACCAGCGTCATGCCCTAAAATGAGCTTTATTTCGTCGCTGTGTTTACCCTTTATACGTTTTAATTCTTTATTACTATATTGGGTAATACCCTTTGCTATGATGGTTTTAGTTTGCTGATCAATTATATCAACACAGTCACCAACATCGAATATTCTTGCAACAGACTTAATGCCTACGGGTAATAGTGAAGCACCTTTGTTTAAAAGGGCATTTACAGCACCTTTGTCTAAGGTTATTCTGCCGTGACTTTTCACTGTATGTTTTAGCCAGTGTTTTTTAGCTTTAATGGTGTTTTGCTCAGCCGAGAAAAGCGTTCCTGGATTCACTCCACGTATTAATGACTCAAATACTTCGCTTTTGGTACCGTTGAGAATAAAAGTGTTAATACCATGTTCTGTGGCTTTTTCTGCCGCTTCTATTTTGGTTTTCATTCCCCCAGTAGATAAATGGTTACGGCTGGTGCCTGCCATGGCATATATTTCATCGGTAATTTCATCAATTTTAGGAATCAATACCGCATCATCATGAATGTTAGGGTCTTTAGTAAACACACCGTCTATATCACTCAAAATAAATAGACAATCAGCTTCACAGGCTTGTGCAACTAGGGCTGAAAGGTTGTCATTATCTCCCACTTTTAGATCTTCAGTTGTTACCGTATCATTTTCATTAACGATGGGAAGAATGCCATTTTCTAATTGAATTTGGATGGTGTCTTTTATAGATATATAGCGCTCACGATCTTCAAGATCGTCTTGAGTGATTAATATTTGACTGCAAGGTATATCAAAAAATCGTTGCCAGTTTGCCATCATTTTCATTTGGCCAACACTCGACATAGCTTTTTTCATTGAGACTGATAATTCTGGGCTACCATGACGGATAACACTGCGGCCAGCAGCAACACCACCTGAAGAGACTAGAATAACTTCCTTATCTTGTTGATGACATTTAGTTATAAATTGAGCTATTGCTAAAGTATACTTTCCGCTACAACCATTTTTGGCGGGAGCAACTAAAGCGCTACCCACTTTGATTACAGCTCTATTAAAATTCATTTTTCCTCCTGTTATTATTTGCTTATTTTAGTATGCTAAAAACTGGGTAGTCATTCAACTTATATAGGTAAAAATTCACCGTTAAAGTTAGACATTATTGTGCGCCTAAATACTGATAAAGCATATCTCTTTTGTTATAAATTAATTAAAAATACAAATTCTTGACAAAGCGTGATTAAATATAGTTAATTTATTTTTTTTGTAACTGACTTAAACGTTTTTAATCATGCTTAATTTTCTGCCTGCGCCACTTATTGCTATTTTGTCTTTTTGTTTTTACACCCTTAATACCGTGTTTTGGGTTATTCCTATTGTTGTTTTTTCTTTACTTAAAGCAATAATCCCTTTAAGTTTTTTTCAGAAGGTTTTAAGTTATTTATTAGATTTAATGGCGAGTAATTGGGTTGCAATCAATACACTTAATCAAAAGCTCTTTACTAAAATGAATCTTCAAATCACAGGTTTAGAAGGGTTAAATAAAAAAGATTGGTATTTGGTGTTAGCGAATCACCAGAGTTGGGTGGATATTCTGGTGCTCCAAAGAATTTTGCACGGTGAAATTCCTTTTTTAAAATTCTTTTTAAAGAAAGAATTAATTTATGTTCCTATTTTAGGATTAGCTTGGTGGGCGTTAGATTTTCCTTTTATGAAACGTTACTCTCAAGCTTTTTTAAAAAAGAATCCTCACTTACGTGGGAAAGATTTAGAAACCACGCGTAAAGCTTGTGAGAAATTTAAGCATAAACCTGTGAGTGTTATGAGCTTTATTGAGGGTACCCGCTTTACGCAAAGTAAACATGATAAACAAAATTCACCTTATAATCATTTGTTAAAGCCTAAAGCGGGTGGCGTTGCTTTTGTACTTGATGCCATGGGCGAATATTTAACTACTATTGTCGATGTTACAATTTATTACCCTGACGGCACTCCAAGTTTTGGCGATTTTCTTTGTGGTCGTGTTAAAAATATTCATATTGAAATATATACACAGAAAATTTCTCATGAATTAAGTGGTGATTATGCCAATGATCGCGCACATAAAATAGCCTTCCAAAAATGGTTAATGCAATTTTGGCATGATAAAGATGTTAGACTTGATAAAATGCAACAAACGGCTAAATCAATTGAACGCTAGTAAGGGATCTATATGAATGAGTTAATAACAACTTGGGTACTAAAGCTAGGGATTAGTGATGAACACTTTGAAATAAGTGTATTGCTGATTAGCCTATTTGTTATTTTATTTATAGCAGTAATTAGTTACTACATTGCTAAAAATCAAATTCTTAAAATAACTTATAAATTGATTATTAAAACCAAAAACCAATGGGATGATACTTTAATTGAATATGGTGTATTAACGCGCCTCACATTGTTACTGCCTTTCATTTTTATTTTATTGATGACCCCCCTTATTTTTACTGAAGAGTCATTGGCTGCTAATTTACTTATACTATTTGCAAAGATATTTTTAACTTTTCAAGTTGCCCACAGTATAAGTGCAATGCTTAACGTAGGTAAAAGTTTATATGGTGAAACAGCCAAGCAAAAATATTTACCACTTAATGCGATCATTCAAGTAATTAAGTTAGTTGTTTATCTTGTTGCTGTCATTGTCATTATTGCGCTTATTCTAAATAGATCTCCAATATATTTACTGAGTGGTTTAGGCGCGTTAACTGCGGTGCTTATCTTGGTTTTTCAAGATACCATTAAGGGATTGGTTGCTAGTATTCAAATTTCGGCCAATAAAATGGTTGTAGCAGGGGATTGGATTGAGCTACCTAAATATGGTGCTGATGGTGATGTGATTGAAATTGGTTTAAACACGGTTAAAGTGCAAAATTTTGATAAAACAATCACGACAATACCGACATATGCTTTGATTAGTGATTCGTTTAAAAATTGGCGTAATATGTATCATACAGGGGCTAGACGTATTAAACGTAGCTTACTGATAGATATTGGTAGTATTAACTTTTACTCGTTGGAAAAAGTTGATTTTTTAGCAAGCACCAGCTTGTTGAAAACTTATTTAACAGATAAAAAAAATAAACTTGAAATTGAAAATAAAATGTTAAACCAAGGCGGGCATTCGAGTGTCATTGATACGAGACAGTTAACGAATATTGGGACGTTTCGAGCTTATATAGAAATGTATCTACATGAGAATGTAAATATTCGTAATGACTTAACTTTAATGGTGCGGCAGTTACCTGCAACAGCAAGCGGTTTACCATTAGAGCTATATTGTTTTGCCAACACAACAGATTGGGTTCAATATGAAAAAATTCAAGCGGATGTTTTTGATCACTTATTAGCTATTGCCCCACATTTTGATTTGCGTGTCTTTCAAAATCCTACAGGGTTTGATTGGAAAAGTTCAGCAGTAAATAGCAAACTGTGATTAAGGAATTGTTATTCATCAGTGCTCATCTAAACTCGGTTTAGTTTTATTTGCAATGGGCTAACTTTTGACGCGAAATTTAACCTATTTATTTTATACCAATTTCACTAAATTATTGCCCACTTGTGCTGGTTAAAATACTCCATGGCGGCGTTGCTCCCAATCCCAATAGCCTGCTATTGCTCAATCAAGCGCCTTGACCTGATTTATTTTTCCTACGCACAACAAGATCACAAACTTAATGAAACTGATATTACTAATAGAAGTAGAAAATCGCTCAAGCTAGCGTATTAGTTGAAACAATATTGTTATATATTTCAAGTAATTAAAATTTCTAGTGCGCTAGATTAGGCTATCGTTGCCTAATAACACCTTCTTGCATCGTTGAAGCGACAAGCTCGCCTCGACGATTAAAAATTTGTCCACGAACTAAGCCTCGTCCATTGCTAGCAGAAGGGCTATCTATACAATACAACAGCCAGTCATCAAAGCGAAATGGGCGATGAAACCACATGGCATGATCAACCGTTGCTATTTGGAAGTTTGGCAGCAAATGGCTAACACCATGGGGTAATAATGACGCAGGTAAAAAATGAAAATCAGATGCATAGGCAAGCATACAACTATGGCTGCGTAGGTCATCAGATAAACTTCCATTGGTTTTAAACCAAATTTGGTATGTAGAGTCTGCCTTTTCTGGCTTTAGCCAATTATATTGTTGGATTGGACGAATCTCTATTGGCTTTTCAGCTAAAAATTTATCGCGCATTGCTTTAGGCAGAGCATCTTGATTTTCTATAATAAAATCGCTGTACGAAGGAATACCATCAGGCCCCGGGACTGTGGGCATATTGTCTTGGTGATTAAAACCATCTTCGGGTTTTTGAAAAGAAGCGGTCATGTAAAAGATTGCTTTGCCATTCTGTATTGCTTGCACTCTTCTTGTGCTGAAACTGGCACCGTTTCGAATATCTTCTACTTCGTAAACTACAGGCTTGGACGCATCACCAGCACGTAAAAAGTAAGAGTGAAGAGAATGCACAAAACGGTCTGAACTAATGGTTTCTTGTGCGGCTGATAATGCTTGTCCCATTACTTGTCCGCCAAACAAAGCTCTAAAGCCTAAATCTTGGCTTTGTCCTCGGTATATTCCCTGTTCTATTATTTCTAATTTTAGTAAAGAAAGTAACTCATCTAAAACAATGCTCATTTAAATACTCTATATTTTATTTATATTTTCAGACATAATAACAGGTATTATTCATTTAATAAGTGTTGATGTCTAAAACAAATTAGGATATTTTAGCTTGATATTTTATTTAATTTTGTATATTTAACATATTTTTATTATCGTTGTTGGTATGATTAGTTAAATTTTGAGATTTATATGCAAGCTAATATTCAAAGAGAAGCCTTACTAGAAAGGCGAGAGCAAAATAGTGATGTAACAAGCACATTATGGGCTAGGCTTTCGTTAGCTCAAAAATTTGCAGCAAGTAGCTTATCTCAATTTGGTTATGATCTTGCTTATATTCGCCATAGCCATCATGGTAATATTGCGATATTACAATGTAATGGGAATACCGCAACCATTTCTATAGAAGGCGAAATTGATACTTCAGCCAATATTAAACTGAGAAGTTAGCCTTTTAATTCTGCTGAGTGGAGAATCATTTCATTGCTCTGCTCTAACGCTTTCATCACTCATATCTTCTTTCCATAACTTTGATTCTATCCCAACTCAATATAGCGCTTATAATGCGTTTAGTTACTGGTTTATTTTTATTGAATTACTTAATTGAGAGAGATAAATATAAGGGTCTATATCTTGAAAATTCGGGCTTTCAGTTGAGTAGGCAATAACAACTGAAAAATCACCTAAATTAGCAAAGAATCTAAGCTTTAAGTCCAACACTAATTTTTCTATCACCATGGTTACTTCTTTTTTATGTTGGTGAGGAAAAATGAGTAAATATTCTCCTTCATGAACTAACCCTGCACTTTCAAATTCATTGATGTGCTTGTTGATTACACTGGCTATTTCTCGCGCAACTTCCGTCACTATTTTTTTATTAAATTGAAAGGTCAATTCTTGCCAATTACTAATTGAAATATAGCTTAGTGTCAGAGGGTATGAGTATTTTCTGGCCATATTAAAGCTTTTTTCATAAAGCTCTTTGGTTTGTATTGGCGTGGCAATCATATGGCTTGGTTTTTCTATTGCCTCATGTGCATTTTTGAGTTTATTAGCTCTATCTTGTAACCAACAAAATATAATAAAGCACAGTAATAAAAATATTAGGCTTGATAATATTACAATGACGATTTGTTGCTGTTTATATTTGGTTGAATAAGAGGCGGCTGATGCACTTTGCTCAGCAAGCTTTACAGAAAGATCGCGTGCTTTTGTGCTAGCCACTATGTTTGCTGATTTAGCTGAACTGATTGTATGTTTAGTTGCTAGTGGATTATTTGATATGGATGCTCTTTTCAATGTTAGTAGGGCTGAGCTATATTTTTTTTGCCAAAAATAGGCTTTGCTTATATGATTTTTATGTACGTGAAAGTCAGCAAGTAATTGGTATATAATGATATAATCATTAGTTAATTCTATGTTTATTGCCAGTTCCTCTGCTTCTTCTAGTAAAGCGAAAGAAGCCTGTTTCTCTTTAGTTAAATTATTGAGCTGAATTAATGAAATAATTGTTTCTAGATAAGGGGTTGTTAAATTGTGTTGATAGAATAATATTTTTGCCTGTTTAAGCTCTGCTTTTGCTTCAGTAAATTGTTTTTGTTGTAAGAGAGTTAACCCCAACCCTTGGCTAGCATATGCCATATGTATTTTGGCTGATTTTTTTTCGGCATACTTTTTAGATTCCCAGTAGGCATTATATGCATCATCTAATCGATTTAAACGGTAAAAAGTATTACCTAAATGGTAATAGGTTTTTTCAACATTCTCCAACCTTTTTAATTTAAATCGTAATTGTAATATTTTTAGATTCATTGTCAGGGCTGTTTGATAATCGGTTAAGTGGTAGTATGCATTGGCTAAAATACTTAATAAGGCGATGTGTTCTGCAAAAGATGGATTCTCTTCGATGATAGACTCTATTCTTTGTAAATCATTTAATGCTGATTCATACTGGTTTAACATGGCATAGGCAACACTTCGATAACTTAATGCAAATAAAGAATAGGAAACCTTATTTTTATCTTGAGGCATATCGATAGCCTCTTGAGCTGTGATCAGCAGTTGTTTATATAATTTTTTGGCTGAAAGAATATCAGCTAACTTGATTTGTAAACATAGCTTTATTGGATCTTGTCCTGGAAGTGCAGTTAAACCATCTTGAATAAATTGATATGCGGTTTCTAGTTCACCCTTATTGCTCGTTACATAGGCAAGTAATAAATACGTTTTGGCGATGATTGCGCTTGGGTACTTTTCTCTTTGAATAATGATTTGATTACTTAATGTTAATACTTCGTTGTAATCGAGCTTTTCGTTATTTTGAGTAATCAAAAACTCTACTTTTTTAATTAGTTGATCTTTTGGTGATTGTGTTTGTTCTGCAGAAAACACACTGAAACTTATTGTTAATAGCAGGTATGTTGGTATAAGTTTAAATAGAGTAAAAAAATTTTTCATTATTAACCTGAGTAAAAACACAACGTTAGAAGAGTAACGAAACCATTTTAACGTGATTAGCATTAGGATGTTAGTTATTTGTTTACAAATTAAATTGGAAGGTTATAATGAATTCGAGCGACTAAAGCTCGACAAGGGCAAATCTAGTGAAAACTAGAGACGCAAAGTAACCGGTCTAACGGGAAACCTATGACAGCGGTACTGCCAAATTTAGATGTAGTGGGGGCTCTTCTATTTTAAACAGTCTACTGTTTTTCCTCGGTTTTCTTTGCGTGGCTTCCTTGCCAATTCTTATTTCTTTATCGTTTTATTTTCCATCTTTTCAGTTATATATTGATTAATAATTTTTTCTAGCATGCTTAATGGCATAGAACCATTTTTTAATATTTGATCATGAAAATCACGCAAATCAAAGTCTTCGCCTAGGGCTTTTTCTGTTTTCTTTCGTAAGCGCTTAATGGTTAATTCACCAATTTTGTATGATAATGCTTGTCCTGGCCATGAAATATATCGATCAATTTCTGTTTGCACATTATGCAGTGATAATGCGGTGTTGTTAGCTAGGTAATTTATTGCTTGTTTTCTTGACCAACCTTGATCATGTATGCCCGTGTCGACAACAAGTCGACAAGCGCGCCACATTTCATAGGTCAAGCGGCCAAAATTTTGGTATGCATTTTCATATATGCCTGCTTCTATACCAAGGTATTCTGAATATAAGCCCCACCCCTCACCAAAAGCAGAGATATAAACACGGTTTCTAAATTTTGGAACATTCAACATTTCTTTAGCAATTGACCCTTGCAGATGATGTCCTGGCACCGCTTCATGCAAAGTTAATGCTGGAAGCACATATAATGGTCGTCTATCTAATCGGTAGGTATTCACCCAATAGTTACCTGCTTGGTCATCACGAGCAGGACCAGAATAACGACCCGTTGTATACTTTGGCGCTATGCTCGCAGGAACTTCAATTACCCCATATGGTGTTCTTGGTAGTGTTTTGAAAAGTGAGGGCAGCTTCGCATCCATTTTTTTAGCAATGTATGAGGCTTCTTTCAGTAATTCAATAGGTGTTTTTGCGTAAAACTGTTCATCATTGCGTAAAAAATTAATGAAGGCGGCAAAGTCACCATCAAACCGAACTGATTTTATAATATCATTCATTTCAGTGCGGATACGTTCAACTTCTTCTAGCCCTATTTTATGTACTTCGGCTGCGGTAATATCTATAGTGGTGTAATGCTCAACGCGGTTTTGATAATAACTTTTACCGTTTGGTAATGATGTGGCAGCAATATTATTTCTTGCATTGGGTTTATATCTATTCACCATAAAGTCATAATATTTTTGATAAGTAGGTATGACTTGCTCAGCAATAATTGTTTTCGCGTTTGCTTTGAGTGCAGCTTGAGTTTCCTCGGGGATATAGTCTGACATTTTTTTAAAAGGACGATAATAGTCGCTGTCAATGATTTCTGTATTAATAAAGGCAACGATGGATTGTTCAAAACCCTTTAATACTACTTTCGGCTGTGTAACCCCTGATTCTATTCCCATATTCATCCAAGCCATTTGTTGATCAAAGTAACGAGGAAGGGCACGTAACTTTGATAAATAGTCTTGATAATCTTGTATACTTTTTAGGTTAACTTGTTGGCTAATTTTGGTAATCCAAACATGGAAGCCCGCCTCAGCAGTTAAGGGCATGTAGTGTTCTTTATTTTGATAACTATCTAATTGGTTTTTTAGTGTATAGGTTAATATTGCATGATTAATTTTATTATCAACGCTTAGTTTTTCAGTTTTAATATTCATTAAAGCTCGGTAAATTTTCTGTCGCTTTGAATCTTGTTCTGCCAGAAATTCTGGAGACAAATCAGGTAATTTAGCATTATTCCCACCCTCTTTAGGATCGTTAAAAGGGCTATTGTTTTGATAAAAAACTTGATATACATTAATTAGTTGTTGTAATTGATGATCAGCTGTTGTGACAACTTCTTTTGGAGTGGGGTGATTTGTGTGGCCACAGCTTGACAATAAAAGCAGATAAAAAAAGAGTAAAAAATATTTCATTAAAATTATTTCATTTAAATAAGTCGCGTCTATTTTAGCAATATTTTCAATAAAATTTACAATGAATTAGTAGATATTTAGATTCAAATACTAGAGAATCTAATTAGTAGGTGCCAAAGAGCACTAGAGTGATAATACCATAGAGGCAAAAAGGTGAAATATCACGATTCCATAACACAAGCAAATAAAACCATGAAACTGGCAGTTACTCAACTGAATCAGTGGAATTTACCTGTTAGCCCTATAAATTATGCCGTGAGTTATGAGTATTGTAAAAATACTAAACCACTACTAACTGCTAACATTAAGCATTTATTATTGTCAGGCAAGCCCTTAGATAGCTTCTTTATGGAGCAATTGTATAAAGATTATTTACTTAAACAAAGCCAATTTAGAACAGAAATTATTTCTGATCTTTCACTGTTATTCACTGAAATTCAAAGTAATTGTCAACAATCAAGTTCAAACGCACAAGATCTTATTGAGCAGCTCGATAATAACATTCCAGTATTAATGTCGAATAATCAAAATGAAATGAAGCAGGCTATTGCTATGTTGTATAAGGCGTCAATTTCATTTAAGAAGCAACAGCAAAAATTAGTTGAAAAAATTGAACACTCTAAAACACAGGCGCATAATTTATCTATAGAGCTTGAGGAAGCACGTAAAGAAATATATTTAGATCCTATTACGGGCTTACATAACCGAAAATCTATGTCTAAACATGTAGATGCTTGGCTTAATGATGACGCTGATAGGGAGATTGCTACCATTGTGATCAGTGTTGATGATTTTAGTTCTTTTACTGAACGCTTTGGCGCGTTAATTGGAGATGTTATTTTATCAAAAATAGCCAAAAAAGTAACCAGCTACGTTGATGGCAGCGGCTTACCTGTTCGCTTTGCTAGTGATGAGTTTATAATTTTGCTGCCTGATGTAGATGGTAGTATTGCGAGTGAAATAGCTAAAAAAATAAAGCAAGGAGTTGAAAAGCTCCGTTTTGTTAGTGTGCAGTCAGGGGTTAGGTTGCCAAAAGTGAGTATTTCATGCGGCATTAGTGAAATGCAAAATAAAGAGTCGTTAAATCAGCTGATTAATCGAAGTCGTAAAAATATTATATAGGTAAGGGGCGTTTTTATTTTACTTATCTAATAGGGCTGCCAACTCGTTTAAATTGTTTTCAGAAAAAACTTTAATACCAGCCTTTGTGAGTAATTTACTTGTGATTCCTTGACCTGCTATTTTTTTATTTGAAAATGAGCCATCATAAATAAGTGTACTGCCACATGACGGACTTGATTCTTTGAGAACCGCAAAGCGAATATTATGTTGTTGGCATAATGCGAGTGCTTGGTTTGCCCCCTTATTAAACTGTTTACTTACATTACTACCAGAGATTGTTATGACTTCATCATTATGGGCTTGTTGTTCAGCTGGTTCTCTAGGTACAGTTAAACCACCCGCGACTTCAGGGCAAATAGCGATAATTCGTTTTTGCTGTTGCCATAGCTTTATTAAGGGGGAATTAAACGTAATTATTTCACTATTGTAGCGAACATTTTCACCTAAAAAGCAACGACTCAATAGAATTTTATCAAATATAATCATGATGATTTTTCAGTTAAAAGTTTGAATAAAGACTGAATTTTTGAGGTGCTCATTTCATCATGAGCACTAAACCAGCAAGATTGACTATAATAATCAAAATGCAAAGAAAACTCTGCGTTTAACCAAATAAAACGACAGCTTTCTCTGTCTGCTCCCTGTGTTATCTCTTTTATATCATAACTTTGTATTTTATTGAGTAGTTGCAGACTGAGTTCGTGAATACCTTCTTGAAACCAATGTGTGTCAAAAATAATAGATATTTTTTCATCAATAAGGTTGATTGATTTTATGGGTGTCATTACCGCTCCATCAGTACTTTAATTGGGTGACTTGAATAAAACTACCTATTTGTACATAATAAAATAATTCACGTGTCGTTAATATTACAGTTAATAATGATTTGAATCACTGTATGTTTAAAAAAAGAGGGACAGAATAGGTTAATTTACTTATAATCCGTTCAGGAATTATACTTATACAATAAAGAGAGACTATTATTATGAAAAAACTTACTCTTGCACTTTCTGCAACCGTAATGATGGCATCACCTGTATTTGCTGGCGATGCAGCTGCTGGTAAAGGTAAATCAATGATGTGTAGTGCATGTCACGGTGTTGCTGGTATATCAGCTGTGCCTACTTACCCTAACCTTGCTGGCCAAAAAGAAGCTTATCTTACTAAGCAGCTTCAAGATTTCAAATCAGGCAAGCGTAATGATCCTACCATGAAAGGCATGGTTGCTTCTTTAAGCGAAACAGATATGGCTGATTTAGCTGCTTATTATGCAAGCTTAAAGTAAAAGAATAATAGTTCGGTTATTTGAAAAGTAACATAAAAAAAATAAAAAGCGCTGATTTTGGCGCTTTTTTGGTTTTAGAGTATGAGATACATTATTGATTATGTTCTTTTATTACATCCATAAATGCTTTGCCATAGCGAGATAGTTTTACATCACCAATACCTGCAATGGCTAACATTTGTGAAGAGGTTGTGGGCTGTATTTGTGCTAATTCTGATAAGGTTGCATCATTAAATACTATGAAAGGGGCAATATCTTCACTGTCAGCAATTCGCTTTCTTAGTTCACGTAATTTACTAAATAAAGCACGGTCATATGATTTATATTGTTTTTTGTTCTGCCAGTAGCTAGCTTTTTGTAGACGAGGGCTGGCTAACATCAGCGGTTCTGTTGCCTTGAGTACGGCCCTTGATGCTTCAGTTAAACAAAGGGTGGATTGTTGCTCAATATCTTGTTGCAAGTAGCCTAAATGAATAAGTTGGCCAATAATTGCAAACCAATACCCAGGTGATTTTGTGCTACCAATACCAAAAGTTGATACTTTATCGTGTTCTAAACTCGCCACTTTATTTGTATTTTCACCTCGTAAAACATCAACTACATGACTTATATCTCCTTGTTGCTTTATACGAAAAACACAAGATAATACTTTTTGAGCAGCCTCCGTTGCATCAAACTGACTAGGTGGATCTAAGCAAATATCGCAGTTACCACACCTTTGTTGAGTATATTCGGCAAAATAATTTAATACCACTTGTCTACGACAAGTTTGTGCATCAATAAAGGCACTCATGGCCGCAAAACGATGCATTTCTACATTCACTCGTTGTGGATTGTCGCCTTCACTAATGCGTTTTTTAATACGACTGATGTCTTTATCAGCCACTAAAAATAAAGCTTCTGCAGGTAAACCATCACGACCCGCTCGGCCCACTTCTTGGTAATAAGATTCTAAAGTACGAGGTGGCTCGAAATGAATAACATAACGAACATTGGGCTTGTTAATTCCTAACCCAAAAGCAACCGTGGCAACGACTATTTGAATGTTGTCTTTGGTAAATCCTTCTTGCACCAGAGCGCGAATATCACTTTCTAACCCTGCATGGTAGGCTGCGCAATTAATGCCACAAGCGGCTAGGTATTTTGCTAATTTCTCCACTTGCCAGCGACTATTACAATAAATGATGCCCGAATCATCACCTTGTTTTCGCACATAACCAAGCACTTGTTTTTCACCGTCATATTTAGGTGCTAGGGTAAAGCGGATATTTGATCTGTCGAAACTGTCTAAGTGAATATAAGGATTGTTTAACGCTAATTGCGTGAGAATATCTTTACGTGTTGTTACGTCTGCTGTGGCGGTTAATGCCATAACAGGTATGTTTGGAAAATAACTTTTTAACGTATGTAGCTGTGTGTAGGCAGGGCGAAAGTCATGTCCCCACTGAGAGATACAGTGCGCTTCATCTATGGCGAACAAACTTAGCGGTAAGCCATTCAATCCTTGTAAAAAATATCTATTTGTTAAGCGTTCAGGGGCAACGTAGAGTAATTTTATTGCCCCTTGTGATAATTTTGAGAAAATATCATTGATCGTTTGTTGATCTAACGAAGAATTAATAAAAGCTGCAGGAATCCCCTGATGTGTGAGATTGTCTACTTGATCTTTCATTAACGCGATTAACGGCGATACTACAATAGTTATACCAGGTAATAGTATTGCAGGTAGCTGATAACATAGAGATTTTCCGCCACCTGTAGGCATAAGAACTAAAGAATCTCGCCCCTGCATAAGATTGTTGATTATCTCAGCTTGACCCGAACGAAAACTATCATAACCAAAGTAATGCCTTAATGTAGTAAGCAATATTGTTTGTTTATCGGGCTGTATAGCAGGAGATAGTGTGGCAATATTCAACAGATATTCTTTTATTGGCTTTTGTGAGCTTTATTTTACCTGAGAGATGTTATCGTGACATCATTATTTTCCAATTTTATAAAAATGATGCTACTCTATTTTTACACTAGTCCGACCAGGTCAAATTAAAATGAATCGTGAAGAAATTTATCAACAACTTGCAGACTTTTGGAATAGCAATATGCCGTTTAATAAATTACTCGGACTTGAAATTACACGGTTTAGCGCACAAACATCAGAAGTACGTTTTGCTTGGAACGATAAACTTATTGGTAACCCAACGCAAAAAATTCTTCATGGGGGGGTAACTGCCTCTGCGTTAGATTTAGCAGGAGGTGCGGTAGCTGCTGCCAATATCATAGAACAATTGCCAGAGGTTTCCTCTGTAACAATCGAACAAAGCTTACGAAAGATTGGCACAATAGATCTACGTACCGATTTTTTAAGACCTGGGCGAGGTGAAGAATTTATAGTGACCGCGCATATTATTCGTAGTGGTAGTAAGGTTGCTGTGGCACGCATGGAAATGCACAATGAGCTTGGTGAGCACATTGCCTTTGGAACGGGGACTTATATGGTAGGTTAACTTTACATTCTCTATTAAAAGTTAATCTCTGTTAATGAATTGTGAGTTCAGTTCTCGCCTTCAATTGTTTTATGTTGTGTTACTATGCTGCTCTGAACAGTTCATATAACCCAAAACACATTTATGTTATTCCCAAAACAACAATTATCCGCACACAGCGGTGTTTTTAATGCATTAGGTGCCTATGTAATGTGGGGTATTGCCCCGCTTTATTTTAAATTATTAATTGATATTGGCTCTGGCGAAATTTTAATGCATCGAATTATTTGGTCGAGCATATTTTTGCTGTTATTAGTTATGGTGACTAAAAAGTGGCCTGTGTTTATTCAATTATGCCAACAGCCTAAGATTGTTTTAAAGTTAGCTTTGTCGGCTGCAGTACTAGCGGCAAATTGGTTAATATTTATTTGGGCGATTAATAATAACCATTTGCTTGATGCAAGTTTAGGTTATTTTATTAATCCTTTATTCAATGTTGCACTTGGCATGTTGATTTTTAGTGAACGTTTACGTAGAAACCAAAAAATAGCGGTAATGTTGGCTGCTTTTGGCGTTTTTATACAGCTTTTTACCGTGGGATCCCTACCTATTGTTTCATTGGCATTAGCAAGTTCTTTTGCTGTATATGGCGTTTTAAGAAAAAAAATGCAGATAGATTCTTTTGTTGGTTTACTAACTGAGTCTCTAATAATGTTACCTGTTGCACTCATCTATTGGTTATATTTTCTTGAGAGTCCTACAGCTAATTTAACTTTAAATAGTCAAAGTCTTAACATTACATTGGTGATGGCAGGTATAGTTACAACGGCTCCATTATTATGTTTTACCGCCGCGGCTAAACGTTTAGCGCTATCAAGTTTAGGTTTTTTTCAGTATATAGGGCCAAGTATTATGTTTTTATTGGCAACACTATATTATAAGGAATCTATACAAGCTGCTGAATTTATAACGTTTATTTTCATTTGGTTAGCTTTGTTGTTATATAGTCTTGATGCCTACAAAACCATGAAAAAAAACAAGTTGATTCAACCTGTAATAACATAGTTAAGAACGTTTTGTATTGTATCGTGGTTGCTTAATCTGAATAGATTTAACCGTTTACTTCATGAGTGAATTTGTTATCATTTTTATGATTTATAGAAGTTTTTAATTAATTTGACTGTGCTGTGTTATAACGCACAAAATGTAAACCTATTTTACAATCACTCGTTTTATATAAAACGGCCATGAGGGCTATTTTAGTATGCATAAAATAAATACACCTGTGCAAAATCAACATTTATGCTCAGTTACATTATTAGGCAATTTAGTTGCTAAACCTGATATTCGTTATCGCGCGAATCCTGTTTCAGCTATCACTGAAATTACCGTCGCAACGAGTTCAAAGTGGTTAGATAAAAAAAGTAATACTTATAAAGAATGGACAAGTTACCATCATATTAAAGTAGAAGGTGATTTGGTTGAGCAAGCACTGTTGACTGCTGATAAAGGCGACGTTATTTTAGTACAAGGCTATTTAAGTAATATCAAAGTAAAAAATCATTTATCAATTGTTCATGCTACTTTTATTAAAAAGTTTAGTAAAAGTTATACACAATCAATAAATCAAATTATATGTACTGGGCAGCTTACGTCATTGGCACAAGTGGTCACAACACCAAATAATAAAACATTGGCACAAATAACCGTCACAATTAATCACCAAGACTATTCTGTTGATAAACAGTGTTGGCAAAACCATAGTATAGAACGTGAATTGCATGTGTGGGGAAAGCAGGCGTTGTATTTGGTTGAGAAAGCACAAGTGAACGATACTGTAATGATTGAAGGAAAATTGAGTTACTTATCTACAGCAGATAAAACGCAGTTTATTGAGGCAAAAACGGTGCAAATACTACTATAAATTCGCACAGTTTGTTAAACAGAACCTTTTTACTTCTCTCGTATTAATGAAATATGTATTTTTTAAGTGTCGTGTTTTAAGCTTCATTTAACATATATCTATGCATGTAACTATTCTCTTGCTATTCTTTTATGAAAACATTAATTCTCTGTACGTATTGAAAATTATGAATAACAAGCGGAATGTCTTTAATTTAACTCAATTTATAATACGAACTATTACACTATTTGTTAGTTTTGTGAGCTTATTTTTTTTAGCTGCAGTTGCAGAAACTAATAATCATCAAATTGATGAATTGGTGCAAATAAATAGTCCTCAAGCTGATTTTACTCAATGGCAGCAGCTAGTCGTTAATCCGCGAAATAGTCAGCAATTCTTTACCATTAAAACGACAGGGCAAATGTTTATTGTTGATGGTATGAAAAGCACTGAGCAAGTCTTAGATATGAGTGTTAATCAGCAGAAAGCTAAACTGCCTATTAAATTAACAGCCATAGTACTACATCCAAATTTTGCGTTTCGAGAGCAACCTGGCTATGGCACTTTTTACACAGCTCATCTTGAATTATTAGATAAGCGAAGTAAAACTAAACGTATTCAAGACAATACCGAGTTAGTACTTAAGTTTGACACTGTCATTACTGAGTGGCAATTTAGCACAATTAACCATCAAACGGTTGATATAAATACCAAACGAGAAGTGTTGCGTATAGCTGTGCCTGATGTCACGATGACAATTCAACAAATGTCTTTTAATCCCTCTAGAAAATCATGGAATGATGGTTTTGGATTGCTCTATATTGCGTTGAATGGTTCTGAGAATAGACAAGAGCCACTTTATTCAGGCGCTATTTTACGTATAAATCCAGCTAAGTTTGGTTTACGTAGTTTTACTGTACCTAGCAGTAATCCTTTTTTAAAGACTCTTGAAATTAGAGATGAGATATATTCCCTTGGTGCGCAAAATATTCAGAAATTCTTTTGGTCTAATAAAACTACTGAAAAGCTTTTGTTATTGCATAAATATAGCGGTAACTCTTTGTTATCATTAGTTAAGATTAAAGATGATTGGCGTAAGTCCTTACCAAAAAGTGTTATTTATCAAGATGAAAATTCGATCAAAGATACTTTGTTATATCGCGGACGTGACTTGATTCATTTACGAAATAAATTGCTTATATTGACGCAAACAAGCGAAACTTGGTTAGTTCAATCTTTAAATTTAATGCCTACGGCCAGTTCTATTACGCCTATTAAAAATATACCTAAGGAAGAATGGCACTTTAGTTATCAACAACTACTTAGTAAGAGTGATGTTGTTTTTGGCTATGATATGAATGGCGAGGTGTTGGTTTTAGATAGAACCACAGGAAAAATATTTCAACTACCTCATGAAAATACAACAACTTTAAAAGTACCTGTAAAGGCCGGTGTTAAGCTTGCGGAAACTAAAGAAGAGTCGAAAAATAATATGTATATTCTATTGATTATTATCATGACGGTAGCAGCGGGTATTTTATTTTTTATTAAACGTAATAAAATTTCGGCGAAAGCTATTGTTCGAACGCAATTTGCTCAATTAGAATTAAGCGAGTCACAACATCAAATTGGTTTATATCATCGTCACAAAAGTAGCCCAGACACAATTATTGATATTATTGATATTACAACATGTCAGGTGAAGTTAAATGAAACTCCTATCTGTGTTATTAATAAATACGCTGGGCATGGTTTTAATGATGAAAAAGACCAAGATTTACGGGGTGTTTTTGCGAAAGAAAAAGTAGATAAAATGGTTGATGGTAAGATTCGACAAGTCTCTTTGTCATTTACTGATATGCATAATAAAAAATATGATATTTGTTTGTATATGCGTAAAGGCAGCGATCGTGTAACGAAGAAGAAGTATTCTGTTGTTGTTAATGATGTAGTAGATTGGTGTTGGTTGATTGCTTCAAAGATTAATCCCAATGAGACCAAAAAACGTAAGGAAAAAGCAATAGTATTGTCTAACCATCCAATAAATAAAACTAAACAAGCGACTGAACAAATGCCATTGCATGAGCAAGCTGCTATGAATCGCCAACATACACCTTTACAAAAAGAATTCCAGCAGGTTGCTGAAATAAGGTCAGCAGTAGAAACACCAGAGGTAGTTGATGTCGAAGCAAGCAATGAAGTTGTTATGGGCAATGAGCAACAAGGCACTAATCAAAATACTACCATAGACACCGAGCTAGTAAATGCATTAGAGAAATTAGTTGACTTGAAACAACAGGGATTTTTAACTCATGAAGAATTCACTAAGGCAAAAGAAAACTTGTTGAGTCGTTTATTTGACAAGTGAGCTGAACAACGATAATTGTTGCCCAGCATTATTTCTGTTTAGAAGTTAAATGTGACTATTTCAGTGTTAATAGGTAATTGATTAGATCTTTATAATCTTGTTCAAAATTAGTTTTATCTAATGCTTGTGTATTAATGCGATATTTATTATTAACGATAACCGTGGGTACTGATTTTAAAGCACCACTTTTAGACATAGTGTCTTGGTGTTTTTTCATTGATTTAGCATGAGAATTAACGCTAAAGCTCTTCATTAATTTATCAAATTTTTCGCCATCAGCACCGTTTAGTACAAAAATATTTCTAATATCTTTTTCTGAAGTAATGACTGCCCGTTGTATTTGAAGGTAATTAAATATCGCGCCAACCAGTTTTGACTCCATACCTAACTGTTCTGCAGCAACAACCGCTTTACTCAGCATGCTTTGAACTTCAGGTGAAGCTGCGCGTAGAAAATCTACATGGTTTCGTTCAAACTTTACACCTTCAGGTAAGTTCTTTTTAACAGATTCCATAAAAGGCTCAAAACGTAAGCAATGCGGACAATAAAAAGAAAAATATTCGCGGACTTCAGCATTTTTTGACGCTGTTTCGCTAACCTTAGTATAGTGTTCTCCTTCTGTATATTTTTCAGCACATGCTGTGATTGAAAAAGCTAAAAGTGGCATTAAAAACACCATAAATAAGCGATGCATTTTTTTCATAGTTTGTTGTCCTAATGTTATGTTGAACCTTTGTACCATCAATAGAAAGCATGGGCAAATTGGTATTTATTTTTAGTACGCTATTAATTGGGTAATAAGCTTAAAGGAGGTTGCTGTAGTGCAGACATTTGTTCTTTAAGCATTAGGATTTGCTGTTCCCAATATTTTTCTGTATTAAACCAAGGGAAATTTCTTGGAAAAGCAGGATCTTGCCAGCGTTTACATAACCATGCCATATAATTCACTACACGCATAGTTCGTAATGATTCTATCAAACTAAGTTGTGAAGATTCAAATGAAAAGAACTCCTCATAGCCCATTAATAGCGTGTCAATTTGTAACAATTGTTGTTGTCGGTCACCTGAAAGCATCATCCACAAGTCTTGAATCGCTGGGCCAGTACGGCAATCGTCTAAGTCGACAAAATGAGGCCCTTCATCACGCCATAAAATATTGCCTGCATGACAATCACCGTGCAGGCGTATTTGCTGCTTTACTTGATATTGCTGAGCAGCAACATCAATCACTTGCTCTAAAATAGTGAAAAAAGGTTTAAGTAATACTTTAGGAACAAAGTTACTTTGTTCAATAATATTACTTGCTTGGTACAGCATTTCATCTACGGTAAAGCTTGGCCTGTGCACAAAGGATTTTTGCGAGGCAACAGCATGAATGCGGCCAATAAAGCGCCCCATCCATTCAAGTTGATCTAAATTATCTACTTCAAATATCCGCCCACCACGGCAGGGAAACACAGCAAAATGATACCCTTGATGTTCAAATAAACTTGTACCATCTTTTTTTAAGGGCGCAACAATTGGCAATTCACGCTCATCAAGTTCAAAAGAAAAATCATGTTCTTCTTGAATCTGAGCCAATTGCCAGCGCTGAGGTCGATAAAACTTAGTTACATATTTTGTTAAGTTTTCGTCATGAAACTGATATACACGATTTTCATAACTGTTCAGCGCTAATAAACCACTGTCTACGGTAAAACCTGCACTTTCTAATCCATCAATAATAGTATCAGGAGAGAGTGATTTAAAATCAAATTGTGCCATTAATGCTCATTATTTGGTTGGTAATTTATTTAAAAAGACGACTAACGTTTATTAAAAAATCGACTTTCATGCTCAATACGTACATCACTTTCGGGAGATATCTGTTCAACCGTAAAGGTGATATCTGTCATATAATTTTGTAAGTTGTATGGATCAGCCGAAATACTAATAGGCAAGGTATATACTGTGGCTGCTTGCACCATTATTTCTTGTTTACCGTGCCATTGCGCATCCTCAATACCTTTTACACTTAATTTATATGTATTGTCTGTTTGTGACATGTTAAGAATTTTTAATGTAAACACATTCTCTATTTCGCCATTAAAGTTTTCTTTAGCAAGCTCTGTTCTATCTCTAATAATCTCAAGAGATAATGGCACACGGTTGACTATTTCTAAAATTAACATGGTACTCATGATGAGTAACACCACAGCATAGCCAATTAATTTAGAACGAATAAAGTGTACTTTTTTCCCTTGGAGTTCATGTTCTGTTGTGTAACGAATTAATCCCTGATCATATTTCATTCGAGTCATTACATCAGAACAGGCGTCTACACAGGCACCGCAGTTTATACACTCGTATTGTAAACCATCACGAATATCTATACCTGTAGGACATACTTCAACACATAGATTACAATCAATACAATCGCCTAGTCCTAATGCTTTGGGATCTTGTTTTCTTCCACGAGCACCACGACTTTCCCCTCTGTTTTTATCATAAGAAACAGTTAGCGTATCTTTGTCAAACATTGCTGACTGAAAACGTGCATAGGGACACATATGCAAACACACCATTTCACGCATCCAACCAGCATTGCCATAGGTTGCAAAAGTGAAAAAAGCTAAGATTACCGCCATAGTTATGGACGTGTTTAATGTGAGCACATTAATGAATAATTCATTCATGGGGGAGAAGTAACCAGCAAAGGTCATGGCGGTAAATAAAGAAAATGAAAGCCAGCAGATGTGTTTTAGGAGTTTCTTCTTAAATTTACTCAGGTGCATTTTTTGTTGGTCTAGTTTTTTACGTTGGTTTGCGCTACCTTCTATTTTTTCTTCAAACCACATAAAAATAAAGGTCCATACGGTTTGTGGGCATGTATAACCACACCAAACTCGACCCAAAAATGTGGTAACAAAAAAGAGTAAAAAAGCGCCAAAAATAAAAATCCAAGCCAATAAGGTTAAATCTTGAGGCCAGAGGGTTAGGCCCCATATAGTAAATCGTTGTTCACTTATATCAAACAGAATGGCTTGATGACCGTTATATTGTAGCCAGGGTAACACGGCAAATAAAGCAAAGAACATAAAGTTCATTTTTCGCCTTAGCTTTTGAAAAAAGCCACCGATTTTACGAACGTAAATATCATCTCCAGGTTTGTAGCGTGCTTTAGTATTCTTGGCAGGATGAATTTTTACATTTTTTACAGGTATTTGAGCCGAATTTGATGATGGTTTTTCGTCTGTACTCACGATAAATCCTTAGAAGATGGTAATTAGTCTAAAAATAATTATTATGTTATTGTCACTTCTTAGGATAACATAAATTAGAGCATACTAATATACGGAGTGTTATGAAAAATATATTGATCTTGATCGTCGCAGCGGCGGTTTTTTTGCATTTTTATCCTCAACCTGAGGTAACTAGTTTCTATAATAAAACTAAAGAATCTTTGCAAGATAATTTTTCCGAATTTAGCGATACGAGCGTGCGCTTAAAACCAGATAAAATCTTAATTGATTTGAAGCCTGAATTGAAACATTTTTCTAATGAAGAAGTTGAGTCATTAAAAGAAATGACTTCATCAAGAGCCAATGTAAATAGCTTTTACCAAGATTTTTGTCGAAATAAAAAGCGCAGCACAATTTTCCACCCTAATAATCAAAGTAAAGTTTGCACTACTATCAGCCATTATGAAAGTATGCTTTAATATTTTACAATAGCTAAGCGGACAACTTTGTTAATAAATTTGCAAAGTTATCCGCGCTGCTTTGCTCATTAGCGTGCGCACCATTTTGAATAACCCATCGGCCATTAACCATGACATCTTTTACCATATTTTGTTGGCTAGCAAAGATAAAACTATCAAGTAGATGCTTATTGTTATTAGCAAATAAGGAGGTTTGTTTTTGATTTAGTATCAATAAATCTGCCTGTTTTCCGACTGAAATAGACCCCGTATTTGAGTTAGTACTTTGCGCACCACCTAGCGCTGCTTTATGCCATAGGTTTTTGCCAACTGAGGCTATTTTAGGGGAGCCAAGTAATACTCTTTGTTGTTTTATTAAGCGTTGCATATATTCTAGCCAGCGTAACTCTTCTATTGGGTTGATAGATATATGGCTGTCAGAACCAATGGCAAAAGTGCCGTTTAAGGCTAAAAAGTCTGTAGTAGGAAAAATACCATCGCCTAAATTAGCCTCGGTTGTTGGGCAAATACCTGCAATTGCTTTACTGGCAACTATGCCTTGTTGTTCTTGTTTATTAATATGTGTAGCATGAATTAAGCACCAGTGTTGGTCTAAGTTGATATTATCTAATAACCATTCGACTGGACGCTTAGCGTAATGTGCTAAGCAATCATTAACTTCTTGTTGTTGTTCAGCGATATGAATATGAATGGGCGCTTTATCATCGAGTGAACGCACATGATTAACCGCATTAATAATTGACTCTTTATCAACAGCGCGTAATGAATGAGGCGCTATTCCAAGGTTTGTGTTCGGATATTGCTTGGTAAATGTAAAACATTCACTGACTAATTGATTAAATTGTTCAACTGAGTTGATAAAGCGCTTTTGTCCCTTGTGTGGTGCTTGTTGACCAAAGCCAGAATATTGGTATAAAACGGGCAGCATCGTTAAACCGATGCCCGAAGTCGCAGCAGCGTTAAAAATAGCTTGCGCCATGGTTGCTAGTTTATTTTCTGATTTATCCTTAGCGGTATTTTCTACACTGGTTTGTGAGTATGGTTTTCCATTAATGTCATGATGTAAATAGTGAAACTCAGCAACACGAGTATAACCAGCCTTCAACATTTCTATGTAGGCTTGTTGTGCAATAGTTTGTGCATCATTTTGTGTTATTTGCGCTAGAAATTTGTACATTATTTCACGCCATGTCCAAAAACTATCCTTTGCTTGACCGCTATGCTCGCTAAAACCTGCAAATGCGCGCTGAAAAGCATGAGAGTGACAGTTAATCATGCCTGGAATGACGGTACCTTCGAAAATGCTAGCATCTGATTTTTTACCTGAACTAATGTCAGTAATAATGCCATGTTCAATAGTAATGGTTTTATCTGTTGCCCAACCATCGTTCAATAAAATATTTTCGGCGTAGTACATGTTCATGTTATTTCTCATTTATTACTTAATAAGCTATGTGTTTATTTATTGAAAGCAAAAGGTATTATGATGGCTCTTTTGTCACGCATTCGCTGAACTAAAGCCCAAGGTAAAATTACTGTTGACTAAAGTTTACTAAACATTCCACCACGTTTCTTAGGTGTTTTTTTACTTGCGCAGCTTTAATTTCATTATAGTGGCCATTGGTTTCATCCATATAGGTATCTTGCGATAGTTCAAGTTGAATAGCATGAATGTTATTTTTTGGATCGCCGTAGGCTCTAGTGATATAGCCACCTTTGAACCGTTCGTTATAAACGCAGTTATATGGATTAAAATTGATACGCTGAATAGACTTTAGTAGTGCATTATCACAGCTAGTACCATCGGCACTACCAAAATTGAAATCGGGTAATTTACCGTCAAAAAAACGCGGTACATGTGACAATATTGAGTGTGCGTCAAGTAAAACAACTTTGCCGTGTTTTTGCTTTAATTCAGCTAGCGTATTTTTCAAAGCATTATGATAAGGATGCCAATAGTGCTTAATTCTGTAAGTTATTTCTTTGGCCGTTGGCTCTTTATTGTCGAGATAAAGTGGTGAAGAATCAAATGCTGTTGTTGGGCATAGTTCTGTATTATTTTCACCAGCATATAAGGCTTCACCACTTGGGTTTCTATTTAAGTCAATAACATAGCGGCTATATTTTGGCGCAAGAATATAAATACCCATTGCTTTTGCAAAGTCATATAATTGGTTTATATACCAATCGCTGTCAGCAACCTTTAGGCCTTTGTTAGTCATGGTCTCTGCAATATTTTTAGGTATCTGTTCACCATTGTGGGGCATACTGATCAACATACTTATATTACCTGGCGATAGAGAATATGTAGAATTCATTATTAACTCTTTTAGGTTGATTTTAGTTGTATATACAAGTTGTATGTTAACTTATCATGTTGAGTTAGTGATAAGCAAATATTTTGGCTATATTAGTTTCTTACAATATTGTGATAATGTAGTCGTAATACAGTGTATTGTTTTTTTAGATTGATAGTATCTGTTTAAATCACTTTAATTGGTTGCATGTTTACTTGATAATGGTTTAATCAAGTTTGAATTATTAAATCCAAGCTCAATTTATATAGATAAATTAAGGAAATATTATGTCTACTCAAAATGTAAATTTCGAAAATAAAGAAGGTCAAAAAGTTCCCTCAGTAACGTTTCCTATGCGTATTAATGACGATTGGGCCAAACGTGATACCCAAGAAATTTTTGCAGGAAAAACAGTGGTTGTTTTTTCATTACCTGGTGCTTTTACACCAACGTGTTCTTCAACGCACTTACCGCGATATAATGAGCTAGCGAGTAAATTTGCTGAAAACGGTGTTGATGAAATTATTTGTATTTCAGTGAATGACACCTTTGTTATGAATGCTTGGGCTGCTGATCAAGGTGCTGAAAATGTCAGTTTTATTCCTGATGGTAACGGTGAGTTTACTGAAGGCATGGGATTGTTAGTAGCCAAAAATGAAATTGGTTTTGGTAAACGTAGCTGGCGCTATTCAATGTTGGTTAAAGATGGGGTTATTGAAAAAATGTTTATTGAACCTGATTTACCTGGCGACCCGTTTGAAGTGTCTGATGCTGATACAATGCTTGCCTATATTAATCCTGAAGCGATTCAAACAGTAAAAGTCAGCTTATTTACAAAACCAGGCTGCCCACATTGTGCGAGAGCAAAAGATATACTTACCAAACAGGGTTTAGCCTATGAAGAGCTAACTTTAGGTGATGAAATAAGTATTTCAGCAATGAGAGCAATTACCAATGCTGACACTGTGCCACAGATTTTTATTGATGGAAAACATATCGGTGGTGCTGACGATTTAGCGAATTATTTCGCATAATCGTTAACTAGTATCCTATTTACATACACCATAAGTGCATTGTCTTCTTAATCGTTTGAAGATAATGCGCTTTTTTTTGTGCGGTTTTGAATAGTTTTGATATAATAAAACTCCTTTAAGTAAGTCTGTTTTTAGTGAGTAAGCGCATTCCATGAACAATCAACCTTATAATCCATTACATGGTGTGACCTTAAAAACGATAGTTACTGAACTTGAAGCCTATTTTGGTTTTGAAGCATTAGGAAAACAGATCAACATCAATTGTTTTACTAAAGACCCTAGTATTAAATCAAGTTTAAAGTTTTTACGTAAAACCCCTTGGGCAAGAGAAAAGGTTGAGCAGCTTTATATTCAAAACAAGCATCGTTTATCGAATAATTAAACGGAAAATATAAAGATATAGCCAAAAATGTTATTAAAATACTGGAAAAATTTGCCAAAATAACCAATGATACCGCTTCTTTTTCATCATTAACAAAATATCATGACTACACCTAACCACTATATTCTTACTTGGCAATGCCCTGACAACACTGGCGTTTTGGCTAAAGTTTCACAAAGCTTATTTGAGCATGGCGCGTTTATTACTGAAACATCGCAATATAGTGATCCTTACACAGAAACTTTTTTCTCACGTATTGCCTTTGATGATCGCAATTTAACCGTGTCTGCGAATGAATTTATTGACGCCATAGATAAGTTAGCCAAACCATTAAACATGGAGTATAAGCTTCGTAATAAAGTTGATGTGCCCAATGTAGTGATTGCTGTTTCAAAAGATGATCATTGTTTAGTGTCATTATTAACAAAATGGAAATCAGGTGTATTGCCAATTAATATTGTAGCGGTATTGTCTAATCATAAAGATTGTCAGTCATTAGCGGATTGGCATGGTGTTCCTTTTCATTATTTACCTCTTAGTAAAGACACTAAGACAGAGCAGGAAGCACAAATACTCAATTTGATGAAAACATGCGGTGCTGACTTATTAGTGCTTGCACGTTATATGCAAATATTGTCTGATGATTTATGCCAAAAATTAGCAGGTCGCGCTATTAATATTCATCATTCATTTTTACCTAGTTTTAAAGGAGCTCGTCCTTACCATCAAGCGCATGCTCGTGGCGTAAAAGTTATTGGTGCGACGGCTCATTATGTTACAGCTAATTTAGATGAAGGCCCTATTATTGCACAGGAAGTGAAACCAATTAACCATACTTTTACCATTGAACAAATGGTACATATGGGGCACGATTTAGAGGCAACAGCCTTGAGCCATGCCGTACGAATTCATGCAGAACAACGAGTTTGTTTAAATGGTGATAAAACGGTAATACTTGCTTAACAGAACAAAAAATCCTCTTGTACAAGTATCTATACAAATAGGCGTAGTGATTTGCTGACATTTGCTAAGTGGTTAATTAAAGCCAACTACTAGTGAACTGAGAATAGGTGTGCTTAAAATTAGGATATATTTTAGAACACCCCTAAAAAGTCCTCATATGATTAAAATTGAAAAAATACACCACGTGGCCTATCGTTGTAAAGACGCTAAAGAAACAACAGATTGGTACAAAGATAAGTTAAACATGGACTTAGTGTTAGCTATTGCCGAAAACGAAGTACCATCAACAAAGGCGCCTGATCCTTACATGCATATTTTTTTGGATGCCGGTAATGAAAATGTGCTCGCCTTTTTTGAAATTCCTAATTCGCCTGAAATGGGGAGAGATGAAAATACCCCTGCTTGGGTACAACATTTAGCACTACGAGTGGAAAGCGTTGAAGCACTCGTATTAGCGAAAACATCATTAGAACAAAAAGGTGTTGATGTTTTAGGTCCTGTTAATCATGGAGTGTTTAAGTCTATTTATTTTTTTGATCCAAACGGACATCGTTTAGAATTGGCTGCCAACACAGGAACTCCAGAACAATATCAACAGTTAAACAATGTGGGTTATCAAATGGTTGAAGAGTGGTCGAAAACTAAACGAGCGCCACGGCATGCTGCTTGGTTGCATGAAAAAAGTTAACCTATTAGTTTTTAGTAATAAGTAACTAAAAAATATTTCAGCGTTATGGATAACTAATCACGCGTTACTCAAAACTAGCAATTACTTTTTAACCGTTAATGGCGTAAAATAGCGTAATTAACCGTTAGAAAAGTAATAAGTCCATGTCTCGTACAAAAAAATCTAGAAAACCTGGTGGTGCTCCAACAGCTAAACCTAAGCTAAGCAAGGTTGAGTTAGCAAGCGTTGAAAAAAGAGTGCGCAAAAAAACGGGTAAAAAGCCAGGCAATCGCCAGCAAGAAGCCCAATTAGATAACCACACAGACCAAAATACGAATCAAAAAAAAGATCCCCGTATTGGTAGCAAAAAACCTATTGATTTAGGTGGCGCGGTTAAAGTTGCTCAAAAAACTATAGCTAATAAAACTAAAAAATCGTCTAAAGATCCTATTGCTGCTATTCGCACAGTACATAAAGGTGATGAAGAACTTAGTTTGGCTCAAGAACTCGAAAACATTGAAGCGGATGACAGATTACAAGTTATTTTGGCAAAACAAGAAGACGAACTTGAATTAACTAAAGAAGAAGTTAATTACTTCAATGAGTTAATGGAGCGTCATCAGGAGATAAGTGCACAGTTAGACAATGAAGAAGAGCCAACTGTTAGCTCTAAGGTGAAATCAGAAGATGATTTGTGGGATAAACTAGATAACTCTTCTTTATCTGATTCTTTATCTGATTCTTTATCTGATTCTTTATCTGATTCTTTATATGGTAATGACAAAGAACTCGATTAAGGGCAGTTAATATGAATGATTATTGGCTGATTGCCCTAGTTTTAGCCGTTATTATTGTCGTTAGTTTAGCTTTTTATGCGGGCAAATTATTAAAACAAGTGAGTGCACAAAAATTAGCCCAACAGCAAGCCCAATTAGCACATCAACAAGCTTTGGCAAGGCATGATCATAAAGTGCTTGCCAGTGTAAAAATAATTGTTCGTGCGATGAAAGAAGAGCAATGTGACTTTAGTGAGGGGTGTTGGCGATTATCGGTACTACTCGATTCATTAAAACTAAGCCCTGAATTGGCTCAACAATTTCCTGCCATATTTAAGTTATATAATGAGATAAAACATCTTTCAATTCTAGACGAGCGCAAACAGCTAGAAAAAAAACAGCGAATGAAAGAAGATTATCAACGTATGTCCATTGAAGCACAATTACATAGTGAAATAGTGGCAGATCTTGATCTACTTCAACAATACGTTACTGAAAGAATGAGTATACTGAAAGTATAAGTTATAACGACATTGAGTTGTTATGCATTTTCGAGGTAATCATTATGACAGAACAATTAAAAGCACAAT
This sequence comes from uncultured Colwellia sp., assembly GCA_965305135.1. Lineage (GTDB taxonomy): Bacteria > Pseudomonadota > Gammaproteobacteria > Enterobacterales > Alteromonadaceae > Colwellia. The sequence continues at coordinate 102,313 of CBDLPA010000002.1, forward strand.
TTACTAGGCGTATTGTTGAACTACAAGATCGTATTAGCGCTATCCATCGTGACTTTGCTGGCGGAAGAGATGCAGATTGGTCTGAGCAGGCCGGCGAGCGCGAAAATGATGAAGTGCTCAATGCGCTTGAGTCTGAAGCTAAAATTGAAATCCAACATTTATCAAACGTGATTAATCGTATCGAAAATGGAAGTTATGGTATTTGCCAAGGCTGTGGTGACACGATTAGCACACAACGTTTAGCTGTACAGCCTGCAGCCGAAAAGTGCATTAAATGTGCGGATTAACCGCTAATTGAAGATGAATTTTGTAAACCACTTCACTTTGTTTCATTATCGATATTTGAAGTGGTTTTACTTTCCCTATAACTCAACTTGACATACCCTCTTACAAACATTGCCTGCGTATGAAAGAAATAGGTTGTGTTTGATCAATACATACAAAGCCAACTAATGTATAATTAGTGTTATTAACATCTCAAGCTCTGATAAGTTACTGGTAACATCATGAAAGTAAGTCAATTTTTCGATCCTCAATTACTTAGCAAATACAATACAAGCGGCCCGAGGTATACCTCATATCCTACTGCATTAGAATTTCATGATGATTTTAAACATGATGATTTTATTCATGCTGTAGAATCTTCACCTAATCGTGAATTGTCTTTGTATGTTCATATTCCTTTTTGTCATACCCTTTGTTATTACTGTGGCTGTAATAAAGTTATTACGCGTCACCGTGACAAAGCTGATATTTACCTTGACTATTTGGCGCAAGAAATTGCCTTACAAGCACCACTGTTTACTGAATATAAAGTTAAACAATTACACTGGGGTGGTGGTACACCAAGCTTTTTAACCCATAAGCAAATAACCACATTAGTGGCGTTATTAAAAGAAAAATTTGACTTTTCAGACGACTTAGAAATGAGTATTGAGATTGACCCGCGTGAAATTGAAATGGATCTTGCAGAACATTTATTTTCTCTGGGCTTCAATCGGTTAAGTTTAGGGGTTCAAGACTTAGATTTAAAAGTTCAAGAAGCAATAAACCGGGTGCAATCAACACAATTTATTGGTGATTTTATTGGTCATGCAAAATCGGTTGGTTTTCAATCTATTAATATTGATTTGATATATGGATTACCGCACCAAACCCTTGAGAACTTCAAGAAAACGTTAGATAAAGCGCACGAATGGGATGTAGACCGTATCTCGTTGTTTAGTTATGCCCATTTACCAAGCCGATTTGCTTCGCAACGAAAATTGCGTGACGAATGGTTGCCAGACGTAAAACTTAAGTTTGCTTTAATGAAATTATCAATTGAAACGCTATGTGATTATGGCTACGACTTCATTGGTATGGATCATTTTGCTAAACCGAATGATGAACTTTCTATTGCACAGGGTAATGGCACATTACACCGTAACTTCCAAGGTTATACCACCAAAGGCGGTTGTGATTTACTTGGGCTTGGTGTGTCATCAATTAGTAGTATTGGGCGTTCATTTGGTCAAAATATTAAAGATTTACAAAGTTATTATAAAGCAATCGATAGTCAGCAACACGCACTTGAGCGTGGTGTTAGTTTAAGTGATGATGATCTGTTACGTGGCGAAGTGATTCGCGAACTTATGTGTAATCTTTATTTAGATAAAGAAAAAATTAGTAAGAAGTATAACATCTGTTTTAATGAGTATTTTGCCCAAGACCTACCTTTGTTAGATACTTTTATTGAAGATGGTTTAGTTGAGAACTCACCTACGTTTATTAAAATTGACCAGAAAGCACGCTTACTCATACGTATTATTTGCATGAGTTTTGATGCTTATATGAAAAAACACATAAATCAACAACGTTTTTCGCGTGTGATTTAACCAATATTAATTTATAAATGGCAGTAGCAATAACTAAGAAGGGCGAGCTACTGTCACGTTAAAGAACACCTAAACTAACGTTATAATTATCACTGGTAAACACTAATTCAGTGCCTTTGCTCGTTTTAACCTCTTTAGCCAAATCTACCCATTGGTAATACACATTCCGATGAACCTTTGCTAGTAGATCACGACGAACATTGACATAAAGCTCCCCCCTATCATTTTGTGTGACTGGGTGCTGGGCATTTAAGATAAACTCGTTACCAACATTATTACTCACTACCATGATTGTTTTGTTTTCATCTTGCCAATACCATTGAGTTAAAACAAATGGGGCATCTTCAACGGTAATTTTTATTTTTTCAACAGGGGTTACCAAATAATAATCCTCTTGCTCTTTTTTGAGCACAGAAGATAAAAGTTTAACAAGAGCAGGGCGTTTGAAAATAGTTCCTGCATAAAACCAATCTCCATTTGCTTTTATTTGAAGATCTATCTCACCACAATATTCAGGATCCCATAATTCAACAGGAGGGATTTTATCACCGTGATTTTTTATTTGAGCTGAAATCTTATCTAAAGACATAACATAACCTACTTAGAGTCAATATGATTGATGAAAGAAAATACATTCAGGTGTTGTGGTATATCTTCACTATACTACTGAATAGTAAGTATCTTTAAGGACTAATATATAGTATTTACGTTACTTAAACCAAAAGCTAATATTTTTCTTGTCAATCACTGCATAAATGCAATATATTCCTCGCGCTTTTCCTATCATTGTTAAATTAAGGCAAGGCATTTGAAGTTGTTCAGTGATGGCTATAGCTCAGTTGGTAGAGCCCCGGATTGTGATTCCGGTTGTCGAGGGTTCAAGTCCCTTTAGCCACCCCATCTTTAATACTCCCTCGAAAAATTATTAAGCACTCCATCAGTTCAGTAACCATGCGGTATTTAGTTGTTTTATCCTTTATTTAATACAACTTTTCTGTTTGCTAATTTTTAGATGGAACATCAAAACCATAAACTATTCCTGTGCGTATCCTGTGCGGACAAAAAGTAAATAAAAACCAAGAAAAATCATAAATAACCTCAGATCGGGTTAAGCACTAACCATTACATTCATTTCAACGTCATTGATATTAAGGGTTGGCTTGTTTTCTTTAAGGCAATAAGCCACTAGCCCTGCAAGTAAGTTCAACATAAAACCATTAGGACTGCGATGACGAGAATGCTCTATTTGAGAAATATTCTTTAATTGATCATTTATCGTTTCGATAATAAACCGCCTAGATAGCATTGCTCTATCCCATAATGACATAGCTTTGGCTTTCATATTACTGCGAACCGTTGTTATCAAATCGACACCTTTTGCTTTTAAGTTGGCTGTTAACTTTTTACTAATGTAGCCTTTATCAGCGTACAATTTTCCTTTGAGATTTTTTGCTAATTCTAATACAGGTTTTGTGTCGTGCACATTGCCAGTAGTTAATTTAGCATCAACTATTTCACCTTTAAAGTTAGTGACTAAGTGCAGTTTGAATCCATAAAACCAACCCATTGTTCCTTTGCCGCGTTCGGCTATACTGTCAAATGTTTTGTGTCTAGGTATTCTCAAGTTATGACATACTTTTATACTTGTAGAGTCAATGAACTCAATACCTGTAGATTCACCTTTAAGTATTGAAAAGTAGCTAGAAAGCGGAACAATAGCTTTAGGCATCACTTCTAAAAATCGAGTGTAACTCAATAAGTTCGGAAAATGTGAACGATAAAATTTAGCAATATAACCTTTATAATAATTTTTAAAGTCGCGATGATTTGATGTATGAAAAGCGATAAGGACAGTCATTATTTCGCTCATAGTCATACGACATGATCGTTTTCGCTTGATATTACCATCAGCAATTAACTGTTTTTTCTTGGTCGAAAGATCGGATCGTGGAACAGGCAATTAGTTCAATTTTTATCCCGAGCTGAGGTTAACTAAGTTGACAGTATCAATGCTGCCTTGAACGCTTCTCGCATCCGTTAGTTGATATCCAGCTGGTGCAAACAACATCGAAGCACAAAAGGTGATCAGTATTGAGTAAGTGTTGTTACTGCCATCATTAAGTCTAAAAGGCATATCATCAACATGTTTTTTGAATTTTTTACCTAAATTAACACCGTAGCCGTCACGTAAACTCGCTACTGTTTTATGTACAGAATTAACCAAAGTTTTAATATTTTTGAATGCGTTGCTGAAAGTAAATAAGTCTGCCTTTAAATAATGAGCAACTATAATTACGTGTTAAGGCCACTTGGTGAGAACTTTGTCTTGTAGGGCTGTTTGAATGACTCGGACTAAAAAGTCTTCAAATGATAGCCTATGCTTTTTGTGAGTCGATTCTGGAAAAATAGTTCCATTGCACTTTCTACCTTCAAAGCTAACCACCAATTGATACGACAATACGTTAATTTGGTTATTCTCATGGTCTTGCTCGTATTCAGTATCAATTGAAATAATTGGCTTTAACGCGGTTGGGATGCGCTTTTCCATAAGCTGTTTTTTAATCGAAGCCTCTTTCTCCTTTGCTATGTCTGCTCTCGATTTTACTTCACCTGTTCTAACTTGTTCAATACCATCGCGACTTGCTTTAGATCGAGTGCTATCATAGTCGCCACAACTGGCTTCGAGATAATCAAAGTCAGTAGATGATTCATTTTTGCTTACGTCTTTGCTCTCAGTTGTTTCTGGTACACTTAAATAATCTTCTTCCCAATCGTTTTGCATTTATTATCCCATACAGCTAATACATTGATGATAACTGCGAAGCTACTCGTAGGGATATAGGGAGTGTTATTTTCAAATATAATAATTTATCTGTAAATGTCTGGTATTTCTTTTACAATGGATTTAGTCAATTTAAATAATAATTACCTGATATGCCTAACTTTGTCCTCAATAACACATCTGACATAGCTCTTTTACAAGAGAACTCTGAAGTAGAATGTAAACTTGCCTCAGGCAAGGATGGTAAGGGTGCTGTGCCTAATGATATGTGGGAAAGTTATAGCGCATTCGCAAATACCCGAGGAGGAGAGATACTACTCGGAATCAAAGAAAAGAAAGGTCATTTTACGGTTGAAGGCATCAAGAACCCTGCACCTTTACTCAAAAGTATTTGGGATATCATTAATAACCCTCAAAAAGTTAGCCATAACTTACTTAATGAAAATGATGTAAGAATTGAGTCCATTGATGAAAAGAAAGTTATTAGGATTGTTGTGCCGCGCTCACCAAGAGAACTGCGCCCCATATATATTAATAATAATCCACTGTCTGGTACCTATGTTAGACGGCATGAAGCCGATCAGAAATGTTTGCCTGATATCGTAAACAAAATACTTGCCGAACGAGAAGATGTGCGTGATAACCGTATTTTAGAAGGGTTTTCTTTAGAAGATGTAGATCCAGAAACCTTACGAATATATCGTCAAATGTTTGTTGATGCTAAACCGCAAGGACATCCATTTCTAGAGCAAGATACGGCTGGTTTTTTACGTAGTATTAAGGCATGGCGAAAAGATAGAAAGAGTCAGAAGGAAGGGCTAACTTTAGCTGGATTAGTTATGTTTGGTACTTGGGATGCTATTCAAGATGCACTGCCTAGCTATTTTGTAGACTACCAAGAGAAGGATGATAGTTCACATCGATGGGTTGATCGTGTTTTTCCTGACGGTTCTTGGTCAGGTAATATATTTGATTTTTATCGAAAGGTTTACCGTAAGCTTACTGATAACCTGAAAGTTGGTTTTCAACTTGTCGATGGTCAACGTATTGATGATACTCCTGCCCATGAAGCGATTCGTGAAGCTCTCGTTAATACACTGGCTCACGCCGATTTCACCAGTGACAGCTCTCTACTTATTGAGAAACATCCTGATTTTATTGGCTTTCGTAACCCCGGGTTGATGCGTGTTCCGGTTAAGGATGCTATTGCTGGTGGTGATAGTCTTTGTCGAAATCCTGCTATACATCAAATGTTTTTAAACATTGGCTTAAGTGAGAAAGCTGGCTCTGGTGTACCTAAAATCTACAGTAACTGTAAGGCTCAGAAGTGGCAAACCCCTAATTTATATGAAAAAGATGATCCTGAGCAAACATTACTAGAGCTTCGTATGGTGAATCTAGTATCAGATGAAATGCATACAAAGTTAATTGAATTATTTGGTGCTAAATATAAAGAACTAAGCGAATTAAAACGTTCTATATTAATAACTGCTGCAACCGAGTCATGGTTTAATCATGATCGAATTAGTACTTTGACATCAGCTCATACTAGAGATATTACTTTAGCATTATCAAATTTGGTGAAAGCTGATTACCTTACATCTTCTGGTGTTCATAAAGATAAAATCTATCATATAAAGGGTATAGAAATTCCCACTCCAGATAATGAAGCAGGTAAAAATATAACTTTTATTTCATCACCCGACTTAAGTCAGTTGTCATTATTTTCTGAAAGCCCGGGGTTAGAATCTGAAAGCCCGGGGTTAGAATCTGAAAGCCCGGGGTTAGAATCTGAAAGCCCGGGGTTCTCCTTGGGAACTCCGGGTCTTCAAGAGAAGAAGTTATGGCAAGAACTATTAGATATTGCAGCACCTATCCGTGATGGTAGCTACAGAGCAAAACGGAATGACATAGAAGCAACTATAATAGCGTTATGTGATAAGTCTGGAGATAAGTATCTTAAGCTTGCTCAGCTTGCTGAATTGCTTGGTAGAAATACTGATACATTGAGGAAGAGCTATTTAAGTCCAATGTTAAAAAGCCAACAATTAGAGTTAGCCTATCCATCAACACCAAGCCATCCAGGACAGGGATATAAAGTTAAATAGATAACCAGTTGTAGATTAGTTGCACAAATACTGTAAAACACAATTAAAAGCTAATATTTTTCTTGTCAATCACTGTATAAATGCAATATACTCCCCGCGCTTTTCCTATCATCGTTAAATTATGGCAAGGCATTTTAAGTTGTTCAGTGGTGGCTATAGCTCAGTTGGTAGAGCCCCGGATTGTGATTCCGGTTGTCGAGGGTTCAAGTCCCTTTAGCCACCCCATTCTTTATATTCTTTTTGTTCCCCCCAAAAATATCTAGCCACCCATTAGTTCAATAGCAATGGAAGGGGCTGTTAATTATATTCGCTGTCATCGCGACTTATTTTCGCTTTGCAATCAGTAATGCTATTACAATAAAGAATGAGCCTATGGCGAGTCTGATTAATTCTTCTGTAGAGCCGCCCTTAGCTTCGCCAAAAACAAATAATGAGGCGAACATTGCTAATGGCACTACGGCATTGTTAAATGCTGCTAACACGCCCACATTCGTTTGGGTTCCGCCCTTATTCCAAAAGAAAAACCCAAGTCCTGAGGCAATAAAACCCATGTATATTAAAACAAACCATTGTATTGGTGTGGCATCAAAAGGAATGGGTGACTGCCCTGAAATTAACAGAGTGGCAACGGTAGTAAAAATTGCAGCACCTAGGTATAAAAAACCAAATACTGAGCTGTCACTAATTTGCGGCCTAGCTTGTTTCCAATCGCGATAATAAACTTGCCCGAAAGCGAATGCGATATTGGCTACTTGCATCAAGCCAAATCCTAACCAAATTTGATTTGATTCTATATTACCCATTTTGATAACCGCAGCGCCAAAAACCGAAAGCAGAGTGGCAACTAAATACCAAGGTGTGAAAGAACGCTGGCGTAGATCATTGATCATAACGATATACAGTGGTGTGATTACACTGAACAGTGCAACTAAATGTGATGGTATAAAACGAAAAGCGGAAAGATAACAGGTGTACATAACACCATACTGGAAAGCGCCCAGCAGTATAAGTTGTTTTTTTTCTTGCCAATTAATATTACGTAGCTTTATAAAAGGTAAAAAAACAATAAAAGCAAGTAATAGCCTAGTATCAGCTATTTGAAGCGGGTTGATGCCTTTAAGTGTATTACCAATAAGCCCGAAGGAAAATGCCCAAATGAGGGTTGTTATCACTAAATAAATCATTAAAAGTCTCTAATTATTAGTGCTGTCAATCAAACAGCTATATTCAATAGCTATTTTAACGCGCTATGGTTAACGATTTAACCCCAGCATGTTAGGCTGGGGCGGTGAAAATACTTTTATTTGTTTATATTTTGGCTTGTTTAATGTGACTGTGTTACCAACTGTAAGTAGCGCTAATGGTGTATTGGTCTCCACGTCCTGGCGTACCAGGTACCTCTTCAAATGATTCATTCCAAAGGTTATCTACCGCCATTATAATATCTAAACCTTTAAGTTGCTCAGGCGAAAATTTTAATGTTAAGTGGGTGAACAAAGCATTGTCATCGCCATTGCGGAGAGTATTTTCTTCCTGTTTACGCCACTCGTTATCAATACGTATTTCAACAATATTAATAGGACGCCAGATAACACCTAATGTTACGCGATGATCTGGGTAGTTTAAGGCATAAAAACTCGCATCTATGTCAGCAGTACCATAATCTTCAGATTTATTAAGAAAGGTATAGCTAGTGATAATGTCTGCTGTTTCAAAATGCTTCATTGCTAATAATTCTATCCCTAAGGTATCTATATCAACTGCGTTTGCTGAGCGAGCAGAGGTTGAGTCTAAACGATAAGTCCAATCTGTTAAGTCAATATCTTGTCGATAAAAAATAGCTGAATCAAGGCGCCAAGTATTTTGGTTTAATGCTAAACCTAATTCTAGATTTTTAGTGGTTTCTCGGCCTAGATTATAGTTACTTCGAAATAATCCACCGCTATCGCTACCGCCTATCGCGGTGTAACCTGCCACTTGACTTGCTTCTGCGTACGAAAGATAAATAGTTTGCGAGCTGCCATCAGCCTTTATTGTATTTAAAGCAATATCACCAAGGAGTGAAACATCAGACTCATCTCGGTTTGTATCGTCAAAAGCTGCGCCAAGACGAAAAGTTAACTGCTGGTCATCATTAAGTTCCATTAGGTATTCGGGTAATACGCTGATCTTATAATAATCACGAGAGGTAAAATTATTTTCCAGCGTGGTTGATTCAATATGGTCACTGATAAATTGTGTTGAGTAGTTTAGTGCGAATGAATCAGTTTGTGCATGACGGCCAGATAAGGCTATCGATTTTACTTCAGTTTCGTGAAAAGCTTCAAATGCACTTGGATTTTCTCGAGAATATACATAATGGTCGTCGTTACGACGATAATAAGTAGATAGTTCAAATGTGCTGTCTTGTGCGTAGTACTGTTTATGATTGAGAATAAATAGTTTTGTTTTAATGTCTTCTGTTTCATTAACATTAAATGGGGTGTACAGATTTGGCCAACCAAAAAATTTTTCTTGAGAACCAAAAAATAAATCTGTTTGTGATGATGCCCCAGCTAATTGAATACGGCCAGAAACACGCTCAAAATCATGGTCGCCATTCTCTATGGTTCCATCACTTTCAGAGCGAGAATATTCTCCTTCAAAACCAAGGCTCCAATCTTTGGTGTTTCCTACAGGCACACTAACTGCGCTGTGAATACGTTGTAAATTGAAGTTGTTAGTACCTGCACCAAGTGAAGCACTACCTGAGGTTTCAATGGCTTTCCAACTACGTGATACGGTTCCTACTGAGCTGTTAACGCCCTGTAGTGCGTTATCTACACCTGTAAGTATGTCGGCATTAGTCAGCATTTCTTGGGCAATAGGTATTTCTGCTACGTAATGCCCCGTTTGCGGATCCAATAAAGCGGCACTACCCACAGTAAAGCCCGTATTCTCAAAAATGCCACCGCGAATCGTCACATCAGCTTGTGCTTCAGCCATATTACGCGACTGTAAATCTACGCGTGGATCATATTCTAAATTTGAAACCGATGAACCAAATGTTCCCACAGGCTCTGTATTAGCCGTTGCTGACCCTTTAATTGTTATTTTTTCTATATCAGTGTTGGTCTTAAGAGCTACTTCAGTTTTTTCTTCTGTATTTTCATCTGCAGCTAATGACAAAGTCGATATGCTAAATAATAAGGCGGGTAAGGTAATTTTTACAACTTGATTCATATTAACGTTCTCTATTTACATTGCTTTATTTATCATTAAACGACTTTTCATTTCACACCCATTACAAGGCTACAACTGACTGAATTATAAATCACACGATAAAATAGTTAGTGTAGTGTCTTAAATTTCGACACTAAAATTGAACTTTATTATTAGAATAAGTGAAAAATATCGTAGATAAGTTTAAGGTTAGCTAAAATGTGATGATCGCTATATTTGAATATATTGTATCTTAGCGAAAAAAGTATTTCACATGAAAGCCATTTGTAATTAGTAATGGTTTACAAGTGTTTGCACAGTAACCTATTTTTATTTCGTAAAGAGTCAATATGAATACATCACAAGATAATAAGCGTATTAACAAGGAGCAGGAAATTATTTATTTTGCTGGTGGTTGCCTTTGGGGGGTACAGGAATTTATGAAGCATTTACCTGGCGTTATTACCACTGAAGCAGGTCGCGCTAATGGCGCAACTGATACCACCAATAGTGATTATGATGGTTATGCGGAATGCGTAAAGGTTACCTTTAAGCCCAAGGTGGTTAAAATGCATGAGCTTTTTGATTACTTTTTTGAAATTATCGACCCTTACAGTATCAATAAACAAGGGCAAGATGTGGGTAAAAAATATCGAACTGGCATATATAGTCATAATCATACTCACCTGCAAAGTGCCGCTGAATATATTAAGAGCTGTGATGATGCAGAGAAAGTAGTGGTTGAAATATTACCGTTGAGCAACTACGTGAAAAGCGATGAAGAACACCAAGAACGACTCACTCGCTTTCCTAATGATTACTGTCATATTCCAAAGAAAATATTGCATAAATATAAGTCATCCTAATATGAAGCCGTGGCATATTTTAATATAAAAACTACCATTTGCGGTTGCTACTAAGCTAGAGGCTAGCTCTGTTGCAAGATTAAGTGTATCGTTGCTGCGTTGTGCACCTGCACCATGAACATCTAATATTTCGTTATTCATATAACCTAAAGCCCGACCAAAAGAGATGTAAGTTGCATTACTACCGTCATCATTATTGTCTAAATGAGTTGTTGAATCCCAATAGAATTCCCAATCATCAACCCCTTCTTCGTTAGTAAATATAGTGCTGTTGAATAAAATGTTGATTGCCGCATAGTGATGAGTGTCAGGTAATACTTGGTAATCAACAGGTTAATCAACAATGGCATAGGTTAAATTTAATGAAGGGGTGTGACATTTTCTTTTGCTTTTGCACTAACAGTTATAATATTGAGCGATCTATCAATAATGCCATAGCATTTAAATATACCGTATCGCCTTGAATATAATATAACAAAAAATATGTTAATTAAGTTAATTTTACAAAAAGCTGCTATGCTAATTATATTGAATATATTTTACCCCCTCCTAATAAGGTAGACTTTTTGGACGTACAATCTGATAAAAACACCCTAGAAAGTGAAGATTATCGACCACTACAAGTGGTGCCTTTATTTGCCTTAGTGGGCTTTAGCCTTACAGGTATTATGGGGGGAGTTGCTTTTGTCAATCAAACGTATTTTTTAGCGAGTACTTTAACTTTAGTTAGTTGTTTTTTTTTGATTGCTTATTTCGTCTTTAGTAAATATAACAATATTACCTTAAGTTCAGCAATTAGCTTTTATTCACTATGTATTTTAATGCTTTATTTAGTGTTTACAGGTGGTGTTGAAAATACTGGGCCTTTATGGATATATATTATACCGCCAGTCTCTTTATTTTTTCATGGATTAAAGCGCGGCCTTGTAGAAATTATCGTTTTTATTATTTTTTGTGCGGCTATCATGTTTATACCAACCGATTTTGTTCTTCATACGGTTTATAGTATAGAATTCAAATTACGTTTAATTTACTCCTTTTTAACGATCACTTTCTTGTCTGCTTTGTATGAGTACTCTAGAAATAAAGCATATCATTACACACTTGAATTAAGTAAAAAGTATCAAGAGCTTGCTCATGTTGATGCCTTGACGCAATTGTCTAATCGGCGTGATGCACTTGTACTTTTAAAACGTGAACAATCACGAGCAGCACGTAGTAAGGAAAAGTTATCTATTATTTTATGTGATGTAGATTATTTTAAAAAAGTCAATGATTTATATGGTCATAATGCGGGTGATGCTGTTTTAATTGAACTTGCTAAAATATTTACAAGTAGTATAAGAGAACAAGATTGCGTTGCGCGCTGGGGCGGGGAAGAGTTTCTGTTTATTTTGCCAGGTACCGTTGCCGAGAATGCTTATCATCTTGCTGAAAAAGTACTACGAAATGTGCGGTCTAATCTTGTTAATTATAAAGGAGAAAATATAAGCGTAACTGTTAGTATGGGAATAGAGCAATCTAATGGAAATCGTACGATTGATGAAATAATCAGTAGTGCAGATAAATATTTATATCAAGCTAAAAACTCAGGTAGAAATCAAATATACCCTAAATATGAAAATAAACTTCCGTCAGTTATTGATGAAAAGCCTCACCAGAACATGAATGGTTAGCAGAATTACTACTATCATTACCAGTACCAAAATAATCAACGAGAACACAACCAACAAAGCAAAACAATCATTACCCTTTACAGTATTTTTATATATATAAATAAAAAATACCATCAATGACAAATCCATATTGAATTTACAAACGTATTGATAGGAAAGTTATCTGTTTTTATCACTGTGTTGCTAAATTATGCTGTTTAATATTATTGGTTTTAACATTTCTTGGTTTGGTTTAGTGCTCTTGGGAGAACGTTTTATTCCAGTGGTTTTGCTATTACTTGGTTTACACTTCTTTTTTTGTAAGCAGCCGAGAGTCGAATTCAAACTCATTTTGATAGTAACAGTTATTGGTACTTTAGTTGATTCAACCTTGTTTTTTTTCGACGTATTGTTGTTTAACGACTATCTATTGCCTCCCTTTTGGCTAATTATGCTATGGGCTGCATTTGCAGCAACTATTGCACATAGTTTGAAGTTTTTAGCTGGGTCTAAGGTTTTACAATTTTTTATTGGTTATATATTTCCGCCATTAAGTTATCTGGCTGGCGCATCATTGTCATCTATTGAGTTGGGATATAGCCAACTGATAACTTATCTAATTCTTGCGCCTATCTGGGCAATATTAATCGTACTGTTTTTTTATTTACAAGAAAGAGTTTATTCTCAGGATGTTACTTATGATTAAGTATCTTTTTTCTATTATTTTTTTTATCAATTTAACCACGGTTGCCACCTATGCAGCGAATGTTGTCATGGAGGATAATATAGTAATAGACACCTTACCTAATGACTTTAGCCAGCTCAATTTTAAAACGGTAGGTAAAGCAAAGTTTTCAGTACTATTTTGGGATATTTATAACAGTACGCTTTACACCCAAACGGGGCGTTATTTGCACGATAATTCATCAGAATCCCTACTTTTTGAAATAGAGTACTTAAAAGATATTACTGCAGAGGATTTACTAGAAAGAACGGCACAGCAATGGGAGCATTTAAATGTTCCTGAATTAGTTTACAGCAAGTATCTCCCGGCATTAAAAACAATTTGGCCTGACATTTCATCGGGTGATAAGTTGACGTTGTTTGTGCAAAATCAACAATCAGTTTTCTACTTTAATCACGAGAAAGTAGGGGTAATTGAAGAGGCCGATTTTAGCAAATTATTTTTAGATATTTGGCTTTCACCAAATACCAGCCAAACCCAATTGAGAAAAGAACTACTAGGAGAAGTAAAATGATGTTCAATATTACAAAGTTAATATCGCTCAGCTTTATCGTAATATTAATCACAAGCTGTAGCACCAAGCTCAATGATTATGAGCAGAGCACGCCTAAATTTGATATTAAACGCTACTTTGCAGGTGAGTTAATTGCGTGGGGAATGGTACAAGATTACACGAATCAAGTGACAAGACGTTTTTGCGTAGAATTAACGGGTACCTGGAATGGAAATCAGGGAGAGCTTGCTGAAGTTTTTTATTTTAAAGATGGTGAAGTAAGTTATAGAACTTGGCAATTAACTAAGTTAGAAAATGATGAGTATACTGGCACCGCAGCAGATGTGGTTGGTATAGCTAACGGAAAACAATCAGGCTTCGCCTTTCAATGGCAATATCAGTTATTAGTACCAGTAGATGAAAACACGTATCAATTTACTATGGATGACTGGATGTATCAACTTGATGAATACCGTGTGTTTAATAAAACGACCATGAATAAATTTGGCGTAAAAGCGGCAGAAATCACGTTATTTTTTGATAAAGCACATCCGAGTAAAACCTGTGATTTGAAAGAAGTGCTTTAGCGATGCAACATTCAAACTTAACATTACCTCTTTTTCCTTTACCTATTTTCTTGCTTCCTGAAGGGATAACTCGTTTAAGAATTTTTGAACAGCGTTATGTAAAAATGATAAAAAGGGCAATTCAAGGGCAAGGATTTGTGCTTTGGATGCACACGGCAGAAGAACCGTTTCCTGAATTAAATTGGGGAAGTTGGGTAGAGATTATTAACTTTGGTCAGGGTGAAGATGGCATTTTAGAAATCGATGTAAAATGTAAAGCGTTAGTAGAAATTTTGTCATTAGATAAAGACAATGACAACGTGTATTTTGCTCAAGTGACTGAAATATCACACTGGTCTCAGGTGTTGGTTAATATGCCTAGTCACGTATTATCTCAATCGATAGCAAACGTGTTTGAAAATACTCCTCAGTTAAATGAGCTTTATCCAGAAAAGCATACTGATAATCTTAATTGGGTTATTGCTAGATGGTTAGAGTTATTACCTGTTAGCTTACTTGTGAAGAATAGCTTTGTAGAAACTCATAATTTTGAAGAAGCTAAAAGCTTTGTTAAGTCAATCATTGATAAATAAATAAATAAATAAATAAATAAATAAAAGTGATCCTTTTTAAACCGTGTGCGTATTGGCTTGTATGATTCAATGCAGCATTCGGTGATAAAAGCCATGCAAACAAACTTGCTAAGCAAAGTGGCAAATGCTAAACCTAGTAGCATGTCAGATAAAATAGATCATCCTCAGCTTTGTCAATGGCTTAATGAGGTTGCCACGTCGAGAGATAAAAAAGCATTTACCCATTTGTTTCAGTTTTTTGCGCCTAAAATTCAACATATCGCACGAAATAAATTTCCTAATGAAACGCAAGCTAACGAAGTGGTGCAAGAAACCATGAGTAATGTTTGGCGTAAAGCCCATCTTTTTAACGAAAACAAAGGTGCAGCCACTACTTGGGTATATACTGTTATGCGTAATGTAACCTTTGATATGTTACGTAAAATAAAAGGTAATAAAGAAGACAACCTCAGTGATGATATTTGGCCAATAGCTGAAAGCATGGCTCATGAAGATGAAGTGTTTGATGATCACCTTGAAAATAAACAATTATTAACGGTTATTGAATCCTTATCTGAAGTGCAACAACAAGTGGTGAAAGGCTTTTATTTTATGGAAATGTCGCAAGAGCAATTGGCTACCCATTTAGATTTACCACTGGGGACGATAAAATCTCGTTTGCGGTTGGCGTTGGCTAAACTCAAAATGCAGTTAGGAGATAAACATGATTAAACATCACCCTAAATTTGAATTAATCCAAGCATTTGTTAATGGTGATTTACCTGCTTCGTTATCTGCAGGTATCGCCATTCATGCTGATATGTGCCCTAAATGCCAACAAACCATTGCCCAGTTAACAGAGCAAGTGGCTGAAACAAGCTTTGAAGAAGCATTTCTTGATAGATTCATCGTTGATGAGCAAGAAGAGGCAATGTGCTTTGAAGACATGATAGAGCAAATTACGCAGTCGGATGAACTCACTCACACACAGGTCATCGCTGACAAAACAGTGGTGTTTAATAATAAGCCATATACATTGCCTCATGCTTTACACAATATGCAGCTGGGGAAAACTGCCAATATCGGTAAACTGGCCCGTGCTCGAATTCAGTTAAATGAAAACGAAATTCACACCAGTTTGCTTCAAATTCAACCGGGTGGCGGTGTACCTGAACATACCCACAAAGGCTTTGAATTGACCTTGTTATTAGAAGGCTCTTTTCATGATGAACAGGGGGAGTATGTTAAAGGCGATTTTATTATGCTTGATGCAAGTCACCAACATCATCCTATTTCTGATGAAGGGTGTTTGTGCTATACCGTTGCTAATGACGCGTTACATTTCACCCAAGGTATCAATAAATTACTTAATCCCATCGCTGCTTTTATTTACTAAGTAGTAGGTTCGACAAAGGGCAATAACTATGATTCATTCTGTTGATAAAAAAGATCTTTCTATTGGTATTAGTGCATGTTTGGTTGGTGAAAAAGTAAGGTTTGATGGCAGTAACAAACCATCTAATTTTTGTATTCATGAGTTTGGACAACACGTCACTTATAAAACCTTTTGCCCAGAAGTTGCTATTGGTTTACCCATACCCAGACCAACTATTCGTCAAATAAAAAAAGCAGATATTATAAGTGTTTCACGTTCTGACGGCACAGGCGATGTCACGGATGCACTGCAAGCTTATGGCAAAAAAATTGCAAAAATGACTAAGCACTTAAGCGGTTATATTTTTTGTGCAAAAAGCCCAAGTTGCGGTATGGAACGAGTAAAAGTATATAGCCCAGAAGGTAATGCCTTAAAATCTGATGGTGTTGGAGTTTTTGCCCGTGAAATAATGGCCGCAAACCCGTTATTACCTTGTGAGGAAAATGGCCGCTTAAATGATCCGTTAATTAGAGAAAATTTTGTTGCGCGTGTTTATGCATACAAATACTGGCAGAACCTTGAAGCATCAGGGTTAACCAAACATAAATTAACAATGTTTCATAGCCAATATAAGTATACGGTTATGAGTCATGATCTCATCGCTTATAAACAATTAGGGCAACTTTTAGCAAGGGCAGATCTGCCTTTAGTGGACATGGCTGAACAATATATTGCCGGCTTAATGAGTGCCTTATCTATTAAAGCCACACGAAAAAAACATGCCAATACGTTAGCGCATATACAAGGCTACTTTTCTAAACACTTGCAACCTAATGAGCGGCAAGAGCTATGCAACCAAATAGACGCTTACCGTAATGGTTTAATTCCGTTAATTGCGCCATTAACCTTGATTAAACATTACTTACTACAATACCCCAAAGCGTATTTGACTAAACAGGCCTATTTATCTCCCTATCCAGATGAACTGAAATTGAGATACGCATACTAGGGCAATAAAGTCAGGCAATAAAGTCAGGCAATAAAAATATCATCATGTAGGTTGGACTTTAGTCCGACAACGGGGCAATGAATTGCCCCGACAGAAGAGGTATGATCTCACCTGAAAATATAAAGAAACATGGCAAATAAAGAAAAGGATATGCTTTGATACTCTGGTTTCGTAACGATTTAAGAACACATGACAACCCTGCTTTACATTATTTTATTAATCATAGGTGTTCAGAAACACCTGGTAAGGCATTGTTTTTCATATCAGAAAAACAGTGGCTTGAACATCACTGGTCGGCCATAAAAATTGACTTTATTAAGCGTCATGCCTATGCACTTGTTGATGAACTTGCTGGTTTTAATATTGAACTAGAGCTTGTTGTGGTGCCTGACTTTGCAGCTCAACAAGCGTATTTGAAACGTTATTGTTTAGCCCACAACATTATAAGTGTGGTTGCCAATAGTGAGCTTGAATTTAATGAGTGCCAGCGGGATTTAGCATGTATTTCGCAAGGTATTCCATTAACCTTGTTTGAAGCCGATGTTATTGTGCCTAAAGGTAAAGTGTTAAACCAATCAGGCGATATGTTTAAAGTTTTTACACCTTTTAAAAAGGCTTGGTTGAAACAGGTAAAACAGTTTGGGTTTGACTATTTAGGAAAACTAGCAGGAGGTGATCTGCTTGCTGCTGAACATAAAGCTGAAACCTGCAATTCACTGTCAAGTGCATGGCCTTTAGCGCAAGAGTATGAAAGGCGTAAGTTGCCAAGGTTTTTCCAAGATAAACTCTCTACTTATGCACAGCAACGAGACATTCCGTCAATCAAGGGAACGTCAGGTATTTCCCCTTATTTAGCCGCTGGGGTGATCAGCCCAAGATATGTGTTGTTTTCTTTATTAAATCGTCATCCCGATATATTGCTCGCTACCGACAGCGACGAATTTTCATGGTTAAACGAAATTATTTGGCGAGAATTTTATCGTCATCTACTCTTTCATGAACAACGTTTGTGTAAGCATCAAGCATTTAAAGAAAAATATCAAACAACCCAGTGGCATAACAATGACGCTTTTTTTATTGCTTGGTGTGAAGGAACCACAGGTTACCCGTTAGTTGACGCAGCAATGCGACAGTTAAATCAAACAGGTTGGATGCATAACCGTTTAAGAATGGTAGTGGCGAGTTTTTTAACCAAACATTTACTGATTGATTGGCGTTGGGGGGAAAAATATTTTATGCAGCATTTAATTGATGGTGATTTAGCCTCGAATAATGGTGGGTGGCAATGGGCTGCAAGTACGGGGTGTGATTCACAACCCTATTTCAGAATATTTAATCCCATAAGACAAAGCGAAAGATTTGATCCAAATGGCGACTTCATACGTAAATATATACCAGAGTTAAACAGTATTCCTGATAAGCATATTCATTTTCCACATCAATATATCGCGAATCATCAATTGTCATTGTATTGGGAACCTATTGTTGACCATAAAGAGGCTAGGTTAAAAGCGTTAGCGTTTTACAAATAGCCATCCATTTTATCTCATTGGTATAATAAAATGAAAAATAAAGTATTCAATCATTTACCTTCACATTCACCTTTATGGCTGACTAATTTCGTTAGTGTCTATCAAACACTGTCAACAACAAATTTAGACTTGTTGTCGACTATCTATCATCCAAATGTCACTTTCATAGATCCTATTCACCAAGTAGAGGGCTTTGATGAGTTATTTCATTATTTTAAAAATCTTTATGAAAACTTAAGTTTTTGTGAGTTTGTTATCGACAATGTTATTGCACAAGATAATGAGGCGGCTATTTATTGGACCATGTCTTATCAACACAATAAATTGAACAAAGGAGAGTTAGTGACTGTGTTAGGGACTTCACATATTAAAGGCGAGCAAGGCAAAGTTATATATCACCGCGATTATCTAGATTTAGGCGCTATGCTATATGAGCAATTGCCTTTATTTGGAAAATTAACCAAGTGGATTAAAAATAAGGCGGCACACTAATGTATACAAAATCGAAGATGCCAGCCAAAAATGTGTTAATTACAGGAGCGACTTCTGGTATTGGCTTAGCGTTATTTAACCAATACAGCGGGCGTGGCGATAACGTAATTGCTTGTGGTCGAGATGAAAATAAATTAGCCGTGATAGCAGAAAAAGCACATCAAACTTGTTTGTTTGATTTGAATAACCCGAAAGCTATGGAGCAAGCGCTACAAAAAATTGAAAACCTAGACCTTGTTATTCTCAATGCAGGTGATTGTCAATATATTGATGGGGTTAAACACTTTAATGGTCAGACTTTCAGTAACATTATTACAACGAATCTCACCTCGTTAGGTTGGTTATTGCAATATATTTTGCCAAAAATGACAGGGGGAAGTCAGCTTGTATTTGTTAGTTCAAGTGCCACTATTTTGCCTTTTCCAAGAAGCGAAGCTTACGGCGCATCAAAAGCGGGCATGGATTATTTGGCCAATAGCTTACGCATGGATTTATTGACAGAGAATATTGATGTTACTTTGGTTCATCCAGGCTTTGTTAAAACACCACTTACAGATAAAAATACCTTTGACATGCCTTTTATTATCACCAGTGATGAAGCTGCGAATAGAATTATCAAAGGTGTTGAGAAACGAAAAAAATATTTACACTTTCCCAAACGACTCACCTTATTAATGAAATTATTTTCTTTTCTACCTTCATCATTATGGCAATCAATGATTGCTAAGAGGGAAAACGCATGAAGCGCATAGCAATTATCGGCTCAGGTATTTCAGGCTTAACATCTGCCTATTTATTATCACAAAAGCACAACGTAACTGTTTTTGAAAAAAATGATCGTATTGGAGGGCATACTGCTACCGTTGATATTGAAAAAGCAGGTCAAAAATATGCCATAGACACGGGGTTTATTGTGTTTAACGATAAAACCTACCCAAATTTTTTAGCGTTAATGGCTGATATTGGCATAGGAAAGCAAGCAACTGAAATGAGCTTTTCTGTTCACAATTGTCAAACAGGCTTGGAATATAACGGCCACAATTTAAATACTTTATTTGCCCAAAGACGTAATCTTTTAAGACCTCAATTTTGGGGTTTAGTAAAAGACATTTTACGCTTTAATAAACAATGTAAATCGATATTTGAGAAGCAACAATATCAAAGTGGCTATACGCTTGGTGCCTTTTTAACTGAAAATAATTTCAGCGATTTTTTTGCGGAGCATTATATTTTACCTATGGGCGCTGCAATTTGGTCAAGCTCTTTAGCACAAATGGAAACATTTGAGTTCAGGTTCTTTGTGCAATTTTTTCACCATCATGGGCTATTGAATATTGCCGATAGACCACAGTGGTATGTTATACCCAAAGGATCACGGAGTTATTTAACGCCATTATGCCAACCATTTAAAAATAACATAATACTGAATGCTGATATTAGCGGCATTAAGCGGCTAGATAACAAGGTACAAATTCACTTTAATAATGGCGACAGTGAAGTTTTTGATGAAGTTGTTATAGCCTGTCATTCAGATGAAGCCTTAGCGTTATTAAATGATGCCAGCGAAGATGAGAAAACCATTTTATCAGCCATGCCTTACAGCGAAAACTCTGTCATTTTACACACAGATAAAAAACTGTTACCACGACGAAAAGCCGCGTGGGCAAGTTGGAACTATCAATTAAGCCAAGACCGAGATAAAGCTGCCAGCGTCACCTATAATATGAATATATTACAAGGCATTAATAGTCCTCACACATTTTGCGTAACGTTAAACCAAAAAGAGGCGATTGACCCCAGTAAAATATTGCGCGAGTTCATTTATCATCATCCTATATTTTCAGCTGAGTCTGTTAAGGCACAGCAGCAAAGGCAGTTAATTTGTGGTGTTAATCATACACATTTTGCAGGTGCTTATTGGCATAACGGCTTTCATGAAGATGGTGTTCAAAGTGGTGTTGAGGTAGCAGCGCGCTTTAATTGCTTTTTACCGAATCGATCATAATATCGTTCATTAGACGTATTAACTGTTAAGGATACAAATGGGTAAGCCATTCAGTCAAAGCCATCTTTATTTAGGGACGATCAATCATCGACGATTTAGCCCTAAAAAGCACAGCTTTAATTACTCACTTTTTATGTTGGCACTTGATGTGGCTGACGTTGAAAATGCTATATCTGGTATAGGTTTGTTTGGCTTTTCTTGGTATCACCCTTTACGTTTTGTTGAAAAAGATTATTTACGAGGTGAACCTTTTTCGTTATCCACCCGTATTACTAATAAAGTACAGGAACTAAACGGTTATAAAGAAATAGCTAAAATAGTGATGTTGGTACAAGTAAGAAGTTTTGGTATTTATTTTAGCCCGGCTAATTTCTATTTTTGTTATGACCATGCTGGAAAATGTACGCAAATGTTGGCAGAAGTGAGCAATACGCCGTGGAACGAACGGCACTATTATTTAGTTGATTTGCTCACCGAGGGTGAAAAAAGCAATAAAAAGGATTTTCAAGTGTCCCCCTTTATGGATATAGATATGTCGTATTTTTGGCAAGTAAAGCCGCCAAGTAATGATAGCGAACGTTTAGTTATTAATATTGAGAATAAACAGGTAAACAAGCTAACTGGAAAAATGGAAAAAGTGTTTGACGCTAATTTACAAATGAAAAAGCAAGCCTTTACGCAAACAAGTTTATTTAAGGTGTGGTGTCAATTACCTGTAATGAGCTTAAAAATAGTCACCACTATTTATTGGCAAGCAGTAAAACTATTGATTAAGCGCATTCCGTTTATTGGTTATCAAACAAAATAGTAATAAGTAAACGTAAACGCATAAATAAAACAAATCAAAGGTTGGATGAATTATGGAACAAATTGAAGCGTTAAGCATAGCAAAAAACATGAATTGGTTAGATAAACGCTGCCGTGCAATTGTTCATGCAACATTTGCAAAAATAACCTATGGGCAGTTAGAGATTGTTGAAGGTTCTGATCATCTATTCTTTCCTAAAAATACCAGTGATAACAATATACAGGGTAAAATTCATATACATGATATGAGTCTTTATCGTGATTTTGTCAAAGGGGGCAGTATTGGTGTAGCCGAAGCTTTTATTGCAGGAAAATGGAGTAGTCCCAAACTAACTAATATCATTCGTATATTTGCTAAAGCCCAACAACAAACAGATGCTTTAGAAGCGAATAAGTCTTGGATAAATAGAATTAAAAATGCATTAAGTCATTGGCAAAACCGCAATACGCAATCAGGTTCTAAACGCAACATTTTAGCGCATTATGATTTGGGAAATGAGTTATATACACGTTTTTTAGACCCCAAAATGATGTATTCATCGGCTATTTATCCATATGAAAATAGTTCATTAGAACAAGCCCAAACACATAAACTTCATACTATTTGTGAGCGCTTGTCACTGCAAAGTTCAGATCATTTATTAGAAATAGGCACAGGTTGGGGTGGTTTAGCCATTTATGCAGCACAACATTACGGCTGCAAGGTTACTACTACCACTATTTCAGATGCGCAACATGAATACGCACAAAATTGCATTAACGAACGTGGGTTAAATGAACAAATTACCTTACTCAAAAAAGACTACCGCGATCTAACGGGTAGTTTTGATAAAGTGGTGTCAATAGAAATGATTGAAGCCGTTGGCTATGAATTCTTACCGAGCTTCTTCAAACAATGTAATGATCGTTTAAAACCAGGGGGTAAACTATTAATTCAATCAATTACCATTGCGGATCAACGTTTTGAGTACTACAAAAATAATGTCGACTTTATTCAAAAATACATTTTTCCTGGTGGTTTTTTACCCTCTGTTAATGTACTAACTGACCATATTACTAAGCACAGTAATATGGTGATAGAGCGTCTTGATGATATTGGCCTTGATTATGCCAAAACACTGAATGATTGGCGGCAAAACTTTCTAGCCTCGTGGTCAGAATTAACAACACTAGGCTATGATGAAACGTTTAAGCGCTTGTGGTTATTTTATCTTGCCTATTGTGAAGGGGCTTTTTTAGAACGTTCGACTAGTACAGTTCACATTATTGCTAGAAAATAGCTTTTTTAATTGTCAGTGCTGACAAAAATGGTTACTGTGTTGCGGTTATTTCAAGTTAATTACATTTATATAATTTAATTAACTTGATGTCATTTTCTAAAACCTATTTCTTCAGCTAGGTTTAAATAACCGAGAACACAATGTCGTACATACTTTTAATATTGACTACTTTATTTTGGGCTGGAAATTTTGTATTAGGGCGCGCCATGCATCTAGTGCTACCGCCTATTATGATGGCTGAATTGCGTTGGGGTTTAGCACTACTATTATTACTGCCTTTTTTAATTCCAAGAATTATTAAAAACAAAGCAGTAATAATAACTCACTGGAAAATATTAACACTGCTTTCGTTTTTAAGTGTAGCAAGCTTTAATACGTTTATTTACATTGGTTTAACGAGCACCAATGCGTCTAACGCAACAATATTACAATCTGCTATTCCTATCTTTATTCTGATTTTATCTGCCTTATGGTTAAAAGAGCGTGTATCAATACAGCAATGGATTGGCGTAGGAATTTCTCTCACAGGTGTGTTATTGCTTATCTCTCAAGGTAAGTTAGATAATCTACTTGCCCTAGCTTTCAACCTTGGTGATATGTATATTCTTGTTGCCGTGCTGTGTTGGGCAACCTACTCAATTGTATTACGTTGGCGACCAGCTGACTTAGACGGTTTCACTTTTTTCTGCGTAACGGTGTTGATAGGAGCTATCATTTTATTACCCTTTGCTGGCATAGAAATGTATTTTGCAGAGCCGATTATTTGGCAAAGTAAAATTAGCTATACCATAGTATATATGGCTATTTTCCCTTCTATTTTAGCCTATATTTTTTGGAATAAGGGCGTTGCAGATATAGGTGCCGTTAAAACCGGGTTATTCATTCACTTTATGCCGTTATTTGGCGTTATATTATCGTCGGTATTTCTTAACGAACCGATCCATCAGTTTCATATTATTGGTATTCTGCTAATATTTTCAGGCGTTTATTTAGCGGTTAAGGCGAAGTTGGTTTGAATAAATAGTATATTTTCAATAATAATGCAGCCTGAAAAATTTGAGCAGCTAGTGAGAAGTTTTTCACCTTAAAACGATTCTAAGAACTTAAAAAATTGCGGTGCTTGGATAGTTTCAGTAGAATCAATTTATGCCTACAGTATTAAGAATTGGTCCCTTTCGTTTCTTCTTTTACAGTAATGAAAATGGTGAACCTGCGCACATCCACATACAGCGAGAAAATATGCTCGCTAAATTTTGGTTAAAACCGATAGCGTTAGCCAGCTCAACTCGGTTTTCCCCAAAAGAATTACGTAAACTTCAGCAATTAGTTGTTGAAAATAAAGAAGCATTTTTGGAGGCTTGGAATGAACACTTTAGCGATTGAATTACACCCACAAGCTCAGACTATCAAATGTACTGATTCTGATTTAATTGTTGAGCTACTTGATGGCCGTACAATTTCAGCACCATTAGTATGGTTTCCACGATTATCACAAGCAACCCCCGAGCAACTTGCTAACTGGGAATTGCTCGGTGATGGTGAAGGAGTTTACTGGCCAGAAATTGACGAAGACTTAAGTGTTGCAGGTTTGTTGGCGGGTACACACTAAACTATCAGTCATAACGTTGCTCAATAAAAAATTAGATACTATTCAATCTTAGCCGACTTTCACATAACTGAGAGACACCATTCAAATTTGGTAAGGGTTTTGTCTTATAACTTTATTACAAGTTGTTTTGAGGCGTAACAATGAAGATATTTTCAACTCATAAGTATTTGTTTGTAATTGCGTTTTTTAGTGGAATTATTAAAGTACGTAATATACTCTGTTTTGGGGTGTTATAAACTTCTAAAATGGTGTTCAGTAAGTTGTTATGTGCTAATCGGCAACCAGTACGTTTTTCAATTATGCATCATGCTATAGGGATTAAATCTATATGGAATCGAATCAATTTTTGAATTTAAGTGATGACTCAACTTCAGTTCAGTCTCATTTGACTATATTACAAAATGTAATTCAGCGTATGGCTTCGAATAGTACTGCCTGTAAAACTTTATGTATAACTCTGGTATCGGCGGTGTTAGTTATTGTTGCTGATAAAGGTAAACCTGATTATGCTTATATTTCGTTTTTACCAATAATCGCATTTACATTTTTAGATGCATATTATCTTGCTTTAGAAAAATCTTTCCGGACTAGGTATGATGATTTTATAAACAAGTTACATGAGAAGAAAATTACTAAGTCAGATTTATATTTTATTAGCCCTTTAGGGAAATTAAAAAAACATATAGTGGGAGCTGTAATGTCACCTTCTATATGGTTTTTTTATGTTTCATTGTTAGCACTAGCTCTGATGACTAAAAAAATATTATTAGGGTGATTTATGGCTGGTTTGGTGAAAAGAAAGTTTAACAGTGAAACTGGAAAGTATATGAAAGGTTTTACGCCACAACTTGCTAAAGTAGCTACTACTTTACCACTAGAATATGATCTAAACCTATTGTTGGAACGTTACAAGGAATTTTATCCAAATCAATGGGCTATGTTGATTAATCGCTACGATTATTATTTGGGTAAAGATCAGCAATTAGTTAGTGTCGGTAAAAAGAAAAGATACAACCATAAGAACCCGATAAGCTTTTTCAGTAGCTTAGCGAAGGTTAAGCAGATTTGTTCAGATGGATATAAACGAAAACATAAAGCTTCATATTGTGAGGATGTTAGACAACAAGCAATCGAGGTCTTTAGGAAGAATATAAAAAAGCCAAAAGAAATACCATCTAAGCTACAGTTTACAGATCCATACCATTTGGATGTTTTTATTTCTGCTTACCACAAACGTGGTAGTTCCCAGCATAACAAGCTTGAAATTATTAATGAACTAAAAAAATACAAAACTAAGGAGACTATAAGATTCTTTCAAAAGCTAAATGACTCAGAGAGAAATAGTCAAATAAGAAATATGGCTTTTGAGCATTTACAATCAATTGATGCTTATGTAATAAAAAGAAAAGGGTTTAAAGGTAAGAAAAAAAGTTATCATATTGATACAGGTAAGTTCATTGTTACTCCTTCCGATCTTGTTGTTAAATTAAAACAGGGAGGCATTCAAAGCAAAAAAGCTTTCGATCTATTTATCTCGCATAGCTTCAAAGATAATGAGTTAGTAAGTAAATTGGTCTCTGAGCTTAATAAGCATGGACTTCGTATATACTGTGATTGGACTAGCGATGATGATTTCCTCAAAAGAGAGTTGGTAAGTGAATTTACAGAAGTTGCCCTGAAAGAGCGTATTTCACAATCAAATAAAGTTCTATTCTTACAAACTGAAAATTCTGTAAATACCGATGGTGAAGTATTATCACCTTGGGTAAAAATGGAACTTGAATATGCGAAGAAGATTAAGAAAGAAATACAGTGTATTAACATTACATCCTTACCAGCGTTGTTTGCAGAAGTAACAGTTATGCCCAGTGAGTTTACAATTGAAAATTCTGCAATAAATAAGCTACGTACACAATTAAAGGGGCGTTGATTTGGTTATAATTGTAAACTGACCCGATAATCATTTTGATAGCAATAGCATTAAACTATTGGTACTTTATATTTTAGTCAATTTTGTACAAACAATACTCGCACAGTTAGGTTACATTAGTATCAAATAAACAATGGGTTTTGGTATGTCTGCTACAAAAGAGCAAGCTAAATATAAAATACATCAAGAGCTTGGTGGTATTGAAATGGTTGAAGCTAATTTTCATCGCCATAACTTTTCAAAACATAGCCATGAAACCTACACTATCAATATTATTGAATCGGGCTGTCAGCGCTTTCTTAGCGCAGGACAAAACTTTGTTGCGCCTGAATACAGTATTATTTTTGTTAATGCTGATGAAGTCCATACCGGTGAATCAGGCACTCAAAATGGTTGGTCATATCGTGGTATTTCCCTTACAGAGCAGCAATTTCATCAATTAGCTAGCGATATTGGTTTAGCGCAAGGCTTTGCGCCATTTTTTCCTAATGCGGTTGTTGAAGACAAACAAATGGCGGGAGAGTTAAAGGTTTTATTTAATACACTTTCTTTTTCTAGCAATAATTTATTACGTGAAACAATGCTTTACGGTGTTTTAACCCGTTTGATGCTTAAACACGGTAAAAGTAATCAGGTGATTAAACAGCAACAAAACTCGAACCAAAAGCTGGCGTGGGTTCGTCAATATATTCATGAACATTTGGCTGAAAATATCTCGCTAGAACACTTGGCTAACATCAGTGGTTTCACGCCTTTTTATCTTGTGCGTCAATTTCAAAAAAATTACGGGTTACCACCGCATGCTTACCAAATTCAACATCGCTTACAACACAGCAAAACGCTATTAAAACAAGGTAAGAAGGTTGTACATGTTGCCACTCAAGTAGGTTTTTATGATCAGAGTCACTTTCATCGACACTTCAAAAAAGCCAATGGCATAACCCCAAGTAAATATGCCAATCAGGTATTTTAGTCAATATCATACAAGTATCGTGTATATTTCAATGTCAAACTGTTAGAAAAACCAACAACAGGCTCACTATGTATTTTAATAGAAAACAAGCGGTGTTAACAATGATCCAAAAAGGTGTATTGGCTATGTTGCCATTAAACCTTGCTGTTTTGCCATGGGGCATATTATGTGGCTCTTTATCCATTCAACGTGGATTTACCGTTTTAGAAGCTTTGTTAATGCCTATATTAGTTTTTGCTGGCGCCGTACAGCTAGTAGTGATTGAATTAATCAATGACAATACGCCGTTAGCTACTATTTTATTTACAGCCTTGATCATTAGTTCGCGACATTTTTTGTATGGTTTAGCCCTTAGAGATAAGTTGAAAAACCTCCCTTTTAAATGGCGCGGCAGTTTAGGTTTTTTACTCACCGATGAACTATTCGCCTTGTCTGGAAATAAAAAAGCCTATCAAGGCAAGCTGCAACTCATTTATGCAATAAGTGCTGGGGGGAGCTTTTATTTGTGTTGGTTGTTATGGAATATTATTGGCATTGTTGCAGGTAGCTATTTACCAGATTTAACGAGTATAGGGTTAGATTTCGCCATTGCCGTAACATTTATCGCACTAGTCATTCCATCAATCACAAATTTAGCGATGTTAGTGACAGTAATTGTTGCTGGCCTGTTATCTGTGTTATTTAAACTATTTAACTGGGAGTTAGGTTTAGTTATTGCTTCACTTATCGCCATGTATTGTGGCTACTTTACAGCGAATAGGCAATCTGCCACAAAGAGAATAAACAACAAAAAGGAAAGCGTATGATTTTGCTAACCATAGTGTTACTAGCCTGTATCACATTTGCCAGTCGGTATTTGTTTTTACACCCAAAATTACCTATACGTATGGGGGCTAAAACCACGCATTTTTTAAGTTTTAGTGCTCCTGCTGTTTTAACCGCCATTTGGGTTCCTATTGTTTTTATACAAGAGAATAGTTTAAATATCAGTATCACTAATCCTTATTTGCTCGCAGCAACAGTGGCAATTATTACCGCCTATAAAAGTCATAGTGTCTATTTAACTTTAGGTACTAGCCTTGCTGTTTTTGTATTTCTCAGAATGGTGCCAATATAAAAGCACAAAATTTGATACGGAATAAAGAGGGTCAGATACTTTTTTCTTTAAAGTATACCTGACCCTAAGTATTTCCTATCGATAACTTTAATTCCTTACCATGTGTTTTTTTCCTCTCGAACCAAATCTAAGTGTAAACACGTAGATCAACTACGTGTATTCCCTGATATTTTCTTCGCTGATAATTTACTACACTTTAACAAGAACAAGCTTGATGGTTAAAAGAGTTAATTATTATGTCAATTACAATGCAAGCATTACTTGCTTTCACCCCAATAGCCTTATCGGCATTACTCCTTGTCGGCTTACATTGGCCTGCGCGCCGAGCGATGCCTGTTGTTTATTTGGCCACTGCGGCTATTGCCTTTTTTGCATGGGAAATGAGCTTTAATCGCATCATGGCTAGTTCAATTCAAGGCCTATTAGTTACGGTATCCGTTTTATGGATAATCTTTGGCGCTATTATGTTATTAAATACATTGCAGCATTCAGGCGCTATTACACGCATTAGAGCAGGTTTTACCGATATAAGCCCAGACCGTAGAGTACAAGCTATCATTATTGCTTGGCTTTTTGGCTGCTTTATTGAAGGAGCGTCAGGGTTTGGTACGCCAGCAGCGATTGCTGCGCCATTACTTGTAGCTATCGGATTTCCCGCTCTTGCTGCTGTGATGATTGGTATGATGATTCAATCAACACCAGTATCTTTTGGTGCCGTCGGAACGCCTATTATTATTGGTGTAAGCAGTGGTTTAGATAAAGAAAACTTAAGCCAACAGTTAGTTGCTCAAGGTAGCAGTTGGGAACAATTTTTACAGTTAATTACTTCAGAAGTAGCTATCGGTCATGCCATTGTAGGTACGTTAATGCCATTATTTATGGTTGTTATGATGACACGTTTTTTTGGCCAAAATAAGAGTTGGAAAGAAGGTTTGAGTATTGCACCATTTGCACTTTTTGCAGGGCTGGCTTTTACTATACCTTACGCATTAACAGGCGTGTTTTTGGGCGCAGAATTTCCATCACTTATTGGGGCTCTAGTTGGTTTGATTATTGTTGTGCCTGCAGCGAAAGCTGGCTTTTTAATGCCCAAAAAAGTGTGGGATTTTGCACCTAGAGCGCAATGGCCAAATTACTGGTTAGGTAGTTTAACATTTGAAAAAGCTGACACAAACGCTATACATAATATGTCTTTGTTTAGAGCTTGGTTGCCGTATTTATTAGTCGCCATTATTTTAGTGCTTAGCCGTGTTTCGAGTGACTTTAAAGATCTGTTAAAAAGTATTTCTTTTGGTGTTAGTAATATTTTAGGTGAAATTGGTATCAGTGCCAGTGTTCAACCACTCTACCTACCCGGTGGTATTTTGTTAGCAGTTGTATTCATGACACTGTTTTTACACAATATGAAAGTAAAACAGGTTGCAAGTGCAGCCAAGCAAGCAAGTCGCACCTTAGTAGGAGCAGGATTTGTTTTAGTTTTCACTATTCCTATGGTAAGAATTTTAATTAATTCAGGGGTTAATAGTGCAGAACTTGCGGCCATGCCTGTTGCTATGGCAAGTTTTGTTTCACAAACCTTTGGTGATCTGTACCCATTATTTGCGCCAAGCGTAGGTGCGTTAGGTGCCTTTATTGCTGGCTCTAATACGGTTAGTAATATGATGTTAAGCCAATTTCAATATGAAGTAGCTAGTGCTTTATCTGTGTCGGGAGCGCTAATGGTTGCACTTCAAGCAATTGGTGCTGCTGCAGGTAATATGATTGCTATTCATAATGTGGTTGCAGCCTCTGCCACGGTTGGCTTATTAGGCCAAGAAGGAAGAACTTTGCGTCGAACTATTTTACCAACAATTTATTATGTATTTGCAGTTGGTGTTTTAGGATTGATTGCTATGTTTGTCTTAAATATCACAGATCCTTTGATGGCAATGTAATTACATTGCCGATAAAAGTCATAGTGCCTATGCAACCATTACAAGCTTGTTAACGCGTAACTCCAGCGGCCATTAAAGGCATGATATGTTTCAACTTTAGCGAGTAATGATGAAATGGACGAGTCAACGGCATTTTCTTGCGCGGTTAATATATATATTAGGCATTTTTGATTGCCTTAAATGTATAATCATAGGCTATTCTAAAATTATACCTTGGTTGAGTTGTTGTAAATAAAATGTAACTAAGGTATTATTTTTTTTATTTACCATAAGGAATTGGTTTTATATGGAAACATACTGGCTCGCTAGAGATTTAAACGGTTCGCCTATAGGCAGGCATCAATTCTTTGCTATCATTACTGGCAACTCCCCTTCTAGTTTTAAATTACATAGATCAAATCAAATAATAACTAGTCAAGATTTAGGTCGCGGATATGGCCTTGTCTTAGGTGCACATAATATATCTCCAAAAAATCAACAAAATGTAGCAAAGTTTAATCGGCTGATCTTTCAATCCTTCGAAAGGTCTGATTTAGCTGCCGCACGAGAGTACTTCTCATCATCAAAACCTACTGGACATGCAGCATGGGAAAATTATCAACCAGCGCAAGCAAAAAGGGTTACACCAAAAAAAGGTTTTACAGAAGTTGAGTTAGCCAGAAGTATACTTGATGCAATTGATTTTTTTATTGTAAATGAAAGTAGTACTAATATTTCATATCCACCACCATATTTTGGTAAAAATAGTAATAGTTGGGCGAGTACAATAATGGAGGTTGTACCGGCTGAATTGAAACAAGGTTCATCTGACTTTATTGGCGCTGATGCAGCGAATGATATAAGAATTGATTCCAGTTATTTTACTAGGATATGCTTTCCATGCAAAATACAAAATCCAGCCTATCGATAACCATTGATCTTTTTATAAAAGGGCTATCAGCAACCGCTTCTATTTTTATATTAATACTTTTGTTATGGACAATAAGAGGCTTATTTTTTGATATACCATTTGAACGTTTAAGGGCTGACGATCCTATCTGGTTGGCGTTGCTGTTAAGCTTGTGGTGTATTATACCGGCTATTCCTGCTTATTTAACTGAAATAGTAAAAGGCAAAAAAATTCAAAAACTTACTTATTTTGTCATTTCTATTATCCAAGTTATCGCTTTATATTTCTCTGTTGATTATATGGCTCAGCAACCTAACTCTGAAATAGGTAGCTCTATATTGCCTATGTTAGTGTGGATTGCTCTTCCTTTAGCCGCGTTATACTATCCATTATTTTTTTATGATCTAAGTAAAAATAAGGCTCGAATAAGATTGATATTATTAACATTGGTTTTAATATCGTTATGGCTTATCTAAAAATAAAAAAGGTGTCGTTTTGCGACACCTTTTTAGAGTATAGAATTAGGTACAAGATTAGAGTCAAGAGTTAGCTTAAGAATAAGTTAATACCAATTTTCTCAGTAATTACAAGCTTGTTAACGCGTAACTCCAGCGACCATTAAAGGCGTGATAGGCTTCAACTTTAGCGAGTAATGATGAAATGGACGAGTCAACGGCATTTTCTTGCGCGGTTAGTACGTCTTGTCTGGCATCTAACAATTCTAAGTAAGGAATTTGTCCTTCCTCGTACATGGCTTCTGCTTGTAAAAAGGCATTGTTGGCGTGAAAGTAACGCTCTTTAGCATAACCTTGTTGTGCGCTTTCTTTAATAAGTAGCTGTAAAGAAAGTTCGCTTTCGCTGATTGCACTTAATATCACTTGCTTATAGTCATTATACGCTGCATCACTTAACAATTGTTGAGCATCGCGTTGTGCCAACAATGCTGGGTAACTAAGTAATGACCATTCAATTTGTGGCGTAACTTGCCATTGTTGCTGCGTATTCGATAAATTATTATCCAAACTTAATATGCCAGCAAAACCACTTAAGCTGATATCAGGCAATAATGCTTTGCTCGCTGCAACACTTAATGAATAGGCTTGGCTAAAGTCATATAAAGCGCGGCTAATGTCAGGGCGTAATGCAATGGCATTGCTCGGTTCGCTTAAAGTAACATTTAACGGAATATTAATGAGATTTTGCTCATTTTCTACCTTAATATCATTAGCTAAACGGCCTGTTAATAAAGCGAGGGTCGAAATGTCACTATACAGTTGATATTCAATTTCAGGCAATATCGATTGCTGTTGGCTCAGTTGTGCACGGGTACGGTTAAGATCGAGTTCACTAGCACCACCTTCTTCAACACGCGCGGTTAATACCCCAATACTTTGCTGTAAAGCTTCAATTTGCTGGCTAATAATCGCTTGTTTCTGTATGTTGCCTTGGTAACTAACAAAACCAGAGACCACAGAAGACACCACTTCAATTTTTAATTGTCGTAATTGCTCAGCTTGACTCATTGTAGATGCGTCAGCCGCATCAACTAATGCTGAAATACGTCCAAACAAGTCAAGCTGCCAATTCATAGCAAGGTTTGCACTTGATTGACGTGTGATCGTTTTATCAAGATTAGTGTTACTTGACGCTACTTCAAAACCTCCTTGGGGGAAGTATTGTGCTTTTTCTCCGCCAAGACGTGCAATGGCGCTTTCTAATTGCAGCTGGCTTGTTTTCAAATCGTAGTTCATTGCCAGTGCGTCATTCACGAGTTGATTAAGCTGATTTGAGTTAAATTGTTGCCACCAGTTTACTTCGTTCTGACCTATTAATGTTGATGAAATTTCAGTTTCATTAATAAAACTCTGTAGTTTTTGTTGATATTGATTTTCATTAATGCTGGCTGCACAGCCCGATAAAACAGTGCTTAACAACGCACCACTAATCAATAACTTCATTTTTTGAGAAAGCTTAATTTCTTTAGGTGCTTTAAATGAGGTACCCATTTTATTTTATCTCCAAAGCGTTTTTCTTGTCAGAGTTTCTTTTGTTAGAAGTAATCAACATATAAAAGACAGGTGTAAATAATAAGCCAAACACTGTGACACCAATCATACCTGCAAATACAGCATTACCCATGGCATGTCGCATTTCTGCCCCCGCACCTGTTGCTAACACTAATGGTACAACGCCTGCGGTAAAGGCAATTGACGTCATTAAAATAGGGCGTAAACGCATACGACATGACTCAAGTATTGCTTCTAAGTGTGATAATCCTGTTTGATGACGGTCTTTCGCAAATTCCACCATTAATATTGCATTTTTAGAAGCTAAGGCTACTAACACAATGAGGGCTATTTGCGTGAAAATATTATTGTCTGATCCAACAAACCACACACCTAATAATGCTGAGAATATGGTCATTGGTACGATTAAAATTATAGCTAATGGTAAGCGTAAGCTTTCGTATTGGGCTGCAAGCACCATAAATACTAATAAAACAACTAACGGGAAGATATATACCATGGTATTGCCAGCAAGTACTTGCTGATAAGTTACTTCTGTCCATTCATACTCAATACCTGCAGGGAGTGTTTGGGCGAGTACTTTTTCAATGGCAACTTGGGCTTGATCTGAACTGAAACCAGGCGCCGGGCTACCGTTAAGCTCGGCACTTGGGTAACCGTTGTAATGCATAACGCGATCAGGACCAATAGCTGGCGTTACGGTTAATACTGAGCCTAAGGGCACCATATTTCCCGCGCGGTTACGAACTTTAAGATTAAGAATTTGTTCTGGCTCTAAACGATAATCGGCATCAGCTTGTGCATTGACTTGATAAGTACGTCCAAACATATTGAAATCATTCACATACATTGAGCCTAAGTAAATTTGCAAGGCGTCAAATACTTCATCTAACGGAATGCCTTGAATAAGTGCTTGTTCGCGGTCAATATCAATATCCATTTGTGGTACTTGAATACGGAAGCTTGAATACAGTCCCATTAATGCGGGATCTTTTTGCGCATTCGCAATCACCGCTTGCAGGCTATTAAATAACGCTTCAAAGCCTTTGTTGGCTCTATCTTCAATTTGCAGTTTAAAGCCGCCAGTGGTACCTAAACCCTGAATTGGTGGTGGTGGAAATACCGCAACAAATGCTTCATCAATCGCTGCAAAGCGTTGGTTTAATTGTGCAGCGATAGCCATTGCTGATTGGCTTGGATCAGTACGCTTGTCAAAACTTTCAAGTGGTGTAAAAACTATGCCGCTATTGGGGCTGTTAGTGAAACCGTTAACTGATAAGCCAGGGAAAGCAACTGTGTGGGCAACACCCGGTACTTCTAAGGCAATTTGTTGCATTTGTGACAGTACTTCTTGGGTACGATCAAGGCTTGCTGCGTCTGGCAGTTGGGCAATACCAACAAGATATTGTTTATCTTGCTGTGGAATAAAACCACCGGGTACGGCATTAAATAACTTAAAGGTACCGCCAAGCAAAGCAAGGTAAGCCACCATAACTACAACGGTCATGCGTATTAATTTTTGTACTAATTTTTCATACCCTTTAGCACCACGATTAAATACACGGTTGAATGGTTCAAATAACCAGCGGCCGAATAAAGTATTTAGCAAACGGGTAAAAGCATCGGGTTTTGCGTTATGAGGCTTCAATAATATCGCGGATAAAGCAGGTGATAAAGTAAGTGAGTTAAACGCTGAAATAACGGTTGAAATTGTGATGGTAAGCGCAAACTGTTTATAAAACTGACCAGATAAACCTGAAATAAATGCGGTAGGAATAAATACCGCACATAACACCAAAGCAATAGCAATAATTGGCCCGGTTACTTCACTCATGGCAACACGGGTTGCTTCAAGTGGTGATAAACCTCTTTCAATATTACGTTCTACATTTTCCACAACAACAATGGCGTCATCCACCACAATACCAATGGCGAGTACTAAACCAAATAGTGATAAGGTATTAATTGATACACCTAACCATTGCATTACTGCAAAGGTACCGATAAGTGAAATAGGTACTGCAATTAAAGGGATAATAGACGCGCGCCATGTTTGTAAAAATACAATTACTACAATAACCACGAGGGCAATTGCTTCTAATAACGTTGTGATTACGGCATCAATTGAACCACGAACAAATACGGTTGGATCGTATACAATATCGTATTCAACACCACTAGGAAAATCTTTAGACAAACGCGCCATGGTTTCACGTACTTGGTTTGATAATTCAATGGCATTAGAGCCCGGACGTTGAAAAACAGGCATAGCAAGGGCAGGTTGATTATCAAGCTCAGCACGTAAAGAGTAGGTGTCTTGGCCTAAATCAACACGCGCCACATCTGATAAACGGGTTAATTGACCTTGCTCACCCACTTTAATAATAACCTGTTCAAATTCCTCAATACTGCTTAAACGACCTTTAACGTTTAACAATATTTGAAATTGATTATCGTTAGATATCGGTTGAGCGCCTAAGCTACCTGCAGCAACTTGTTGGTTTTGCGAACGAAGCGCGGTTATAACATCGCCTGCTGTTAGTTTTCTAGCGGCTAATGCATCTGGATTTAACCAAACACGCATTGAGTATTTACCACCACCAAATAAGCGTATATCACCTACACCAGGTAAACGTGCTATCTCATCTTTAATGTTTAAATCAGCATAATTAGACAAATAAACAGTATCATGAGTTTTTTTAGGTGAATATAAATGAACCACCATAGTTAAATCGGGAGATGATTTTTCTGCTACAACCCCAAGACGTTGTACTTCTTCTGGTAAGCGCGGCAAAGCACTGTTTACACGATTTTGTACTTGCACTTGTGCGCGATCTAAATCGGTACCTAAAGCAAAGGTTACTGTCAATGTCATACGACCGTCACTTGTTCCTTGAGAAAACATATATAACATGTTTTCGGTACCATTAATTTCTTGCTCAAGTGGCGTTGCTACTGTTTGTGCAATTACTGTAGGGTTGGCACCAGGGTAGTTAGCGGTTACTACTACGGTTGGTGGTACAACTTCTGGATATTCACTAACGGGTAGTTGAAATAACGAAATTCCACCACCAATCAAAATAATGAGTGACAATACCGCCGCAAAAATAGGGCGTTGTATAAAAAAATTTGAAAAGTTCATGATTAGTTCTTAGTGTTTAGCAATCAGGTTAGTATCATCAGTTACAGATTCAGGTGTTAACTTAAGTTCAAGTAAGGTAAATGCGATATTGGTAGTATCAATAGTGACTGTTGTTGGGTTTATTGGCATGCCAGGGCCAACACGTGCTGGGCCGTTAACAGCTATTATATCGCCTTGAGTTAAACCCGCAGTAATGGCACGTAGTTTTCCATAGCGTTCACCTACCTCTACTAATTTGTATTCTAGGATGTTGTTTTCCCCAACGGTAAGCACAAAGCGGTTTTTTAAATCGGTGCCAATGGAGCGTTCAGGTATAAGAATTTTATTTGAAATAGCTGAAGCGGCCAATTTAATACGAGCAAAAGAACCTGCACGGAGTTGATTTTTTATCTGATTGTTATCTTCAAAAACAGCACGAACCCTTAATGTACCTGTTGAAGCATTAATTTGATTGTCAATAAAGTTAATATAACCATGATATGGAAAATCTTTTTGTCCAACATTTTGCATTATTACTTGTTGTTTGCTAGCCGCGGTAACGTTAGCAAATGAACTATTCCAAGTACGTTCGTCAATATCAAAATAGGCATACATTTCATGATTAGATACGATAGAGGTTAAAATACTTTGTCCAGCTAAAACGTTATTTCCACGGGTGATATTTGCTCGTGAAATAACACCGTTGATAGGTGAGCGTATTGAAGTAAACTCTAAGTCAAGTTGAGCAGCCATTAGTTGGGCTTGCAATGCTGCAAGTTGTGCTTTTCGTTGCAGTAAGGTAGATGTGCGAGACTCGGCCTGTTCTGTTGAAATAGCTTTTCGTTCAGTTAGGCGTACAGCACGTTTTGCTTCACTTTGTGCTTGACTTAATAGTGCTTTAGCACTGAGCACTTGCGCTTCTAAACTGGCAACAATTGCAGCAAAAGGGCGGTTGTCAAGTTGAAACAATAAATCACCTTGCTTTACTTCATCACCTTCTTTAAACGATATGTGATCAATGACACCCGAAACACGGGGCATTAAAGCCACTTCCTCAGGTGATTCTAAACGGCTGGTATATACGTGCCAATTTTGAACTGGTTTAAATAACACTTCAGCTACATCAATGGGCTGTAATGGTCTTTGTTGTGTTGTATTTTGAGCTGAATCTTGTGTACAAGCGGTTATTGTCAAGCTCATTGAGACAATGGCGGCCAGAATAATTTTTTTATTCATCATAAACTCCTAAATATAATGTTGCGAATGATACGTAATAAGTTTTTGATAAAAAACAGTGGTTTTTTAAATTCATTAGTGCAAAAATGGCAACAATTTGAATTAAATAGAGTAAATAATGGATACAACAAGTCGGTTGTTAATGTTGTTAGATGTCATTGAACAAGGTTCATTTGCTAATGCTGCGGAAAATAGAAATGTTGATCGGTCTGTTATCTCTAAACAGATCAATCGATTGGAATCTGAGCTTGGTGTTAGATTATTAAACAGAACAACACGCTCTTTTTCTCTTACTGCAGTGGGTGCTGAAATGATCAAAAAAGCGCGTGAACTTCGTGCGCTATTGAATGACACCGTACGATTAGCTGAAAACTACCATCAAGAGCCGCGTGGTATATTGAAAATTGCTTCGACGAGTATTTTTGCGAAACAATATTTACAACCTGTAATAGATGAATTTCAAAAACGCTTTGAACAAGTTGAAGTTGAATTAAATTTAAATGATCGCTTGATAGATATTGTTTCAGAAGGATTTGATTTGGCTTTTCGCGTTGGTGAGCCGAAAGATTCTACATTAATTGCACGAAAGCTTAGCCGAAATCGTCTATGTATTTTAGCTTCACCTGAGTTTATTGCTACTTATGGAATGCCACAAACTATTGATGAGCTTGCTGCTTTGCCAGCGGGAAATTATGCAAGTAACGGGAAAAGAGTGACAAGTATTAAGTATATTAATGATAAAGGCGAGCTAGCAGAAAAAGCATTAAAAAGTGTTTTTAGGGCCAATGATGGAGAAATATTATTGTTAAAAGCACTTTCTGGTGCGGTATTTGTGATGCTACCAGCATTTATTCTTGCTGATGAAGTGAAAGATGGGCGTTTAATCCCCCTATTAACTGATATCGAGTTAATCGATTATAGTGCAATATACGCAATATACCCCCATAGAGATTTACCCGCAAGAACACGATTATTTTTTGATGCAGTTCGAGATTATATTGGTAGAACCACTCCTATTTGGGAAAAAAACATTCCAAACTTTGAACGCATGTATCAAGCTAAACAATAATAAATGTTGAGTTAATTATACTGCTATTGAGTCGTGCTTGATGCTTGTTGATTTAAGGAGAGTTCGTTGTGCTACACTACGTATTAACAGTGGCTTAACACAAAGCTGAATTGAGATATGTTTGATAAACGAGTTTCTAAATATTTAGTAAAAATAAATAAAGGTGAGGCGATTAACTTGGCTAAATTTTTATTAGTATTACCTGAAAGCATTCAAGATGAAGTACGCAATCATGCCACGGTGAAATGCCAAAAAGGCGGTTTATCAATAGTCAACATTCACAGTGATGAACTTAAGGCGCAGTTAGCGCAATTAACCATTGAACCTAAATGTCGAATTGAGGCAACAACTCAAGGAAATTCACATAAAGTAACCACTTCAACTAGTTTTTTATTGGTATACCATGAAAAGTGTAGCTCAATTCACCCTGAAACAGTTATTATTAACAAAACAGGAGCACATTATCTATTTACGCCCAAAACGCATGTGCTTATTGTTGAAAATGCAGAGTTATTTTTTTCAAAAACACAATTATTTGCGCAATTAAATCAAATTTTTGACTTGCAGCTTTCATTAAATAATACCGATTTACTCTATGGTTCAGGTAATCAAGTAAGTCATAAATTAAATGAAGCCTTTTTAAGTGAGTATCAGTCAATTTTATGTTTCTTTGATTATGATTTAGGTGGTTTGAAAATATTTTCAGCCTTGAAGAATATGCTAGGGGATAAAGTGAGCTTTTTAGAGCCAACATCAAATAATATAAAACCGCTTTTTGTTAAAAAGCCTACAAGTGAAAAGCAATATTTTGACGCACTAGCCAAGGCAAAAGCCTTAAACCTAATGACATTACATTCATTACTATTATCAGAAACTTCATTTATGGAGCAAGAAGCTATTTTAGCTTTTGAATAGGAAATTACCCCATGACACACCAATTCAATTTTGTCCTTAAAAAACTTGTGTTAGTTGACTCAGCAGGCTTTTGCTATTCCGAAATAGAGTTAGACAAGCACACTATTTTGCTTGGTGAGGGCAATGTGGGTAAATCGAGTTTACTTAACTGCATTCGATTATTTTTGTTACCTGAAGTTAATTTTAATAAGGCGAAAGACAAGTTTAATTTTAGAAGCTCAAATGGTGATGAATATGATAAAGATCAGTCGTTTGGTCATTATTTTCCAACCAAATATTCACACTTAATTATTGAAGTTGAAAAAGTTATTGGTGGTAAAAAATATACGCATTGCCAAATACTGAGCAGGGGTAACAACCTTGCTTTTGAACGTATTTTTACAACCCTTACATACAATGATATTCGCTCTTTATTTTGGCAAGTAGAGGCGGATGATCAATATAACATTGGAACACGAGTAGACAAACTGTCGACCCAAGAGGTTTTTGCCAAAATAAAAAGCAAAGACAAATTCTGCATTACTGTAAAAGATCCTCAAAAGTTAAAAGATTTAATGTACGCAAGAGACATATTGTCAGACGTTGCTATGCGTTATAGCTTGTTTCCACTTAATGATGTCTCTGAAGAAAATATTGAATCGTTGCGTGCATTAATATTAATGTTATTTGATATGAAAACCTCGAATAAATCAGTAGCTAAAGCAGTTGCCAATTTGATTGAGGCAGAAAAGAAAGAAACCACTGATGCGTTAAAGTTTGATATTCAAAGCTTTATGGTTGCACATGACCAGTTAAAAGAAGAAGAACAAAAGCTAACAGACATAGAAAATAGAACGAATGAATATAATGAACTAACTCAAAACTACGCTCGTTACAGTGAATTATCTGCGGCTGAAAGTCAGTTTGTTGATTTATATTTATACTTAGAAAATGCCATTCAAACACAAAATAAAAGCATTAATGAAACTGCTACGCGTATTAATAACTATCAATTGCAACTAAACCCGATTAGTGCACAAATCAAAGAACATAATCAAAATTTATTTGCCGCCAACAAAGCGTGTAATAAAGCAAAAAGTACCATTGACAAAATAAATAAAGACATAAATAAAGCTGAGATTGAGTTAAACCTGTATGGTGATATGTCACTTGCTGAAGTGGTTGAAATATTAGATGAAGACATCAATAGTACTAATGAAAAAATTCAGTCATTAAAAGATGTAAATGCAAGGCGTAATCGTCTTGTTAAATTACAAAGCCAAATAGAGCATTACAGCAAGCAGCAGCATCAACTTGAACAAGATATTGCCAATGCCGAATTTACCTTAGTACAGCAACTTTCTAATGACACTATTACTTTTTTAAATTCACTTAATTACCAAATTGCTTACGCTAACCCTGGCAAGTTGCTCAGTGAGCAAGAACAAAATGCGATTAATCATTTTCAACACTTGTTTATAGATCAAGGTTATTCATATGCATTTTTTGGTCAAGAAATCAGAAAATCTAATACCCCTGTTAGTCGAGACTTGGCAAAAGAATTAGATAATATTAAATCTGAAATACTAGCTGACTTATCAGAAAAAAAATCACTTGAAAACTTAGGTGCGGAAAACCCATTAATTATTGAGAAGAAATTAGCCAGCTTAGAAAAAGAACTGAATGAAGCATTACGCACCAAGCAATTGATTAGTACACTTGATGAAAATAAAACGGCCATAAAGATATACACGAGCCAGCAAGGTGAAAATCAACAAATACTTGATGAGTTAACCCCTGTTATTGCTAAAATGTCAGCGCAGCAAACCGAATTAGCAAGTTTGATTGAAACAGAGCGCGCAACACAAGCTCAATTAAAGCAAGCACAGTCTGAATTATTAGCGGTTAAGGGTAATGCGGATGGTACAAAACAAGCTTATCCGAAAATTCAACGACAACTTGAGCAACAAACCCTCTGTAAAAATATACCTGAAACGTTAACATTAGACTACTTGCATCAATTACAAACGAATCTTCAAGCGGTTGAGAAACTCAGAACCCAAATAATTGACACGCTAAAAGCCTTTGTTGCAGACAAGTTTGTTGAAGCAGACGATGATCTTTTTAGTGCTAGCCCCATGCCGAGTGTTATTCATGCAACTTTTATTGAGTTAAGAAGAGTGTATGAAGAAGTGGAAGATCAACGTTTATTATTACGTAGCAAAACCAAAATGCATAATGAAAGTGTCAGCAATTACGTTGACATTTTAGATAAAAACTTTGAACACATTAACCGTTTTGAAAATCAATTAAATAGAGCTTTTAAAGGCATTTCAATTAATGATTTGAATGAAATTGAAGTGTCAATTCATATTGACAACCGGTTTAGTAACTTAATTAAAGAAATTCATAAAAGTTATAATGAATTTAGCGATCAAACCTTATCTGAGCAGTTTTATATTCGGCTACAAGCCTTTAGTGATGCGTTCTTTAAAAACGGAGAGCGCAATAAGCTGGTGATGTCAGATATCAT
Source organism: uncultured Colwellia sp. (assembly GCA_965305135.1). Classification (GTDB taxonomy): domain Bacteria; phylum Pseudomonadota; class Gammaproteobacteria; order Enterobacterales; family Alteromonadaceae; genus Colwellia. The sequence goes on from CBDLPA010000002.1 coordinate 145,010, forward strand.
TAACGAAGTCAGTTACCGCGTTAAAAAAGACGGACATGATGGTTGGCAAACTAAGCAGCAATCTACCTCGACCACCGCATTAATCAATTTAAAATTGGTGCGCATGTTGTTAGCTAAATTACGCGCTGATAGCTGCATGGTGCAACTACCTGTTATTATGGACGAAGCAGCGAACATTAATGTTGATCAATATGAATGGTTGCTTGATGACATTAGGCAAAGTGGTTTCTTTTTGTTCACTGCGGGTACGCATAGCTCTGGAGCCGAGTTGGTACATATGATTGGCCATCATTACGATGTTGATGCATTAAAAACCGCAAAACCATATACCAAAGAACGCACCCGAGTAGTGTGGGGCGGATCACAAGCATTTATTAATGAAAGTGACTTTGACGATTATCAAAGTGATAACCAAATTGAGTTATTGGTAGGCACTGATGAAACAATTTAGCGCTATTGAAACGTTAAAGTTAATGCTTGAACGGCCCAATATAATGTTTAACGTGATCAAGCAAATGGATCGTCAAAACGAGCGTTTTATCAGCGAAGCTGCTGTTGCGCTAACCGTGTTAGACGAGATTAAAAACTTAGATAAAAAAGAGCAGCAGCGTTTTAAAATTGCTTATGCCACCGAAAACTTAGCCAATTCACATATTGTTGCTGATCAAGACCAGTTTGATAATGTTAACCGCTTAATGTTTCAAGAATCGGTATTGGCATTATTTAGATTATGTGAAACGTCGTTATATCAAGAGTTAACTGACGCTAAGTTAAAATCAGAATTGGCTTCTTTTTGGCACATACAAGCCAAATTACACGCGAATGATTGCAGTTTTAATGCGTTAGATCCTGACTACACCGAACTAGTAGAAGAGTTATTGCAAAAATTAGGCAGTTTGCTTGACTTACTAAAACGCAACTTGGTGAGAATGCAAAATATAAATAGTGACCTTGAACAACTCTCTATTGATGTAAGTAAAGAAGGTATTGATTTTGTTGAGTATCGTCAGAAGTTACTGGATGATGTTACCCGTTTATATGAACGTCATATTTTGCCAACGCAACGTTTCGTTAATCCCGATGTACGATTAGTTGATGGGGATAACCTGCTTGCAACAATTAATTCTATTAAAGTCCTGTTTGACGCTCATGGTAAGTTTGAATTGTCTGATCAAATTTTCCGTTATAGTTTAAGTTTTAGTAATATCATCAATCCGCTTAAAGATGTTGCGAATCAGATCAATGGCTTTATTAGAAAAACGCAGAAGAGTCTTACACAATTTAATGCTATGGAATGGCACTTTGAACGATTTAAGCAAAAGTATGAAGCAACGTTAGACGGTCGGGTAAACCGCACTAAAGTCGATAGTTCTTTTGCTAAAGAAATCCCGTTTATGAATCAGGTTAAACGGATTCCTCGCCCTAAAACATTAAAAATTGAAAGTAATGAATCATATTTTTATAATATTTTTACTGATTTAACCTACTTAATAGAAGATCAGTTATTGGTGAGCAGTGATGTTTTAGCTGAGAAAGGCGAAGCGTTAATTTCATTTACCTCAAAAACTAGGCTTGAACGAGCTAGGCAAATATTTAACCTTATTGAGCAATTATCATTACGCGAGTCTAAAGATCTTATTGCGACGTTACATTATCGATTAAAAGACTTATTACCACATTATCAGTTTGTTGATCTAATTAATGCTGTGGTTCATTACCGCAAAACAATACTGCAGGGTAAACAGCTGATTAAAACCAATAAAAAATCCTATATACAACATGGTAACGAATATTACGTCTATCGTGTGGTTATGCTACAAGAGGCAACGTAATGGAACAGACTGTCATAAATACCTTTGAAGAGATATCGTATGTAAAAAGTGCGAAAATATACCGTTTGTTCTCACAAGGTAAAGTGCTAAACAAGCAACGCTACGATGAAATACATGGCTGTTTTGTTGATGATGAGCTGTTTACTTTAGTATTCAATAAAATAAAACACTTCACCTTATTTTTTAAATACATGGGTTATGAGTTAAAGTTTGATGAAGAGGGCGATTTTTATTTCACTCAAGAAATTCGTGACAGCAATACAGATGAAGCTGACGATAATGCCATGAAGATTCAAGCTGTATTGCTTTTCATTGGTCGTTATTATGCTAAAGCGGGAGATTTAGCACAGCTAGCTGACCCAATGTTTGGCCTTAAAGAAAGTGATATTGAAGCATTAAAGCAAGATGATTTATTAATCAGCTCGTTAAAAGCGCTACGGCTAGACAATTGGGATAAAGCATTAGACTACTTATCAAGCAGAGATTTAGTGTTTAAAATGGCAAAAGACCGTTTCGTATTAAGCTCAGCGGCCATGGCTTTTTTAAACCGATTAATAACCGCTCACACAGAATTTATTAATAAGTAACCAAGGTAGGTTAGAGTTTACTCTGACAATTCAGCGCAATAAATTACGCCCTACAAAAACACCAGCCAAGGTAGGTTAGAATTTATTCTGACAATTCAGCGCAATAAATTACGCCCTACAAAAACACGATTCAAGGTAGGTTAGAATTTATTCTGACAATTCAGCGCAATAAATTACGCCCTACAAAAACACGATTCAAGGTAGGTTAGAATTTATTCTGACAATCCAACGCAATAAATTACGCCCTACAAAAACACCAGCCAAGGTAGGTTAGAATTTATTCTGACACGGGCAATAAATTAGCCCCTACATTGAGTGTTGTTCTTTTTTCTGAGCAAAATGCATAGCCAAGTATTAAAAAATTGAGCTTTTTTACACAATATCGGTAATAATTTTTCTGTAATCTGTAATATAAGGGTAGTCCTTAAGTCGGTCTGCACTCACACTAGGCAATTGAGAGTCAGGGTTGGCGACGGCCAGTAAATGTTTTATACCAAACTTTTTGGCGCTATCTAAAATGGTTAAGCTGTCATCAACAAATAAAGTGCTTTCATTAATAAAGCCTAAATCTGCTTGAAGTTTTTGCCATAAAATTTGTGACTCTTTCGTTGCCCCGTATTGATGCGTAGAGATTAATAAATCAATATGCTGATCGAGTTTGGTACGCTCTACTTTCAATGACAAACTCTCTGGGTGCGCATTGGTAAGTAAAATTACTTTTTTCCCCGCCTGTCTTAACGTACTTAAAAAAGGTAGGGTGTCTGGACGTAATGCAATTTTGTGTTGTATTTCTTTTTTTAATTCTACTATGGGCAAATCAAGTTTATCGGTCCAATAATCTAAGCAATACCATTGTATTTGTCCTGCTACTTTACTGGTTTCAATGTGCAAATATTCTTGAGCGGCTTTCAAGGCAATATTATGTATTTTGGCATATTTTGCTGGAATATGAGTGTGCCAAAAATAATTATCAAAATGTAAATCTAATAATGTGCCGTCCATGTCGAGGATGACAACATTAATTTTTCCCCAATTAAGCATTTAGTGGTTCCAAAGATGATGTTTATCGTGTCATTATAACGTTATGTAGAATGAAATACGCAAGCTTATGACAGGGAAAAATCAATTACCGAAAATCAATGGGCAAAAACAAGTAGCGAAAAGTCGTTTATTTGCTATTGAACAGTTAGACCTTACCTTCAGTAATGGGGAAGAACGTCAATATGAACGCATGGTAGGTTCAGGCAACGGTGCTGTAATGATAGTTCCTATGCTTGATGCTGACACATTATTGTTAGTTCGGGAGTATTGTGCGGGCACACACAGTTATGAACTGGGTTTTCCTAAGGGACTAATTGACCCAGGTGAAACACCTGAATATGCTGCTAACAGAGAGCTGCAAGAAGAAATATCCTATGGTAGTAATAAATTTCATTACCTTTCTCAAGTGATGATGGCTCCCGCCTTTTTTAATGCAAAAATGACTATTTTTATCGCGACTGACTTATATCCTTCAGCTTTGGAAGGGGATGAACCTGAGTCTTTAGAGGTAGTTCCTTGGCCCATTAAAGACTATAAAAATTTACTGAAACAACCTGATTTTCAAGAAGCGCGCAGTATTGCTGCGTTGATGTTATCGATAGACTACCTTTCTGCAGGAAAATTAATTAAGCAGGATGAAATATGAATGCTATTACCGATGACCGACTATTAAGTATTGCTTTAGAGAGTGCTAAAAAAGCGGGTATTGAGGTTATGAAGTATTATCGAGATAAGAGCTTCACTGCAAATTTGAAAGCGGATGAAAGCCCTGTTACCAGTGCAGATTTAGCATCCAATGATATTTTAATGGACCAACTGAAAACCTTAACCCCTGATATTCCAATTATTTCTGAAGAAGTGGGGGCTGTTTCGTTGTTACAACGTCAAAATTGGCAACGTTATTGGTTACTTGATCCTATCGATGGCACAGGTGAATTTATTATTGGCAGTGGTGATTTCGCGGTTAATATTGCATTAATTGAAAATGGTTGGCCAAGTATGGGGGTTATTCATGCACCAGATCATCAAACAACCTATTACGCTCAAAATAATTTAGGGGCTTATAAAGAATCAAAAGAACAACATAATAATCACCATCACCGTATTCACGTTGCAGATTATCAGGGATCTCGCCATATTAAAGTGGCCATTAGTAAACGACAGCGCATTGAGCTAATTGAGCAATATTTAAATAACGATTTTGATTTTGAACATATTGCTTTGGGTAGTTGTTCATTGAAAAATTGCCTGATTGCAGAGGGCGGTGCAGATTGTTATTTACGTATTGGCGTCACAGGAGAGTGGGATACTGGGGCTAGTCAATGTATATTAGAGCAAGCTGGAGGCTCTATTATTGACAGTGAATTTAATCCACTGAGTTATAATAAAAGAGAAAGCTTACTCAATCCTGATTTTCTTAGTTTAGGTAATCAAAATATTCCTTGGAAAAACATAATTAAAGCACATCGAAAAGTCTATTGACCATTGCTGTCAACTTGGCCGTAGTACAGTATTAATATTACCAAGTTTTCATAAATCCCCCAAAATAATCTGCTGTTGTTTCTCATGTTCTTTTCTCAATTGATTAGTGGTGAGCAAATATTATCGATAATGCAAAGTGGTTGACAATTTTGCTTGGTATTGATTAAATCAACGCGGATTAAGTTTATATTTTTGCACTTTTAGGTGTAAATAGGTGTAAAAATAAATTTAAATCATTTTAAGATATGATGTTAAGGTTTTATAGATGAAAAACATTTCTTTATTCGGCGAATGCATGATTGAGCTGATGACAGCCTCACAATATCCGTCATCAAACACGTTAAAACAGTCATTTGCTGGTGATGTTTTTAATACGGCAGTTTACCTAAAGCGTACTTTCTCTGATGTGAATGTACACTTAGTTACGGCTGTAGGAAAAGATAGTTTCAGCCAAGATATGATTCAATACTTCAAGGATGAACATATTGGTACTAATTTTGTTTTTCAATCAGACACTAAAATACCAGGTTTATACGCTATTCAACTAGATGATGTTGGTGAACGTAGTTTTACCTATTGGCGAAGCGATTCGGCAGCACGGCAAGTTATGCAACACATTGACAGTAATACAGTCAATGCACTATCTCAAGGGGATATGTTTTTCTTTTCGGGTATTTCTCTAGCTGTCATAGAACCAAGTGCTCGTGCAGATTTTTGGTTTATGGTAGAAAAGCTTAAAACGGCAGGCGTTTGTATTGTTTTTGATCCAAACTATCGGGCGAGAATGTGGGATAACCCAGCCCAAGCAAAAGAGCAGTTTGAAAAAGCTTTTTTACTTGCTCATATTGCATTACCGGGAGTTGATGATTTTCAGCAACTTTATAGCATATCAACATCAGAGGGCGTTTATGAATTTTGTAAGCCTTATCAATTTGATGAATTGATTATTAAAAACGGTGAAGCAGGTATATTTTGTTATACAAAAACTGAGCAGTTTAAATTTAACATAACCCCAGTTGATAATGTGGTAGACACAACCTCAGCGGGTGACTCTTTTAATGGCGTTTACCTTGGTGCTAGATCGAAAAATCTAAATGTCAGTGAAGCGATTGAGCTTGCTTCAAAAGCAGCTGGCTTTGTTATTCAACATAAAGGCGCTATTGTTGAAAGTGCAGCTTACAGTCAATTTGTTGAAGAACAATTGGTTAACAAAAAATAGTTAGTTATACTGTTGATAAATGCACTGTACGCTTTATTAACGGTAGGTTTTAATCTCTATGCATTGGTTCTGTTGATTCAAAGTAGAGTATTGTATGCCAACCTACCCTACAGCCACAAAAAGGGAACGTTATGCTAGAACCAATTCAACAAAATGTCCGAGATCTAGGTGCCATCTTAGGTCAAACTATTGCTGCAGACCAAGGTGAACAATGGCTTAAAAATATAGAAGCAGTTCGCTTAGAAGGTAGAGAGTTAGCTGCTGGTGATAGTAAAGCAATTACCGCATTGCAAGCTCATTTTGCTAAAAGTAATGAACATGACATGCTGATTTATGCTAGAGCATTTAGTCAATTTTTGAATTTGGTCAATTTGGCTGAACAACAATATACTACCAGCTCGCAAGGTTTAACCGAATTAGATCTTGCACATCCTTTAGAAGATCTTGAAGACAAAATTGACAGTACTGATCCTGCATTGATAACGGCAGCGTTAAAAAAATTAAAGATAGAACTCGTACTCACAGCACACCCTACAGAAGTAAACCGTAGAACGTTTATTCATAAATATAATCAAATTAGCCAAGCATTAGATGTGTCAGATAATATTGATTTCACCCGTATTGAAGAACTGATTAGTCAAGCTTGGCATACAGATGAAATTCGTCAACAACGCCCGACACCATTACAAGAATCTCGATGGGGATTAAACAGTATTGCTGATAATTTCTGGTATGCTGTGCCTAAATTTATGCGAGAACTTGATGATTTTTCTTCTAAAATGACAGGGCAGGCTTTACCACAAAATGCAACGCCTATCACTATGGCGAGTTGGATGGCAGGCGATCGTGATGGTAATCCTTTTGTTACGGCTAGCCTAAGCAAAAAAGCGTTAATTAATGCGCGGTTGATGGCCTGTGAATTGTATTTACAAGATTTTGAAGAGCTCTATTTAGAACTATCCATGTCTAAAGCAACAAAGAACTTAACTTGTGTAGATAACGATGTGCAAGGGCCTTACCGTCAACATCTATTACCTGTTATACGCTTATTAAAAGATTCACAAGCCTGTTTAAAAGAAGGCTGTACTGAAAATATTTTGTCAAATTCAGAACAATTGCGTAAACCATTGCAAACTTGTCGAGACAGCTTGTTAGCAGTTGGCTTAACCAGTGTTGCTAATTCCTTGGTGCTAGACTTGATTCGTAAAGTGAATAGCTTTGGTATTTCGCTAGTAAAATTAGATATAAGACAACACAGTGAGCGACATGACAGCGCTTTAGCTGAATTAACACAAGTGCTCAATTTAGGTGCTTATATTGATTGGCCTGAAGAACAAAGGCGAGAATTTTTACTCACAGAATTAAATAACCCTAGACCTTTATTACCTAAACATCAATGGACAGCAGAGACACAAGAAGTGTTTGACACCTTTGCTATGATTGCACAAGAGCCAGCGGAACTTTTTGGGCTTTATGTTATTTCAATGGCGAGTGAAGTCAGTGACGTATTAGCGGTTAAATTATTATTAAAAGCGGCAGGTGTTTCATGGGATATGCCCATAGCACCATTATTTGAAACCTTAGATGATTTAAATAATGCGCCAAAAATTATGGCTGAACTCTTAAGTATTGAGCGCTATCGCAATAGTTGTAATAAGCAACATCATGTCATGATTGGCTACAGTGATTCAGCAAAAGATGCTGGTGTACTAGCCGCAACATGGGGTCAGTATAAATGCCAAGAAAAGTTAGTAGAAGTCTTCGTTAAGCAAAATATTGAACTGAAACTATTTCATGGTCGAGGTGGAACTATTGGTCGAGGTGGTGGCCCAGCGCATGACGCCATTGCATCTCAACCGCCAGGTACCTTAAATGGCGGCTTACGTGTAACTGAACAGGGTGAAACTATTCGTTTTAAATTTGGTACACCTAATTTAGCTAATCGCAGTTTGCACTTATATGCATCAGCCATATTAGAATGTTTAATTACACCACCACCTGCACCTAAAAAAAGCTGGCGAGATATTATGGAAATAATGTCTGATGAAAGCTGTGCTACGTATCGTAATTATGTACAAGGAAATGAAGATTTTGTTAAATATTTTAGGCAAGCGACTCCAGAACAAGAACTAGCGTCTTTACCTCTAGGCTCTCGTCCAAGCAAACGCAAATCAGATGGCGGAATAGAATCGTTAAGAGCTATTCCGTGGATTTTTGCTTGGACTCAAAATAGGCTTGTTGTGCCAAGCTGGCTTGGCTTAGGTAGTGCAATCAAAACAGCCTACCAAAACCATGCATCATTAATTAAAGAAATGTTACAGGAATGGCCTTATTTTCGTTCCCGTATTTCATTAACCGAAATGGTTTATTCAAAAGCAGATAGTAAAATGTCGGCATTGTATGACACGTCTTTAGTCGATAATTCCCTCATCAATATGGGTGATGACTTACGTGAACAACTTGTGCAAGATAAACAAACACTGTTAAATATATTAGGACAAAAACAGCCATTAGAGCATGATTTGTGGAACCTTAATTCGTTTGAACTACGCCGCCCTTATTTAGCGCCTTTACATCTGTTGCAGATTGAAGCGCTTAAGCGTTTAAGAGTACAGCCAGAACACGTGAAAAACGAACAGGTGTTGATGGTGACGATGGCGGGTATTGCTACTGGTATGCGTAATACGGGTTAATATAGCACTCATTTAAACAAAGGAAGAATTGATGTTCTTCCTTTACTTTTTAATCATATCAATTTGATTAAATTTCTTCCCAACTCAGAGCCTTATCAACTTGGTATTAAAATTCAACTTGATAAGGTGATAAGGAAAAATCAGACACAGGTCTTATAGATATGCGTGCATCCTCTTCTACTTCGTCATTACTCGCAAAATGTATGACGTACTCTTTTGCCAACAATTTTTGCTTAAAGTGAGCAATGGCTTCGTTGGTTATCACTGTCGTGTTATCGTCACCGTTTGTTGATATTTGCGCATAAGCAAAGTCTTTAATCAGTGTATTTAATGTGTCTGGATCTATTGAACTGGGGTTGATAAACATGAATAATTTGAGTTTTGTGGTTAATAGCGCAAGAGTAACACTTTTAAGATCTGTAGACGTTCTTATTTTCAACACTCTCATAAGTCATGAGAATAGAAAGTGAGTATAAGCGTATAAACTTATCTGAGTAAGTTTATAAATAAACCGTGCAGGTTAAGTATAATTTTAGCGGAACAATACAAACACTAATATTATAATCAGTATTTAAGAAGCATTATTACCGCTAATAGTACACTGGGTAATGTTTATTTATCGTCGATAACATGCGTAACAAAATAATAAACATAATAAGCACAAATACCCAATAAAATGGCTAAGCCAGCGACAGAATACATGACAACAGGATCATTTAATAACATTGAAAAAAAGTTCATTTTCAACTCCTTATACATACATAATAAAATGTATGATTATTTAATTTATGAAACTACATAACCTAAATAATATTATAAGAGGCTATTACAATTGATTGATGATTTAAATCAATAAAAATCGTTCTTTTTCGCCATTTTTGCTTTTAATTCTTCTTGTTCAATTATTTTATTATAAATTTTATTGGCTTTATCGACAGCGGCTTCTATTTTCGCCTTCGATAATTCTCTTTCATCAAGTAAACGACTTTTATCTGCGTCAGGATAACTATTCCAAGAAGCAATAGTATTCCATACGAGCGACATTTCAGTACTCTTTTCCACTCCTTTTCCTTCACTATAGAGTAAGGCTAAGTTATATTGTGCTAACGCATGATTTTGATCAGCAGCACTTTGATACCATCGGGAGGCCTTAAAATAATCTTGTTCGGTACCTGTACCATTAGCAAGCATAACGGCTAAATTAAATTGTGCACTTGCCAAGCCTTTTTTTGCCGCTTGAAGAGTTAATTGGTAAGCTTTTTTTAAGTCTTGTTTAACGAGTTTTCCTTCACTGTAAATTAATGCTAGCTCAAACTGCGCATCTGAATAATTTTGGCTGGCGGCCAATTCAAATAATTCTAACGCTTTCATGCCATCTTTGGGTACGCCGTAGCCATGCTGGTAAACAATGGCCATTTGGTATTGTGCGGGGGCATAACCTTCTGCTACTAAAGGCCTAAATTGTTCAATTGCCGCATGAAACTCACCACGATTTAAATCATAAATCCCCTGATTGAGATCATTACTTTGACTTAGCGTGGAGAAGCAGCCTAACAGTAAAAAAGTGAGTATGCCTATCGATTTTCCTAGAATAGTTCGCATCATTTTTCTCGCTTAAAGTGGTGTATGAATACTAATTAAGTGTAGTTCAACTTTTTAGGTTGAAGCCATTATTTCTTCAATTTGTTCTGCTATTTCTAGCCAAAGCATTTCATTTTCTTCGATGCTGTCTTTTAAACTGGCCTGCAGCTTTAATTGGGTTGTTAGTTCACTTTTACGATCAGCTTGGTATATTTCACTGTCACCCAATAATGCTTCAACTTTTGCTAACTCTGTTTGCCATACGTGTATTTGTTTCTCAAGTTTGTCAGACTCTTTACGTAAAGGTGCAGATTTTTTGCGTAATTCTGCTTGCTGTTGTCGTAATTGTTTTTTGTCTAGCCCTTTATCTGTCGTCATGTTTTCGGTGCGGTTATGCTCATTTTTTTGATCCGAAATCGTTTGTTTTTTATCTTCATTGAGCCACTGTTGATAATCATCAATATCACCATTAAAGTCGGTAACACAACCATTAGCCACCAGATAGAATTCATCTACACATGATTCGAGTAAAAACCGATCATGAGCAATTAATATGATTGCGCCGCCAAAGTCTTGCAGTGCCATCACTAACGCTTGACGCATTTCTAAATCTAAATGGTTGGTTGGCTCATCAAGTAGTAATAATTGTGGTTTTTCTAAAACAATAAGCGCTAACACTAGGCGTGCTTTTTCACCCCCAGACATATTAGTGACAGTGTCAAGCGCTTGGTCACCACTAAAACCGAATTTTCCTAGAAAGCTTCTTGCTTGAGGTTCACCCATGGCGGGTTTTGCACGAAGAATATGATCAACTGGGCTTGATCCACTATGCAATTGCTCTAATTGATGTTGAGAGAAGTAACCTATCGTTAGTTCTTGTGCACAATAACGTTCGCCATTAAGCAAGGCAATTTCACCTGCAAGGGACTTAATTAATGTTGATTTACCTGCACCATTTCTACCTAACAATCCGATGCGACTACCAGGGACTAAGGTTAAACCAACATTATTGAGTATGATGGTGTCAGTGTTATAACCACATTGACTTTCGGCTAAAGACAATAATGGGTAGGATAAGTTTTCAGGTTGTTCAAAACTAAAGGTGAACTGACTATCGATATGCGCAGGGGCTAAGTTAGGCAGTTTCTCTAAACGCTTTAAACGACTTTGTGCTTGTTTTGCTTTACTGGCTTTGGCACGAAAGCGGTCAACAAAAGCAGTTAAATGTGCGGCTTCTTTTTGTTGCTTTTGGTACTGAACTTCTTGTTGTGCTAGATGCTCAGCACGTTGTCTTTCAAAAGCTGTATAATTACCACTATAGAGTTTGGCGTGTTGATGTTCGATATGTAAAATTTGGTTGATCACTGTGTCGAGAAAATCACGATCATGAGAAATAAGTACCAAAGTGCCCGTAAAGCGTTTAAGCCAGCGCTGTAACCAAATTACGGCATCTAAGTCTAAATGGTTAGTTGGCTCATCAAGTAATAGTAAATCAGCGCGGCTAATTAACGCTTGTGCTAAATTTAAGCGCATACGCCAACCGCCCGAAAAATCTTTAACGGGGTTAGTAAGCTGGTTCTGTAGAAAGCCTAATCCATGGAGTAACTCACCTGCTCTGGCGGGCAAGCTATAGCCATTAATGGTATCAATTTTATTAATGAGTATTGCTTCTAAATTACCGTCGTCATTATTGCGTGCCTCGTCTAATTGCGCTTCAAGTTGACGATATTCTTTCTCGCCGTCCATCACATAATCAAGGGCTGACTGTTCCAATGAAGGGGTTTCTTGCTTTACCGTAGCTATTGACCAACTACTGGGTATACTTAAATCGCCTGCATCGGGTGCTAGTTCACCAAGAAAGGCAGCGAAAAGAGACGATTTACCACAGCCATTACTACCAACTAAGCCTACTTTATGGTTGGGATGAATAGTGAAACTAGAGGCCGTTATTAGATTTTTTGCGCCTCTATCTAGACTTAAATCGCTGGCGGTAATCAATGTTCTTTCCTTATATAAATCATGGGGAGAAAGTAAATAAAATGCGGATAAAAAAATACTCGTGCATTGTCGCTTTTCCTGATAGCACTATTCAAGGTAAAATAGCGAATATCCTGATTATTTTAACTTAATTGACGAAGTAGAGTATTGCAAATGACAAAAATGCAGAAAAAACGATTCATTGCAGGGGCTATTTGTCCAAAATGTAATGAGCAAGACACGATGGCGTTAACGAAAGAAGATGGTGTTGAAAAAGCTACATGTGTTAGTTGCGGTGAACAAATGACCCAAAGCGAACCGCAAGTTGATGAGGTTGTGAGACAACATGAACAAGTGATTGGGGTATTTAAACAATAACGATAAAATAATAGCAGCTACAATGAGTTATCGTAATCTTGTTTTAAATTATCCATAGGATTTAGTATTGAAAAATGATACTGTTTTATGAAGATCTATCCATTAGATATAGGCTTAATGTTAGTAAATAGTCAATACATAAAAAAATCGATAACACTGAATTTTTTCACAAAGTTTATATTTACAGTTGTTATCTTGCAGTTAGTTGTTTATGTTTTACAAGCTAACTTCTCTGCCATAATTCAAAGTGGCATTACTAATACTGTAGGGTATTTCTATAGTATGATAGATTCCACCATTGTGATTGATGGAAATTTATTAATTCATCAAGATTCTAATCGTTTTTTGATTGTCGATAATAGTTGTACAGGGTTAATGCTTGTTGCTAGTGTTTGTTCCGCTATTATTGCGTTTGAACATACATGGCAAGATAAAGTAAAAATGATGCTTATCGCAATATTAATTTTACAATGTGAGAATATTGTTAGGATTGCGCATTTACTTTATGTAGTAAAAAATCAAAACAATGCTTTTGATATGTTTCACTTATATATCTGGCAAGCAATAAATTTTGCTACGGCATTAATTGTTATAATAGGTCTAGATAAGATGTTTAAAGGAAGTCGTTTTATATGATGATTATTAAATGGTTTGTTGCAGTCATAATATTGATGCTTTTTTCATTGGATGTATTTGCTGCTGGCGGCGGCGGAGGTGGCGGAGGTGGCACTACAACTGGCTCAAGTGTGCCCTCACTGAGTTTTAGTTTACAGGTTGCTATTATTGTTTTTGTTGTTTACCTCTACCGTAAAAGAAAATAACAAATTTATTTTCTGGATAAAAAACAGCAGTGTTAACCCCAACCCAAGTCGCTCTTTCTGAGAATAACAAAAAACAATTCTTTGACCTGCTAATGGTTATCACCACAGTTGCATTATTTTATTTTGCTTTTCCAAGTGGTGGGTTTGGTCATTTAACATGGTTTGCTTTGGTGCCTGTTGTTATCGCGTTGAACAATAACTCTGGTAGAAATGCATTTTTTTTAGGTTTATTAGCTGCCACACTAGGTTGGATGTGCAGTATTTGGTGGGCAGTTAGTGGTATTTCTGAAATCACGTCAACTCCTACGAATCTTGTTATTCCCCTTGTTTTTATTTTTTGCTTTTTGTCTGCACTTCCTTATGCTGTTGCTTGCTGGCTTCATGTTCGCCTTAAACTGGGATATTCAGTCATGGGAGCGATAAGTTCTGCTGTTATTTTTACGGTACTGGTGAATTATATACCGCATATTTTGCCAGGAAATTTGACTCATGCTTTATACCAAAAACCTTTGTTTATTCAATTTGCTGATTTGGGTGGTGTGCCATTAGTTTTTTTTATTATTCATTGTGTGAATTTTCTTTTAGCAAATGCGATAACATTAATTAAAATCAATAAGCATCAATCGAAAGGTTGTTTTTTGTTAGCGGTAACTCTATTTTTTGCTAATATTGGCTATGGTCAATATCGAATGGCGCAATCAGTTGCGATTGATGACAATCAGAGAAAAACAATTCACATTGCTATGCTTCAGCCGAATATTGATATTAAACATAGAACACGTAACGACTGGAAAACTCAGCAAACAATACTAACACCTGTATTAGATGAAATAGAACAAAATCAGCGTATTGACCTTGTTGTTTTTCCCGAAGTCCCCGTTCCTATTTCTTATCAATATTACCCTGAAGATAAACTGTATTTTGAGAAACATTTACCAAGCAAAGTCTTGCTTTTAACTACCATAAAGCCAACTAATAATAGCTTTGAAGGTGTTACCAATAAAGAGGCCAGTTATTTTAACACTATGGAATTAATCACGGAAAAACGCCTAGTTCAAGAATATAGTAAGCAAGTGTTATTACCGTTTGGTGAATATATTCCTTTTCAAAAAAGTATGCCTTGGTTAAAAGATTTATTTCCTTATGCACCTAATTATAAACCTGGTAGTCAAACCACGTTATTAACACTAAAAAATAAAGATAATGATATTAAGGTTATCCCACTAATATGCTACGAAGCGGTATTCACAGATATTGTAGGTAACGGTGTTGAAAAAGGTGGAGAAATACTAATTAATAGCTCTAACGATGACTGGTTTGGTGATATCGCGGGTAAAAAAACACACTATGCACTGTCACTTTTTAGAACAATAGAATACAGAAAGCATTTAGTAAGAACGACTAATACAGGAGTAAGTGGAATTATAACTCCCTATGGTCGCTTGCTTGACTCATCTAAAATCAACGATAATATTCTTGGCTATTCTGTTAATAAAATAGATATTCAGCCAATAACAAGTTTTTATTCACAATACCCCAATTTTATCAAATACTTATTTATGTCTCTAGCGCTAATGATTGTATGCTTCAGCAGGAAATTAAATGTTAACAATTAAAGAAAAAATAGAAGAAATTATAGCAGAGTATACAGATGTACCGCCGACTGAATTCTATCAAGCAAGTAGTTTTGCTGAGCTTAATATTGACTCATTATCTGTGGTTGAGATAATTTTTGATATTGAAGAAGCCTTTGACATTAAAATTCCAAATGAAGTTGATTTGGAAAAAGAAGGATTTGATTGCAATAGTTTTGTGGGGGTTTTAGCTATTGTTACTGCACTTGTTGAAAGTGAGTTACACTATGATTGAACCCATTGTTGTGACAGGTATGGGCTGTATTTCCGCTGCGGGCAATAATGCATCTGAATTTAAAAAAAATATTTTTTCTACCCAGTCGAATGACACGATACGCGAAATTAGCTTATTCAAGGCCGATGAAAATACTAATTATATTGCTGCTGAAGTTAAAGATTATATCAGCGAACATCATTTTTCGAAGAATGAGCTAAAATTACTCGATCGTTTTGCACAATTTGCTCTGATTTCAGCACAAGAAGCGATTATCGATGCAGCGCTTGATTTCACAACGCTAAATCCACAACGCATTAGTGTTGTGCATGGCTCTAGTATTGGTGGTCAACAAACAATTGAAACTGCTTACGCACAACTATTTGAACAAGGAAAAACTCGAACTCATCCATTTACCGTGCCTAAACTATTACCAAGTGCAGCCACAAGCCAAATATCAATGAAGTTTGGCATTAAAGGGCCTGCCTTTTCTACTTCGTCTGCCTGTTCTTCTTCTGGGCATGCTATTGCCATGGCGGCGCTGATGTTACGCAGTAATTTAATTGATGTAGCGATAGTTGGAGGTGCTGAAGCGTGCATTACAAAAGGTAACTTCATGGCATGGGATGGTCTTAGAGTATTATCAACGGATACATGCCGACCTTTTTCTTTAGATAGAAGTGGTTTAGTGATAGGTGAAGGTGCAGGCACATTGATTTTAGAGCGGGAAACACACGCACGAGAAAGAGGGGCAAAAATATACGCTAAGCTTTCAGGTATTGGTATGAGCTCTGATGCTCATAACGCGGTTCAGCCGCTACCTGAAGGCGCAGAGCAAGCAATGCAAGCGGCTTTGGATGATGCTAAGTTAACAAGTTTGGATATTGACTATATCAATGCTCACGGTTCAGGAACATTACAAAATGATAAAACGGAAAGCCAAGCAATTAATACGGTTTTTTCAGAAGCAACTATCGCTCCATTTGTTTCTTCAACTAAGTCGATTCATGGGCATATGTTAGGTGCTGGAGCCGTGGTTGAAGCGATTGCTTCAATTCTTGCGATACAAAATCAAACAATCCCACCTACAGCTAACGTTACTCAACGTGATCCATTATGCCCAATCAACTTGGTTTCAAATCAACCCGTTCAAGCTAAAATTAAACGGATTTTAAGTAATTCATTTGCCTTTGGCGGGTTGAATGTGTCTTTAATTTTTGAAGCCATCTAGTATTGAAAAGTTGGTGTGGCAATGTTGGTATATCAATAATGTGGTGGTGGAGGCTCAATGTCATCTTTTCCTGATGATAAACTACCAGCATCCTTTAATCGATTAGCTACCAATTGAATTTGCGCTTTTAATTCGGCAATTTGCGTTTGGTGCACAGCTAACTCTTCACTGAGCTGTTCAATAACATCATCTTGAAATAGGTTTCGTGATTCAAGCATATTAATGCGTTCTTCAAGTACTTGAATATTGCTGTCTGTTGGTGTTATTGAAGTCATTAAATTTGTTTTAGTTCAGCTTAGTTAGGAAGTTGCCAAAGCTCAGTATAACCAGAAGAGCTTTCAGTTAACAGGGTGTTATTATCGCTAAAAGCGACACTATACACAACTGCACCTGTAGGTATTTTTGCTTCTTTTGGTGTAACATGCCAGCTAGCGGTGCGTTTGCCTGTGGTAATGTCCCAAATACTCACCTTACTGCTAGCTGCACCAGTGACTAGGGTTTTTCCGTTAGGAGAAAAGCGAACAGAACTAAATATTTCATGGCGCTTAGTTCCTTTAAGTGTGGCGATTAACTTACCTGTTTTTAAATCCCAAACATGGGCTGATTTCATGCTGTCTGCAGAAAAGGCATAACGACCAAACGGGTCTAATGCTACTTTAGATACCCTTGATGTATGGTTAAATTGATAGATAACTTGTCCAGATTTTGTATCCCAAACATACGCAATAAAGTCATTACCGCCTGACATTGCCACTCTGCCGTTAGGCATCATATCAACGGTGTTAATTTTTTCTTTGTGCCCTAAAAACTCTAAACGTCTTCCTGTATCTACAGTAACATGAAGCACAGTTCCATTGCCTTTACCAATAAGTAAGTAATCACCATCGTTACTTATGGCAATATCACGAATGTTAGACTCTCGTACTTTCCAATAACCTTCAGAGTGCCCAGTTTTTATATTCCATAACGCAAAGTTTTCTCTACTTGCCGTCAATGCATGGCTGTTGTTATTGCTTATATCAATGGCGAGTACTAAATTATCACTGCTTTCTTGCTGTTGAGACCATCGATAAATCAGTGCATTTTCATCTAAATTCCAGGCACTAATACCGTGGTTTATCGATGAGCTAACGCTCCATTTACCATCATTAGAAATATCAGCAGCATAACTGCCTTCTATTGCATGTTGATAACGTTGCAATGGCTTGCCAGCTGAAGGGGTACAAGCTTGTAAAAATAATATTGCTAACAAGCTTGCTGCTGGTAAGATTATAGCAGTTAAGCAGTGTTTTTTAGTCTTTGAAAAATTAAGCAACATATTAATACTTTTTTATTGGCGCATTTATCGTTAGTATAAGGCGTTTTTTTAAATTGTTTAACTTTATCTTTGATTTACTTGCTTATTAATAAGTAAAAGACTCAATAGAAAGTAAAAACAAACATAATAGATGGATTGGGGGATTCTCCAATTGTGATTTTTTACGGAGAAATGAATGAAATTTTTTAAACCCACTTTAGTTGCTGTTGCATTATTAGCTGTTGCTGGTTGTCAAGAAGGCGCTAAAAAAGAAGAAGAGAAAGCACCAGTATTAGAAGAACAAATTCAAAAACAAGCATACGGTTTAGGTGCGTCAATTGGCATGTACATGCAACGTAACTTAGAAGAGCATGACAAGCTAGGTTTGATGTTAGATAAAGAATTAATTGTACGCGGCTTTGTTGATAGCATTAATGACAAGTCAGTGATTGAAAAAGAAGAAATCAAAGCATTGATGATGAGTCTTGATGAGACGATGAAAGCCAAACAACAAGAAATGGCACTAAAAGAATCAGAAGCTAGTTTAGCTGAAGGTCAAAAGTTCTTAGAAGAAAACGCTAAAAAAGAAGGCGTAAAGGTTACTGAATCAGGTATTCAATATGTTGTGCTTACCGAGGCTGAAGGTGATAAACCAGCGGCTACAGATACCGTAAAAGTGCATTATAAAGGGACTTTTTTAAATGGTGAAACGTTTGACAGTTCATACGACCGTGGCGAACCAGCTGTATTCCCTTTAAACCGTGTAATTAGTGGTTGGACTGAAGGCGTACAATTAATGTCAGTAGGTTCAAAATACAAATTCACTATCCCTTCTGATTTAGCCTACGGACCAAATGGTAACCCACCACGTATTCCTGGTAATTCAGTGTTAGAATTTGAAATTGAATTACTAGAAATTCAAAAAAGTGAACCAGCACCACAAGTAGGTGGCGAAGCTGAAAAATAAATGATATTTATTTTCTTCAGTGTAAACTGAGCGACATGTAAATAGCTTAGAATTTTTAAAGAATTGAAAAAGCCATTGCGATGATATCATCACAATGGCTTTTTTATGCTCAATATTCACTTATTGTATGCATAGGCTATATCTCTTATCTCTGTGCTATGAATCTGTGCCATGAAAGGTAAGAGCGTGTATAATCGCTTTTATTTCATTTTGCATTTATATGAAGACACTTCTTATTATCGGTTATGTTTGGCCAGAGCCTAACTCTTCTGCGGCCGGTAGTCGTATGTTGCAGCTTATTGCATTTTTTCAACAACAGAGTTATCAAGTAACTTTTGCTAGCCCAGCGCAGCGAACAGATCATATGGTTGACTTAGCTGAGCTCAATGTTAATAGTGTCGATATAAGCCTTAATTGTTCAAGTTTTGATGAATTCATCAGTGAGTTAAAGCCTGATGTAGTGATGTTCGATCGTTTTATGATGGAAGAACAGTTTGGTTGGCGTGTAAGTGAACAATGTCCAGAAGCCTTAAGAATTTTAGATACAGAGGATTTATTTTGTTTGCGCCATGCAAGGCATGATGCTTATAAAAAAAATGCTGAGATGACAGAAGCAGATCTACTTAAGTCTGACCTACTTAGTTCTGACTTAGCTAAACGAGAAGTTGCCGCTATTTTTAGATCAGACATCACCTTAATGATTTCTCCTAAAGAAATTGAATTATTAATTGATTTATTCAAGGTGGATATAAGTTTGTTGCATTATTTTCCTTTTGTTTTTAATCAACAACAACTTGAACAAACCAATCTGAGTTATGAGCAACGACAGGGTTTTATTTCTATTGGTAATTTTCGTCATCCGCCCAACTGGGATTCAGTGTTATGGTTGAAACAACACATTTGGCCTCTTATTCGCAAGCAATTGCCAAAAGCTGAAATTTACATTTGCGGTGCCTATCCTCCACCTAAAGCAACTGATTTACATGATGAAAAGTCTGGATTTATCGTCAAAGGTTGGGTTGATGATGCATTCAATGCTATGCAGTCAGCACGGGTTTGTTTAGCGCCGTTACGTTTTGGTGCGGGTATAAAAGGAAAATTAGCTGATGCTATGCTGTGCTCAACGCCGTCGGTCACCACTAATATCGGTATTGAAGGCATGCAAACACAATTACCTTGGGCTGGCGAGATTGCAAATGATGCTGAAAGCATTGCCAATGCCGCGGTGAAACTTTATCAAAATGCTGATGCTTGGCAATATGCCAGCGAACTAGGTCAGCAAAATGCACAATTGTTATTTGAACAACATCAGCATTTTACTTCATTTTCAACTCGCTTAACGCACGTGCTAACAAATTTAGCAGCACACAGACAAAGCAACTTTATTGGCAGTATGCTCAATCACCATCACCATAAAAGCACTAAATACATGTCACAATGGATAGAGGCAAAGAATAAACTTTCTTAATATTGTTTTTTTGATAGAATAATTAGGCAATTTGTTGAGTAGATAACAAATTGAATCAGAAAGAACACAACGGATTTTAAAGGATTAATACATGGAAGCACTACCTAGTACACAAAATAAAGCAATACATATAGTTGAGAAGCAGATGCCTGTAGACCAACTCATCATGATAATGTACAACTCACCCTCTGAAAACACATACAAACATTTTAAAATGGTTAATTCCCATATTAAAAATGGCATTGTGCAAGTAGGGCAAGTTGTTTTACTGTCTCCTGCGGACGCGCAAGAATGTACCATTGAGGAAGCTGAGTTTTTAAAAGTTGCTAAAGCAGTAGACTTAACTCTGTTAAAACTGAGTAATTCAGAAAAGCAATTGCTTGTAAATAGATATGAGTTTTTCTCAAATATCGCGAGTTACAATGGCTTGCTGTTAGGCGTAAGTAATACGGCATGGAAAGCGCATACAGTGCAAGTTAAATCTATTTTGAAAGAGATAGAACGCACTTATGTTGCTAGTTATAATTCAAGCGGTAACTTGCATAATCGAAACTTTTTCACTCAACGTAAAATTCAATTTGCCCGTTTAGATGCTGCGCTAAGCCGTTTTTCACAACCCGCTTTAGGTGGAAAACTTGTATCTGGCGATATTCGTAGTAATTTAGGCTTAAGCAGTAAAAGCATTATTCATCAGTGGAGCAAGCAAGGCAGTAATATCACTACCATCCCCAATTTTCACAAAAACTATGCAGCGGTAGCAGAAATGTCGCGTAACCTAAAACGTGTAGGTCATTTAGGTATCGTGCTAACAGGGGTTGATGCCGTCGCTAATATTCAAAAAGCTTGTACTGTTAGTGATAGTGCTACGTGTAATAAGGCTAAGTATACTGAAACAGGTAAAGCAGGAGCTAGTGTTATTGGTGGTATAGGTGGAGGTATGGTTGCAACTTGGGCAACCTGTACATTAGTTTTTGGTGTGCCAACAGGAGGTACAAGTGCTTTTTGGTGTGCAGTAGTGGCTGGCTCTGCTGGCGGTTATGCTGGAGGGAAATACGGTGGCGAATTTGGAGGTTTTTTAGGTGAAGAACTATACATGTCCAAAGGAGTTAAATGATTGATGCAAGACCTTAGCTTATTAACAGAGACTTTGATGTTTTTAGGTTTTACAGGCGGTGCAGGTATTTTTATTTGGATTGGAATTGTTCTTTACTTAAAGTCTAAATGGTTACCTTTATTAGAGGATATCCTTGATAATGGTGTTAGATTTTATACTTTAAATGTTTTTTTTGCTGGTCAAGGTGTGTTGCAATACGGCACTGTATTCCTTAGTTCTTTTCATGCTAAACGTTTTGGTATGTATGAAAAAAGAGATAAAGTCCCTAAGCATATTCAAAGGCAATTTGTTTTTGCTTTTTGTTGGTTCATGGTGAGTGTTACGTTATTCGGGGCAGCTATTGTGTTGCATAGAACTTATGTACTCTAAAGTTGATAATGAGCAATTTAAATTTGACAACTCAAATATCACTCTTCTTGTTTTGCGCAGGAATATGTTTGCGTATTGTTAGTGTATTACTTTTGATTTTTATAAAAAAAACAAATGGCTAGCCATGGTCGAGAATATTATTGATGATAGCCACTATTCCTTTTCATCGAATATATTTTCGGCAGGTTTGGGTATTTCACGCTATGCGCTAATATTTCAGTTTCACTGGCAGGCAAAGCGTTGCGATAGATTAAAACAAAAAGATAAAGTACCTAAAGAAGTCCAAAGATTATTTATTGCTAGCAATATTATACAGTTATTGGGTTTTATTACCTTTTTTAGCAGCATATTTATAATTAATATTTATAAATAATTTACATTCACGAGAATTTTGGCAACTAAGTATTTCAAAATTGTTAATTTCATATTAAAAAATGACATTGTTCAAGTTGCATTATTGCACCTTGCGGCGTTATTCATAAAGTGTATGATTTGTAAGTAACTTTGCTTATAAGGGCTAAAAAGAGTTTCTGTTGTTATGCCCCGTTATTCTTTCAATGATTTGTAGCAAGGAGTTAAAATGTCAGAGTATTTTGCCAAGATCAATTGGGCTAGAGGCGCTAATGAAAATTATGTCGATAATAAGTATAGCCGTGGTCATCAGTGGATTTTCGATGGTGGTGTAACGGTGCAAGCTTCGTCTTCACCGCACGTTGTTCCTTTACCTTATTCTGTTGAAGCAAATGTAGATCCAGAAGAAGCTTTTGTTGCCTCTTTATCTAGTTGTCACATGCTATTCTTTTTGTCGATTGCAGCCAAAAGAAGGTATGTGGTTGATGCCTATGTTGATGATGCGGTAGGTATAATGGAAAAAGATGATGACGGTAAAATATCCATGACTAAAGTGACCCTTAAGCCACATGTGCAATTTGCTGGTGATAAAAAACCGACATTGGAACAGCTAGAAAAAATGCACCATCAATCGCATGAACAATGTTTTATTGCTAATTCAGTAAAAACTCAAATAATTACAGAGATTATTCTCTAAAAACTTGATTGAGAGGTGTAGCCGACATATTAAGTGTCAGCCAACTCGAATGTGCACGGGACATTTGGAAGCTATAAAGATGCTTCTAATACTTTGGTTAACCGTTGTGCGGCTTGTAATAGCCGTTGTTCCATAATGGGTTGAAACTCGTCCAAATAATTTTCAGGTAACTTGATATTACCCTTAGGTTTTTCACATCGACCATAACTGTCCAATTGACAATAGTTGAAGCTAGGTTTTGTTGTAATCTGGAATGATTCATCAGCCCATTGCCACACTTGTTTAGCTTGCCAACTTGGTTGAGAGGATTGCTTCCATTTTGAACGTAGCAATTCTAACCATTTTCTTTTGCTATTTTTTTCTTTATAAAAAATACATTCATCCCAATACCAATGTAAATTGCCACATTTCATATCGTAATGTGAAAATTTAATTTTATTACCTCCCTTGTCATCAGCAAAGCTAATGTGCAAGGGTTGATGGATGTCACCAAGCCAATGACCTAAAAACAGTAATGATTGTATTTTTTGCCATTCCCTCTCTCTTTTTGACTCAGCTTTTTCTGGTTTTACCAAGCGTTTTTGATGCGTTAATATCGCTTGAGGTAAACAGTTTTTACTACACTCATTCACACTAATATGTGTGTTTGAACGCGGCACATTTAAATAATGCCATGCGCTGTAGGGCCTGTATTCTTCGATACGTTTAATTGCATCAGCCCAAGTACAAGCATTATCAAATGTTATTGGTTTATCCTTTTTTTTATAATTATAATGATTAATTAAATGTTGGTGTTGTGTAGGAATAGCATTAAGTAGATGTGTGATTTTATCTTGATTCACGGTTGATAGGTGTTCAAAGGCTAATTGGCAAACTATTTGATGGCCTAGTTTACCCATGGCATAACTTGGCTTGCACACGGAAACAATAAGAAAAAATACAGTAATAGCTATGTATTTTACCATCATTAATAACTCCATTTATTCAACAAAAATTTGCATTTCTTCACCAATTTGCTTGCGCATTTCCATTAATTTTAAAGCACTATCATGTTGTCTTTTGTCTTCTTCTGTTTCAGGAACCCATTTAGGGATTTGTTCAGATTGACCGTTTTGATCTACTGCCACCATTATTACTATACAGTGAGTTGTTATTCGACGGTTTAATGATTTAGGATCACATGCATTAACCTCTACGGCAATATGCATTGATGAGCTGCCAGTGTAAATCACCTTCGCCTCAACTTCGACTAAGCTGCCAACATGAATAGGTGCAACAAAACGAATGCCACCTGCATAGGCGGTTACACAATATCGACCACTCCAACCTGCGGCACAGGCATAAGCGGCTAAGTCTATCCACTTCATTACGGCACCACCGTGAACTTTTCCGCCAAAATTAACATCTTGTGGTTCAGCTAAAAATCGTAATGTTATATCACGTTGTGGGTTATTCATTGTTAGTTCTCATTAAGTATTATATTAAAGGGAATTTATATGGTTAATTGATGATTAGCAAATAATTCGACTAAGTCTATTAAGTTATTAGTCAGTCATGAAAAACAAAAGGCTTAAAGGTGAGGGTATTATTTGGTGTGGAGTGATGGTTTCATTGTTTGTAGAAATAAAAAAGCCTTTCTCAAAGAGAAAGGCCTGAAATGCTCGCTTTATGGTCTTGTTAATCAAGATTCTTATTATTTATATGCAGAAGTATTTTTATTATTAATCAGTGCTTCTTTGTTTCGCAGGTATTTTATAGCAAAGCAATTTCACCACTGCAACAACTTTAATAGAGTATAAACTCGACGATTTTCTTCGTAGTTGGTTTATTTTAACTTAAATTCTAGCTAAGTAACTGATTGTTACATAAATTGACAATATCAAACAAAATGTAACAAAATAGAAATCTTTTTTTTATGTTAGGGTCTTTATCATGAATATAAAGGAATTGATTTGGCGCATGGATTCATAATACTGCCAGTGTTAGAATATGCGCCATAAACTGCTTGTTATGTTAGTAATTGAAAATGAGCACAAGTAGACGATGAGTGAACGAGAGGATTTATTGGTGACCGAATTAAAAAATGATAACTATTTACGTGCGTTGTTAAAACAGCCAGTAGATTACACCCCAGTTTGGATGATGAGACAAGCTGGCCGCTATTTACCTGAATATCGTGCAGTACGTAAAGATGCAGGTGACTTTATGTCAGTATGTCGTGATGCTGACTTAGCCTGTGAAGTGACTATTCAGCCACTACGTCGTTTTCCGCTTGATGCAGCCATTTTATTTAGCGATATATTAACGATTCCTGATGCGATGGGGTTAGGTTTATATTTTGAAACAGGGGAGGGGCCGAAATTTGAACGACCTATTACCTGTAAAGCTGATGTAGATAAAATTGGCATGCCTGACCCTGAAGTTGAATTACAATATGTTATGAACGCAGTTCGTACTATTAAAAAAGAGCTTAACGGCAGTGTACCATTAATTGGTTTTTCTGGTAGTCCTTGGACGCTTGCAACCTATATGGTTGAAGGCGGTAGCTCAAAAAGTTTTACAAAAGTAAAAAAAATGATGTTTGCAGAGCCACAAACTCTACATTTATTACTTGATAAATTAGCTGATTCAGTTATTTCATATTTAAATGCACAAATTGCTGCTGGCGCACAATCGGTGATGGTTTTTGATACTTGGGGTGGCGTATTATCACCACGTGATTATAAAGAATTTTCTCTACAATATATGCACAAAATTGTTGATGGCTTAACAAGGCATAATGATGGTAGACAGGTACCTGTTACATTGTTTACTAAAAATGGTGGTATGTGGTTAGAAGATATTGCTGCAACTGGTTGTGATGCGGTTGGGCTTGATTGGACTATTGATATTGATAATGCCAAAGCCCGCGTTGGTGATAAAGTGGCATTACAAGGTAATATGGATCCTTCTATGTTATATGCACCATTACCGCGAATTGAACAAGAAGTGGAAAAAATATTGGCAGGTTTTGGTCACGGTGGTACAGGGCACGTATTCAACTTAGGCCATGGTATTCATCCTGATGTGAATCCTGAACATGCAGGACATTTTATTGAGTCTGTACATCGTTTAAGTAAACCATACCACAAATAAAGTTTACTAAAATTAGTATAATTTACGTGTAAAAAAAGTAGCGAGTTAATGTACACTTGCTACTTTTTATATATTCACTATTTGTTGTTAGTCTTCGTCTATATCATAGGCACTAAAATCAGTAATACCTTTTTCTTCTAATATGCGGCGGACACTAGCGGGTAATTTTTCGTCATTATCTTTAGCTAGATCTTCATCGTCAGGTAAAGGTTGGCCAGTAAATGCATGCAAAAAGGCTTCGCACAACAATTCACTATTAGTCGCATGACGTAAATTATTTACTTGGCGTCTAGTACGTTCATCGGTTAATACTTTCAATACACGTAAAGGAATTGAGACTGTAATTTTTTTTACTTGCTCACTTTTCTTACCATGCTCGGCATAGGGATTAATGTATTCGTCATTCCACTGAGCCATGTAAATTCCTCTGTTACTATTGTTGTTTAAATTGATTTCATTACTGACGATTACTTTTTGATTATGAAAATAAATTGATCAGCATATAATTTTTAATTCTTTATAATGCAATTCTACTGGTTGCAGAAAATCAGTCAAGTAGAAGTTTAGATGTCTAAAAAATCTTGACCTAAATAGCTAAAGTGTTTAGAGTTATAGACGTCCAAACATCCAAATAAATTTAATATGTTTGTTAATGAGAAAAAGGAATAAAAATGTCAACTGCTAAGATCACTAATATTACCACATCGGCAGTGCGCGCTGGTATTAATACTGATACGCATCATGGTGCTGTTGTTGCTCCTATACATTTATCTAGCACTTTCTCATTGAAAGGATTTAATGACAAACGAGAGTTTGATTATTCTCGTACAGGTAATCCAACACGCGCATTATTTGGCCAAGCTATTGCTGATTTAGAACAAGGAAGTGTTGGTGTGGTTACTAGCACGGGAATGTCGTCAGTATTGCTGCTTTGTCAGCTGTTATCAGCTGATGATTTAGTTGTTATTCCACATGATTGTTACGGTGGGAGTTTCCGCCTATTCACTCACTTAGCAAAGCGTGATCAATTTAAACTCGTTATAGTTGATCAAAATGATCAAGATGCGTTAACAAAAGCATTAGCAAAAAAACCTAAGTTAGTCTTATTAGAAAGCCCAAGTAATCCTTTATTACGTTTGGTAGATATAGAAGAAGTAACGAAACTTTGCCATGATGTTGGCGCGTTAGTGGCTGTTGATAATACCTTTTTATCTCCAGCTATACAGCAGCCATTAACTTTAGGCGCAGATATAGTTTTTCATTCCACCACTAAATACATTAATGGTCACAGCGATATTGTTGGGGGTGTTTTAGTAGCCAAAGAGCAGTCATTAGGTGAAGAATTAGCGTGGTGGGCAAATTGCATTGGTATTACAGGCAGTGCTTTTGATAGTTTCTTAGCTTTACGTGGTTTGAAAACTTTACCTGTGCGCATTAAACAACATCAACAAAATGCAGCACAAGTGGCTGAGTTTTTAAAAGATCATCCGGCAATTGACGCGTTATATTACCCTGGTCTAAAAGAACACCCTGACCATGATATTGCCAAAAAACAACAAGCAGGTTTTGGTGCTATGTTAAGCTTTGATATTAAAGGTGGTGTTGAATCAGTGAAAAAGCTATTTGCTAATTTAACACTATTTACCTTGGCGCAGTCTCTCGGTGGTGTAGAAAGTTTAATTTGTCACCCATCAACTATGACTCATGCGGGTATGGAAGAAAGTGCGCGACTTGAAGCGGGCATCAGCGAGTCATTAATAAGAGTTTCCGTAGGTATTGAAGACATTAATGACATTTTAGCAGATTTAGCTTACGGCTTAGAACAAAGTCAAATTTGCTAGGTTTATTTTTAGCTAAGCTACCACTACTACTATTTTATAGAATAAAACATGACAGAATTACAGACACCAAAAAATAAATTAGAAAAGCATGCTATCAATGTTCATAAGTTTGGCGGTAGCTCGTTAGCTAATGCACAATGTATTGAACGTGTTTTGGAGATAATTCGTCAAAATTGTCAGTTAAATGATATTGTTGTTGTTTCTGCTAATGGCAAAACCACGGATTATTTATTTACGCTGCTTAATCTCGCGGAAGAGGGAGATTTTAACGAGTCTTTAGCTGAATTACAGGCGCAGCAATCAACCCTAATTAGTGAAATATTAAACAAAAATAACGCCAAGCAATTAACACAGCTGTTATTAAAAGACATCGTTCAGTTAACGCAATGGTTATCTAGTGATTTTGTTCAACACAGAAATGATATTTTAGCGTTTGGTGAGCTATGGTCAGCTCGGTTACTCTCAGCTTTACTTAACGAAAAAATTTGCCCCAGTAACGCCATTGACGCTCGCGATTTTTTGGTGATTGATAACGAACAATCTTGCACAGTTGATCATGCGTTAAGTAGTGCCCAGCTTAAAACACATTTACAGTTTGGAAAATTAGCGGTAATTACTGGTTATATAAGTCAAGATTCTCGAGGAAAAACCTGTACTTTGGGCCGCAATGGTAGTGATTATTCTGCTACCATTATGGCGTCATTAGTGGGCGCTTTTAATGTTACCTTGTGGACAGACGTTGATGGGATCTATAGCGCAGACCCTCGTGTTGTTCCTAATGCGAGAAAACTACATCGCTTACCTAATGGTGTAGCTAAAGAATTGGGTCGACTTGGTAACCCTGTGTTACATTCAAAAACATTAACCCCATTAGTTAACGAAAGCTTGTCTCATCATTGTCATTTGCATGTAGCGAGTAGCTTTGATGCGAAAGTATCGGGTACTGAAATTGGTAAATTTGGCCATATTGCCAAACAAGAACTGTCAGTTACGTATTTGAATGATCTTATATTAGCGCAATCAGCTAGTTTTCTTGGAGATAAAGCGGACCGAGTTTTGAACGAGTTTTTTCCTATTTGTGCTGATATTGAACAAGGCTTTGTTGTTATAAATCAATCACAGCAAAAGGCTCTGAGTCAATGGCTAGCTAGTCATGATGTAGAGGTAACCTTTAAACCTATTGCCATTATTGCTGCTGTTGGTTATAACGTTGCACAGCGGGGTGATGTTAAGGCTCGTTTTAAACGTTCATTAAAAAGTGCGCAGCCATTGTGTATAGTAAACAGTAACAATAATCACAGTGTTATTGCTCTTTTATCCGAGCCATGTAGCACTGAGTTATTGAATAATGTGCACCATGATATTGTTAAAGACTCGCGTCATATTGGCTTGGTAATTGCTGGGTTAGGTAATATTGGCGAACGCTTTATTGAATTATTACCCGCGCAATTAAATCGTATTTATGCCTTAGAAAATATTTATCTGGTGGGTTTGCTTTCATCGAAAAAAGCCTTGATTAATAATGACGGTATTGATGTCAATCAGGCGTTAACATTATTTAAACAAGATGCCCAACCGTATGATTATGAGCAATTGTTGTCGTGGTTAAGTAACCATCCTTATGATGATTTAATTATTGTTGATATTACGCCAAGTGAAGAGTTTAGCTTACTTTATCAAGATTTTTTCAAACAAGGAATTCATGTTATTGGTGCCAATAAGTGGGCCGCATCGTCCACAACTGAATATTACAATCAGTTAGTTAATACCGCGGACAAACATCAGAGTTTGTGGTTGGGTAATACGACTGTTGGTGCAGGTTTACCGATAAATTATACCATAGCTGATCTTAATAATAGTGGTGATATCATTACTGCGATTGCAGGAATTTTTTCAGGAACATTATCTTGGCTATTTGAAACATATGACGGTTCAGTTGCTTTTTCTACGTTACTCTTAAGAGCCCTAGAACAAGGTATTACCGAACCAGATCCACGTGAAGATTTATCGGGTCGTGATGTACAACGTAAATTGCTTATTTTAGCACGCATGGCAGGCTTTGAATTATCGTTGGATGATATTGAGTGCATTAATTTAGTGCCTAAGTCATTGCAGAACGTGAGTAAAGATGAATTTTTGGCAAGAGCCAATGAATTAGATGATTACTTTGCCACAGCTTTAGCAAGTGCCAACAGCCAAGCATGTTGTATACGTTATGTTGCGCGCTTAGATGTTAATAACTTAGGCAAGATTCAAGCTAAGGTTAGTTTAGAAGTATTGCCAAATGGGGATGCATTTGCCAATTTGACGCCTTGTGACAATATTTTTCAAATTAGCAGTTATTGGTATCAAGAAAACCCATTAATTATACGTGGTCCTGGCGCAGGACGAGATGTTACTGCGGGCGGGCTACATTCAGATCTAGTGAACATTTGTCAGCAATTAGCTCACAAGCACAACCAAGTTAAAATAAAGGGGATAAACTAATGAGTTACAGCCATGCAAGACAAGTAGAAGCATTAAATCGAAGTCTAAGTGAAATCAGCAAGGACGTGCAGGTATCATTTGAATTTTTTCCACCTAACACGCCAGAAATGGAAACAACACTGTGGAATTCAATAGAACGCTTAGCGCCGTTAAAGCCTAACTTTGTCTCGGTAACCTATGGTGCAGGCTCAGGAACCCGCGATAGAACACATGACATTATTAAGCGTATTCAACAAGATACTGCTTTACTTGCTGCGCCACATTTAACGTGTATTGATGCAAACCGCGAAGAGTTAGTACAAATAGCCAAAGATTATTGGGCAAGTGGTGTACGCCATATTGTTGCTTTACGGGGCGATCTGCCTAATAGTGATGAAAAACCTTCTATGTATGCTTCAGATTTGGTTGAACTGTTACGTGACGTGGCAGACTTTGATATTTCGGTAGCTGCTTACCCAGAAGGGCACCCTGAAGCGCCTAACCCACAGTTTGATTTACTTAACTTGAAACGTAAAATTGATGCGGGCGCTAATCGTGCCATCAGCCAATTTTTCTTTGATATTGAATCTTATTTACGATTTAGAGACCGCTGTGTAACTGTTGGTATAGATGTTGAAATTATTCCAGGAATTTTACCTGTAACTAACTATAAAATGCTGGAGCGTTTTGCTGGTTTAACCAATGTTCATGTACCTAGTTGGATGCCTAAAATGTATGATGGCTTGGAAGATGATGAAATGACACGTCGCATGGTTGGAGCAAATATTGCTATGGAACAAGTTAAAGTACTTAACCGAGAAGGGGTTAAAAACTTCCATTTTTATACATTAAATAGAGCAGAATTAACTTATGCGTTATGCCACACTTTAGGTATACGTCCACAAAAATAAGTCATAAATATTGTTTATAATACAAACTAAAAGATAGAAGGCATAAGGAAATGCCTTTGAAAAATTAATATTCATTAACTATTGTTCATCTTGATTAGTTTTATTTTTTCTAGCATTATGGTATTTATTTCTTTAAATAAATAATTCGCAAATAAATGGCTAAAGCGCATAAGCATCAAACCCACTATACTCGTCAAACTCAGGTTTTAGTTTCAAAAATCTATGGGCGGAGTGTACATAACGATTCAGTACTTGATAATGCGATTAAGTATTATGAACATCATGAGTTTGTTGCCTCAGATGCTAAGATAACCCCTGAAAGTGAAACCTTAAATAAGTTACAACAAAAAGAACGTTACAATCATCTACTTGCTGTTTGCAATGAAATAATTGAATTGGCTGAAGGGGATACCTTTGAAGAAAGTAATCGGAAATCTGCTCAGTTGCTTGGTACTATTCAATTGCTTAGCCCTACCGAAGGTAAGAAAGTTGCCGAAAATAACGAGCAATGTAAAGCATTATATAAAGCAATATTAAGTTTACGATTACTTGATAGATTATTGTTAACAAATGGAATAAATGAACCCTATATTCTGAAAGTATTAACAGAACTTGAAGGAAAATCGTTTATGGAACTTGATACGGATGCTCGTCTTCGTTTTACTGAGCTTGTTAAAATTCCACTTGTTATGGCTGCCTTATTGCAAGATATTGGGCATAATCATGCTCAAGCACAAACGATTTTACGTGGCGCTGATGGTAACCTAGACCCACATAGAACTTTACCAATAGAAGATAGAAAAAAATTATTACAAATTAATCATAAACACACACTTGATTACATCTCAAACGGTATTGGCATTCCCAGTTATAACGGAAACTCTAAAGCTGATCGAACTCGTTTCATAGTAGACGAGCAACTAAAGCATCGATTTGTAAAAGTATTAATAAAAAGTAGCTTTAATGCGAAACAAGGGGTTGGTAACTTGTTAAAGGTTCCTCAAATTTATGTGTCTATTATTTTATCGACTAAAGATAGCTATAATTATAAAGTGTTACCTAAAGTATTTCAGGTATTAAATAAAAATGCTGAATTAGGCGCATGCTCGCAAAAAGTGGTTGATGTACTCTATCAAATTACTGGCATGTTCCCTCAAGGTTACGGTGTTATCTATATGCCAGAAGATGAAGTTGGCCAGCTTGCAGATTGTTATGAGTACGCTATTGTTAATAGGCTTTATCCTCACAACCCTGAGCAGCCTTTATGTAGAATTGCGACACGTAAACTAACTTTCATTGGTTATGGTCATAATATTGAAGTAAAGAAACAAAATAATTTATATTTTCCTCATATGGCAAAGAAAATAGCTAAGTTAAGTAAAGAACGTCTTAATGAAATTCTTGAATTGTTAGCCTCAAATTACCAAGAAAGACAACAGCTTGATTTATTGCCAAGATGTTGGCACGCCAATGAGTTCTTTTCTGTGAAAGCACATCAAAAGTTATGGAATAGAAGCGACTGATATTTCATATATCAAGTTCGATTATTTAAGATGGGAGGAAAGAGAACCTCCCATTTTGCTTTATTAAATGGTATCAGAGTGTTAAATCAACATTAGAAACTATAATTAATACCAATTGAAGCTGTCGTACCAAAACCAGGTAAAAAACTAGGCTGTTGTTCAGCAGAAAACCCACGAATAACATACGATGTTTGGTAAGTCTCATCAGTTAGATTTTGCCCATCAAAGTATATTTTTAATTGCTTATTTACTTGATATGCCATTTGCAATGATAGCAAGGTATATGAATCTTGAAACTGATT
This sequence comes from uncultured Colwellia sp., assembly GCA_965305135.1. Classification (GTDB taxonomy): domain Bacteria; phylum Pseudomonadota; class Gammaproteobacteria; order Enterobacterales; family Alteromonadaceae; genus Colwellia. The sequence continues at coordinate 178,141 of CBDLPA010000002.1, forward strand.
ATTAGCATGGTCGATAGGTGTATCATCAATCTGCCACTTAACGCTTGGCGCAATATAAAAATCTCCCATTTGGTAACGTAATTCAAATTGCGCCATATGCTCTGGAATTCCTGCAATTTGGTTGTTGTTATATTCGCCGCCATCAAAATAAAAATCACTATAATTGTACACAAGTTTGCTTGATAAATTATCTCCTTGTGCCAGTATGTCAGTGCCAATGCCTTGTATTATTTCTAACTCAAGCCCTTGATGCACAGTACCTTCTTGGTAATTGCTAGTTTGACCATTGACAGCAAAGTCATTAACAATAGAAATGAGTTCATTATCAACATTACTGCGATATAAGGCAAAATTCCATTGTGTTTTATTAATTGTTCCGCTACTGCCAATTTCGATAGTAGTAGAATCTTGGGAGTCTAAGTCATTAATTTGAATTGCCGATATTTCTGCATTTGCAGGGCTAACGCTAGCAGAAACAAGCTCCCAATAGGTTGGAGCTTCACTGGTTTTACTAACATTTGCAAAAAAACGAATAGTATCAGATAACTGATAAATTACCCCAAGTTTAGGGTTAATGTTGTCATAGCTTTGGTCTTGATCATAACCATTGCCTGTTTTGTCGCTGATATCTCGGGTTGAATTGACAATTTGAGCGGCAGAAATTAGTTGCCAGTTATCTGCCAGTTGCGCTTGCCATTGAGCTGCTAATATCACATTGTTAGCATCAAAATCGAGATCGCCAAATGTATGTAATCTACTACCATCTATAGGACTATTGGCTATATAGGCGCGGTTCATATCACTTGTATTGGCGCTAATAGAGATAAAAAAATCATCACTTTCACTAATGTAACTTCCTTGAGTAGAAAAAGCGTATTCAAAACCTAAATCTTTGCTTTCTGTAGCACTGTGGAGAAGGGGATCAGTAAAAACGTCATCGACCTCTTGATAAACAATATTCACCTCGTGCATACTGTTTTCATGACTTATTCGTGTTTTATTTGCGATACGATTAAGTTGAGAATCACGATGAGGTTTGCGATTATAAACATTTAATAAACTATCTTGTGGGGTATTTCCATCACCCATAACTAACTGGGGGTTTTCTAATGCGCGTGCTTTGGGTACCACAAAGGGAATTTGAAAATAACTGTCACTCAATTGAATAAATGTTCGATTACTGATTGCATCTGTTATATTGAAACCAACATTACCTGACAAACTTTTACGATCAGATTCACTAAAGTTGCGGTACCCATCTGCGCTGTCAGTGCCAATATTCAGGTAGTAATCATACGCTTCACTATCACCAGCCAATTGTGCGCTAGCCCCTATTCTATTATCGCTACCATATTCTAAACGAAGACTAGAATCGGCTGTAGCTCCATTTTTGCTGATCATATTGAGAGCGCCGCCTAGTGTAGTTGCCCCATATCTCAAGCCATTAGCGCCACGATAAACGGTTATTATTTCAGCAGGTTTTGGATCTAAAAAGCCAATAATAAAACTGCCATCTGCTTGGTTCAGTGGCATGCCATCATTTAACAGCGCTACCCCGCGATTTACAGGATTTCCCTGTAAGCCAGAACCTCGAATATTTAATCTAGGTTGATCATTGCCGCCGAAAAAGCTTTGCATAATAATGCCTGGCTCAAAGCCAAGCGCATCTTGCAATGTTGCTTGTCGTGCAGGTAATTTGGCAATATCAATTAAATTGGTCGCGCCAGCTATTTTTTTCAGCTCAGCACTTGCTTCATCACGAGTTGGAAAAGCACGCTGGGCTTTTTGAGCCCAAACTTCAATGTGCTCATCAGCATTTTTTGTTTTGTTATTTTTATCTATTTCATCAGCGAATAACGTATTACTAAGTAGGGCTGCCGTTAGACAGAGTGTTAAATATGAGGGTTTAATAAACATAATTTTTCCTTTGAGTTACCAAGAAATGTAAAACATATTTTTTGCCAACAACACAATGAGTATTTGATGAGAAAAAACACTTAAATGAATGAATTTAAAGCGACTGCAGCTCATTTTTCCTGTGCGAGATAGGTACATAGCAGTAAAAAAATGCCCCAATACGCTAAAAGCCAGTACCATTTTTATGCAAAGCAAAATACCAAATGAAGAAGACAACATATTTTCAAAATGTGGGAAATGACTGTATGCCATTGCTAAACCTGAAAGAAATAGGAAAGCTAGAACAAATGGCATGATTTGTCGGGCACGTGAAGTTATACCTTCTTGAAGTAATAACATGGTATCAGCGGGTATTTTTTTTCGAATAGACTCTAAAAAAATAACTTCAAAAAAAACGACACCAATAAAAGCAATTGCTGCAAAGATATGGATTGTAATTAAAATAGGATAGGACATGGACGGTATACCTTATTTGTTAAGTGAATAAAATTGATTAAGAAAGTGCTCTCTTTCGGCAATGTTTGTAGTGTTGTGCACAGTGAGTTTGGGGGACTTTTGCTTGTTTTTTTGTAAAAACAAGCATGACTGCACCAACGGCAATACTTGGTCTATATAGTGACTCACATAAAGCATTGTTATTTCAGGTTTCAGAAAACAGCTCAACAATTGGCTAAGTTGTTGTGTTAAGTTTCGGTCTAAGGCACTAAATGGCTCATCAAGTAGTAATAAATCAGGTTCAATAGCAAAAGCTCTGGCTAATGAAACGCGTTGTGCCATACCGCCAGATAATTGATAAGGGTAATAATTTTTATATTGAAGTAGGTCCACTTGCGTCAATAATGCAGTGAGTTTGTGTTCCCTTTTTTCTTTGTTGATTTTAAGAGGTTTCATTACTTCAGTAATGTTTTGGGCAACCGTCAACCATGGCAGTAATCGTGGTTCTTGGAAAACATAACCTATTCTTGATGCTTGGTTTGTTAGTGTGCCTTTTGAGGGCTGGTGAATGCCTGCAATTAATTTTAATAAGGTTGATTTACCAACACCGCTGTCTCCAAGTAAAGCGACTTTATCGCCTCGATTAAGTTGGAATGACAAGTTCTCAAAAATAGTCTGTTCAGCAAGGGTTAGCCCAATGTTATTCATGCAGACCAGTTCATTTGATTGGTTTATAGGAGTATTTATTTTCATTAGATAAATTCTCGCCAACGTAATAAATAATGCTGAATAGGCTTTAAAAGTACTAGTTCCATAAAGGCAACAATACATAAGCTCACCGTAACCCAAGCATATAGTTCGGCAGTGGCAAAATTACTGCTAGCATTAGCTAGCTCGTAGCCAATACCTTGATGAGTACCTAACACTTCGGCGAGTACAACAATGCGAACGCCATTGCAGCAAACAATAATTAAGGTGGCAGATAACGGACCTGCAATGGCTGGTATATAAATTTTTACTAATCGCTGAAACCAAGAAAATTGGTATACTTTTGCTAGTTCAAACCAATGGTTATCAATTTGCTCAACCGCTTTTTGTGTATTGATGTAAATAGTGGGTGTTAGTAAAAGTACAGCGATAAAAATCACCATGGTGTTACCCATGCCAAACCACAACATAGCAAGTAACACCACAATAACGGGTGGAATACTCATCAGTAGCCAACGAAATGGTGCCAAATAAAACTTTAACCAAGCATGTCTTCCTGCAATTAAACCTAAAGTGAAACCAATAGAGCAAGCAAGGCTAAGTGCGTATAACAAACGTATAATAGTTATCAATAATTGCTGCCAAAACTCTGCCGTTAGTATTAATGTTGACAGTTGCATTAACGTTTGTAGGGGTGACGCAAGGATCATTGCATTTAAGTAGTTAGCAAGAAGTTGCCATAGTCCCAAAAGACTAATTACGCTACACAAATAGATAATGTTTTTTTTATGTGTGTTCATCATATGCTGAGCTTATTGGTTAGCATGAAATATAAAATCATAAGGAGAAATAAAAATTATCGTCAGGTTGTTTACCGCCAATCCGTTTTGCATCACCTTCTGCAAGTAATTGATAAAAGTTTTGTAGATTTGTTTTAGCAATATTGCTGTCAATAGGTTCTAACTTGGTTTTTCTTATGGCGGTAATTAATGCAGATTTTGGCATTTTTGGTAGGTGTTTTTTGACAATATCAGCACATAAGATCACATTTGTATTACACCAAAGAGCCGCTTTTTTATAGGCGCTATTGACTTTTGACATGAATACTTTGTCAGTATTTACCGACGTGTTGGCAATAATACCTGCTTGTGGCAATTTGGGTGTGTTAGGGAATGTTTGTTGCCACTGCTGGCTAATATTGATGGTGCGTGTTAATTCAAAGTCTCCTTTTTTGCTATTTTGATACAATGCAACAGAGCTAAGAGGTTCAACCAATAATGCGTGCTCAACTTGCCCAGATAAAAGTAACTGTGCAGCATCTGCTAAGTTATGGCTATACCTTATTTTTACCTGATTAGCTTTAGTTGTTAACTGTGCATTCAGTAGGTGTTCAAAAATAATACTGGGCATATCATTTTTAAATGGGATGACAATTTCTTTACCGATTAAATCAACAAGTGAAACTACTTTTTTGTCTCGACTAATAATATCCATGATATTCCAAACGGAAATATTCAATAGCGTTAATTGATGACCTTTATTGTAAAAAATAGCTGCTAGGTTTGATGGCATAGCCGAAAAATCAACTTGGTTACCTATCACCATGGCGCGTAGTTGGTCAGGATTTTTCCAACGAACAAAAGAAAATACGATTGAGGAAGATGACAACATTTGTTGTTCAGCCATTACCATTAACGGGTAGCTAACCACAGCAGCAGGGCCTGCCAATGTTATTTTTTTTGTATCTGCAAACGCGGTATTGACGCTTAACATGAAACTTAAAAGTGAAAAATATAAAGTATTTTTAGTCATTATTTTATTAAGTGAGAATGATTTGTATTTATATTAATATGGTTGTAGCATATCAGCACTTGATAAATATCAAGGTTGTTTACAATGACTTTCATTAAGGAAAAGTAAATGCCAGCTGCTCAATCAGATTTGTTACAACTTTTAGATAAAAAACAGAAAAATTTTCTTGATACGCAGAGTCAAAAATTGGCACTGTCTACGGGCGATTGCCTCTTTGAAAAGGGAGATTCTGCAGATAATATTTATTTAGTAAATAAAGGCAAAGTGACGCTGTATCGGTTAATGCCCAATGGTGAGCACAAGGTCTTTAAAGTTTTTTTAAGTGGTGGTGTTATTGCAGAAATGGCGGTTTTCATGCAGCCAAGAGTATACCCTATGAATGCGCATGTAGACCAAGCCACGTTGTTGACTTGTTATAGCTATAAAAGTTTAACTGAGTTATTTAGATCTGATAGTGAGTTAGCAATGAAGGTTATTGGTTTCATGAGTAATAGGGTGGGGCAATTAATGAACTCGTTAGATATGCTTACACAAGTGAATGCTAATCAACGCTTAGTTATGTATTTTGCTGAAATATACCGTAAACAAAATCAACAAGGAAATCGACTTGCGCTACCTAGCACTAAAAAAGTTCTAGCAACGCAACTGGGTATAACACCCGAAACCCTGTCGCGTTTACTGAATAAATTAAAGGCAGCTGGTCTAATACAAGAGACAGGAGCCTATATAACTGTGCCAGATTTTAACGGTTTATGTCGAGAAGTTGACTTAGTCTCAAGTATTTTTCAAAAAACGCATTAAATGCTGTTTTAATTTTACTTAAAAACAGTAACGTTGAATCATCGTTATCAGTAATTTGTCTGTTTTTTCAATTTCGCTGTGAGCTAAAAATTCATTGGGTTGATGTGCTTGCTCGATTGAGCCAGGCCCTAGCACAATGGTTTGACAACCAAGTTGCTGAATAAAAGGGGCTTCGGTAGCATAATTTACTGCACAACAGCTGTGACCACTAATTTCTTCAGCAATACTGACTAAGCAACTTTCTTCACCCGGTATTTTTGATTGCTCAAAGCTTGGAGAACTAGGGTGTAATTCTTCAAAGCTGATTCTAGCTGGGTACTTTTCAGCTAATGGTTTTAATGTTTCGCTTAACCAGTTCAGTAGTTCATCATCGCTCATACCAGGTAAGGAACGCAGATCTATGTCGAGTTCACAATAACCACAAATACGGTTGGCATTATCACCACCATTAATTGCGCCCATATTAAGCGTAGGAGCAGGCACATCGAATCTTTCATTATTGTAATTTAGGTTAAACTTTTCTTGTAAACTAATTAGCTCACCAATCACTTCATACATGATCTCAATAGCATTCACACCACGGCTTGGTTTACTTGAATGCCCAGACTGACCTTGTACACTAATACGATGCGACATATGTCCTTTATGCATCATAACAGGTACTAAGTTTGTTGGTTCTCCGATAATTGCTACATCGGGTTTGATCGCTTGGCTTTGTGCAAAAAAACGTGCTCCAGCCATTGTTGTTTCTTCATCTGCAGTGGCTAATATATACAATGGCTTTTTTAATTTTTTAACGTCCAAGCCTTTACATGCTTGTAAAATAAAAGCAAAAAAACCTTTCATATCACAGGTGCCTAAACCAAAAAATTTATCATTTTTATTGATAACATCCATAGGGTTACTTTCCCAGCGACGTTCGTCAAAAGGAACCGTATCACTGTGACCAGCCAATAATAATCCACCCTCACCGCTGCCTAATTTAGCCAATAAGTTATACTTATTATCACCTCCTTTATGCACATTTGGCACCTTTTGAATGTCAATAGAAAAACCTAATTGTTCGAACCATGTGGCTAGCAATTGAATCACTGTTAGGTTTCCTTGATCCCAACTAGGTTGAGTGGAACTAACTGATGGGCAGGCAATTAACTGTGTCAAGGACTGAGTGAAATCTGGCAGTTGTGGCATAAATAGTATCCATAAAAAATCATGAGAAAAAAGCTTAAATAGTTATGCTTATTAGTTGCATAACTACCCATTAACTGGTAAATTGCTTTTATAGTGTAAATAACCTGTTTTTATAAGGCTACTCTTTTCATAAGGCACAGTGTAATGCTAATTGTTCAAGGAATACGACGACGATAGATATTTATTTTATTATCTCTTGGACGCTTTAGTTATAAGAGATTGGTTATATCGTTTTAATTATTTGAATAATAAGGTTTTAATTGTGTCAGAAATAAAAAAAGTTGCTGTTATCGGTGCCAGTGGTTATGCCGGCGCGGAGTTAGTTGGTTTACTAAATCAACATGACAAAGTTTCAATACAACATCTTGTTGTGTCGGAAAACTCTACTTCCTGTGGAAAACCTTTTAGCGAATTACATGGTCGCTGGCAGGGGATATGTGATGTACCCCTGCAATCTTTTTCTCAGCAATGGTTTGAAGACAATGTTGTCAATACTGCAGAAAAATTAGATGCTGTTTTCTTTGCTACACCGCATGAATTTAGTGCCGATTGGGCACAATTATTTGTTGATTATGGGGTGAAAGTATTTGATTTGTCTGGTGGTTTTAGATTGAAAAAACCAACAGATTACCCTACCTATTATGGCTTTGAGCATGCGAATGTCGATGCTTTGGCGCAAGCAAAATATGGCTTAGCTGAGTGGCAACATGATGATATAGCCAATACTGATTTAATTGCTGTACCAGGCTGTTACCCAACAGCAAGTTTACTGTCATTAAAACCTATTACTAGCAATAAGCTGCATGTGGAAAATTCACTGATTGTTGTAAACGGTATTAGTGGTGTCAGTGGTGCGGGTAGAAGTGCTTCTCTTGCAACTAACTTTAATGAGGTGAGCTTAAAGCCTTATAATATTTTACAGCACAGACACCAACCCGAAATTTCTCAAGAAGCTGGCGCTCAGGTCATTTTTAATCCTCACTTAGCTCCTTATAAAAGAGGTTTGCTAGCGACGGTTACTATGCAACTAAAAGCAGGTGTTACGGCAACACAAGTTAATTCTGCTTTTGAGCAAGCTTATCACGATAAACCGCTTGTTCGGCTAGTGAAATCTTGGCCGCAAATTGGTAATGTAGCACGTACTCCTTTTGCTGATGTTCATTGGCAAGTCGATGAAGAAAAACAAGTGGTGGTTGTGAGCTGTGCTATTGATAATTTACTCAAAGGTGCATCATCGCAAGCAATACAGTGTTTTAATATTTCCCTTGGTTTACCTAGCGAATATGCTTTAATAGCTAAATAACTAAAATCTTTTGTTGTTAGTATTGAGTTGCTAAATAAAAATAGAGAAGAAAAATGAGTAATCCCAAACCCTTAGTAATCAAAATTGGCGGTGCTATCTTAGAAAAAGAGGCTGCACTACAGTCATTATTAGTTGTGATCGCAAACCTTAAAGTGGATGCCAAAGTTGTTTTAGTACATGGTGGTGGTTGTGTTGTTGACGAAATGTTAGCACAGGCTGGTTTTACTACGGTTAAAAAGCACGGTTTACGAGTAACACCTAAGGCGCAAATTGGTCTTATTAGTGGTGCATTGGCGGGCACAGTAAATAAATCTATTGTGGCGTTGGCAAACAGTATGAATTTGTCTGCTGTGGGCTTATCGTTAACCGATGGTGATATGATTGCTTGCACTAAGTCTGAATTAGACTTAGGAGAGGTGGGGGTTCCTAGTCCCAAATCTAGTCAATTGTTAGACGCTTTACTTCAAAATAATTTTTTACCTGTGGTTTCATCTATTGGCGCTTTACAAAATGGTGACCTTGTTAATGTTAATGCTGATGATGCAGCCGTAGTTATTTGTCAGCTACTTAATGCTGAACTTTTATTATTAACTGATGTTAATGGCGTTAAAGGTACTGATGGTGAATATTTAACGTCGCTTAATAGTGAGCAAGCTGCAGCATTGATTGAAACGGGTGTTATTGCTGGCGGTATGACAGCAAAAGTTAATGCGGCATTACACGCTGCAAATCAATTACGACGAAGTATCGCGGTTGCAAGTTGGCAATCGCCTGAGCAAATTCCGAGCCTGTTGAATGGACAGGGCATGGGTACGCAGATTTTACCTAATTAAGTATCAGTGGCGTTACCTTTTAGCTTAGTCTCATTAGTTTTGTCTTATTAGAAAATACTTTAGATTAATTGAATAGAGAAATTTATGTTACAACAAACTAAAGCACTACAACTTTCCCATTTTTTAGCTGATGATGAGCTAAATAAAGCACAATTATTAGCCCTAATTGAACTTGCTATTAAGATTAAAAATAATCCCCGTGATTATAATCAAGCGTTAGCAGGTAAATCAGTTGCCATGATTTTTGAAAAACCCTCACTAAGAACACATGTTAGCTTTGATATGGGCATCAATAAATTGGGTGGGCACGCCCTTTACTTAGGTCAACAAAACGGTAAGTTAGGTGAGCGCGAGCGTGTTAGTGATTACGCTAAAAACTTATCTTGCTTTGCCGATGCTATTGTTGCTCGTGTTTTTAGTCACGACTCAATTCAAGGCTTAGCTGAACATGCTAGCGTACCTGTTATTAATGCCTTATGTGACGTTTATCATCCCTGTCAGGCTTTGGCTGATTTTGTTACTTTAACCGAAAGATTCGGCGATGTAACTCAGGTTAAACTTGCCTATGTTGGCGATGGCAATAATGTTTCTCATTCTTTAATGATCATGGCCGCCACGTTGGGTGTTGACTTTACCTTGGTAACCCCGATAGGTTATGAAGCAAAATCAACAATTATTGAAAAAGCAAAAATACTGGCGAATGAATCGGGCGCAAAACTTAATATAACGAGTGACATTAATAGTATTGGCGCGCAAGATGTCATCTATACTGATACATGGATTTCTATGGGTGATGAAGACGCTAATAAAAAGTCAAAAGTTATCGCACATTTTTTACCTTATCAGGTTAACCATACGTTGATGAATAATACAGAGGCGAGTATTGTTATGCACTGTCAACCTGCACATTTGGAAGAAGAAATTACAACAGCACTTTTTGATAGTGAAATGTCAGTGGTATTTCAGCAAGCTGAAAACAGAATGTGGGCACAGAATGCCGTATTAGTAACCCTATTAACCAGCTAATGAACAAACTGATAATAAACCTTATCAAAAACAGAATTGAAATAACTGAAATAATTTAACAAATTTAGAGAAAAAATCATGAGTATTCAAAAGAAAAAGATTAAAAAAGTCGTATTAGCGTATTCTGGTGGATTAGACACATCAGCGATCATTCCATGGTTAAAAGAGAACTATGAAGGTTGTGAAGTGGTTGCTTTTTGTGCTGATGTTGGTCAAGGAGAAGATGAACTCGTTGGTATTCAAGAAAAAGCCATTGCTTCAGGTGCTTCAGAATGCCACGTTGTGGATCTTAAAGAAGAATACGTAAAAGATTATATTTATCCCATTCTTAAAACAGGTGCTGTATATGAGGGCCAATATTTACTTGGTACGTCAATGGCGCGTCCTGTTATTGCTAAAGCGCACGTTGAAGTGGCTTTAAAAGTAGGTGCTGATGCTGTATGTCATGGTTGTACGGGTAAAGGTAACGACCAAGTACGTTTTGAATCTTGTTTTGCTGCATTAGCACCAGAGCTAACTGTTATTGCGCCATGGCGCGAGTGGGACATGGTTTCTCGTGAAGATTTATTAGATTACTTAGCAGAGCGTAATATTCCATGTTCAGCATCATTAACTAAAATTTATAGCCGTGATGCAAACGCATGGCATATTTCGCACGAAGGCGGTGAGTTAGAAGACCCATGGTGTGAGCCGTCTAAAGAAGTTTGGACTATGACTGTAGATCCTATGGATGCACCAGATGAAGCTGAACGTGTTCAACTAAGCTTTGTTAAAGGTGAATTAGTTTCTGTTGACGGTAAAGACTTTAAAGCGAATGGTACGCCAGCACTTGACGCATTAATGTACTTAAATGCCAAAGGCGCAGCACACGGTGTAGGTCGTATAGATATCGTAGAAAACCGTTTAGTGGGCATGAAGTCTCGTGGTTGTTATGAAACGCCAGGTGGCACAATCTTAATGGCGGCATACAAAGGCTTAGAAACCTTAATTCTTGATAAAGAGTCATTAAAGTACCGCGAGTCAATTGGTTTAGAGTTTTCACATGTTATTTATGATGGTCGTTGGTTTACGCCGTTAGCTAAAGCACAACTAGCTGGCGCTGCATCTTTTGCTGAGCAATTAACGGGTGATGTGGTTGTTAAGTTATATAAAGGTATGGCACAAGTAACACAACGTCGTTCACCTAACAGTTTATACTCAGAAGAATTTGCAACCTTTGGTGCTGATGATGTTTACGACCAAAAACATGCTGAAGGATTTATTCGTTTATTCAGCTTGTCTAGCCGTATTACTGCACTAAGCCAGAAAAGTGCCCAAAAAGACAACCAAAAAGGTTAGGAGATAAAGTTATGGCCTTATGGGGTGGACGTTTTAAAGAAAAAGCGAGTGTACAATTTAAGAAATTTAATGACTCGCTACCTGTTGATTATCGCATGGCAGTGCAAGATATTGTGGGTTCAATTGCTTGGGCGCAGGCAATTCATGAAGTTGGCGTATTAAATGACGATGAATTAACACGCTTAACGGCAGCATTGAATGAATTAAAAGTGTCAGTAGAAGAAAACCCAAAACAAATCTTGCTGTCTGATGCCGAAGATATTCACAGCTGGGTAGAAATTCAGCTAATAGCAAAAACAGGGGACTTAGGCAAAAAACTCCATACAGGTCGTAGTCGAAATGATCAAGTGGCCACTGATTTAAAGCTATGGTGTAAAGAAACAGGTGGTGATTTATTATTTGCATTAGTTAATTTACAACAAGCAATGATGAATTTAGCTGAACGTGAAAAAGACACAGTGTTGCCAGGTTATACTCATTTACAACGTGCACAACCAGTAACGTTTGGTCATTGGTGTTTAGCCTATGTAGAAATGTTCAACCGTGATATTGGTCGTTTAAAAGATGCTTTGTATCGTTTAGATGTCTCGCCATTAGGCTCGGGTGCCTTGGCGGGAACAGCTTATCCAATTGACCGTAATGCCTTAGCCAATCGTTTAGGTTTTAGAACAGCAACCATGAATAGCTTAGATGCAGTTTCAGACCGAGATCATGTGATTGAACTGCTCGCAAGTGCAAGTATTTCAATGATGCATTTATCGCGTTTTGCCGAAGACTTGGTTTTTTATAATTCAGGCGAAGCTGGCTTTGTTGAAATGAGCGATTTAGTTAGCTCTGGCTCTTCTTTGATGCCACAAAAGAAAAACCCCGATGCTTGTGAATTAATTCGCGGCAAGGCAGGGCGAGTATTTGGTTCATTAACAGGCATGTTAACTACCATGAAAGCGTTAGCGCTTGCCTATAATAAAGATATGCAAGAAGACAAAGAAGGGCTATTTGACGCCCTTGATACATGGCAAGAATGCATGGAAATGGCGGTATTAGTTGCTGATGGTTTAAAAGTAAATAGAAGCCGTACATTAGCGGCTGCACAACAAGGTTATGCTAATGCAACGGAACTTGCAGACTATTTAGTGAGCAAAAATATTCCGTTTCGTGAAGCTCATCACATTGTTGGTGAAGTTGTTTTGGCGGCCATTGCAGAGGGTTGTCCGTTAGAAGATTTAACCATTGCGCAATTACAAACATTTAGCACACAAATAGAAGCAGACGTTTATCAGCATTTATCCATTGAATCCACACTTGATAAACGTGAAGTACTTGGTGGTACGTCTCGTTCACAAGTAGAAAAAGCCATGGCAAATATTCAATCGGGTAATGAAGAAATATTGAATGAACAAGTGGCTGGTGCTCCCGGTATTCAACAAACAGAAATTGCTCTTAAACAAGTAAAACAGCGCTTGAATGCACAACGGGCTGCTGCTATGTCAGTGCGTAGAGCACGTATGTCAGATGTAAATAAAATACATCAGTTAGTTAATATTCAAGCTGACAAAGGTGAAATATTACCAAGATCACTTGATAATATTATTCACGATATACAAAATTTTGTAGTTGCAGAGCTTGAAGGTGAGGTTGTTGGTTGTGCATCACTTTACATTTACCAAACGGGTCTTGCTGAAATTCGTTCTGTTGTTGTTGAAGAAGCAGCTAAAAACCAAGGACAAGGTGAGGCATTAATTCAGTACCTTCTTGAATTTGCTTACCAAATGGAGTTAAAACAAATTATTGTATTAACTTATATTCCTGCATATTTCACCAAATTAGGCTTTAATCTTATTGATAAAGACTCACTAGCTGAAAATATAATTGAAGACAGTGAGCCAAGCCCACATAAAGACCCTGCAGATGAAGTTGCAATGGAATATATTGTTGGACAAGGCAAATAAATAGCCAGCCATTTAGGATTCGATCAAACCAAATATTAGAACTTAATGGTAATTGTAAAGTATGGAAAACATGAATAATAGTGATCAAAATTACGTAAAATGGTTTAGAAATGCTGCGCCTTATATTAATGCGCATCGGGGAAAAACCGTCGTATTAATGTTTGGTGGTGAAGCCGTTTCACACCCAAATTTTTCAAATATTATTCATGATATTTCGTTACTACGTAGCTTAGGCGTGAAGCTGGTTGTGGTGCATGGAGCAAGGCCACAAATAGAAGAACGCATGGCGCAGCGTAATATTGAACGAATTATTGAAAACAATATTCGCGTTACTGATGCCGATACGTTAAGTGCTGTTAAAGACGCGACTGGATCACTACGTTTACACATTGAAGCCTTATTAACCACAGGTTTAGCAAACTCTCCCATGCATGGCTCTCGTATTAGAGTGAGTACGGGGAATTTTGTTATTGCTAAACCTATGGGCGTACGTGATGGTATTGATTATAAATATACGGGCACTGTACGCAGAATAGACTCAGAAGGCATAAATATGCAGCTAAATTATGGTTCTATTGTGCTGCTATCACCTATTGGGTATTCACCTACAGGCGAAGTATTCAACCTAGCATTAGAAGATGTTGCTGCGCAAACAGCCATCGCCTTAAATGCCGATAAATTAATTACGCTAACGAATGACGATGGCCTACTTGATGAAACAGGGCAGCTTATTAAAAGCTGTAGTGTACGTCGTGTTAAAACCTTGCTTGATGATAAAGATGACCATGTTCGTCAACTATTACTACGCGCAATTATTCAAAGTGGCGAAAATGGTGTTGAACGCTGTCATTGTGTTAGCTATCAAAGTGATACTGCTCTATTGCAAGAGCTTTTCAGCCGTGATGGTGCTGGAACACTCATTGCTAAAGACCACAAAGAAGAACTGTCTACAGCAACCATAGATGATGTGGCTGGTATACTGGAGCTGTTGGCACCACTTGAAGCAGAAGGCATTTTGGTTAAACGCTCTCGTGAATTATTGGAAGTTGAAATAAACCAATTTATTGTGCTCAAAAAAGAAGACATGATTATTGCTTGTGCTGCACTTTATCCATACCCTGACGCTAAAATGGGCGAAGTGGCGTGTGTTGCAATTCACCCAGATTACCGTAAAGGTAATCGAGGTGGTCGACTTATTACTGCGTTAGAAGAAGAGGCAAAGTTGTTAGATTTATCTGCAATATTTGTCTTAACCACTGTTAGTGGGCACTGGTTTCAAGAGCAAGGTTTTATTGAGCAACCAACGGAAAAATTACCTGAAGGCAAACAAAAACTGTACAATTTTCAACGTAAATCTAAAGTCTTTATTAAAGAAATTTAAGTTGTTCATTAAAATTACTCCTGCTTAAGCTTAGTTTTTTCTTGTCTATTAATTATCTATGCTTGTACTTCTTTTTGTAATACCCGTTCCTCCTCTTATCTTGTTTTTTTGTAATATACTTAACAAGTTTTATTTACTGACTTAGAATCTAAAAAATAGAGTGTCAGATTATTTTACATGTCTAAATTGTTTCTTTATCTGTACTATATTTCGTTTCAGAGTATCTTTATTGGTTTTTTGTTTGTTTATTCTGTTTTTCGTGTTTATTATTGTATTATATTTCTTTTGTTGTTATTTTTTTTGTTTGTAAAAAAGAACCAACGTAAACTTTTTGTAAAATTAATTTACATATAATTTACGTTGGTTCTTTTTAACTTGCTTTAGAAGCATATAAATAGGTAATACCTAGCTGTTGTTAACATAATTATAACAAGGCATTATTATTGCTTAATGCTAAAGGGTGCAATATTCATTGTGCGTATTAATGAAAGAAAAAATGAATATCAAGGTTTAATGAGAAAATAATAATAAACAGGAGATAAAGATGGAATTTAAGAGATCTACACTGGGACTGGGGGGCTTGATTGCATTAGTTATAACCGCAGGTACAGCTACCACGGTTATAGCAAATGAAGTAACGGCTGATATAAGTAAATTCAAAGTTGATACAACGAGGCTGAATAATACAAAGCATCATACCAGTAACTACATTGTTCAATTAAAGGGCAAAGTAGCAATTGCACAAGCGCAAGATATAGGCGAGCTTATGCCTACTAATCAATTGGTTGCGAATGTAGGCAATAGATATAATGCGTATACACCAGCAATGATAGCTTATACAGAAGCACTAGAGAAAAAACAGAAAGAAGTTGCTGGAAGTATAGGGGCGGTAGATATTATTTACTCTTTTACACATACCTTTAATGGCTTTACTGCTAAATTAAGTGACAAACAAAAAAGTGAATTAGAATCTCACCCAGACGTTATCGGTGTTTGGGAAGATCAATTAGAAGTGATAAATACTTCTAACACGCCAGAATTTTTAGGTTTAACAGGCCCTGGGGGACAACATTCTCTAAATATTAAAGGAGAAGATGTCATTATTGGTGTAATTGACACGGGTATTTGGCCAGAGAATCCAAGCTTTTCTGATGATGGTTCTTACTCTGACCCTATTAGTTTAGGCTGGCAAGGTTCATGTGATATAGGCACTGATACGGAATTTTATTGTAATAATAAATTAATTGGCGCGCGTTATTTTGATGCTAGTTTTAAAAGTCAATATGATATTCAATATGTATTAGGTGAGTTTGATTCACCACGTGATGCTGACGGACATGGAAGCCATACTGCAAGTACAGCTGGTGGAAATGAGAATATCGACGCTGTACTTTCTGGCATTCCCGCTGGAATTGTATCTGGTATGGCGCCACGAGCACGTATTGCTGCTTATAAGGCTTGCTGGAATAGTGACTATGTAAGCCCTGAAGGAAATAAAGAACGCGGTTGCTTTTACGGTGACACCATGGCAGCGATTGATGCCGCTGTTATTGATGGTGTAGATGTGATCAATTATTCTATTGGTGGTAGCAGAACAGATTTAACTATTCCTTCAACAACGGCTATGTTAAATGCAGCCGCTGCGGGTGTCTTTGTATCAGTTTCTGCGGGCAATGAAGGGCCTGATGTCGAAACAGTTGGCACACCAGCGCCATGGGTAACAAGTGTTGCAGCCTCAACATATAATGGTACATCAATAATTGTTGGTAAAGCACTGAATGTTACGTCAGGGTCACTCAATGGCACTTCATTAATGTCTGTTCCTGCTGAATTTGGGCCTGAAGCTCAGGGGTTATCGGGGGAACTGGTAATAGCTGAGCCAATAGAAGCATGTAATGAAGATCCTTTAACTAATGCGGGGGATTTGGCTGGAAAAATAGCATTAATTGCACGAGGTACATGCGCATTTACTGAAAAAGTCATTAATGCTCAAAATGCGGGCGCGCTCGGTGTGGTTATTTATACTTATAATGCAACTTCACCGTTTGCTATGGGAGGAGATGATCCTAGTGTTGTTATTCCTGCGGCAATGATTTCATTTCAAGATGGGCAAGCCTTGGTAACAAGTGTTATTGCTGAAAGCACTTCAGTAACATTCACTGCTACTGCGGTATCAGAGCAAGCTACTGAAGTTGGAAACACCATGGCAAGTTTTTCTTCGCGTGGTCCTAACTTAAATACTTATGATATTATTAAGCCTGATATAACAGCACCTGGTGTAAAAATATTGGCTGCTACTACTTCAGCGCCTATGTTTTCAGCTCCTGGTGAAACATTTAAATACCTGCAAGGAACATCAATGTCTAGCCCTCATATCGCTGGTATGGCTGCATTGTTTAAAGAGTCAAATGGTACTTGGAGTCCAGCACAAATCAAATCAGCTTTAATGACTACCGCTCGTCAAAATTTGACAAAAGAAGATGGTATAACACAAGCAGATCCCTATGATTTTGGCTCAGGTCATGCTGACCCAGTTGCGGCGCTAGATCCTGGCTTATTATTTGACACGAATACAGCAGATTATCTAGCCTTCTTGTGTGGTCAAGACAAAGATGCTTTTGTTGAGGGGTATGATACAACATGTGCCAATTTAACAGCTGCAGGGTTTAGTACTGATGCGAGTCAATTAAACCTTCCGTCAATTGCGATTGCTGAGTTACTTGAGCCTGAAACAATTTTTAGAACCGTAACCAATGCGACTAGCTTTGCTTCTGAATATACTGCTACGATAGAAGCACCAGAAGGGTTTGAGGTAAGCGTACAAACTTTTGACGCTGCTGGAAATGAAACAGCAGGTAATACATTAGAAGTTGGTGCAAATGAGGCAGCAAGTTTTGCGGTGACTTTTTCTAAAACTGAAACTAGTGAAATTAATGTATGGAAATTTGGTGCAATTACATGGGCAGATAGTGCAGGACATTCAGTACGACTTCCACTGGCAATTAAAGGGGTACCAACGGTTAAAATTGAAGTTCCCGAGCTTATTTCAGGTACATTGAACCGAGGACGTTTCAGGTTTCCTGTTAAAATGTTGTATTCAGGAAATACAAGTATAGATTATGCTGGTTTAGTTGCTCCATTTGGTGTGAATGGTAGTGTAGAAGCAGATCCTGCTCAAGAATTTGAATTTTTGGGTGCTGGAACCAATTACCACATGTTTCATATTCCTGCAGGTACTAAGGTTGCTCGCTTTAGTCTTGGCGATTCTTTAGTTTCTGAGGATAACTCAGATTTAGATTTGTATGTTTATAGATGTATTGGCTGGAGCTGTACTCAAGTGGGGAGTTCTTTAAATAGTGGTTCAAACGAAAATGTTATTTTAACAACCCCTGAACCTGCTGCTAATGTTGATGTTGGTGATGTTTACATAACAATGATACATGGGTACTCTACAGGAGATGCATCAGAAACAGATTACACTATGATTGGTTGGATTGCAGATATAGCTGAAAGTACTACTAGAATTATATCTAGCCCAAGAGCTATCCAAGGTCGATTTAATTATACCACTATATACACTAATGGTTTGCCAGCAGAATCTATATATATGGGAGCAGTCACCTATTATAATGAGGAAGGTAAACCTGAAGGCACAACGGTGCTTGAGCTAAGTAATTAATTCACTTTGTAATATGAGGAGTTAAAAATTAGCTTAAATAAAGGCTCTCTTAATTGATGTAAGAGGGCCTTTTTATTATATCAATTTATACCAATCTCACTAACCATGTGATCATTTATACTTGTTAAAATTACCCACCATATCACTATTTATTTAATTATTATAATGACTTATATGAACACCCTCTTGTCAACAATAAAGATTTTTTTTGAAGAACTGAAACGCTTACTTATGTTTGAGCTCTAATTGAGTAGTTAACTCTGGCTCACTGATACTTGCGCGCACAGGTGACTAAGCCTACGAAGTGAGCTCTAGGCTCTTAGTTGCTTACTGGTTTTGCCTGCTGCGTTATTGAGCTGGAAAAGCACTCTCGTCAATCAATGTTTAGCCTAAAGATAATACTAATTTTAGTTAAATTCTACACTTTGATATAACAGGGGGATAGGTACTTTTGACTTGAATAAGAGTGATAAGCGTAAGTTTTGCGGATTACAGGGATGAAAGGCTCTAACGTATAGAGCCTTTAAAGAATCAATAGATTAACTGTTTTTACGACGAACAACTAAACCCAAAATACCAGTTAAAAACAATATTAACGTTGCTGGTAATGGCACAGCTGTTGCTTTACCAAAAGCTAAAGCTCCTGCATCCCATAAACTGTCATCGGCATTATTGAATAAAGAAAAAGCAACGCTGTTTACTGGGTTGTACACATCAATATAACCAGAAAAACTAAGATCTGAAAGCAAGGTTACTTCAAAATCAAGTGACTCAATCCCCTTCATTATATTGGTCACATCAAAGGTCGCCACAAAAAGATTCCAAGTTGGATCAAAGGGATCGACATCAATACCATAAAAAGAAAATGATTCCCAAGTATTTTCAATAAAACCCCAACTATCAATATTATCGGTATCAACAGTTATATTCCCAATCACTTCAAACGTATCTTCAGTATCAAAGAAACTATTAAAAAGAATGTCTTGAGTGATCAATGTAGCATTAGCTGTACCAGCACAGCTAATGGCTAACGATAGCGATAAAAAAATGCGTAAAACTAATTTATTTAACATGTTACTTCCTATTTATTTTATTGTTATGTATTTTAATTTATAGATGAATATCAGAGATTTCATCTACTCCATATAATATGCAAAATCACTAAAGCAAAAACTATTCCTAATTATTTATCTCTATAATTATCAATTGATTAGTATATTTAATTTGGGTTATTAACCTTTTGTTTACAATTACTTTTATTTTTGTAAAAAAAGCTGACACTATGTTTTTTTATCCCCTTTTTTATCCCCTATTAATGTCAGTCAACATAACAAAGAGGTTACTCCTTTATGAATATAGATAAATATTGATGTGGGTAATCGCAGATAGTAGGCAGTGTTATTAATAATAAAATAATACGAATTTTCGCTGTTTATATTCACAATTATGAATGGTTAACATAGACTTTTTCCTTAAATAAAGTAGAATGCGCTTCGAGTTGACTAGACAATCGCTGCTTGCTGAATTTATTCTGTGGGGGGAGGAAAGTCCGGGCTCCAATGAGCAGGGTGCCAGGTAACGCCTGGGCGGCGCAAGCCGACGACAAGTGCAGCAGAGAGAAGACCGCCGATGGCTATCTTTCACTTATTTATAGGTGATAAAGCACAGGTAAGGCTGAAAGGGTGCGGTAAGAGCGCACCGGGCGACTGGTAACAGTTCGCAGCAGGGTAAACTCCACCTGGAGCAAGACCAAATAGGGTTTCATGATTATTTAGACGCAAGTTTGAATAATATAAGCGTGGCTCGCGTGGAAACCGGGTAGGTTGCTTGAGCCTTAGAGCGATTTAAGGCCTAGACGAATGATTGTCGCTTCCTTTGGAAGATACAAAACCCGGCTTATCGGTCAGCTCACAAATTTTTAGTAACCGCTTGTTTTTGCAAGCGGCTCTCTAAAATATCTTTATATCAAAGTGTTACGGTTGAAAAATTGGTACACGGACAAGTGTACGGTCGCTAATTTTCACACTTCAACATTTATTCTCAAATCTCACAAAACTTCACTCTCATCTTCATCTACGGAATACATTTAGGCTTCACTTTTTGCTTGATAAACTTCACTAAATTTTGACTATATTAGCACTAAAATTACTCACAATTATTGCTAAAACTAGGGCTAAAGATATCGGGCAAGAAGATTAATTAATATTCAACTGTAATAACTTGTTAGTGAATTATTCATAAAAAATTCATTTAAGATGACACTAGTTGTCATATTAAATGAATAGATTCTCTACGTTTTTTACCAATAAATAAAATATTAATTAAACTGGAGAGCCTGAATGGGACGATACAACCTAGCAACGTTATATTTATGTTGCCAATCTTTTTTAACTCGAAAACGTATACGTAAACAATTATTAGTAACGGGTGTTACAGCATGTACTGTATTGTTAGTACCTAGCACATACGCTTTTGAACAAACAGTGGCGGGTAGTCTAAGTGGTCGCGTTGTTGATTTGAGTACAGGAAAGATGCTTGAAGGTGCGGTTGTATCAGTTTCTGGTACGACATTTCGTGATTACACTGATACATCAGGACGCTTCGTCATCACTGAATTACCAGCGGGTGAGTATAAAATTAGTGTTAGCTATGTAGGTCTATATACGTCAACAAATCAGGTCAGTATTAGCGAAAATGAAACTGCTGTTTTGAATGTTGAATTGACAGGTTCAGACGCCATAGAAACTATCACAGTAAGAGGGCAGCGCACGGGGGCTAACCGTGCTATTAACCAACAGAAAACAGCTGCGGGTATTATCAATGTGATCTCTGAAGAGCAATTTGGCTCTATGGTTGATGCAAATATCGGTCAAGCTTTACAACGTATGCCTGGACTTAGTGTCGATGAAGACCAAGATGGCTCACAGGGTAGTATTAATATTCGTGGTGTTTCTGGAGAATATAACTCTGTACAAATAGACGGCAATCGTATGCCATCTTCTGGTGGTAGTAATGCCTTTAATCCACGTCAATTGGCTGCCGATGGTGTTACCACTATCGAAGTAATTAAAGCGCCGACACCTGATCGTGATGGCGATGCCGTTGGCGGCATTATTAACTTAGTTTCTCGTAGTGCATTCCAGCGCACTGGTCGAGATATGAGTTTTGATATGTCGGGTACACTTAACGAAGAGCCTAACAATTGGGGTTCATCAGCAAGCTTTAAATTCTCCGATATTTTTAGTATCAACGGTGGTTATAACAACCTTGGTATTAGTTTATCTCTTAGCCATTACGATACAGATCGTTATTCGCGTAACGCTGATCAAGACTGGGTACAGGTTGATGCTGAAACGAATCCTGAGCTTAATCTGACCAGTACTAAGCCTGTATGGTTTATGGAATCGACACATTTCGAACATGATACACGTGAAACGTTAACTAACACGGCGAGTAGTTCAATTGACTATCGTATTAACGATTCTCACTCTTTTTACATACGCCCTATGGTCAGTTTTTATGAGCGTAAAGGGGTAAAGTACGAAACCGATATTGATATTGACACGCAATTCGAAAATGCTGAAGGTGGGAATAAAACTTACGCCGAACTAACACCTAGTTACGGACGTGGTACGCCAGCTAGTGAAGGGTCTCGTGGCTGGATTGGAACCTTAGATAATTCTGAAAATGAGCTCTATTCACTAACGATGGGTGGTCTACATGAATTTGATTCAAGCAAGCTGAGTTACGACGTTTCATACTCGTCAAATAAAAGTACTATTCATGATGACAGTGAGTTAAGCATGTTAATGGAGCCAGAAGAACCTGGCTTTATTTTTGAGTATGAAGTGTTTGATCCTAATGGTGATGTTCGTGTTGATGTCATCAACGGCCTAGATTCTACAGACCTTAGTTTGATCACCGAAGGTGAAATGGAAAAGGTGACGGGTACTAAGACCGAAGACGTGTTAAGCGCTAAGATTGACTGGGAGCAAAGCTTCTCTGATGCACAAAGTACGTTTACCTTTAAGACAGGAGCAAAATATCGAGTTAGCTCACAGTTTCGCGATACAAGCGTTGCCCTTTATGAAATGGATGAAAGTTTCCCTTATGCATCTGTTATGGAGCCTACGGATGAAGTGATTTTCTTAAAACCGAAGTATTTCAATGCTCAACCTTCTACAGGGCTAGCAATGTTACAAACTAACCCTGAGTTGTTTTCATTCGTAGCGGATGATTCTCTTGAAGATAGTAACGTTGAAGATTATGACGCTAAAGAAACTATCTCAGCCGCCTATGTTATGGGAACTTACGAAATAGGTATTCATACCATTATTGCTGGTGTGCGTTTTGAAAACTACGAATGGGAAAATACAAATAAAATTGTAAGCTTTTTCGATGATCTATCGAATGTTTCATCGGTAGATAACAGTGATTCTCACTCGTTTTGGCTACCAGGTTTGCACTTGCGTCATGAGCTTGGTGAAAACCTAATTTTACGCGAAAGTTACAACCGTAGCTATGCACGTCCACGTCTTGAAGAACTTTCACGTGGACGCTGGATAGATAATGAAGGTAACATTGAAGACGGTAATGCCAACCTTAAACCAGCCATTTCAGACAACTTTGATATTCAACTAGAGTATTATACTGAACGTGGTGGTCTTTATTCTATTGGCTACTTCTACAAAGATATTAATAATTTTACCTATGCTAAGGTTTATGACTTTGACGAATTAGATGCTAATGATATTCCAATTCCTGTAGACGGTGGTGATCTTGAATATGAGCGTCCAGTTAATGGTGCTAACGCCAAAAACAAAGGTATTGAGTTAATCGCCAGACAGCAACTGTACTTTTTACCCGGTGCCTTACAAGGTTTGAGCATTGCTTTGAGTGCAACCTTTACAGAAAGCGATGCTGAATATCCAAATCGTACCGATGGACGCAACTTACCATTGCCAGGATTTTCAGAATTATTATACACAGCAACCCTTGATTATAACTGGCGTGACCTAAGTGCACGTATTGATTATCGCTACCGTGATGACTATGTTGAGGGCTTAGGCGATAGCATTGAAAGTGATGAGTTCTACGCCGCTGAAGATCGTATTGATGCTGAAATTCATTATAATGTTGGTGAAAGCTTACGTCTATTTGCCACCGTAACCAATCTAACCGAACAACCGCAAGTATCTTATCAAGGCTATTCTGGTTTTGTGGAAGATGCAAGCTTCTCAGGTCGAAAATATACATTCGGAGTTAATTACATTTTTTAAACCTAATTAAGTAGTTTTTAAAGATTCTTGTATACCACGGCACTCTAGTAAGGGTGTCGTTTTACCCATAGGAAATTGATAACATGATAAAGCACGCTATTTTATTCGTGGTACTCCTAACAATTACTCCGTTCTATGTTTGGGCTCATGGTAACGACAGCGGTCATGCTCATTGGCAGCCAAAAGCCTACTCACAAACGCAAATTCATGCGCCTACGCCAATGCCTGATCGTGTTGTGTTAACTTGGGCAAGTGACCCTGCTACTTCCCAGTCAGTGACGTGGCGTACTGATGATACAATCCTAGCAGGCGTCGCTGAAATTGCCATTGCCAATGCAAATGGAAGAGCATTAAAACCAGCGCGATTTAACGCCCAGACCACACCATTTACCAGTGATATTAATGTAGCTCATTACCATTCTTTAACCTTTGAAAACTTAATACCCGATACACTTTACGCATATCGCGTAGGTGATGGCGTGAATTGGAGTGAATACTTTCACTTTAGAACAGCTAGCGACCTTGCCCAGCCTTTTAGTTTCATTTATTTTGGTGATGCGCAGAATGACTTAAAAACTCATTGGTCTCGTGTTTTTCGAGAGGCATTTCGTGATGCGCCAAGAGCTGCATTTACATTACATGCTGGCGATCTTATTAATGAAGATGCTTACGATGCAGAATGGGGTGAGTGGCATGGTGCACCGGCGTGGGTTAATGGTACCTTGCCAGTAATTGCTACTCCTGGAAATCATGAGTATTTTCGTGCGAATCGAGGTCCAGTTAAAGAACGCTTATGGTTGAACAAAGCAGGTATACCAATAGAGGTAGACACTGAGGTTGTACAAGAAAAGAAAGCGGATGGTACTAAGCTGTATAAAGTGATGGTAAAAACAGCTTCTGGAGATTCAGCCTATTTAGAATATGACGGCGATGAAATTATCACTTTAGTTGGTGATGGGGTTAAATCGATAACCGGCTATACTGCTACGCAGCTTTTGGGCACAACCTACGACAAAAAACCTTTAAATGATCGCCGTCGTGACAATGGTATTCCGAAGGTAAGCACTCACTGGCGTCCTCAATTTGCATTTCCAGAGCAAGACGTACCTGAAGGTTTAGAGGAAACGACTTATTATATCGATTATCAAGGTGTGCGATTTATCTCTCTTGATTCAAACAGAGATCGTGCCGAGCAGGTGCCGTGGTTACGTAAGGTATTAACCAACAACCCAAACCGTTGGACTATATTAACTTTTCACCACCCAATATTCTCGCCAGCTAAAGATCGGGATAATCAAGAGTTGCGTGAGTTATGGAAACCTGTATTTGATGAATTTAAAGTGGACTTAGTATTAACAGGTCATGATCATACCTATTCGCGCACCGGCGATGTCGGTAATAGTGTTGA
The DNA here is from genome assembly GCA_965305135.1 of uncultured Colwellia sp. GTDB lineage: Bacteria > Pseudomonadota > Gammaproteobacteria > Enterobacterales > Alteromonadaceae > Colwellia. The sequence continues at coordinate 203,201 of CBDLPA010000002.1, forward strand.
CACCGCAAATATTCCAACAGGGTATCAACAGGCTTATGATCCTAAAATAGGCACTGTTTATGTAGTATCAGTGAGTGGCCCTAAAATGTATAATATTACTAAAGGCGATTATGCTAAACGCGTTGCTGAGGATACACAGTTGTATCAAATTATCGAAATTGATGATGGTAAGCTATTCTATAAAGCCTTTACAGCAACAGGTGATTTGTATGATGCTTTCACCTTAGAAAAACAAGTTGGTAAGGCAAATCGCTTAAAAGAAACATTGACTGCAGAAGTCAAAAAAAGTCGGAACTAATACAAACCAGACATTGATCAGACCCCTAACAGGTTATTTTACAAAAACAAGTTATTCTACAACCTCAACGAGCGTTCACTGGCTTGTCTGGTGCAACGCTTTGTTAAGCATTGATTATTCCCCGCTCAACAAACACCACTTTAGCAGCAGATGCTGCATTTAAAGCTGCTGGAAAACCAGCGTAAACAGACATTTGAATGATGATTTCAACTATTTCTTCTGGAGTGCATCCAACATTCAACGCTGCATTAATATGGACTTTGAGCTGGGGCTCAGCATTACCCATAGCAGAAAGAGCGGCTACGGTTGCGATTTCCCGAGATTTTAAATCCAAACCTTGCCGACTATAGATATCGCCAAACGGATATTCAATCGTGTAGCGGCCCAAATCAGGGGCTATATTCTTCAGTGATTCAATAACTCTTTCGCCAGCCTCCCCATCAATTTCCTTCAGCTTTTCCCAGCCTCTAACAAATCTTTCGTTATCTTCAGTATTCATAGTTTGCCCCTTTGCGATAGTTGAATAAATTTGAGATGAACAGCCATCTAATACTAAGAATCCAAAGGAAATCGATGACAAAATAAGGGATGATTTAAGGAATTCTCGTCTACCTTCATCAGGTTGATTTTGCATAGATTGCATCTGTTTACTCTCTGCTGCTTCACTCTATCAACTAGTCTAAACCTTAGAGTTAACTCTCAGTCAAGGGATATTTTTTCTTCTAGGGCGGACTGATAAAATTGGATTTTCTCATCGAGTTTTTTGAGATGTTGATTTTGCAAGGCAATTTTCTCTTGCAGATTATTTGAATGTTCAGCGAGTAATTTTTTTCGCTGAAGTAAAGTCTTGTTACCCTTTTTCCTTAACGATGCATACTCAAGTATTTTCTCAAGAGACATGCCAGTGTCTTTTAATCGTTGTACAAATTCAATCCATGTTATATCTTTTTCAGAGAATGAACGATGGCCATTAGATTGCCGATGTATATCGTCTAATAAACCAATTTTGTCGTAGTACCTCACGGTATGTGGGCTTAATCCGACTCGTTTTGAAAATTCAGCTACGTTCATATATGTATAGGAAATACCAACGCTTTGCTAAGCGGGTAAAAATGGCTGGCGATAATAACGAAGAACGAGCACAGCCAGCTGTTTGTGTCCGTTTGAGTAACTTGATACTAATTGAGCCTCCCCCCCAAAGTCTAGCACTAAGCTAAATTTTAAGGCGACTAAACCAAAAAGGAGAGGACTCTATGAAATTATATACTACTTTGCATAAATGTTATTGGCTTAATCAAGCAGAAGAAACCACCTCGGTAAAAGCAAAACGGATATACCCCTGTTGCCAACATGAAATTATTGCACGAACGCTTTAGCCGAAAGGCTAAAGATAATGACATTAGTAATCAACAATAGGGGCAAATAACAGAAGAGATATAGGCAATATTGACACACATTAGTTCCATAACTTGCATGCTAAATTGACTTAAAGCAGTGTTCATTTCTTCTTTCGCCTTACAATCTGTTACCAACAATCCAACATTTGAGCCATATATCTTGCAAATATTGCCTGCATTGTTAAAACAGTGGGTTATCTGCTAGTAAAGCTAACTTATCGGTCAGCTCACAAATTTTTAGCAACCGATTGATTAACATCTAATCAGTCGAGATGTTTTCTAAATTCATTTCTTATCAATTTTTACAATCAAAAAATGCTGTATCGTTTCAATTAATTATGCATCTGTATTGCTTTCAACCAAAAAATCAAACACTTTTACATCACAGTTATTAAGGGCGTCACAACCTTTTATAATAAAAGTTAGGTTTGAAAGGTCTTTATCCTGAAAGCGTTTGCTGCCTAGAAAGTCATCTTCAATAGAGCAAGATAATTCGTTGTCAGCAATTCCGCATTGAACTTCACCTGTTGCATTAGGACAAAGTGAAAAAGAAGTGTTTCCGCATTTAAGCCCTACTATTTTATTGCTATCAGAATACTCTTTACCGCTAGTCGATAAATATAAATCTATTTTGTAAGAGGCTGCGGTAGGTGATACCCACTGAACTTCAAAGCGAGTACCTTCAATAACTGTAATCTGTTCTCCTTCATAATAATCTTTTGAATCAAATCTGATATTTTGTAAGTTAAAGATTTTTTCTTCATCAACAGACTCTTCTATTTCAGAATTTTTGTTACCAGAGCCGCCGCCACAAGCGCTTAGCGTTAATATGCTAATAAATAATAAAATATGTTTCATAATTGTCCCTTTAATTAAATTAAGTGTATCCCATACTTGGTCGCTCTGTAGTTTAAGTTGTTCCTAACATTACCAAGTGAAGTGGCAGTTATTTTGGTAGTATAAACATTTGTAATACAGTATTAAATCGAATTACTCAGTTCTTTTGGTTTTTTGTAAAGCATTGGGTATTCGTTTTATGTTCATATAATTGGGAGCCTTGTTCATCCTTTAAAACAGCGAGTTGTGCAAATATATTACGTGTATCTATAATGGCTAAATTACAAGTTGCTTCAACGGACACGATTATTTGACTCGCTTTAAAAAACAGGACAATAATTGTTCTTATTACAATTTAGTTGTTAGCTGTTTATTTCTTTATGCTTTAGCTAAAGTTAACTTATCTAAAGTAACCTCCCCAAAACGTGTTAATAAAAAATCTTCTGAAGCTTTGAGCGCGTCCCCTATTTCTTGATTAACAGCTTTTTCTATTAGGCATTCAGTATATTCGTCACTTAAACCTATGGTAAATACCGAACCTTCGCCCAATGCATTATGAATATCTAGTAAGGTTATATCTTTCAGTGCTACATTTAAACGCCAGCCACCACCGTGTCCTTTTACAGAAGTGACATAGCCTTGCTCACGTAAACAGCCCATTGTACGCCTTACTACAACTGGATTAGTCTTTAGCATAGTGGCGATGTGTTCAGAGGTTGCTGCTTCTTCCATGTGATCCATATGGATTAAAATATGAAGCATGCGTGATAATCGGCTGTCTTTTCTCATAAAGTTTTGTTTTTTTAATTATAGGATTAATAGCAAAATTATATCATGAAACTTTTAATGTTTCATGTGTTGACTTTGGTAATTCATGTAACTTATTATGTTTCATGATATCGGTTTACGAGGAATAATAAATGCAACAAGATGTAATCATTATAGGTGGTAGTTTTGCGGGTCTATCCGCCGCTATGCAATTAGTTAGAGGTCAACGTAAAGTCACAGTTGTTGATGCTGGTAAACCAAGAAATCGTTTTGCTGAACACTCTCATGGTTTTTTTGGTCTCGATGGTCAAACCCCAAAAGCAATAAAACAAGAATCATGGCAACAATTGCTAGCATATGACACAGCAACTATTATTGAAGCTAAGGTCACCAATGTAGAAAAAACAGCAAATGGATTTACTGTTCAAATAAGTAACCAAAGCCAGCTAAGCGGTAAAAAGTTAATCTTAGCTACAGGTTTACAAGACAGGCTACCTGATATCAAAGGAATGAAGTCACGTTGGGGAAAAACCGTTGTCCATTGTCCTTATTGCCACGGTTATGAGTTGCGCAATCGTTTGTTAGGTGTAATTGCCACTGGCCCTATGTCTTTGCACCAAGCTGGTATGATCCCAGACTGGGGGGTAACCACCTATTTTTCTCAAGGAGAGCACTTTCCCGATATTGAACAAAAAATCTTCTTACAACAGCGTGGTGTTCGTTTTGAAGATACGCCTGTTATAGAAGTTCTAGGCGAATACACAGATATATCTGCTGTTAAGCTAGCTGATGGGCGAGTTATTGAAGTTGAAGGTATATATGTTGGACCAAAAACACAAATGGCAAGTTTAATCCCTAAACAACTAGGTTGTGAATTTACTCAAGGTCCTATGGGGGAGATAATTATCACAGACGACTTTAAACAAACAACAGTTAAAGGGGGTTTTGCTGCGGGTGATATTGTGAATCCAATGCAAAACGCCACTTTTGCTTCTGCTTCTGGTGTAATGGCTGGCGTAGGTGCGCATCATCAATTAATACAGGAATTACAATAATATTAATTTAACATTCACTCTAAAAAGAGTAGCGCTAATGATAGGAAGCAAAAATAACCCAGAATTTTGGGAAAGAAATTTCAAAGAAAAACAAGCTATGTGGGGATTTGAACCAGCTAATTCTACTAAGTTAGCACTTGAGTTGTTTAAAAATAATGATTTAAAAAACATTTTAATCCCTGGGTTTGGTTATGGAAGAAATGCTAAAATATTTTATGATTATGGATTTGATATCACGGGCATTGAAATCTCACAAACAGCTATTGAGATCGCAAAAGCACATTATGGTAACACTATGAAAATATATCACGGCAATGTTACTAACATGCCGTTTGATAATAGATTATACGATGGCATTTTTTGTTACGCCTTAATACACTTATTAGATGAGGATGAGCGTAAAAAACTAATACGAGATTGTTACATGCAACTTAAGCCTAATGGCTACATGATGTTTGTCACTATATCTAAGAATACAGCAACTTATGGCGAGGGAATAGAGATTAGTAAAAATAGGTTTACAACGAAACACGGCGTTAGTTTATTTTATTATGATACAACCACAATTAATAATGAGTTTACCGAATATGGTTTAATGGAAACCAAAGAAATGAATGAGTCATCACAAACGTTATTGGCGATAATATGTAAAAAAATTCCATAGTATTATAGTGTAGTAGCTCAAAGCTGATCTGACAGTTACTCACTTTTAGGAGGGATCAGCTTAGGTTTGAGCTAAATTTTTTAGCTCAATTTATTTTCCAACAAGTTACCAATGGAGTTTGTCTACCATATTTCTTAATTTGATAGGTATGTTCATGGTTATAGTCATTTATTTATTGGTCTAGATTTTTTTCAAAAAATTCACTATTGCATTTAAAGTCTCAGTTGGTTTTTCTTTGTGGGGCATATGGCCACAATCTTTCAATATTAAATTCTCTGAGTCACCACTTACATTTTTTGAAATATATTGTGGGAAAGCAACGGTGCCATATTCATCTTTGTCTCCATGTATCACTAGGGTTGGGCACATTACATCGTGAATGCAATAGCTTAAATTCCATTGAGAAAATTCAGAAGATAGCCAAATATCTACCCAAGCACTTAAAACCCATTTAGCTTTTGCGCCATGCCATTTTTCTAAACGTTTTATTTGGTTGTTTTGTGAGAAAAATTTTTGTGCTTTTTGTATGCCAGCAATAGTAACATCTTCTATAAATGCTTGAGCTGAAATTGATATAATGCCCAAACACGCTTTATCTTTAGCTGCAATATTAAGCGCTATGCCACCGCCAACACTGTGCCCTAGCAATATATAGTTTTTAATTGATAGTTGCTTTCTAAGTGCAGGAAAAACAATTTCAGCTTCTTCTTTTATAAAATTAATTGATGGTTGCTCAATACAACTGTCTGATTTTCCAAAACCTAACCTATCATAAGCGATAACACGTCTAGATGTTTTTTTAGATAACTCCAGTGGGAAGTCCTTCCATAAATCAACACAACCTAATGAGTCATGAATTAGAATAATAGGCACGATAGATGTTACGTTTTCAGGAACCCACATTTTGATATAAATTTTTTTATCAAAAATAGTGATAAGATCTTCTTTTATACAAGTCATAATATATCCGTGTAATTAGAATTTTTACAATTATATCAAAGGCTAAAGATGAAAAGTTTAGTAATAAATCTGGTCAATAGCTGTGTACTAAATAACTTTTATACACAGCTTACATCATTATAACTACCAATGTTGACCCAAATATTTTGAGTATTCAACCGATAAGTTTCTTGTATGGTGTTTAGCTTAAAAGGAATTTTATGAGAATTAACCAATGAAGATGGAGCAATGGCAAGGTTACCTGAAATTTGTCAGTTTGTTTTAAAGCATGAAATGATAGTGTTAAGTATTGAATGCATTGTTAAATATCGTGCTTTAAATTTGAATATGGCCTGTTAAATTTGATAAAGCCACTTGAAATAGTGGCTTTTTTAATTGGCTAAAAGTTGAATGTCATCCGTAATGGTAGAAAAAACATATTAATTGAACATTACATTGTTAATGAACACATTTGATCTCAATAGCTTTTGTAGGTAATAGATACTTTTTAAGTTGTTTATTAGCCTGTTTCTTGGGTGGGCACAAGCTGTCGTTATTATAATAAGCAATACATTCAAAGCATTGTACGCATTCGTTATAATCAATTGCACCTGATGGAAGAATAGCTTTGATATCACATTTATGATGACAAAGTGTGCAGGGACTACCGCATTCTTTACGTCTGCTCAGCCACTTGATAGGGTGAAATCTTCCTAGTAGTGACAGCCCCGCACCTAATGGACACATATAACGACAGTAAAATTTATTGATATACAATCCTGCTACTAATAACAGTAGAGCATAAATAACAAAAGGCCAAGTTCGAACAAACATCAGAGTAAATGTTGTTTTAAAAGGTTCTATTTCTGCCATGACTTCAGCCATAACATTAGCATACAGCGATAAAGCAAGCAGAAGCACTAGCACACCATATTTAATTAATTGTAATTTTTTATGCAAAGAGTAAGCTACTTTTAACTGACGGATACGCCATTTTTTCGCTAACCAACCAACTATTTCTTGTAAAGCACCAAAAGGACAAAGCCAGCCACAAAAAAGCCCACGCCCTACCAAGAAAAGGCTAATAAACACATAAGCCCACAATATGAAAATAATAGGGTCCATTAAGTACGTTTGAATCTCAAATCCCTTGAACAATGAATGCAGAATTGGAAATATATTAACAACTGATAACTGACCCTGAGCGTACCACCCAATAAATATTAAAGTATAAAATAGAAAAAACCATCGAACACGGTGGAACAACCTAAAACGGCGCGAAAGCTGGTGCTGAAATATAAACAGGCAGGTAAGAATTACAAGACTTAGTGTTAATATAAAAATTTCACCTGCTCGTTTATGCCAAAGCTCTAACCATAGAGGACGAGACTCTTTTTTATTGTCTGCCTCTGGATAGCTGTAAAGTGAAGAGAGGAGTTGATAGTCTTTTGGAAACACAACAGAGATCTGCTCTAACCAAGGGTTATTGCCATAACCAACCGTTAATAACATTGTCCAAGGGGAACCAGGATCAAAGCCTGACTGTGATTTTATTCTAAATATGTTAAAAGTCTTTGCGCCTCTATAATTATCTGTCTTACCTTCGTAAAAATCATAAAAATTTAGATCTCTAATTTCAATTGGCACATCATTTTGTGATATTGATAGCCGTTCAGGGATCGAGGCAGGTATAAAATCTTCATTTACATGATGGTAAGAACCATAAGACCAAACACCAATTGCGTGATCTCCGTCTTTAAGTTGTTCCATTAGTCGTTCGTAATCGTCACCTAATAGGTTTTTACCTATCATAGGAGGGTTAAGGTAAGCGAAACGTAAATCAACTACTGATGATAGGTTTCTTTCGTTAGGTAGGTTTAACTTTTTGGTTATTTCATCATCATCAAACGCTTTAACCAACTGAGCTTCTGACAACTCTAAATTAGCAATGTAGCCTTCGCTTAGTAATGTTTGAAAATCTAGTGGTTGATAGTTTTTTGAGGTTTTAGCTATGTCTTTAGTGACAAAACCATCAAGAATTTTGCGAGCAATATTCAATGATGATAGCAATATCGTTTCATTAATGACGACTACAGATATTGTTGCTTTGGTGATTCCATCTATGACAACATGAGCACTGTTAGATGCTTTACCTACCTTGATATTATCTCGTATGGACAGTCCTGCATATTGTTTAACAAAATTGAACAGTGGTTGTTCACCTAAACCATGTAAAAATATTGGCTCTTGGTGATCAACAACTTGAATACCAGTTAATTTACCCTCAAGATCAATACCAATTAGCATATCCACAGGTTTACCAGAAAAAGCTGGTAGTGCAACAACGTCTATCGAGTGAAACAGATAACCAATAATATTATCTTCTTGATATACTGGCCAAACAGGTGGTGAAGATTGTTTATTGCCAATAGATGTTGCATGAGGGAAAACTTTTTGCCAGTCATTAGGCGACTTGGTTGACAATGCAAAAGAGAAAGTTGATACCAGCAAGAATAAACTTAATATTACTAGTAACTTACAGAGCCTTAACCTATTCATTGTAATTGTTTTTTGTTAATAGATGAGTTCATAATTTGTTCCTTTTATAGATTGAATAGGGAGACGATTTGTACCCTTTTCTGCTAATGCTATAAGTATTAATTACTTATTCTATTATCATCTTAAAACCACAATTACTGCCGTCACCATGCAACTATAAGACTAATTTTCTCATTACTTAGTCTTAATTATCTATCACTTTGTTAAGTGACTATAAAGTTACACCGTCGTTTACTTACCAAGAAAATCAGTGACAAATGCCCACCGTGCCTTTGTTAAATAACAATATCCACAAACCTTCACAATGTCAGTTTAAGGAATAGCCCTTTAGCAGAAACTGATAAAAATTATCAGCAAATTTATCTGATAAAAAACATTACCGTTAAAACATAAATCTTAAGAACTATATGAGTAATACTTTTGGGGATGCCTTTTAATTATTCCTTAGAATAGGTTAATTCATACTAAAGTATTATTACTCGTTAGTAATTGATAAATATTCATTATTTTTAATATTAGCTTTGTTTAATCATTCTTCAACACAGCTTACTAAAAGGAATTATTCCTATAGCGTAATTACCAATAAGACGATTAATATTTAACCGAAGGAAGCATTGTGATTTAAATAAAATAGGGTGATAGGTATTACAAAGAGCAGTAGCGATTTAGTAAAAGGCACACGATTACTCCTACTAGATGAAATGATAGAACACGATGGTTAAATTGGAATGGAAGACTTACTTTAAAACGAAAACGCAAACAAAAATAAGAGATCCTTCACTGTGACAAGCCATACATATTTGTAGTAGATGCTTCATAGTTTTTATTAAGGAAATAGTTTTTTACCTAGCTGAATAGCTACCATTAATTGAGGAAATAATATGCAATTACAAGCACAAAACTCCCAACAAGGGTTAAAACATAAAAAAAGAACACGTAGCCGTATTGCAATAGCCATTGCAACTATGGCATTGGCAAGCGTTGTTTCAACAGTGCAAGCTAAGTCAGACAAGGTGACTTGGAATGATATCGTTAGTGATCAAGAAACAACGACTGATGTATTAGGTTATGGCATGGGTGTTAAAGCACAACGTTATAGCGACTTAACGCAGATCAATACCGACACTATTAAAGCAATGGTGCCGCAATGGACTATGTCATTTGGTGATGAAAAACAACGAGGCCAAGAAACTCAAGCGTTATATCATGATGGTGTATTATACGTAACAGCTTCTTACTCTCGTATTTTTGCAATGGATGCACGTACAGGTGAGAAGTTATGGACTTATAGTCATCGTTTACCTGAAGATATTCGTCCTTGTTGTGACGTGGTTAACCGTGGGGCAGCAATTTATGGTGATAAAGTCTATTTTGGTACGCTAGATGCGCGAGTTGTCGCACTTGATAAAAAGACAGGGAAAAGAGTTTGGAGCAAAAAATTTGGTGATCACAAAGCTGGCTATACTATGACGGGTGCACCAACAATTATTAAAGATAAAAAAACGGGTCGTGTTATGTTAATTCATGGCTCTTCTGGTGATGAATTTGGCGTTGTTGGTAAATTATTTGCGCGAGATCCAGAAACGGGGGAAGAGATCTGGATGCGTCCTTTTGTTGAAGGGCATATGGGGCGTCTCAATGGTAAAGAAAGTACGCCAACTGGTGATGTGAGAGCGCCTTCTTGGCCTCGTGATGAAAATGGTGAATTAGTAGAAGCTTGGCATCATGGTGGCGGTGCGCCTTGGCAAAGTGCTAGTTTTGATGTTGCTAACAATACCATTATTATTGGTGCAGGTAATCCAGCACCATGGAACGGTTGGGCACGTACTGGCAAAGATGGCGAACCAAAAGATTATGATAGTCTTTATACTTCTGGACAAGTTGGTGTTGATCCTTCTACGGGTGAAGTGAAGTGGTTCTATCAGCATACCCCTAATGATGCATGGGATTTCTCCGGTAATAATGAACTAGTATTATTTGAATATGAAGAGAATGGTAAAGTTGTTGAAGCGACTGCTCATGCCGATCGTAATGGCTTCTTCTACGTAGTTAACAGAGAAGACGGTAAATTTATTAAAGCTTTCCCATTTGTTGAAAATATTTCTTGGGCTACGCATATTGACCCTGTTACTGGTCGCCCTGTAGAGGTAGAAGGTCAGCGTCCGCCAAAACCTGAACCTGGGGAAAAACGTGGTAAAACTATTGAAGTATCACCACCATTTTTAGGGGCTAAAAATTGGAACCCTATGGCTTACAGCCAAGATACAGGTTTATTCTATATAGGTGCCAACCATTGGAAAGAAGATTATTGGACCGAAAAAGTTAAATACGATAGAGGTTCTGCGTATCTAGGACAAGGGTTTAATATTAAACGTATGTTCGATGATCACGTTGGTAATCTTCGAGCTATTGATCCTGTGAGCGGTAAAATTGTTTGGCAACATAAAGAAAAACTGCCTTTGTGGGCTGGGGTATTAGCAACTAAAGGTAACTTAGTGTTTACTGGTACTGGCGATGGTTTCTTTAAGGCATTTAACGCCAAAACAGGTGAAGAACTTTGGAAATTCCAGACGGGCAGCGGCATCATTTCTTGTCCTATCACATGGGAAATGGACGGTGAGCAATATGTTGGTGTAGCATCTGGATACGGTGGTGCGGTACCTTTATGGGGCGGTGGTATGGCAGATCTAACCAAACCAGTATCTCAAGGTGGCTCCTTCTGGGTATTCAAAGTGCCTAAGTGGGTAAAAGATAGAGCCCTGCTTAATTAAATTAAGTTTTATCGATAGTCAATATTAGCACAGGCCAGAATACTGGGCTGTGCTTACCACTTAGGGAAATAAAGATGATTATTAAACGAATTTGTTTTGTATTATTTTTGCTAAATGCCAGTAGCCACTCTGTTCAAGCAGAAGATAACTCTGAACGACAGATAGGCAGTTGTATCATAATGCCCAAAACTAATTGCGTTGGTGCTGATTTGCGTAATGCTGATTTACGCCATGCTAACTTAAGCAACGCCAACTTAGCACGAGCCGATTTACGCGGGGCAAATTTAGTGCGTGCTGATCTTCGTCATGCTAACCTCAAAGGGGCAGATTTACGCGGGGCAAACCTAGAATCAGTGCAAGCTTGGGCTGCATTTTTTCAAGGTGCTAAGTTAAATAATGCTAACTTGCGTGGTGGTAATTTTGAATTTGCTCGGTTGAGTGGTGCTAAACTTATTGATGCAGACTTACAGTCGGCTAACTTTGAGATGACTTGGTTTGCTAAGGCAGATCTTACTCGCGCTAATTTATCCAATGCCAATTTACAGGAAGCCAAGTTTTATAATGCTGATCTTAAAGATGCCGTAATGGATGGAGTAATCAAAAGGTATGCTATTTTTCAGGATGCTTATATGCAAGGCTGTGATGCCTGCCCTCATGACTGGTAAGTTTCAAGATAGTGAGTAGTAGCATAATTTGAAAATAATACGTTTGATGTATAAAGATCATGTAATTTTAACACCTCGGATGTCACTGAAAACAAAGAATTAGGCTTGTAAGCCATTATTTTCATTGTCAGTAAGCGATTATTCGGGGGTATCCCCCTTCATTCAAACCAGATTTGACAATAAAAACTTATAGTAAACTTTGTAAAATTCCTTGCAGCTCTAAACTTAATTTGCATCAAATAAGTCAACAATTCTGATTGCCTGAAATAAGTGTAAAGTGAGTTTAGTATAATCTCGGAACAAAGTTTGCATTAGATTAACTATGTCAAATTTTTGTTAAGCGTGATGATAATGATCAATAATATTTATAGTAATTTATTCAATACTAATGCATCTATTTCATCAACCCCTTCCAGTGTTGATGAAATTATTGCTGAAAATAAGCAAACAGCAATAGAGAAAACAGAGCAGCCTGGAGGGGATAATGCTAGTCTCTATTTAAGTACTAGAGCTCAAAAAATTGATTTATTAAGTCGTGAATTTTTTAGTCATGGTGATTTAAAATTTATTGATATTGATGCATTAAAAGAGCGTGTTTATCAGCTAGGGCTTATCTCTAAAGAAGATTATTCTCGACTAACAGGGGCTGAACTGTCAACGCAGAGTATAGATAGCGCAGAAGAAACGCCTAATCAAACACTTGTTAGCTTTATTGGTGACTTTTTATCACGTGTTGAAGAAACTGAGCAGAGTCAAGATGATAATACTGATCCAGAAAATATAGCGGAAGAAAGCGAGATTATCACTCTATTGAAAGACGCATTATCAACTGCTCAAACCATGTTAAGCAATATTGAAAAAGCAAAAGTAGAACCTGATTTTAAAGCGTCTTTAGCTAATACGCTCGTAATATTAAAAGATACTATTAATACCGATTCTTTTGAAAAATTCTCTCTTGATGATAAAGCTGGCCTAACTAAAACTTACCAAGCGCTTGATATAGTAGATAAAATATCACCACAGCGACTGAACAATGACAAACTAAATCGTTATATAGAAATAGGATTAACGTAAACACATGGTGTAAAGTGCGTGACTATAAAGTCGGTATAAATATCCGCTACTTTAAAAACAGCTTAACTTACAATTAACGATAAAGTTATTCGGTAATTAGAACTACATAACTCCTTTATCATCAAACTACTATATCATTTTTAGCTTCAAGCAAACATTGCAATCAATTCTTCCTAATTAAGCCTTATGCTAAACAAATAAAATTTATTTTTATGTTAACTTATGTGAATCAATATTTACATTTAGCTTGTGTTAGCTATAGTAGGTATATTAATGATACAAAAAGAACGTCTAAATATAAATGGTAAATAACATGACAAATACTAAATATGAATTTAAAAAAATAGTTAAACATCTACCCACTCTGCTCGCTGTCATTTTATCCTCTGCATTGAGTCAATCAGCTATTGCTGCTACTCAAGTGATACATGCAGGTGAGCTACTTGCGGTTCCAGGTGAATCACCTTTAAAAAATCAAACGATTGTTGTGAAAGAAGGGATCATTATAGCGGTAAAAAAAGGTTATATTGATGCGGAAACCTTTGATAAAGACGCAACTTTTATCGATTTATCTAACAGCTTTGTTATGCCTGGTTTAATGGATATGCATGTTCATTTGCAAGGAGAACTTGGTCCAGACAACATCAAAGATACCGTTAAGCTATCTGACGCCGATGTAGCAATGAAGAGTGTGAGTTACGCCAAAAAAACCTTGATGGCGGGCTTTACCACCGTACGTGATTTATTGAGCAAGCCTGAACAAATGTATGCCTTAAGAGATGGCGTAAATAAAGGATGGATTGAGGGGCCGCGTATTATTGCCGCAGCAGGAATATCAATTACTGGTGGGCATTTAGATGTTGATGGAATGGCACCTGATTTACTGGAAATGAAATCATCTAAAATGCTTTGTGATGGTCCTTTTGAATGTCGAAAAATGACTCGCGAAGCGATTAAATATGGCGCTGATATTATTAAAGTAGCTTCAACGGGCGGTGTTTTATCTGATACAAGTACAGGTACGGGGCAACAAATGACTGACGATGAGCTAAAAGAAATTGTTGATACAGCTCATGGTCTTGGTCGTAAAGTGGCAAGCCATGCTCATGCTGCTGAAGGAATTAATGCAGCATTGCGGGCTGGTGTCGATAGTATTGAGCATGGTAGCTACGCTGATAAAGAAACGATTAAGCTATTTAAACAATCTGGGGCTTATTTAGTGCCAACGTTGCTCGCTGGAGCAACGGTTGTGAACATGGCGAAAACATCAGACTTTATGACTGCGCCTGTTAGGGCAAAAGCGCTCCGTGTTGGGGGTGATATGCAAGAACATTTTGAGGCATCTTATAAAGCAGGTGTAAAAATTGCTTTTGGTACTGACAGTGGGGTATCAGAGCATGGAGCCAATGCTCAAGAAGCCGTGTTAATGCATCAAGCAGGCATGAGTACATCGGACATTTTGAAATCTGCTACGGTTAATGGGGCAGACCTTATTGGAATGAGTGACAAATTGGGCACCATTGAACAAGGAAAGTTTGCCGATATTATTGCTACTCATGCTAGCCCATTAAAAAATATTGAAGAGTTACTCGATGTTGACTTTGTTATGAAAGGAGGCAAGGTTTACAAACAGAAATAGTCAATAATTACATGTGGTTAATCTATAAAAGTGGTAACAAAACTGAAGGTTCAATGTCAATAGAGCTGAGTACTTAATAATAACCAATAGGAATATAAAATGAGATCTTTTCGATTACTTAGTGTTGTGACAGCACTGCTTGCCACATCTAGTGTGATGGCACAACAAATTTTAATAAACGCAGATGCTTATGTTGATGTTGAAAAAGGTCAACTTATTAAAAATGTTGCGGTATTGGTCGACGGTAATAAAATTATCAAAGTGGGTAAACAAGGAAGTGTAAAAGCAGCGCAAGATGCTAATGTTGTTAATCTGCAAGGTAAAACATTAATGCCTGGTTTAATGGATATGCATGTACATTTACATAGTGATGCAGAAGATAACTTTTTAGCCGCAAGGGGTAATTCAGTACCACGTCAAACAGTAAAAGCAGTCAAAAATGCTAAAAAAACCTTGCTAGCAGGTTTTACAACGGTACGCAATTTAGGCGCTTCAGGGTATTCAATTATTGGGGTTCGTGATGGTATTAATGCGGGTGAAATACCTGGGCCTCGTATCTGGGCTGCTGGTTATTCTATAAGCATTACGGGTGGCCATTGTGACGATAATTTTTCTCCTCCGGAGGCAAAAAGTATTGCTGGTGGTGTAGCCAATGGCCCTTGGGCGGTAAGAGCTAAAGTGAGAGAGAACATTAAGTATGGTGCCAATACCATTAAGGTTTGTGCTACAGGTGGCGTTTTTTCTAAAGGTACTAAAGTGGGTGTTCAACAGCTAACGGAAGAAGAAATGAAAGCCGCTGCTGATGAAGCGCATTTACGCGGTTTAATTATAGCAGCGCATGCACATGGTACTAGCGGTATAAAAGCAGCTATTCGCGCAGGCATCGACTCAATCGAGCATTGTAGTTTCCTCGATGATGAAGCCATTAAGCTCGCGTTAAAACATGGTACTTTTATGTCGTGCGATATTTATAATACGGAATACACATTAGCGTTTGGTGCTGCAAATGGTGTACCTGAAGAAAATATTAATAAAGAAAAGCTAGTATCAAAAGCACAACGTGAAAGCTTTCGTAAAGCAACAAAAGCGGGTGTTAAAATGGTTTTTGGAACAGACGCCGCTATTTACCCACACGGTGACAATGGTAAGCAATTTTCACGCATGGTAACTTACGGTATGACGCCAATGCAAGCCATTCAAGCTGCAACTATTAATAGTGCTAGTTTGCTACAGCAACAACGTTCTTTGGGGCAAATTAAGTCAGACTATTTAGCTGATATTATTGCTGTTGACGGTAATCCTGTTGAAAATATTTCCTTAATGGAAAAGGTAAGCTTTGTAATGAAAAACGGTGTTATCTACAAACAATAATGACATGATTATTACCATGGCTAAGAGAATACTATTAATACCAATTTCACTAAATTATTGCCCACTTGTGCTAGTTAAAATACTCCATGGCGGCGTTGCTCTCAATCCCAATAGTCTGCTATTGCTTAATCAAGCGCATTGCCCTGATTTATTTTTCCTATGCACAACAAGATCATAAACTTAATGAAACTAATGGTATAAGTAAGCTCTTAGCCTTAGTTTACACATTTATACTGTAGTCAAATTGGTATTACTTAGTGTTTCGATATTGTTCAAACCACCATAATATATGAGAAACTTTAGACATTAAATTACTGGGTCGTTTATAAATACCATGAGGAGCATCTGGTATTCTAACCATAGCCGTATCAACATTGCGTAATTTTAGCGCTTGATAAAATTGTTCAGTTTCAGCAATTGGTGTACGTTGATCAGTTTCACCTGTAAGTAACATAGTTGGCGTGCTGACATTGCCCACATAACTTATGGGTGATAATTTCATGTAATGAGCGCTATCTTCCCATGGCATTTTGCTAAACCAGTTTTTAATAACATACGGGTAAATGTCGGTCGTTAATACGAAGCTAAACCAATTTATAACGGGTTTTGCAACAACGGCTGCTTTAAATCGCTCTGTATGCCCAATGATCCATGCTGTTAATACGCCGCCGCCAGAGCCACCTGTAACAAATAAAGCATTTTTATCAATGGCTTCTTGTTCAATAACATTATCAACAACTGACATTAAGTCATCATAATCATGGCTTGGGTAATTATTATGAATCGTTTGGGAAAACTCTTTACCATAACTATCACTACCTCTTGGGTTAGCGTAAACCACAACATAGCCTTTTGCTGCCATCAGTTGGATTTCTGTCGAAAAATGAGGACCGTAATTCGTTACAGGGCCACCATGAATTTCTAAAATTAAAGGAAATTTTTCACCTGATTTTTTAGCGGTTTCATAACCAGGAGGGTATGCAACCCAAGCCTGAATATTGCGATTATCAAATGAAGATTTTGTATTTATTTCTTTGATGGTAGCTAAAGTTTTGTAACCAAGAGCATCTTCGTTAAGTGTAGTGAGTTGAGTGGTTTTACCCTTTTTAGCTATGGCTATATCTGCAGGGCGTTGAGGGTGGGAATAGGTAAAGGCAATTGTTTCATTCTGGGCTACAACAAATTCACCCCCATTGTACGGTCGGCCATAGGAAAGTCCGCCGATATTTTTCGCAACTATTTTACGTTTACCACTTAATGATTGAGAAGCAACATAGGTTTCTCCTTTGTCGTGATAACTGATATAAACAGTTTTGCTATCTTTTCCCCATTGAATGTTATTAATTGAACGGTCAAAATCTGCCGTAATAGAACGCTTATCTGAGCCATCAATATTCATGATATAAAGTTCAGTATTTTCGTAGTTTTTGTAATTTTGATCAGATCCTAAATACGCAATCAGTTTACCGTTAGGTGAAACAATCGGCTTAAAATCAGGTCCATTACGGTCTGTTAATGCTTTAACTTCAAGAGTTTCAATATTCATCGCGTAAATATTACTATCGGTCCACTCAAGTTCCTTATCTAAACGCTTATTAGTTGAATAAAAAAGTTGGCTGCCATCTTTGCTCCAACTCACTTTTTGATTATGATTAAAATCATCATGCGTTAGTTGACGTGCATTACCTCCGTCAGACGACATAACAAATATATGACGTTTACCTGCTTTATTGAAGCCTACGCCATCAAAACGATAGTGCATTTTATCAATATACACTGCTGGCTTAGCCCATTTGGCACCATTTGGCTTACCTGGTAGTGATACTACGTTTTTTGGTTTACTGTCAACAAACATAGTAAAGGCTAAGGTGTTACCATCAGGAGACCAACTTAAATTCGAAGGAGGGTTACTAAAGTGACTCATTTGCCCTGTTTCACCCGTTTTCAACCACTTCATGTGAATTTGAGGTTTACCACTGGCGGTTGAAATATAAGCCAATTTTGTGTTGTCAGGAGACAGTGTGGGTGAATAGTCAACATGAAGACCATTAGTAACAGGCGTTAAATTCTTTTCTTTATCTACTTTCCAAATATTCCCAAGCTTTTTATCACTTTGAATATCCATGTAGCTACGAACAAAATAGACTTCATCACCGTCAGCATTGATAGCAAGTCCAGAAGCATACTCTAGGGTAAAAACATCTTCTAGCTGTAGAGTTGACTCGTTTTTAGCCAATGTCATTGTTGAAATGAGTGGTGCAATTATTAATGCTACCCACGTTGTTTTATTCATCATTGTTCCTTAAATGGGTAGCTTTACCCTTTTTTTCATGGTTAAACTCTAGGCTAAATTAGCATAATTAATTTAATTTGCAAAATTATGTGAATTTACATTTACATTTATACTTGTGTTTGGGGAAATTGTAACTAAGGTTTCGATTTGTTATATGAATATTAATTTATTTACGTTTGAGTCATTGCTCGTTAGTATGAAAAATGATGGCGTTAAAGAAAACGTTGATTAACGCTGGGAAGTGAACTAGCTGGGCTATTTGTTGAAACTGGGTTAGCTATTAAGCTTGTCATTAATATTTCGACATTGAATGCAAATAATCACAATAATTAAGAGTCAATAAGGATAATGGGACAATGATTAAAAAAACAATTTTATCTTACAGTATTGCTATAAGTTTACTGACCTCATTTGGCATAAATGCAATGCCAAGTGAACAAACTAAACTACTTAAAAATGTCGAAAGTAAAGTTATTGAGTGGCGACGAGATTTTCACAAGCACCCTGAATTAAGCAATAGAGAAACTCGCACTGCTGGCATTGTTGCAAAACATTTAAAAAATCTTGGTATGGAGGTAGAAACTGATATTGCTTATACTGGGGTTGTCGCAATTTTAAGAGGAGCGAAGCCTGGTCCAACGGTAATGCTACGTGCTGACATGGATGCATTACCTGTTACCGAAAAGGTAGACTTACCGTTTAAATCAATAAAAACAACTAACTATCGTGGTGTAGATGTTGGAATTATGCATGCTTGCGGTCACGATACTCATGTCGCTATGTTGATGGGAACCGCAGAAGTACTGGCTGGTATGAAAGAGCAGCTTAATGGCGATGTAATGTTTGTGTTTCAACCTGCAGAAGAAGGTGCCCCAAAAGGTGAAGAAGGTGGCGCTGAGCTTATGTTGAAACAAGGAATATTTAAGCGTTATAAACCTGATGTTGCTTTTGGCCTACACATAACTTCTAGCCTTAATGCTGGCGTTATAGGTTATCGAAGCGGGCCATTTATGGCAAGTGCAGACAGATTTGAAATTACAGTGCATGGTGAACAAACACACGGTTCTACACCTTGGAATGGCGTAGATCCTATTGCTTCTGCAGCACAGATTGTAAATGGTGTTAACTTGATTGTTAGCCGACAAATTAATATTACTAAAGAGCCTGCTATTGTGTCTTTTGGTAAAATTTCAGGTGGTGTGCGTAATAATATTATTCCAGACAAAGTTGAAATGGTCGGTACTATTCGCAATTTTGACATGGATAATCGGCAACAGATCTTTGAAAAAATTAAAACAACAGCAACACATATTGCCTTATCGTCAGGCGCAAAGGCAGAAGTTGATATTTATCAAGGGTATCCTGTTACTGTTAATAACCCTGATTTAACTGCACAAATGTTACCGAGCTTAGAAAAAGCTGCAGGAAAAGAGAACGTTACCGTGATGTCAAAAATTACAGGCGCGGAAGACTTCTCTTTTTATGCGCTTGAAGTACCTAGTTTGTTTGTTTTTTTAGGTGGTACTCCCCATGACAAAGATGCAAAAAAAGCGGCCAGTAATCACTCGCCTTATTTTTTTGCTGATGAGTCATCATTTAAAACGGGTACAGCAACTTTAACTCAACTGACACTTGACTATATGGCACAAGCTAAATAAGTCATGGTAAATTAACCGCAATATAAAAATGGCAACGGTATGCGAAGCAATTATTCCATTTGATTTTTGTATTGCTGTTTTTATTAAAAAGTCGCATCATTACGCTAGTTTTAAGACTTAAATGATATACACCGATAACGATGCAAACAAAAAATGTTTTCTTACCGAAACAACAAAGAAGTCAAGATACACAACATAAACTGTTAAATTCTTTATATTTTTTTTTAGAAGGTAAGTTTTTTGAACATATTACGATTAAAGAATTGGCAGAGCATGCAGGTGTCTCTGTGGGTACTTTTTACCGTCGATTTAAAAATAAAGAATCATTATTACCCTTACTCTATCAAGATTTTGGCAATGACCTCGCTCACTGGGTTACTGATGTAGAGTTAATGAAATTTGCTAATTTAAAAGAAGCCATTGAAATAATATCTATTGAAACTTATCAGTTCATTACAACACGTAAAAGTGTCTTTAGAACGTTGCATTTAAATTCAAGACTTCATTCAGAGATACTTGATTCAGATAAATCGGTTGATCGACAATTAATTTACCAACGTTTATCTGCAATAATTTTAAGTTTTAAGCAAGAAATTACCGCAAAAGATCCGTCTAATGTAGCTAGCATTGTTATTTTTATGATTATTAACAGCTTATTAGACAAAGTGCTTTATCCTACTCTTACGCCTGCCATTGCCTGTGATATAGACGGTGAAGAATTAGCGATTGAACTCCCTCAAATAATGTTATCATATTTAACTAAATGATTAGCATGATAAAAATAAGTTGCATTAAAATTCATATGCGGCTAAATAAGTATCCTTTTTTCTTGTTTAGTCGTGTTAATGTCTTTTAGTATTTTCTTTTTATGGTGGAAGTTTATAGCTTAGTGTCAGTAAGCTTTTTGGTAAGTCGCTTTTCTTATCGACTCAGATCAGAAAAATTAAATTTTTAAACTATTAGGTTTGTTAAATAATTTTTTTCCTTCAGTTAATAAATGTTGAACTGCAGGGTGTTTTACCTTTCGTTCGGGTGATATTAAATAATAATGCTCACTGATTTCTGTTGTTTTGCCGATAATCTCAACATCAAATTGCTCTGTTACATAATTTTCAATGATGGTTGGGGCGCAAAAAACACCATAGCCAGATTCGCCGAAATACATAGTTAACATTGAATCGTCAAGTTCACCTATTATTTTAGGGGATATATTCAGTTCATTAAACCAAGAAACGACACTTAAGTGTTGATTAGAGCCTTCTCCTGCGGTAAAAAACGGCTTACCGTCAAGTGAGTATGGAAAGTTAGCAGTGAGAGATTTAGCTAGATCTTTATGAGCAAAAAAAGTAATACCACATTTACCTACAAGGTGACTGTAGGCTTTTAAAGGAGATCCTGTTGGCAATGAGGTATCACTTAGTACCGCATCAAGTTTATTTACCGCTAAATCGCCAAATAATACGTCCAAGCTTGTTTCTTTACAGACTAACTTAATAGAGTCGTCCATAGTATAGATTGTTTTTAATAAATTAAATGAAAATACTTTCGCAATGACATCAGTAACGCCGATAGAAAATCGAAAAGAAAAATCAGTTGAATGGTTTTTCAATGAATGAATCAATTCATCACCTAAACTGAATATTTCTTGTGCATAACTTAACGTTATGTGACCCATGTCATTCAGCACCAAACGTTTACCTTTTCGAATAAATAAGCTATACCCTAGTTGGGCTTCTAATAAATTTAGCTGAGCACTCAATGTTTGTGGCGTAATATGCATAGCTCTGGATGCCTCAGCGATACTGCCATGTGTTGCTATCGCATGAAAATATTGCAAGTGATGATAATTAAGCTTCGCCATGTGATTTCCTAGATTTTTAGATGACCTAATTTTTATCATTACATCATTAATTGTCAACTTTTTGTTGATAAGTACACAACTAAAATCGACTTTCATTGCTATGAATAATTAGATATAACTGAAATATACGAAAAGAGTTGGAGTTAATATGCCAAATAATATTTTTCCCTTAATGCTTGTTATTTTGTTGGGTGGTCAATTGTTGTCAGCATCGCCAGTTAAGGCATTAGAAGTACTAACGGCTAAGGAACTTACAGCACACTGTGAATTTATTGTTAATGAACCAGAAGGTGCTGATGCTCAATATTGTGTCCGCTATATTCAAGGTTTTATCGATGGTGCAATAGCAACTGATGCTCGAGTTATGCTCAATGCTGAAAGTACTCATTCTAGTAAGGAAACCTTTACTGAACGCGCAATTCGCACTCGAATACCAAGCCGTTTAGAGCGTTCTAGAGCTGCTAACTTAGCTGGTTTTTGTCTTGGTGATCCGCTACCACTGCGAGAAGTTGTTAATGTTGTCGTCGACGATTTGGCTGCTCAACAAGTTAAATCAGAGAATCGTGATACAAACGAACCCGCTATGGAGTTCGTCTATCAGTCACTATTAAAAAACTACCCCTGTGAAGAATGAAATTGATGCGACCTAATTACGTGCTTCAAAGTGGCAAGGCACAATTATTATCTATATTACTTTTGCTGTTGGTTCTCGCAATTTCTTGGCTACTTTGGTCAGGATTGTATAAGCCACTGCTGCTAGGCTTGGGTGCTTTTTCTTGTGCGCTTAGTGTTTACTTGGCTCATAGAATGGGTTTTTTTCGCCATCATAAAGCTATGCTTAGACTCATTCCTCGTTTGCCTAGATATTGGTTGTGGTTGCTGCGAGAAATTACGCTTTCGAGTATTGATGTGGCTAAAGTGATTCTAAAACCTTCACTTTCTATAAGCCCAACTGTGGTTGAACTTAAAGCTGAAACTAAAACCGATGTAGGTCATGTGATTCTGGGGAATTCAATTACTTTGTCTCCAGGTTCAGTCACTTTGGATCTACACAAAGGAAAATTATTAGTTCATTGTTTAACGGCTGAAAGTGCAAGCGAATTACAAAAGGGTGAGGCCAATCGACGAGCTGCGGCTTTGGAGCGTAAATAAAAATGTATATAGTTGTTTCTATTGCTATTTTAATAACTATGGTGTTGGCTTTAGTGCGGGCATTAATGGGGCCAAGCGTTTACGACCGTGTATTAGCGGTTAATGTATTCGGTACTAAAACGGTATTATTGTTGTCAGTTATTGCTTTTCTTTATGGGCGACCTGACTTTCTCGATCTTGCCTTGGCTTATGCATTAGTTAATATGGTTGGTGTGCTTGCAGTTTTAGAATATTTTCAAAACAGAGTTAGAAAAAAGTCGGAGACTCAAGATGATTGATATTATCCTCGATATTCTAAGCTGGATTTTACTTTTACTAGGCGGTGCTTGTGTATTGATTGGTGGTATTGGTGGACTGAGGTTGCCAAACTTTTATGCCAGAATTCATGCGGCCAGCCTTACTGATTCTATGGGCAATATTTTGATTTTTTCTGGCATCATGCTACAGGCTGGCTTGTCATTGGCAACGTTAAAATTGTTCGCTATCATGGTGTTTCTGCTGTTAACGGGGCCTACTGCAACTTATGCATTAGCCAATGCTGCATTGTTATCTGGACTTAAGCCTGACGTTGGATCTGCGAGTGATGAACCTCAGGAGAATAAGTTAAAATGATATTTATCTTTGCTGTTTTTCTGCTTTCTTTACTTGTTATTACTGCTATTGCTATTGTGCGCGCTAAAAACTTATTTGTTGCGGTAATGCTAACCTCTATATTTAGTTTGTTAATGGCGGCTAACTTTTTCATTCTAGATGCTGCTGATGTAGCGTTAACCGAAGCAGCTGTTGGTGCTGGAATAACCACGGTAATTTTTCTTTGTGCTTTATCTTTAACTGATGATCGGGAAAAACCTCGTGAAGGTAGTCGTTGGGTTGCTTTTTGTACTGTTGGTGTTTTAGCGTTATTAATTATTTACGCAACCTTTGATAAACCTCGTCTTGGTGATCCTGATGCTCCAGTGCACCAACATGTAGCGCCTTGGTATTTAGAAAAAACGCCTGAGTATATTGATATTCCTAATGTAGTTACGGCAATTCTTGGTAGCTTTCGTGGCTACGATACGCTTGGCGAAGTATTTGTTGTTTTCGCGGCCTGTATTGGTGTTTTATTTATCCTTAGTGTAAAGCCAACAAAAAAAACTAATCAGGTGATAAAAAAGGAAAGTGGACTACGCCATCATTTGATACCCCAAGTGGTTGGTCGGCTACTGATCCCGTTTATTGTACTTTTTGGTCTTTATGTGCAATTTCATGGTGAATACGGACCAGGTGGTGGCTTTCAGGCAGGAGCAATTATTGCTACAGGTGTGATTCTGTACGCATTGTTAGAAGGAGAGTCTTCTGCTTTACGAGCAATCCCTCGCTCGGTATTACTTGGTATGGTTGTAGGAGGCGCACTTTTATATGGTGGTGTGGGAGTCGCCTGCATATTAATGGGAGGCGCTTTTTTAGATTATTCTGTGCTAGCTACTGACCCTGTAGTAGGGCAACAGTTGGGTATTTTATTTATTGAGGCCGGTGTTGGCATGGCTGTTTGCGGTGCTCTGCTGTCAATTTACCATGCATTTGCCGCCCGAGAGAGTTTTTCATGAAACTATTAGAACTGTTGGGTTATTTCAATTATTGGGTGTTCGCAATTATTTTAACTGTGGGTTTGTATGCGGTTATTAGTAAAACCAACTTGATCAAAAAATTAATTGGGTTGTCTATCTTTCAATCGGCTGTGTTTCTTATGTATATCACCATGGATAAAGTGGAAGGCGGTACGGCTCCCATCATAACAGCAGGTGTAGATGATCAAATATTTTCTAACCCTGTACCGCAGGTACTGATATTAACGGCCATCGTTGTGGGGGTATCTACCTTAGCATTGGGCTTAGCACTCGTGGTACGTATTAATGAGTGTTATGGCACGATAGAAGAAGACGAAATTTTGGACGCTGACTAACGACTATGGATTTATTAGCACACCTTCCCGTATTACAAGTTGTGGTGCCGATGTTGTCGGCACCTATTATCGTTATGTTACAACCGCGAGGTCTGGCATGGGCTGGCGCTACGGCTACTTCACTGGTGAGCTTTGCTATTGCGGTGGCACTTACCTTAGCTGTTTTAGACGGTCAGGCTGTTGACTATGCGGTAGGCGGTTGGCCAGCACCTTTTGGTATCACGCTAATGGTAGATGCGTTTAGCGCGTTGATGTTATTGGTGGTGACAGGTGCTAGCGCTGCCGCATTGATTGCAGCTAAACCCAGCATTGACCAACAAATTGAGTCTGCACGTCAACCACTCTTTTACTCAGCTTGGCTGTTGGCATTGGCTGGATTGGTAGGAATTGTAGTCGCTGCTGATGCCTTTAATATTTTTGTCTTTATGGAAATTTCCTCACTAGCAAGTTATATATTGATTGCTGGCGGCCCTGATCGTCGCGCACTTCCTGCTGTATTTAAATATTTGATGATGGGTACTATTGGGGCAACGTTTTATTTAATTGGGGTTGGGCTGATCTACATGATGACTGGCACCCTTAACCTAGCAGATATTGATGCGCGTATCGGTAATGTTAGTGATATAAATCCGTTATTTGTTGCTGCTGGGTTTATCACTGTAGGGTTAGCGCTTAAAGCCGCAGTATTTCCGCTGCATGTATGGGTACCAAATGCATATACGCACGCGCCACATATGGTAACAGCCTTTTTGGCTGCGTGTGCAACCAAAGTGGCACTGTATGTATTGCTCCGTTTTGATTATATGGTATTTCAGGGAAATCTTATTGAACACGTGGTGCAGTTCTCTATGTTTGCAATGCCGTTAGCTATTTTAGGAATACTGGTTGCCTCAGCGGTTGCCATGTTTGAAGGACATCTTAAAAGATTATTAGCCTCATCTTCTATTGCTCAAATTGGCTATATTTTGCTTGGCGCTAGTTTTGTAAGCGTCGCTGGCCTTAGTAGTAGTGCTATGCATTTGTTTAATCATGCATTGGCAAAAGGGGGCTTATTTCTTGGTGTTGCCTGTATAGCTTATCATTATCGTGACTTACGTCTAAGCCAATTGGGCGGTGCTTCTACCCGTATGCCTTGGACGTGCGCAGCTATCGTTGTTTGTGGTTTAAGCCTAATTGGTGTGCCAGGTACTGCAGGATTTATTAGTAAATGGTTACTTATTAATGCCGCGCTGCAAAGCGGCTCTTGGGGTTGGTTATTAGTCGCTATTATTCTTGCTAGTTCGTTGATGGCGGTGGTTTATATTTGGCGTATTATTGAGGCACTTTATTTTCAAGAGCCTATAGCGGGAGAGGCTAAGATATCTGAAGCGCCAATACAGTTGTTATTAGTGACAGGTATAGTGGCTATCCTAAATATTTACTTTGGCCTATTCCCACAAGTGCCATTAGCACTAGCCGATAGTTCTTCGGTATTGCTTCTGGAGGGCGTATTATGACACCAGAAATAGCTATATTAACGGCAATAATACTTCCGCTTATTGGTGCTTTGGTAATAGCACTTGCTGGACGTGTAGGACCTAATATTCGGGAAGCAGCCACGGCTGTTACGTCAATTTCTTTGATCTTTGTGGTTTGGGGATTACTCCCTGTTATTATTGACGGTGGACGCCCTTCAATAGAGGTGAGTCAGGTGATGCCTGGGCTAAGTATTGCCTTTACGGTTGAACCTTTAGGTATGTTGTTCGCCGCGTTAGCTTCTGGACTATGGCTTATTAATTCCCTCTATTCAGTGGGTTATATGCGCGGTAATAAAGAGAAAAATCAAACCCGATTTTTCGCCTGCTTTGCTTTGGCCCTTTCTGCTACTATGGGTATCGCCTTTGCGGGCAACTTGTTTACGTTGTTTTTATTTTATGAATTATTAACCCTTTCTACTTATCCCTTAGTAGCGCATAAAGGCGATGCTGCTACCGTGCGTTCTGCAAGGGTGTATTTAGGTGTTTTGATCAGTACCTCTATTGCGTTGTTTTTACCAGCAATTATTTGGACTTACAGTGTTGCAGGCACTGGTGATTTTACCGAGGGGGGGATTCTCGCGGGTAAGTTGAATGATCCAGAAATAGGATTATTACTCGGTTTGTTTGCCTTTGGTATCGGTAAGGCAGCAGTAATGCCTATGCACAAATGGTTACCTGCGGCTATGGTAGCTCCGACACCCGTAAGCGCTTTGCTGCATGCGGTTGCGGTTGTTAAAGCGGGCGTATTTGCAATTACTAAAATTATTATTTATGTGTTCGGCATTGAATTTTTGTTTGAAGCTTCTAGTGCTCAATGGCTATTATATGCGGCAGCGTTTACTATCATTGCTGCAAGTGTGGTTGCATTACGGCAAACTAATATTAAACGCCTTTTGGCCTATTCTACTATTGCCCAACTTTCGTATGTTGTTATGGCGGCCGCAATTTTTAAACCTTTAGCTGAGCTTGGCGCCTCGTTACATATAGTTGCCCACGCGTTTGGTAAAATAACCTTGTTCTTTGCTGCAGGCGCTATTTATGTCGCATCTAAAAAAACTGAGATTGCTCAATTACGTGGTATTGGGCGACGTATGCCATGGACCATGGCAGCATTTACTATTGGCGCTCTGAGTATGATAGGTATGCCGCCAACCGCAGGTTTTGTTTCTAAGTGGTATATTTTGGCTGGTGCATTTGAAGCCAATAATTTTGTGGCTATGTTTACCATTATTGGCAGTACGGTACTTAACGCCGCTTACTTTTTACCTATTTTATACATGGTTTGGTTTGAGCAAGAAAAAGAAGGTGGAAAAGAACATGGTGAAGCACCACTGTTAGCTGTGATAGCACTGTGTATTACCGCGCTGTTAACACTCGGCTTTTTCTTGTTTAATGCACCGGTTATTGAGCTGGAAAGCCAGATAGTTAAGGGGTTTGGATAATCATGACTGACGAAACAAATTTACACTGGTTAGTGCGACCGTCCACAATTCGCAAATTATGGATTGGCGCGAGTGTCATACTCGTCCTCGTGGTATTGGCACAGACGGTAATTTACGTTAAGGGGTATTTTGGTTTTGATGCTTGGTTTGGTTTTGGTGCTGTTTACGGGTTTGTTAGTTGTTTAATTATGGTGTTGGTTGCTAAGTTGTTAGGTCTGGTGTTAAAGCGTCCTGAGAATTATTACGATGAATCGTCACAATCCTTAGGATCATCACAACAGCCAAAGCAAGCAGTTACTCCTGAACTTAACAATGACAATAGTGGAGGAGGGCACTAATGGGGTTTGAATTATTTCCGCCCGCGTTTATCTTGTTATTCGCTGCTATATTAATTGGGCTAGTAAAAGGCCACGCGCGCACTGCCGTTTTATTACTAGCTCCGGTATTAACACTTTGGGCTATTTGGCAGATCACTGATGGTGTACACAGTACGGTAGAGTTCCTTACCTATACTCTAGAGCCCATCGAAGGTAGCTCGCTTAGACGCCTATTTGCTACTGTTTTTGCCATTATGGTTTTTGTTGGTGGTCTTTATTCCTATCGAATAGCTAAATGGTATGAACTTGCGGCTGCTTATGCCTATGCTGCAGGTGCTATTGGTGTGTGTTTTTCGGGCGATCTGATTAGCATGTTCGTTTATTGGGAACTAATGGCAATATTTTCTACCGTGGTGGTATTTTGCGGTGGTACTCCAGGTGCAAGGGCGGCAGGAATTCGTTATGCGATAATGCACTTTCTCGGTGGTGTTGTACTAAAAATAGGTATTGTAGGTGTTGTACTTAATACGGGAAGTGTGCAAATTCAACCTATGCTTGCAACCGACTTTAGCACCTGGATGATACTCATTGGTGTGTTAATTAACGCTGCTGCACCGCCTGTATCAGCATGGCTTGCAGATGCCTATCCTGAAGCTACTCCAACAGGTTCAGTTTTTCTATCGGCATTTACCACTAAAACAGCCGTGTTAGCGCTTATATTGTTGTTCCCTGGTGAACCGGTATTGATTGGTCTAGGGTTATTTATGGTGATGTATGGCATCATCTTCGCCTTACTCGAAAATGATGTAAGACGTATTCTTGCTTATTCTGTAGTTAACCAAGTGGGTTTTATGGTGGTTGCTGTTGGAATTGGCACTGAAATGGCGCTTAACGGTGCAACGGCTCATGCTTTCGCTCATATTGTTTACAAAGCCTTATTATTTATGAGTGCCGGTGTTGTTATTTATCGTACAGGCAAAAACAAATGTATTGAATTAGGCGGATTATTCCGAACTATGCCCATTACTTGCGCCTGCGGTATTATTGGTGCTCTTGCGATTTCTAGTTTTCCACTGACCTCAGGTTTCACAACAAAAAGTATGATCTCACAAGCGGCGGTAGATGGAAACTTAATGTGGGTGTACATGGCATTAACGGCAGCGTCTGCGGGGGTTTTCTTGCATGCGGGGATTAAATTTCCTTGGTTTGTGTTTTTTCAAAAAGATTCAGGGTTACGGCCTAAAGATGCACCATGGAATATGGGTCTGGCGATGATTATTTTTGCTGGTTTATGTCTTTTACTGGGGATTTTTCCTGAGTTGCTTTATAGCCTGCTTCCTTATCCTGTAGATTACGTGCCTTATTCAATAGGTAAAGTATTGTTCTATTTGCAGTTACTATTATTCTCAGGTCTTGCTTTCTTTGTGTTATTACCACTAATGAAACGTACTATGACCATCAGTTTAGATACTGACTGGTTGTGGCGACGTGTAGGTTATTCTTTATTTAAAGCGCTAGAGAGAGTCTTTACTTCTTTGGCTGAAATAATTGCTGTACAAAGAACGGGTTTACAAAAATTATTGCATAATATAGCGGTTAAATATTTAGGGCAACCGCATACGGCTGATAGTAAAGAACGCGGCATGTTTGCCCGTTCTTGGCCTGTGGGAACTACAGCTTTATGGATTGCTGGGTTACTTTCGGCCTATGTGCTGTTGTACTACCTTTAAGGTAATGAACGGTCAGCAGGGTATTTGATGCCTTATTCTGCTTTAAACACCACAAGTTGACTCTGTTGATTTTTATAGCATTAATTCTATTAAGTTTATTCTCGCTGAGTGGGAAAGAACTTAATCAACTTGGTATAAGTGAGCAATTACTTTGATTTGCTTAACGGATTTAATTTTAACCTTGGGTACTTGGGTATAGTGTTTACAGCAAAGAACTTCTTTCTTGAAATGCTTTTTGGCTAGGTTTTTCTTTTAGGGATTTGAATATACCCAATATGCCTGCTTCTAGGGTAAGTATTTCAGGGCTGTCACAGCTAAAGGTGTCCATTGTTTTATGAACACCATCTAGTATTTTAACCATGGAAGGATGTGCCATCATATTTGAAAAATCACTTAAGGTTCGCGATGGGCCCGTCTGCCCACAAATCTGATTGCACATTGGCACCATGGTGATAGGTATTTTATAGTCACTGTATAGCGCAACGCTGTCATGCCTTTCTATCACATTGTCACCTTGGTCAACAATGTTATAGGCTTGTGTGTCAGACCGAATACTTAATGTTTGTTGTGCTCTATTACAATTAGGGTATTTTTTGTCAAATAGATGTAAGTAGTACTCTGCAAAATATGGGAAAAGATTCAACATGTTTTTTTTAGGAGTTTCAAATCCCATTTTTTGTAGTAATACGTTAGTAACCAGCAAGTGATTTTTGTAGCGTTCAAGCATGTTTTGAGTGAAACTTTCATTTTGTGCTGTAAAGTCAGTATAATTATTATTGTAAATAGCGGTAATAAAGCTAGCCGCAGGAAAATTACAGTATGCTTTAGTTAAACATTGTTTATTATAAGCGAGTACCGATTCTTTAGTTGCCTCTAAAACCGCTTTTGGTGCTAACTCTTTAAATATGGCAAGCGCTGCTTCTTCATGTTGGGTAATAAACAATTGATTAGCTTTTACTATGTTAATGGTTTTAGAACATACATGAGTTGTTTGCTCACCTAGCCAACGAGCACATACTTGCTTTTTAGCATTTTTTTTCGCTTCAATGGCGTTTTCTGCTGGGGTAAAAAACACCTCGACTATTTCATCTTTATAGCTAAAGGTATTACCTGAGTCAGCGTCTTTGTAATAAGAAACGGTATTGGCTTTTTGTAACTTTTCATACCAATTAAAACTTCGAGTATGATCACCAGGTAAAAATATGCCTGTAACGCCATAAAGCCTATTTACTTTGTTTTCATTATACATTGACCTTTTGGCTCTTATTACATCGATGCCTGTTGCTTCAACAATAAAAATATCTTTGTTCTTACTTATTACCCAGCTTGGGTTAATGGCATTTGAGGGTAAATTGCTATACTTATCAATAAGTGAATAACTAGACGCTATTTTGTGAGCATCAGTAAAAGCACAAGCTAAATCATCGGTATAGTTAACACCATCTATCAACGTTAAGGCTTGCCATTGGTCAGAAGACAAAAGTACTTTGTCTTCGTTGGTTATTTGCTGTTGAATGTATTGCTGACTGTTTTTTTGCTAAGCCGTAGGTACAGTAACTCACTTTACTTTGTAATCAAAATGTCATAAATGTAAGATTACAATGAGCTCAATTTATTAACTGAGTCTAGGCAAAATGCCAGTGAGTGACCACTTACCAAACTTTTCCAAAAAGTTCGCAAGCTTTTCAGATTACCTTAATGATGAAATTATCGAATTATTGCCTGAATATGAAAGTATCTCGACACTAATACAGCAAGGTCAAGGGTTCATGCAGGCAGAGGTTCACGCTGTGCTTGATGCAAAAATGAGTAAGCACAAAACACATAAACTGCCCTTAGTAGGTTTGTCTTTTGGTAGTACGAATATTAATGCTCCCGCAATTACTTTTATTGGCGGTATTCACGGTATTGAGCGCATTGGTAGTCAGGTTGTTTTAAGTTATCTACATACGTTAGTGTCGCGAGGAAAGTGGGATAGTAATTTTATGCGTTCATTAAACAATATTCGCTATAATTTTCTGCCCGTGATGAATCCCGTTGGTATGTTGAAAGGGACTCGCTCAAATGGTAATGGTGTTGATTTAATGCGAAATTCACCCATTGATGCACAAGAAAAAGTGCCTTGGTTTGTTGGCGGACAACAATTGAGTCGTCATTTACCCTGGTATCGAGGTAATGGGAGTCTTGAATGTGAAAATCAATTATTGGTGGATTTTCTTAAGCAAGAATGTCTGCATCGACCCT
Organism: uncultured Colwellia sp.; assembly: GCA_965305135.1. Taxonomy (GTDB): domain Bacteria; phylum Pseudomonadota; class Gammaproteobacteria; order Enterobacterales; family Alteromonadaceae; genus Colwellia. Next base: position 235,397 of record CBDLPA010000002.1, read on the forward strand.
TTAATTTAGTGCTAGATTGTCATTCAGGTTTTGGTTTTCGAGATCGGTTGTGGATCCCCTATGCCTACCGTAAAAGACCACCGCGCACAGTCGCTAATTATTTTGCTTTATATCAGTTGTGGCAACAAACGTATCCTCATAATAATTATGTTTTTGAACCGCAGTCAAGGCAATATACTACGCACGGTGATTTATGGGATCATGTTGGAAAAATTGTGAAACATGAATTTAATAGCTCGTTTTTATCCTTAACATTAGAAATGGGTTCTTGGAATTGGGTTAAGAAAAGCCCGAAACAAATGTTTTCATATCAAGGATTATTTAATCCTAATGTTGAGCATCGTTGGTCTAGAGTTCAGCGTAGTCACTTGGTTTTATTTGACTTTTTAACGCAAGCAGTTTCAAATTATTCAAATTGGTTACCCACAAACCAAACAAAAAGTGATATGCGTAAAGCGGCGGTTAAACAATGGTATCGAGCAACATGAGTCGACATTGGTTATTATTAAGAGGCCTTGGGCGTGATTATCGTCATTGGGGGACATTTATAGCAAAATTTCAACACGCTTTTCCTGATGATGAGGTGAGCGTTTTAGATACCTGTGGAAATGGTGATTTTGCTACACTTAACAGTCCACTTCTTATTGCCGAGTATACAGATCACTGTCGCTTGATATTAGGTGAAAAATCAGAAAAATCGTTAGCTAATATCCATTTAGTCGCTTTATCATTAGGTGGCATGATTGCACTTGATTGGGCACATCGATTTCCACAAGAGATACGGTCAATCACCCTGATTAATACTAGCGCTGCTAACCTGACACCATGGTATAAGCGAATTAATTTGGTTGCTGTAGCCAGGTCACTTTTGGTTATTATCAGCAAAGGCAGTGATGAAGTTATTGAAAAAGAAATTTTACAGCTCACCTCAAATAAACAGCAATATGCTGAAACCCTAGTTCACTGGACCGAATATCGACGTGTTCAACGTACAAGCTTTTTTAATCTGATCCGTCAGTTACTTGCCGCATCACGCTTTAAAGTGAAACCTTTAGCTAACATTACGTTATTGGTGTTAACTAGTAGAAAAGATCGTTTGGTAAATAATATAGCCAGTCAGCATTTACATCATTATTTGGGGGGAACCTTAGTTGAGCATTCAAGTGCTGGTCATGACCTCCCTCTAGATGAAGGGAATTGGGTTATAAGGCAAATTAAGCAGTATCTAGCTTTGTCATAAAGCTGTCACTTAAACGTCAAATATTAGCCATATAGATAAGTTACATTACTGAAATAGACAGTTTATCTATTGATGGCGGACTTAATATGTTTAATGTTGATCAGGTGGTTTCTGAAAATCTACCCCAAATGCACCCACAATCTTTGGTGGGTAAAAGCTTTAGAAATATTTTACGTTATCTGTTACATGAAAAAGCATTACTGAACATTGAAAAGCAATATCCCTTTGCTAAAGGGGTAGATTATGCTGAGGCTATGCTTGACCACTTTGATTTTGGTTATTGTCTTAGCGATAAAGACAGAGAGAAAATTCCTGCAACGGGCCGAGTCGTTATTATTGCTAACCACCCCATTGGTACCTTAGACGGCGCAGCATTGATTAAAATGGTCAGTGAAATAAGACCTGATTTTAAAGTAGTGGCCAACAAGGTACTGATGGGAGTTAAACCATTACATCCTATTTTACTGCCTGTTAATAATATGGGTGGAAAAACGGCCAAAAAAAATCTTGAAGCTATTTATCAACACCTTAACAACGAGGGAGTTGTGATTATTTTTCCTGCGGGTGAAGTGTCTCGTATGGGGCCTGCTGGCGTTCGTGATGGAAGTTGGCATAAGGGTTTTCTCAGTTTTGCTACCGCCACTAAATCCCCTATTTTACCTGTTTACATGGATGCACGAAATTCAGCTCTTTTTTACGCAATATCAGCAATTTATAAACCATTATCGACCTTGCTTTTGATAAAGGAAATGTTCAAACAAGCTCATAAACGTATGAACATCAAAATAGGCGATGTTATTCCTTTTGAACATTATGATTCGTTAGACGTGCCTGGGCAGAGTAAGGTTAAATTGTTCAAAAAACATTTGTACAATATTGCGCGTAATAAAGCGGAAATTTTAAAAACTGAAAAAGCGATTGCCCATCCTGAGAATCGTGCAGAACTCAAAGCGGCAATAAGCGAATGTGAAATGCTAGGTAATACTACCGATGGTAAAGCGATTATCTTGTATCGTCATCAAGATAGCTCTCCTATTATGCGTGAAATTGGGCGATTAAGAGAAGTCGCTTTTCGTTTGGTAGGGGAAGGAACAGGAAAACGTCGCGATATTGATGGCTATGATCAAGATTATTTGCATTTGGTTTTATGGGACGATAAAGATTTAGAAATTGTTGGTGCCTATCGTTTTGGTGAAACCCAAAAACTGATTAATAACTCACAATCACAAGGATTATATACTAATACTTTATTTGATTATCAGCCTAGTATGGAACCAATATTTACTCAAGGATTAGAGCTGGGGCGAAGTTTTGTTCAGCCTCGATATTGGGGTAAGCGAAGCTTAGAATATTTGTGGGTTGGTATTGGCGCTTTCGTTGCAAGAAATCCTCAATACCGCTATTTGTTTGGGCCTGTTAGTATTAGTAATGCATTACCCACAGCAGCTAAAACTTTGCTTATGCATTATTACCAATATTACTTTTTAGATGAAAAAATGCTGGCAAAAGCAAAAACACCGTTTCAGTTAGATGAGTTTGAAAAGGATCAACTTAGCGCGGCATTTGAAGGGAATGATAAAGAAAAAGACTTCACTACCATGAAGCACCTACTGGCTAATGTGGGGGTGAGTGTGCCAACATTATATAAACAGTATTCAGGGTTATGCGAAGAGGGTGGTGTGAGTTTTTCAGCATTTAATATCGACCCTGACTTTAACGACTGTGTTGATGGTTTGGTGGTGGTTGATCTTGACAAATTACTACCGAAAAAGCGCCAACGTTATATTGATATTCATAAAGAATAGTTTTTTGTTACATTATTAGCGTAACTATTGGTTGATTAGTTTTCACCTGTGTTCAAGCAATAGTATAATAATTACAATTTAACTAACGTAATTACAGGTAATTATGAAATATTCTTTATTAGGAAGTAGCGATTTATCAGTTTCTGAAGTTTGCTTGGGAAGCATGACGTGGGGTTTACAAAATAATCAAGAAGAGGCTAATCAACAAATTGATTATGCACTATCACAAGATATTAATTTTATTGATACAGCTGAAATTTATGCTATTCCTCCTACACCTGATACTTACGGAAAAACTGAAACAATTATTGGTAATTGGCTCACTAATAATCCTAGTAAACGAAAAAATATTGTGTTGGCAAGTAAAATATCTGGCTCAGGATTACCTTGGGTAAGAGAGGGCAGCCCGATATCAGGTACAAATATTGAACTTGCTGTTAATGAATCATTAAAACGTTTGCAAACTGATTATATTGATTTATTTCAATTACATTGGCCAAATCGTGGTTTTCCGCATTTCGGTAAACATTGGCCGAACGAAGTGGACTTTACACAAACAACTACAGCCCATGAAGTTGAAAATATGCTTGATATTCTGCAAGGCTTATCGCGCTGTGTCGAAGCAGGAAAAATAAGGTATTGTGGTTTATCAGACGATACACCGTGGGGTATTAATACCTATTTAAAACTGAGTGAGCAATATGATTTACCACGCATTGTGTCGATTCAAAACGAATTTAATTTGCTCCACCCACAAGATGCACCTTATCTAATTGAAAACTGTATTAGAGAGAATATTGCCTATCTGCCTTGGTCACCGCTTGCAACGGGTATATTGTCGGGTAAATATTTAAACAATGCTCTACCTAAAGGTAGCCGATGGACATTTGAACAAAGAAACGGCATCTTTAGAAATACCCCTTCAACACATAAGGCAACCGCAGCCTATGTTGACATTGCCAAGCAGTATAATATTACTCCTTCACAATTAGCATTAGCATGGTGTAAGCAAATTCATGGCGTAACCTCTACCATTATTGGCGCAACAAGCATGGTTCAGTTACAAGAAAATATAAAAGGATTTAACCTTGAACTCAGTACAGCAGTATTAAGTGATATAGATAAGGTATTACGAGAATATCCTGCACCGTATTAATATTAGGTATTGAGTATTAGAAGTTTATCAATTTTTTTTTCTTATAAAGGGAACTTTTCCACTTTGGGATACTCTTACTATATGAATATGTTATTTCCCTAGTGTTTTATGTTTTATAATGCGTTTACTTGATTTCAAGTAAACGCTTTTTTTTGTTTGAATTACTTTACCGTTTACTTGCTATGCTGTTTGAAAATAAATAGGCATAAAAGTGTATTTTTCTTGGGAAATACGGTTATCGTTTAGTGATCATATCGTGTAAGATTATAACGCACACATGGATCTGCTAGATATTTCTTTTCAGAAATATCTACAGTGTTATTTCTATGAGCTCAAATTCATTGATTGTAATGTGGAGTTTTCCATACATTCCACTTTAGGTAGACGAAGTATGAAAAAAACTACAAAAGACATTGATATAGCATGCAGCACAGTGTCTCATAATTTACTATTAACTTCTGCCCTTAATCATCTTCCCGAAGCTGTTTACCTTATTGATCCTGAATCCTCCAATATTTTATATGCAAATAAAATGGCTTGTGAATCTGTGGGGATGACAGAAGCAGAAATTATTAATAACTCTGTTTTAAGTCTACAAGATTCCGTTTTTAATCAACCACATTGGAGCGAAATTGCTGAAGTCATTTCACAATCACAAAAGCCTTATGTATTTTTAGGATATCATCAACGTAAAGGCGGCCGTTCTTTCCCCGTAGAGGTTCGTACGTCTAATATATACTATGAGGGACAGCATTTTTTCTTATCCGTTGCTCGTGATATTAGCTTACGTCAAATGAGAGACAAAGAAATGGAGGCGCATAAGCATAGTCTGTGGTATGCACTTTATGAAGCTTCAGATGGAATATGGGAGTGGAACATTGAGAATGATAGCCTGTATGTCAGTCCCAAACTGATGCAAATGCGAGGTTATGGCCCCGAGGAAGATGCATCAAAGGTTGATTTTTGGATAGATGGTATTCACCCTGATGATAAAAATAGAGTGCTTGCCGTAATGCAAGAACATTTGCAAGGACGTACCGATAAGTTTGAAGCTAAATACCGTTTAAGAAATCGAGCTGGTCACTATATTTGGGTTGATGACAGAGGAAAAGTCAGCAAAAGAAATGCACAAGGTGCCCCTGCTATTGTTGCTGGCATGGTACAGAACGTGACGGATCAGGTTGCTCTACAAGAAAGGTTAGAAAACCAAGCTGCACGAGACGAACTCACAGGAGCTTTTAACCGTCGGGTTTGTCATGAGATTTTGGAACAACAAATTGCTACTTCTCGCATTAACGGCGAACCATTTGCCGTTGTTTTTATTGATATAGATTATTTTAAAGCCATCAATGATCAATATGGGCATCGAGTAGGGGATATCGCTTTAAAAGCCTTTGTTAATAAAATGGAGGAGCACCTTAGAGAAAATGACTTATTGTTTCGCTGGGGAGGAGAAGAGTTTCTCGTACTTTTACCTGATTTAGAAGAAGCGAAACAGCATACAGTGGCTCAGAAGTTATGCAAAACCATTGAAAGTAATCGCATTACACTCGCTGATAAAACTGAAATCTCGTTGACAGTTAGTATGGGGGTTTCAACTTATCCTACCCATGGTTCAACAAGAGACCAACTAATAGAAAAAGCCGATATTGCAATGTACAGAGCAAAAGCTAATGGGAGAAATCGGGTTGAACTCTATAGCGATAGTGAATAAATTACACCGCGATAACATATAAGTAATCTGTAAAGGTATCTCTTACAGATTACTATCTAATGCCTTTTGGCCCAGTTGTTTGCGTCAAACAACTATCTATTTCTTAAGCTTGAATGTTTATATTGTTGCCAATATTTCCTACGGGACTGCTTGTGCTATTAGAAGTAGAAGGTGCTGCGCTTTCAATTAATTGCAATGCCATTTGACCTTCTTCTTCCGCAAGTTCTTTTGCTTTTACCGCGACACGTAATATTGTGCCATCACCACCATTAGCAGGGGCAAAACTTGGGGAACTATTGATATTGATAGACATAATGCCTCTCCGTAATAATAAACAGGTAAAGATATAAGGTTGTTAAATAATAGTGCTTAATCTAGTTATCGGCAAGTTTAATTAAAGCTTGAATTCTTTTTTAAACCTGCGTTATTTAATTCTTAAGTTATAATTAACTTAGCCGATACCTAAGTATGGTTTAATAAACAGAGGCAAGTGTTATGAGTTCATCAATACCCCCTAATACCACCTATAGTCAAGATGCACGAGCATTATCAAAGTCGGCTGATAAAGTAGATAACATGTCTACGGGTCAACAAGCCTCTAAGCTTGAAGATGATCAAAAAATTGAGGAAGCGCAAGCGCCAATCAGTCTCTCTAATAAACAACAGCTTAATGCTGCGATTATAGAATCTTCTTTGAACTACAATACAAGTATTGCTGATCAGCCTTTATCGCTGGTATTAAAAACAGCCCTACAAGGAATTAATGAAGCACTTAATGAAATGGGCGTTGAGAATACTGTTGAAGAGGCTTATGAGTCGGGCGTAGACTTTAGCCCTGAAGCAGTAGCAGAGCGAATTGTTTCTTTTAGTACCCAATTTCTAAGTTCGTATCGAGAACAACACCCAGAAATGGACGAAGAAGAAGCTTTAAATGCTTTTGTTAATATTATTGGCGGGGGTATAGATCAAGGTTTTGATGAAGCTAAAGAAGTACTAACCAGTTTGAACGTGCTTGAGGGAGATATTAGCGATACTATTGATAAAACTTATGCTTTAGTTCAGGAAGGCTTGCAGTCTTTTGTTGAATCATTTAATAGAACCGAGGAAGAGCCAGCACAGTAAGGGCTAGAATTTATTTATCGTCATTTATATAATATAAAACAGTGTAAATATTAACTAAAAGTGAGTTGGTTTTGTCTGAAAAAACAATTAAGTTTGAATTTGAAAAGCACAATAAAAATAGTATTCGATATAAAGAAGTACCTGAAAATGGTATGCCACCTGTTTTAGGTTCTATCTATGTGCAAAAATGGTTTGCGGGAGAAAGTAAGCAACTAGAGGTCACAATTAAAACAGAAAGCTAATATCTGTAATTTCGCTAACCAGAATGTAGACTAGTATTATTGTTCCTTTGTTGAATGAGAATTGTTGTATACTAGTTTTTAAACAAATTATATTTTTACACTATAGGAAATTTTATGAAAAAGCTTATCTTACTTTTAACTGTTGCCACCTTGAGTAGTTCAGCAATAGCAGAAGAAACTAGCTGGCTGGACAGCTTAAAAAACCTTGTTGGTTTGGGTGATACTCAAGAACAAAATGCAGTTGCAAAGTTAAGTAGTGATGGTTTGGTTGATATGTTAACGAGTGGGTTGGGTGTAAACACAGACCAAGCATCCGGAGGCATGGGTGCAATTTTGAACTATGTGAAAAACAATGTATCAAGTGATCAATTTGGCCAGCTTGCTAAATCGTTACCAGGGGTTGAAGGGCTAGTTGGACAAATGCCTGATATTAGTCAACTTAGCTCTGGTGAAGGTTTAGGTGGATTACTTGATAAGGCTTCAGAATACAATGAGTCATTAAAATCTATTAATGATGTTAAAAGACAGTTTGAAGCATTAGGCTTAAAACCAGAAATGATCACCAGCTTTATTGCAAGTGCTCAACGTTATTTAGATACGGAAGAAGGCCAACAGGCAAAACAAGTATTAACTCAAGGTTTAGCAAAACTATTAGGTTAAGTTGTGTTTTCTTTAATCTTGAACTGAATCAGCGCTGTGATGAAAGCACATAACATGATAGTGCTGATTTTAGCTCAAGTGATTTCCTTTAATATCTTTATTATTATTTCAATAAATATAACATGGATGTTTTTAGTTTCATCGGTTTTACAGGTTTGTTTAATAACAGTATATCGCTATTACTGACTTCATTTTTTAGTTCTTTGCTGTAATTTGCCGTGATCATCATGACAGGTAAGGGTAAATCGCGACAATTATTAATTTCATTGGCAACGTCTAAGCCATTTATATCATCATCAAGATGATAGTCTACTATTAAAATATCGGCGTGATCATGACTTGTGTCGACCTGCTGTTGAAGGTGTTCTAGACTTATTGCGGTTGTTACGATACAACCCCACCCTTCAAGTAGCTGTGACATGCCTGCACAGACGTTAGCATCATTATCAATAAGCCAAATATTACTATTTGTTAATACGGAGGTTGCTAGCATAAATTGTGTAGGATCATTTGACCGTGATACTTGGTTTAATTCGCCCAATGGTACTTTAACAGAGAATACTGACCCTTTGTTTAAAGTAGAATTAACCATAATAGGGTGCTCAAGCACTTTTGATATTTTATCAACAATAGCTAAGCCTAACCCTAGCCCATTACGAAAGGCATTTTGAGAAGGTTTTAGCCGTTTGAATTCTTTAAATATTTCTTGTATTTGGTCTTGGGCAATACCCATGCCGTTGTCCCATACTTCGATCGATATTTGATTCCCTTGCCGTCTGCAACCAAGTAATACTTTACCATTACCAGCGTATCTAAAAGCATTAGAGAGAAAATTACGCAATATTCTGGCTAGTAATACACTATCACTGTTTATTACCACGTCACTGCTGACATACCGCAATTCTACTTGAAACTGTAGGCTGATTTGTTGGTATTCACTGACCAGATTGTTGAGTAGTTCAGAAAGTTTGAATGAGCATTTATCGGCTTTTACAACACCAGCATCAAGCTTTGAAATATCAACTAAAGTACATATTAAGTTTTCTAAATCATCTAATGAATTAGCAACCGAGCCAAGTAATGTTTTGGTTTTCCCTTCAAATGGAGCTTCCATTAGTGAACTAGTAAAAAGCTGTGCAGCATTCAAGGGTTGGAGTAAATCATGACTTACTGCTGCGAGAAACTTAGTTTTAGAACTGTTAGCAAATTCTGCTTCGCTTTTGGCTTTTAGCAGGTTAGCTTGAGCTTGTCGACGTTCTTCTACCTCGAGTTGTAATGTGTTATTTAAACTTTGTAATTGAGATGTTCTTTCTTTCACTCTAACTTCAAGCAAGTCATGTGCTTTTTGTAAAGCAAGGGCATTTTTACGTCGTTCAGTAATATCGCGAATGAGTACAAAAAAACCTTGTACCTCGCCATGCACATCTCGGTTAGGCACATAAGATTTTAATAAGTAACTTGGCTCATTAAATTTATTTCTTTCTTCAATTTCAAAACTAACACTTTCCCCGTTTAATGCGCGATCAAGGTAAGGTTTCAATTGGGTAAAATCTGTATGAACTCTACTTAGTTCTAGCTCTAGCCCATTAAGGCCACCTTGAGGCCAACCGTACCAGTCAACATATACTTGATTGGTGAATTGATATTTTAGATCTTTACCAACATATGCAATCATCGCAGGTACATTGTCTGTAATTAATCGTAGCCAACTTTCACTTTGCCTTAGTGATTCAGCATTGCGATAACGTTCGGTTATATCGGTATAGGTTTTAATCGTTTTACCGTTATTTAATCGGTGATCTCGTATTTCTACAACGGTTCCATTTGCTAAAGTCTGGGTGTAGTAGTCAACGTCTGAATTTAATTTTGGTGTTAAGTCTAGCTCAGTCAGGTTTTTTAAATAATGAGTGTTAGGCATCGACCGTAAAAGATGAGGAGACAATTGGCTTATGCGAGCAAAACGCATGTTCCAGACTTCAATTTTATTATGGCTACTGATCAATATTACGCCTTGAGATAAATTGTCTATCAGGTTTTGTAATAATAGTGATTTCTGTGCCATGCCACGTTCATAACGAGCACTTTCGGCATTTTTTACTGCGGTAATATCAGTATAGAGCATTACCCAGCCACCTTCGCTGGTACGATGCTCATTTAATTGAAACCAGCGATCGTCTGACAACTGGTATACAGGGCTGGCGAATGCGTCACCTGGTGATGCTCGTCGAATAATGCCACGTGTTTTTGCTAAGTCTTTCAAATCATTAAGGTTAGCACCTTCTTTTATGGGTAACCCCGAGTCAGTCCAAAAGTTGGCAAAATTACTGTTTTGTAAAATGATTCGACCTTTACTGTCAAGTAAAACGAAGGCTTCGGAAATACTTTCGATAGCATCTATAAAACGTTGCCGGAAAAGATTTGCTTTATCATTTGCTCGTTTTAATGCATGGTTAGTGCGTTCAAGTTTTGCTAAGGTTTCATTTAATGTTTGGGTTTTCTCTCTTACCTGCTCAGCTAAGTGAACAGAATGTTCAAATGCAGTATAGGGGGCATATTGGTTTTCACCGCTGTCTTCAACGCGCTGCATTAGGGCATCGTTAATTTTTTTTAATTTACTATTTTGTTTTTTTAATTGCGCTAATTCTTCTATTAAGGTTTGTTCACTCATCCATACCTCCTGCAATATAAACGCCAGTAAAGGTTTGATTTAAGTGAATACCATTTATGTGCTCACCATAGGTATTGAAACCTACGATGTTGTACTGAGCATTCAAAGTTTGTCCTTGTCTTTCTAAACCTTTTTGTTCTATCTCTAATCGCCTCAAAAAACAGTCACATACCAGTACTAATTCAGATTTTCCTCGACGTTGCTCAATTTCATTTAATTTCTGTGTTACTGGTTCATATATGTCACCCATGTCTACAGCACTTAATACGATACCTATATCGACAGCGCAGTAGAATGTGAGGCTTAAGTCCTCTTCATTAACTTTTTGAAGAGAACGAATATAATACTGCCCACCCACTTTTACTGCTAAGGGATTAAGCGAAAAAACTTCAGGACTTAAGTCTTTTATGTTCATATTCAAAAGTTTTGCGTATTCAAGTGCGGCAGGCTCTGCGTTTAATTCATAGACTGTTCTACTGTCAGCATCAGCCGCTGTTACTACTAACCTTTCTGTTGGCTGTTTAATGTGATTACAATTAAAAACTTCAAAAGATAAAATGGTGTTTACCATGATCACAATAGCGGCATTTTGATAAAATCGCCCTTGATAGTAAACATGGGTTTTCCCTAAGATTATATCGTCACCAGCCGAACCACCAAAGTGGGGCGTGCCTCTTGCAGCAGCGTTTAGTGTTACCAAAAATTGTTCTTCGTCTGAAGAAAGACCATCAAGCAAGGTAAGTAAAAAACTATTGTGTTTGATCGTTGTTAAGTTTTTAGATTGACACAGTTCTACCAATTCATTGATGGTAGATTGGGCATTCATAGTACTAAACTTTTCCATCGATTCAACGAGCGCAGCACTGATAGCAAAGTAGTAACAAGAAAAACCAATAGCCACTATTGAGTGTTGTTCGTAACCTTTGTTTGTTACTTCTCCTGCTGTGGTGCAACCAACAATATCTATGCCTTCAAATGCATTATTCATATTTTTTGCTAATGAATCTAATTCATAAGTTGATGAGCAATAGAAAAGTACAAACGATATATTTTCTTGGTTTAGTTGTTGATAAAGCTCTTGGCTTGCAATGAATGGATCAGTTGCTCTACTGATTGCTGTTATAGTTTTTATTGGGTTCATATATTTGCCTTTGATGACGTTTTAGCTTGGTATTTTTTATGTTTATATTTCCTTATTTATCTATCATATCGTTTAGCGAGTTTAGTTCATAACCTTTATGTCTAAAGACTTTGATGTTTTGCTTTTTCTTGTTGTTTTATTTGAATATTTATTTACGACACAAAGTTGAGGGCTTTCAATTGTAACTAAACACTCTAAGCACTGAATACATTCACCGTAGTCAATAGAGCCGTCAATGTTGATAGCGTCGATACCACATTTTTTGGTGCGACAAAGATGACAGGGTGAACCACACTCTTTTCGACGTCTTAGCATTTTAAGTAAGGGGAACCGTCCCAAAATGGCCAAACCAGCACCTAAAGGACACAAGTATCGACAATAAAACTTATGGATTTTTAAGCTAAGCATTAGTAATATTATGGCGTATAAAGCAAAGGGCCAATAGCGAATAAAGCTAAGTGTAATGCTGGTTTTAAATGGCTCTATTTCTGCTAGCTTTTCCGCCAATGTTAAAGAATAAAATGAAATTCCAACGAGAATAAATAGTGCAATATATTTTATTTTTTGTGCTATTTTATGATGATGCGGTTTAACCTTGAACTGCTTTATTTGTAATTTATTAGCAATTAACGTTACAAATTCTTGCAATGCGCCAAAAGGGCATAGCCAACCACAAAATAAACCTCTTCCCCACAAAAATAATGTAATAAAGACAAATACCCATAATACAAAAATAATTGGGTCGAGTAAAAATACCTCAATATTGAATCCTTTGTTAAGCGAGAGTAGCAAAGTATAAATATTAACTACAGATAGCTGTCCTTGTGCATAGTAACCAATAAAAGCAACGACAAAGAGTAAAGAAATAAACCGTACTTGGTGGGTGGTTTTGGCATTTCTGGCTAAGGTTTCTTGTTTAATAAATAACAAACTTAATAAAATTAGGTAAACGCCTAATATTATTATTTCAGTGCTACGGCTTATCCAAATTTTAACCCATAAGGGGGATTTATCAGTGACGTTTTCTTTTGGTTCTTGATGCACAAATAATGCTTCAGGCAAGGTGGTTTGAATAGAAAAATTGTGTTGCTGTTTACTTAAAAAAGATTGGTTATAACTAATATTTAAGGATAAAGAAAATGCATTATTGAGTTCAAAACCTGATTGAGATTTTATTCTAAACACCTTAATGTCATTAAAGTCTGGCAAGGTAAGTGCAAAAAAGGGATCATAGTAACTGTAAAAATCAATATCCCGAATATCTACGGGAAGAGTACCTTGTGTGGCGCTTAAACGGTTAGGTACGGTTTGTGGGATAAAATCTTCACTAACAAAACTATAATTTCCACGATTCAAAACCATTAAGGCATGTTCTCCTGGTTTCAAGCTTTCAAGTAAACGCTGGTATTCTTGCTCGCCTAACAAGTTTTTACCAATAATAGGAATATTTACAAAGGCAAAATACAGTTCAATAAAATTGTTTTCTCCTTCGCTTAATGCGTTTATTTCATTGGATAATGCAATGGAAGAGTTGTTAGTAATTGCTATGGCTTGTTCTCGAGTTAACTCCCAATGGCCAATATAATTGCGCTCAACAAGTTGGTCAAAGGTGAGTGTTTCGAAGAACTCAGAGTTAATAGAAATATTCGAGGGAGCAAGAAATCCTGAGAGTTTTTCACGTGCCACTTTAAGGGCAGAAGCAATAATGGTGTCATTAATCACTAATACTGAAATGGTTGCCCGTGTAATTCCATCTAAATAAGTAGTGTCGAGTGCTGTTTTATCGCGTGCGTTAATAATAAAACGCTTTTTAATGGAATGTCCTTGGTATTGTTTGATAAATCGAAAGAGGGGTTGTTCGCCTAAACCGTGTAAAAATATGGGTTCATGGTGATTCAATATTTTTAAGCCAGTGAGTACACCCTGTGTATCAATACCTATTAGTAAATTGACAGTTTGCCCTGAAAAAGCAATAAAATGGGTGAAATCGTCAGATTCAAAAACATAACCTAGTAGTTCATTTAGTTGATAAACAGGTGTTACAGGGATGTCTTTGTCAACAGGTCCTATGCGAGTTGCGCTAGGAAATATTTGGGCAATATCTTCAGAAATTGACGTGGCATTTTGGCTATCACTAACATTAAATGCAAACGTGTAAAAAGAGGGTGTTAACATAAAAAAAAGGGCGAATAATACCCTGATTTTAAGGTGGTATGATCTTTTTAAAGGCATGCTAACACCCAAGTAAATTTTTATAATCTCTGGAAATATTATAAAAAGCTAATGTATATTGCTTGATTCTCCTTGGAATAAATGAGTACTTTTGTATAAAAGCAAAGCACTCATTTATCCAAAATATCGAGTTGGAGATAGTTTAAAAGAACCCTAAAGGACTTGTGCTATAGCTTACCAATAGGTTCTTAGTTTGCTGATAATGATCAAGCATCATTTTGTGGGTTTCACGGCCTATACCTGATTTTTTATACCCACCAAACGCAGCGTGAGCCGGATATAAATGATAACAGTTAGTCCATACTCGGCCAGATTCAATACCACGACCCATTCGATGAGCAAGGTTAGCATCACGTGTCCAAACGCCAGCACCTAAGCCAAAAGCAGTGTCATTTGCTATTTGTAATGCTTCTTCAGGGTTTTTAAACGTAGTAACAGAAATGACTGGGCCAAAAATTTCTTCTTGGAAAACTCGCATTGAGTTATTACCTTTCAAAATAGTTGGTTGGATATAGAAACCAGTTTCTAGTGAGCCATCTAAACTCTCATGTTGACCACCAGAAAGCACAACTGCACCTTCATCTTTACCTATTTGTAAGTAGCTTTTTATTTTATCATATTGCTCTTTAGATGCTTGTGCACCAACCATAGTGTTAACATCAAGAGGATTACCTTGAATGATGTTTTTGGTTTTCTCAAGTACTTTTTCCATGAATAAATCGAAAATATCTTCTTGTACTAGTGCACGAGAAGGACATGTACAAACTTCACCTTGGTTAAAGAAACCTAACGCAAAGCCTTCAGCACACTTATCAAGATAATCGTCTTCAAATTGCATAATATCGCTAAAGAATATGTTTGGTGATTTACCACCAAGCTCTACCGTAGAAGGAATTAAATTTTCAGCAGCACATTTTAATATATGTTGCCCAACAGGAGTTGAACCAGTAAAGGCAATTTTACCAATACGTGTGCTAGTTGCTAGGGCTTCACCTGCTTCTTTACCATACCCATTAACAATGTTTAATACACCATCAGGTAATAAATCAGCAATCAATTCCATAAAGACAAGAATACTTGCAGGTGTTTGTTCCGCTGGTTTAATGATAATACAGTTACCAGCAGCTAGCGCAGGAGCTAATTTCCATGCAGCCATTAGCATAGGAAAATTCCATGGAATAATTTGACCAACAACACCAATAGGTTCATGGAAATGATACGCTACAGTATCGTCATCTATTTGTGATATAGAGCCTTCCTGAGCACGGATACAACCAGCATAATAACGGAAGTGATCGACAGTTAACGGAATATCAGCATTGAGTGTTTCACGAATTGGTTTACCGTTATCCCATGTTTCAGCAACGGCGATTAATTCAAGATTTTCTTCAACACGTTCAGCAATCTTTAATAATATATTTGAACGTTCTTGTACTGAGGTTTTCCCCCATGCTGCTTTTGCTGCATGGGCGGCATCAAGTGCTAACTCAATATCTTCAGTGCTTGAACGTGGAACTTCACAAATAACCTCACCTGTCACAGGTGTTGTATTAGTAAAATAATTTCCTTTAACGGGAGCTACCCATTTACCACCGATAAAATTTTCATACTTGGGTTTAAAAGAAACAACAGAATTTTCGCTTCCCGGATTTGCATAGATCATATATCACCTCATATCGAGACCTGCCAGAGTATTACTCTTTCCGTGGCCCTGTTTTGTATTTCCTTTGGTTGGCACCAAAGCGTTTTTTCATGTTTCTAGTGTAGTATTGGTTGGGTAAGTGAAACTATTATCCCTTTGCATTGAAAACATCATACTTTAGAGTGAATTGACCGATTTTAATTGACCTACAGCTTAGATAAGTTAATAAAAAAGGCTTTTGAATCAATTCAAAAGCCTTTTTTTTGCATATTAATGAGATTATTTAGGAAGTTTAAATGTCCATACACTACCACCTTGGTTTAGGTGTTTAACACGTTTAGCTACATCGCCACCCCAAAGAGGAACCGCACCACCCCAGCCAGAAAGAACACTTAGGTATTGTTCACCATTCATTTCCCAAGTAATAGGTGATCCAACAATGCCTGAGCCAGTATTGAATTTATACTTCACTTCACCTGTTTTAGCATCAAGTCCTAACAAGTACCCTTCAGGGTTACCTGTAAATACTAGGTTACCTGCAGTGGCTAATACGCCTCCCCATAATGGAGCATAGTTGTTATAACGCCATACCACTTTACCTGTTTTAGGATCTATAGCTTTCAATACGCCAATGTAACCTTCGTTGATTGCTTTAATGGTAAAGCCAGCGCCAAGGTAGGCTGCACCTTTTTTATAAGCAGTCGGTTCATTCCAAATGTCCATTTGCCATTCGTTTGAAGGTACGTAAAATAATTCAGTATCTTGGCTATAAGCCATTGGCATCCAGTTCTTACCACCTAAGAAAGCGGGAGCAGCTACAACTGTACTACCTTTTTTACCATTTTCTGATGCACTAGGGTCGCTTGGTCTATTACTATCGATATAAATAGGGCGACCATTTTTATCAAGCCCAGAAGCCCATGTTTGTTTATCAACAAAAGGGAATCCACGGATAAAATCACCATTTTCACGATTAAGTACATAGAAGAAGCCGTTTCTATCAGCAGTTGCTGCCGCTTTAACGGTTTTTCCATTTTGTTTATAATCGAAAGAAACAAGTTCATTTACGCCATCGAAATCCCAACCGTCATGCGGTGTTGTTTGAAAGTGCCATACGATTTTACCTGTATCAGGGTCAATAGCTAAACGTGATGATGAAAATAGGTTGTCACCAGGGCGTAAATGCGAGTTCCATGGTGCTGGGTTACCTGTACCAAAGAAGAGTAGATCAACATCAGCGTCATAAGTACCACCTAACCAAGGTGCCGCGCCTCCTGATTTCCAAAGTTCTGCTGGCCAAGTTTGTCCTGGTTTGCCGCCAGAAATACCGTTTTCCATTTTTTTACCATCTTTCCAGATGTAGCCCATATGGCCTTCAACTGTTGGACGTTCCCAGGCTAACTGACCATTTTTCGCATCATAAGCACTGACTTTACCAACAATACCAAATTCACCACCGGCCACGCCAGTGATTACTTTGCCTTTAACAATAATTGGGGCTGCCGTAATTGAATAGCCTGCTTTATAATCTTCTACTTTCTTTTTCCAAACAACCTTACCAGTGTCTTTATTAAGGGCAACAAGTTTTGCATCGAGCGTTCCAAAAATAACTAGGTCTTCGTATAGTGCGGCACCACGGTTAATAACATCACAACAAGGCATAATACCATCAGGTAATCTGGCATCATATTGCCAAAGTTCGTCACCTGTATTTACGTCTATTGCATAAACACGAGAGTAGGAGCCAGTAATGTACATAACCCCATCTTTAACCATGGGTTGCGATTCTTGACCACGTTGTTTTTCTCCCCCCAGAGAGAATGACCAAACGGGACGCATTTCTTTAACGGTATTGGTATTTATTTTGTTAAGTGGGCTATATCTTTGCCCTTTTAAACCAAGCCCGTAGGTTACTACATCGTCAGTGGTCATTTGGTCGTTAATAATATCTTTATTCGTTACACTAGCATGTGCTAAGCCAGTTAACGCTAAAGAAATTGCCATAGATAATGACAATACCTTGGTTTTACCTGCTGTTATCATTGTTATTTCCTCTTGGGTTTTGATTCTGATTAACGATACTTGTTAATAAGCTTCCTTTCTTACGTAACTCTACTTAATTCATGTCTTTCATCTAAATACATGTCATGCCTGTCATCCAGATACATGAAAAACCATTTAAGCAGGTTATATCAATACTAAAATGTATCTATTTGGCTTGCTATCACTCAGCAGTAGAATTTTTTTCATCACTTAGTATGACAACAAGGAGGATGTTGAAAGCTATTGCTGAGTGGTAGAATACAGAGGAGGAGTTTGGTAGATGGCATGATATTTTTTAAATATTTTCTCCATCAAACCCTGTTTTATCATGGCTGAGACGATATCATCAATGGCATAACCTAATTGACGGTAATCACTTTTCACTGCCATGCCAATATCCCATTGCTGTTTTCCTATCATAGGAAACGCATTGCTCGCTAATTGGTATGTGTTGGAATCGACTTTATGTTGATAATGACTTATCTGACTACGTAATCCCATCACAGCATCAACTTTGTGTTCTTGCATAGCTGAAATAGCTAACGGTATTGAAGCATACTGCTTTGTTCTGTTTTGCATGCGGCCATTAAAAGCTGATATGAGATAAAATTGTGGGATAGAGTCGATTTCTACCCCAATGTTGTGATATTGGAAGACAGCCATAGTGCTAACGGTGTCAATATTTTTACTATTAAACACAATTTTCCATGACTCTGTATGGTAAGGGGCAAACATATGTACCTGAGCATGTACTAATTCACCAATATCATCGCGCAGTTCAGAATATTTTTTATCGTAGGGAACTCTAAGCATTAGGTCTGCAACAGTGCGTTTTAGGTAATGTCCTTTCCAAAGATTGTTACGTAAATCATCTTCGACATTTTCATCTGCAGTGACCCACCTTAACTTAAGTGTGACACCTAACTGTTTGGCAATATGCTTTGCAATGTCAATATCAATGCCTTTTGCCTGTTCATTTTCTTGGTATGAAAAGGGAACAAAATCATTATAAACAGCAACGGTAATCTCATTAGTTTCAATGATATCGTCATATGACCGTGCGAAAGCTGTTGTGCAGAATATTAGACAACAGCTTAACCATGCAATCAGTAAATTGTAATTATTGCTTTTCACTGACAGACTCTAACCAGGTACGAATAGACCAAAGGGCTTCTTGGTTCAAATGTTCAGTCATTTTAGGCATATAAACTGCACCGTTACGCACAGCACCATTTTGAACGCGATAGATATACCATTCATCGCCATCATAATCAGCTGGTAATTGGCGTAAATCTGGCGCAATACCTCCAGATATGCCGCCTAAACCATGACAGCGAGCGCAATTCTGATTATAGGCTGATGCCCCAACACGTAAAATTTCTGTACGGACGTCACCTTCTGTATCTCGGTATGGGTTAGTATCAGCCCATTCTTCGCCTAATGTGGGCAATGTTGATGTGTCTATGGCTTGTGGTGTTACTGAACCATGAGCCCCTGCCCCAAATGAACAAATAGACATTAATGCAATTAAATAATGTCGCCCTAAATAATTAAACTTAAACTTTCCCATCACTTCGTACCCCATTCTCTCGTAAATTAATAAATGTGTTTTATTTTTTATGGAATCATCATAACGATATTGCTTAGGTTCAAGAATTGTACTTTAGCGCGGTTGGAACTCATCCTTTAGTATGAATTTATCGATAGAAAATGATGAATTTGTTTTTATTTTCTTGTATATCATTAGGTTATGCTACTATTGTTAGTGTGTTAACTTTTTCACTTTAAGTATTTTTTTCTATATGCTTAGTTTTCTGTTTGCTTTCTATTGTATTTAGTTAAAGCATATCAATTTGACACATAGTCATTGATCATTTTTTGTTTGAGGTTGTCATGTTTTTTTTTAAAAGTGTTGTTATTGGTATGTTGTTACTTTGCTTTAATGCTGTGTCGGCTCCAATCACCCTTAATATTAGTTACATTAAACTCATTCCAGAAAAACCACCTGTTTTTTCTCGTCTGTTTGAAAAGCCAGAAAACAGTGGTTATCTTGGCGCAAAACTAGCGATAAATGATTCGAATACTACGGGTAAATTTTTGCAGCAGTACTTTAATTTAAGCTATTTTACAGCAACAAAAAAAGCACAATTTTTAGATTATTTAGACAGTGAATACTTAAAAGGTCAACGCATTTTCATTATCGAAGCGTCGTTATTACCCGAAGTTGATCGGTGGGCTAAAAATAAACCTGTGTTATTGTTTAATGTGAGTGAATCTGACGATGAGCTACGTAATAGCCAATGTTTGAATTCTATATTTCATACGATACCTAGCAATGCGATGAAGTCTGATGCGCTTGCTCAGTGGTTACTCTATCGTCGTATGAATAAAGTATTATTAATACGGGGTAGCAAAGCAGAAGATATTCAACTTGCAACGTCATTTAAACGTTCTGCGAAACGTTTTGGTTTAAAGATTATTGATGAAAAGCAATGGGACTTTAATACCGATCTCAGACGTAGTGCTCAACAAGAAATTCCGTTGTTCACACAAACAGTTAAAGATTATGACGCGGTATATGTAGCCGATAAATCAAAAGATTTTGCAGAATTCATTCCTTTTAACACGTATTTGCCTCGCCCTGTTATTGGTTCTGCTGGCTTAGAAGCTTTGGCATGGCATGGCGTGATTGAACAGTGGGGGGCAGCGCAGTTACAAACACGTTTTACAGAAATGGCAGATAGACAAATGAATGAGCAGGACTTTGCGGGCTATCTTGCTGTACGCAGCGTTGCTCAAGCCGCACATAAACTTCATTTGAATGATATTAATAAGCTTGTAAATTATATTGATTCAAAGAACTTTGATTTGGCGGCTTACAAAGGACGAAAACTTAGCTTTCGTTCTTGGAGTAAACAATTACGAATGCCATTAGCATTAGTACATCCTCATGCTTTGGTATCGCAATCACCTCAGCCTGGTATGCTTCATCCGTTAACTGATCTCGATACTTTGGGCTTTGATGCTCAAGAATCTCAATGTAAATAAGGCGTGTACGACTTATGAAAAATAAACCTTTTTTAAACTTATTAATTTTGGCAACATTCTTTAGTTGTCAATCAACCTATAGCACCGAATTGGCCTATGTTACCAATGAGAAGGATGACAATATTTCGGTTATTGATTTAAGCGAAAATAAAGTGGTGAAAACAATTGCCGTAGGACAGCGACCTCGTGGTGTTATTATGAATAAAGATCATACTCTTGCTTATATTTGCGCAAGTGATTCTGATAGCATTCAAATTTTAGACTTAAAAACAGAGCAAATTATTGGCGAATTACCTTCGGGAGAAGACCCAGAAACGATTGCTTTACATCCTAATGGCAAAACTATTTATACGTCTAACGAAGATGATGCCTTACTTACCGTTATTGATATTGCTACGCGTTCTGTTATCACACAAATAGATGTTGGTGTTGAGCCTGAAGGCTTAGCAGTAAGTCCCGATGGAAGCATTGTAGTTGTTACGTCTGAAACGACTAATATGGTGCATTGGATAGATACAAAAACCCACAAAAACTTTGCAAACAGTTTAGTTGATGCAAGACCTAGATCGGTTAAGTTCACTGACGATGGTAAGTTTTTATGGGTTAGTGCTGAAATTGGTGGCACGGTGGTAATATTTGATGTGGCAACTCAACAAATTATTCAAAAATTTTCTTTTGAAATTAATGGTATTCATCGTGATCGAATTCAGCCAGTTGGTATTGAATTGACAAAAGATGGGCGTTTTGCGTTTATCGCATTAGGACCTGCAAATCATGTTGCTGTGATTGACAGAAAAACGATGAAAATAGATAAATATTTATTAGTGGGGCGAAGGGTGTGGCAGTTAGCTTTTAATGAAGATCAAAGTCAGTTATTAACCACTAATGGTATTAGTGGTGATGTGTCTGTTATTGATGTTGACCAGATGAAAGTAACCAAATCAATTAAAGTGGGCCGCTACCCTTGGGGTGTAGTGGTACGGCAAATACCATGAGTATTGAAACCAAGCTACTTAGCTTTTGTTACGGTAGAAAAGCCGTTATTGAAGAACTAAATTTAAACATTAACATGGGCTTTAATGTGTTGCTTGGTCCTAATGGCGCAGGAAAAAGTACCTTGTTTTCAATGTTAACAGGGCTTTATCAAGCTACATCGGGTTCTATCAAAATCAATGGTTATGATTTAAAAACCGATAGAGCGCAAATAATGCGGTCGATGGGGGTTGTATTTCAACAAAGTACGCTAGATCTTGATTTATCTGTAAAACAAAACTTGGTTTATTATGCGGCTTTACATGGTATTTCTTCATCGCAAGCTTTAGTCAATATTAGTGAAATTTTGTCACAACTTGAATTAACGCCGCGACTGAATGATAAAGTAAGAACATTAAATGGCGGCCATCGTCGTCGTGTTGAAATTGCACGGGCATTAATTCATCAACCCAAAGTTTTGTTACTTGACGAAGCCACGGTTGGTTTAGATATTGACAGTAGAAAGATGATTACAGAATACGTTGGTACACTTTGTCAGCAACTGGGGATTTGTGTTTTATGGGCAACTCATTTAATTGATGAAATCTCAGCAGAGGATCAATTAATTATTATTAATGAAGGAAAAATTAAAGCTCAGGGTGTCAGCAAACAGCTATGTGAAACGCATAAGGTTGCTGATATTTATCAGCTTTATCGCACGTTAACTACTAACGTGGAGCTTATCTAATGAACCTTAGTTATATTTATTGCTTTATAGGTATTGTTAAGCGTGAAGTATTACGTTTTTTTCAACAACGTTCCCGTTTATTAAGCGCATTAGTTAGGCCATTACTTTGGTTAGTTGTTTTTGCATCAGGCTTTAGGGCTGCCTTGGGGGTTTCAATTATGGAACCTTATGGTACATACATCACCTATCAACAATATATTGCCCCAGGGTTGTGCTGTATGATTATTTTATTTAATGGTATGCAAAGCTCCCTTTCTATGGTGTATGACAGAGAAATGGGTAGTATGAAAGTGCTATTGATGAGCCCATTACCAAGGCCATTTTTATTATGCTGTAAATTAATTGCTAGTGCGCTGCTGTCACTATTACAAGTGGTAATATTTTTGTTACTCGCACAGTTGGTTGATGTTGATATTCCGCTTATAGGTTACTTTACTGCAATACCCGCAATTTTCTTAATTGCCTTTTTTCTCGGGGCATTAGGATTAATGCTATCTAATTTAATTAAGCAATTAGAAAACTTTGCAGGTGTAATGAATTTTGTTATTTTTCCTATGTTCTTTCTTTCTAGTGCGTTATATCCGTTGTGGAAAATGCAAGAGGCAAGTATTTGGCTTTATTGGCTATGCCAATTTAATCCTTTTACTGCCTGTGTAGAACTATTACGATTTGCGCTTTATGGGCAAATGAATACAGCGGCATTAATGACTGTATTAATAGCGACAAGTATAGCGTCAATTTTTGCTTTAATGAGTTTTAAACCACTGCATGGACGTAGTGGTAGATGAAGTGGCTTTGGTTTACTGCTTTTTAAAAAATTTAAAAAGCAGTTTGTGTTTATTAGTGTTTTTGTAGATGCGCAACTTAAATTGATAAATCCCCTGAATTTGGCTGAATAAATGTATCTTTAGCTGCTATTGATGCAAAATTTTCCTTGCATATTAATACCAAGTTGATTAAGTTCTTGCCCACTCAGCGAGAATTAAAAGGCTTATATGCGTCGTTATTGATTTTGACAAGGGAATGGCCATTCTCTTCAATCAATGCCTTGCCTCTAAGCCTTTAATTATCGTTAGTTGTTCAGTTTCTTATGCCGAATGCTGTTATTAATCTTCTTTGGCAAAATCGATAAGGGTTTGCCCCGACATACGATAGCCTACCCATTCGTCTTGTGATTGTGCGCCGATAGACTGATAAAAGTCGCGAGAGGGTTGGTTCCAATCTAAACAGCTCCATTCAAATCGACCACAGTTATTTTGCAAAGCGATTTGTGCCATTTTTTTAAGTAATAATTTTCCTGCGCCTTTGCCGCGATGTTCAGGAGAAACGTAAAGATCTTCAAGGTAAAGTCCTGATTTTGCTAACCAAGTCGAATAGTTATAAAAATAGATAGCCATTCCTAATGGTTGTTCGCCTTGTAAGCAAATTAATGCATTTACATGGCTATTATCAGAAAAAATCGATTGTCTAATGGTTTCTTCTGTTGCCAATACTTCATGTTCGGCCTTTTCATAAATGGCTAATTCACGAATAAAATGTAGAATTAATGCTGTGTCTTCTGCAACTGCTTGGCGAATTGTTAAATTATTCAAAATGTGCTCCGTTATTTATTCTTGGGCTATCATAACGTTTGATCGGCATTGTTTATAGAGTGTTTTTGTTTTTATTAGCGATAATAGTGCCATGATCAGGGTCGTATAATACTTCTGTTGTGATTTACAGTTAAAGACACATAGCATTGTGGGTATAATATAAGGTAGCACTAGGTAGTGAATGAATCATACTTTGGAATGATTTCAATTGACCCTTATAACACTATCTTATTGTTATTTATTGACATTTTTGGTGTTTTTTCTTGGGTTTCTTTCTGTTAGGCTGATTATATTTGGAAATATTCCATTATACTACCTGTAATAAGTGTAATCTAAGGAATCAACAAATGAAGTTAAAAAGTGCCGCTAGTTTTAGTTGTATTAGTTTTACAATGATATTTCCCGTATTAGCACAAAACAGTGATGATATCGAAAAGATTAATATATACAGCCAAACCCCTATTTCAGCAAGTATTGCAGGTGATAGAAATCCCCTTGGCAGTGTACAAACTGTTAATGGTGCAATGTTAGTTCAATCGCAAGCGATTTCTCTTGCTGAACATATGAAGAATCAATTGGTTAGTTTGCACATAAATGATGTACAAAATAACCCTTTCCAACCTGATGTTCAATACAGAGGATTTACCGCTTCACCTTTATTGGGATTACCTCAAGGAATTTCGGTTTACTTAAATGGTATACGTTTTAATGAGCCTTTTGGTGATACGGTAAATTGGGATTTGATTCCATTGGCTGCGCTTGAATCTGTTTCTTTATATTCAGGCTCTAATCCTGCATTTGGTCAAAATACATTAGGTGGCGCATTAGCGCTACAAACAAAAAACGGCTTTAGCTACACACAAAATGAACTTGATGT
Source organism: uncultured Colwellia sp. (assembly GCA_965305135.1). Lineage (GTDB taxonomy): Bacteria > Pseudomonadota > Gammaproteobacteria > Enterobacterales > Alteromonadaceae > Colwellia. The sequence goes on from CBDLPA010000002.1 coordinate 260,299, forward strand.
ACGCTTTGGCAGCTTTGGTCAGAAGCAATTTACAGTACAGTCTGGCGGTAATAAGGGTAATTGGGGGTATTATTTTATTGCGAATAAATACCAAGAAGATGGCTGGCGTGATTATTCTGAAAGTGAATTAAAGCAGTTGCTTACTACGCTTAGTTATGCGAGCAAAGAACATTCTTTTGATATTACTTACGCCGCCAATAAAAATGAATTATTAGGTAATGGTGCTGTGCCAGAACAATTGCCAGCATTGGCAAGTAGAAGAGCTATTTATACACAACCTGATAAAACCGCTAGCCGTTATCAACAGTTAAGTCTTAAAAGTGATAACTTGATAAACGATCAAATGTCGTGGCAGGCAACAGCCTATTACCGACATAATGAAATTAATAGTATTAATGGCGATGATAGTGATTACGAAGAATGTGAATCTGGCCTACTCTATAGTTTATGCGAAGGAGATGAAGACGATGATGATGAAATGGAAGATGAAGCAGAAACTGAAATAGGGGAGCTAGAGCGAGTTCATTTTGTAGGATATGATGAAGATATATGGTTAAGTGAACTCACTGATATTGATGCTGATTCAATAGATGGTACCTACAATACGGGTTTTACTGATAATAAAAGTTATGGTGCTGCACTGCAATTTGTCAGATTAAGTCAAGTTGATACTTCTACATTTATTGGTTCATTTGATAACGAGTTTATTTTTGGTTTAGGAATTGATAAGGCTGATATTGATTTTAGTAGTGATACCGAGTTTGCTATATTGCACAATGACTCGGTCGATGATGATCGTTCGGTCACTGGTATTGGTTTATTTGATGCAGAATCTCGGGTTCGTTTAAAAGTAAAAACTCAACAAGAATATGTTTATTTTCTTAATGCATTTTCTTTTGGTGACAAATTTACACTAAATATTGCTGGGCGATATAATCATGCCCATGTGAGTATGCAGGATCAGATAGACAGTGGTGAAGGTTCACTCAATGGTGAACACTATTTTAATCGCTTTAACCCCGCCATTTCAGGTAATTACCAGTTAAACGAACACATGTTATTTAAACTTAGTTATAGTGAATCTTCAAGGATGCCTAGTCCAGCAGAATTAAGCTGTGCGGATGAAAATGACCCTTGCAAACTGCCTAATGGCTTTGTTGCTGATCCACCGCTTGAGCAAGTGGTTGTAAAAACTACAGAAGCATCTATACATTATAATATTGAGAATTTTTCTGCATTAGCTACTGTGTTCTCTACCCAAAGTTATGACGATATTATTTTCCAACAGGCAGGTAACAAATCTAATCAGGGTTATTTTATTAATCTTGATAAAACTCAACGTCAAGGTATTGAATTAGCACTTTCTACTCAAGTCAGTAAAGTTGACTTCGGTGCTAGTTATAACTTTTTAAAAGCAACATTTGAATCACCTTTTGTTTCTTTTAGTCCTGTAAATCCACTTGGAGCAAATAGACAAGTGAGTAAAGGGGATGAAATTCCTGGTCAACCTAAACATCAAGTCAAGTTCCATGCAAATTGGCAAATCAATGATGATGTGAATATTGGTACTGAATTTTTATATGCCTCATCTTCTTATTATCGTGGTGATGAAGCGAATGAAAATAAGAAAATTCCATCATATTCGGTGACTAATATATATCTTAACTATCAAGTTAGCCCGCAATTACGCTTATCAGCTAAAGTGGATAACCTCTTTGATCGTCATTTTGAAACTTTTGGTACGTATGGGGAAGCTGATGAAGTATTAGAGGATATTTATCCTGATGCTGAATTTGATGAATATTTTGTTGGGCCATCACGACCTCGCTCGGCAAGCATTAACCTTAACTATCAATTCTAAGGCATCTACTTTATCGCGTTAGTTTTAAATGACTCACTCGCCAATCACTTCCTTGCAATAAGCATGATTGGTGAGTGATAGAAAAACAATAAGCTCACTAAAAGAGGAGGTTTGTCATACTAAAGGAGGAAAGTATTGTGCAATAAGTCCGTATAGCATTGTAGTATCTTTTATTAAACCTGAGATTAAGTTGATGTACCAACAATGTTATCGTGCTTTTATACCGTGTTTTACTTTATCGTTAATTAGCCTTTCAAGTGTTTATTCAAACTTAGCTATTGCAGAAGATAATCAAAAAATAGAACAAACGGATTCTAACGCAACTGAGATTATTGTGGTCACTGGCAGTAAGCAAGCATCTAACTTATTGAATGTTGCTGGTAATATAGATCGTATTTCAACAGAAGATATTGAAACTGTGAATTCGGTTCACCCAAGTGATATTTTGAATCGAGCAACAGGTGTTCATATTCAAACAAATAATGGTATGGAATCGCTTCCTGCTTTGCGTTCACCTGTTTTAACTGGCCCTGGCGCTGCTGGGGCCTTTTTGTTTTTGGAAGACGGCATTGCTACAAGATCGGCAGGATTTGCGAATAATAATGGCTTGTCAGAGTTAAATTTAGCCCAAGCAGGGAGTGTAGAAATAATTAGAGGTCCTGCAAGTGCTGTTTATGGCTCTAATGCCGTGCACGGTGTGTTAAATGTGTTAACTAAGGCGCCTAGCGATGAAGGAGAAGTATCGTTATTACTTGGCCCAAATGAAAGGTATCAACTACAGGGTACTGTTGGTCAAGATATGGGGCAACATGGCGTAAGTGGTAATTTTCAAGCAATTGATGACGGTGGATACAGAGATAACAGCGGTTTTAGTTCTTTTAAAGTGAATGGCAGACATGATTATGAAGATGGAACAGACAGTATAAGTACGCTTATTTCAGGCTTTGTACTTGATCAAGATACAGCGGGTTTTATTTCATCTGATGATAATGGTGGTGAGTGTTATAACTCAGATTATAGTGGTGAAAACTTATATAAAGACCGTGATGCGATGGAAAAAAATTGTGATGTGGATGCCTATCGTAAATGGTCATCAGTACGTATCGCTTCACATTGGCAGCGTAAATTAAGTGAAGAAACGCAATTGAGTATTACGCCGTATTTTAGATCTAACCAAATGGAGTTTAGTCAGCATTATTTGCCTTCACAAGCGATAGAAGAAAATAGTCACTATAGCTTTGGAGTTACAAGCCAATATTATTGGGATATTGACCCCAGCATAGCGCTTGTTATGGGGATAGACGCCGAATGGACTAAAGGAGAGCTGACACAAACCCAGTTAAAATCTGATACCTTTAGTTATGGCAAAGCACGCCAACAAGGGATTCATTATGACTATGAGGTTGAAGCATCAACAATAGCGCCTTACGTTCAAGGTGATTGGCAAGTGACTGATGCGTTGAAACTCACAGGTAGTTTTCGCTTTGATACCATTTTATATGAATACGATAACTTAGTCGCTAATGGCACAACTAAAGCTGATGGTAGTAGTTGTGTGAATAATTCTGCTGAAGCTGTACCTTGCCTATTTTTACGCCCCGCTGACAGTGATGATCGCTTTAATAATACCAGCACAAAGCTCGGTATTAATTATCGCTTAAATAAAAATACGGCATTATTTGGTGCATGGTCTCAAGGCTTTAGAGCACCACAAACAACAGATTTATATCGTTTACAAAAACAACAAGTAGTAGGTGAAATCGATTCAGAAGAAATTAATAGCACTGAGATTGGGGTTCGCGGTGTTAGCGATAAACTTCAGTATGAAGTAGTCATTTATCATATGACCAAGAATAATTTTTTCTTTCGTGATGCGCAAGGTTTAAACGTAACGGATAGCGAAACATCACATCAAGGTCTTGAATTAGGTATTAATTATGATATTAGCCACAATATCAGCTTAGCGGTAAATTATAGCTACGGCCAGCATGAATATGAATCGGACCGTCTAAACAGTGGGGTTATAAAAGGTAATGAGATTGATACCGCACCAAAACACCTTGCTAATACCCGATTAAGTTGGTTACCAACAACTGACACTAAGCTTGAATTAGAGTGGTTACATATGGGCGATTACTACTTAGATCCGGCCAATGAACATGAATATGCAGGTCATAATTTGTGGCAATTAAGGGGCAGTTTGCAATTAAATAGTCAGGTTAAATTGTTTGCTCGTGTTGAAAACTTAACTGATGAAAAATATGCCAGTCGCGCTGATTATGCTTTTAATTCTTATCGCTTCTTTGGTGGACAACCTCGTGCACTTCACCTTGGTATGAGTGTTAATTTTTAATTCTAATGTGCACTATGCGTTTAATTAAATGAGTAATAGGGTACGGGTTAAAACTTAAAAGAGTAAGCAACATGAATAAATGTTTTTTTAGCATAGCACTATTTATATTATTATCGCTTCAAGTGCAGGCTCAACCTACTGTTCGTGTTGGTGTACTAAAATTTGGTACCGTTAACTGGGAAATTGATGTAATAAAACATCATCAGTTAGACAAAAAATATAAATTTAACTTAGAAGTAACACCGTTAGCCAGCAAAAATGCGTCGGCAGTAGCATTACAAAGTAATGCCGTTGATATTATTCTTACGGATTGGCTTTGGGTAAATCGTCAACGTTTTGAGCAAAAAAGCTATACTATTTTTCCAACGTCTATGACAACGGGTGGGTTGTACGTAGATGCTAATTCAGGTATTGAGTCTTTAGCCGATCTTAAAGGAAAAAAGATCGGCATTGCTGGCGGTGCTGTTGATAAGAGCTGGTTATTACTTCAAGCTTACAGTCAAAAAAAATATGGGCTTGATTTAAAAAAAGAAACTGAACCTACCTTTGCTGTACCCCCGTTATTAAATCGATTGATGTTGCGAGGAGATTTAGCCGCAGTGATTAATTTTTGGCATTACGGTGCTAGGCTCAAAGCTGCGGGATTTCAGCAACTTATTACTATACCTGAGATGCTTAATGGGCTTGGTATAAATGCTCAAATTCCATTGTTAGGTTGGGTATTTGATCAAACATGGGCTAATACAAATGGCGAAGCTTTGAATCGATTCTTACATGCATCAGCAGAAGCCAAGCAACTATTATCTTCTTCTGAAGATGAATGGCATCGTATTCGTCCCTTGATTAAAGCAGAAAATGATACTGTATTTAATACGTTGATGGATGATTATCGTGCAGGCTTGCTATCTCAATTTACTAGTAAAGAAATAGAGGCAAGTAAACGCATATTTGAAATATTATCAAGGCAAGGGGGGAGTGCGTTAGTAGGTAAAGCGACAGCATTACACGAAGGCACATTTTGGCAGGGAAACTCATTGGATAGCACCTTAACTTTATACCCAAAGGCTGATTAATGAGTTTTTTTCTTTTTAAGAATTTAGCTGAATCACAAAGTAATGTAGAAACACACCTTGTTAGGAGAGGTACTTCTATTATGGGAATGTCTAAAGATTTATTTTCCTTTTTACTGACAAAACTTTCAATTATTACTTTTTTTGCACTGTCGTGGCAAGGTGCGTCTTGGTTGCTAGATAGCTCAGATTTTCCTTCGCTGATTGCCGTGATCAATAGCTTTCAGTTTCACCTCAATGAAGGAGACATGGTAACTAATATTCTGATCACTTTACGGCGCGTGTTATTGAGTTTTACTATTGCTATGCTGCTCGGTGGTATTATCGGAATTTTGATGGGTGTCAATGCATGGCTAAATAAGTTTACTGATTCTTTACTTATTATTTTACTTAATATACCAGCGTTAGTGACTATTTTGCTGTGTTACATATGGATTGGTTTAGTTGAAGCAGCAGCGATTGCGGCAGTGGTGATTAACAAAGTACCCACGGTTGTTGTGATGATAAGAGAAGGGGCTCGAACCGTTGATAAGGATTTATTAGCGGTGGCTAAAATTTACCAATTATCACCCCGTGCTACTTTTTTTAAGGTGTTTTTACCGCAACTTTATCCTTATATTATAGCCTCTGCTCGTTCTGGTTTATCTTTAATTTGGAAAATTGTTTTAGTGGTTGAGCTGCTAGGGCGAAGTGATGGTGTAGGCTTTGCCCTAAATACATTATTTCAGTTTTTTGATATTGCTGGAATTCTTGCTTATACCCTTGCCTTCGTTTTGATTGTTTTGCTTATTGAAATACTCTTTTTTAAACCTTTTGATAAACTGGTAGCAAGAGGTAATCATTTTGATTGAACTGAATGTCGTTATTAAAAATAAGCATTATGTTAATAATAACGTTAACAGTAATAACACGGTATTGGCGCAGGTAGAATTTAGCGTAAAACGCGGTGAATTTATTGCTATTATTGGTCCTTCAGGGTGTGGAAAAACCACTTTACTTAATATGATCAGTGGCATTGAAAAATGCGATGGACACCTCATTACTTACTGTAAGAATGATGAAAAAAAGCAAGAACCCTATCGAGTTGGTTATATTTTTCAACAACCCAGATTGATGCCATGGCTTACAGTTAGAGAAAATATAGCGTTGGTTTTACAACCCAACCAGTATGATCAAATTGAACCTTTACTCACTCAAGTGGGGTTAGCTGGTAAAGGGGAATATTTTCCACGTCAGTTGTCTGGCGGTATGCAACGGCGAGTGAGTATTGCGCGTGCTTTTGCGATAAACCCACATTTATTATTATTAGACGAACCTTTTAATTCGCTAGATGCACCAACAGCTAACCGATTACGACAATTGTTAATAGACTTGTGCGAACAACGAGGTACTACGGTTATTTTTGTCACCCATGATTTACAAGAAGCTATTTATCTAGCTGATCGAATACTTTTTATGAGTGACTCACCTGGTAGCATTATTCATCAATGTAATGTAGATATACCTAAACCACGCCAAGAATCGGGCGTGTCTGAGCTAAAATGGCAGATGCAACTGATGACAAGGTTTCCAGCATTACTCTCTGGAAAATTGACTAGCTGTTAAAACACACTTCTTTTTTATCTTCTCCTCCTTGCTCCTACTAAAGCATTAAGCTTTTTGTTTACGTCTAAAGCACAGCTAATTTGCCTAAGTTGACTGATTCTCTTTAAGTAACGTTGTTTTTATGATGATTGAACACTAATAACGATAAAACAGGAAGCATGAAAATGACTAAACGATTTAAAGTAAGTTTGATTACAGCAACATTGGCTATGGCAGCATTTAACGCAAGCGCTGCAGTTGAATTGTATAATAACGATGAAGGAATGACTTTCACAGCCGATGGTCTAATTAACATCTTTTATTCTAGCAGTGATACTGACATGACTGATGCTGCTGGCGCAGAGACAAACAGCAAACAGTCACGTGTGAGAACTGGCTTCTTACCAAGCTATATTGGTTTAAACTCTAGCAACCAAGTAGGTGATTATAAAGTCGCTACGCGTTCTTCTTTTTGGGTTACTCTTAGTGATACAGACGCAAGTCGCGGTGCAACAGCTGCTGGTACGCAAACAGGAATTGATGTTCGTCAATTTTATGCCACAGTAAGTGGTGACTTCGGTGAAGTGTTATTGGGTAAAGATTTTGGTTTATTTAACCGTGCTAATATTTTTGGCGATGAACTATTACTGGGTTATGGTCAAACATCTAACACGCTTGGTTTAGTTGATGGCGGTAATGTCTCTTTTGGTAACATTGCTACGGGTTACACTTATGCTTTTCCAAAAGCACAAATTACCTATAGAACACCTGATATGAGCGGCTTTAAATTAGCGGTTGGTATTATGGACCCTAATAAGTTATCTGCTGATTCAGATGAAGATATGCCCCGTTTTGAAGCTGAATTAACCTACGACACGACTTTTGATGAAGGTTCATTAAAAGCTTGGGTTAACGGTATGTCACAATCAAGTGAAGTTGCGGGTGTTGATCAAGATCAATCAGGTGTTGGCTATGGTGTTAACGTTAAATTTTCAGGTGTATCACTAACGGCTTCTGGTTTTAGCGCTGAAGGTGTAGGTCATGTTGCAGGTTTAGATCAGTTTGTTGGAGCTGACACGATTGATACTGATGGTTACCTAGTACAAGCCTCTTATACAATGGGTGATAACCGTTTTGTATTATCTTACGGTCAATCGACAATAGATGACAATGCAGTAGAGACAGAAAGTAGTAATACCAATATCTCTTATTTCAGAACAGTTATTCCTGGAGTTACTGTAGTAGCTGAATTAAACAAAACTGAAATAGATAATAATAATGCTTTGGATCTAACGGCAGAAGAGAATAACGTAATCTCAATTGGTGCCGTTGTAACTTTCTAATTTTTTATTAAGTAAAAATTTAACGAAAAAAAGTAAGTTAAAAAAAGTAGCAGAGATAATTTTTCTGCTACTTACCAATCAATTTATATACCTAAAAGATGGGTTTTCTACAACTATAGGAGGGTTACTTTATTATGAGTAATTTGCTATGGTTAGTTAGTTATTCATTTTTCGGTCGTTGGTTTATGTACAAAATTTTAGTTGCAGATGATCATCCGCTATTTAGAGACGCCATTGTTAATATTATCGGCATCAAATTCCCCGGTTCTACCACCTATGAAACTGAAGATATTGAGTCAACACTCGCCTGTGTTAAAGAGAACGATGAAATAGACTTAATATTATTAGATCTTAATATGCCTGGTATGTCAGGTCTTAATGGTTTACTAGACTTACGGAATCAATGTCCAACAACTCCCATTGTGATTGTGTCTGCGGAACAAGAAAAACAGAAAATATTACAAACGCTTTCTTATGGTGCTGTAGGTTTTATTGCCAAATCTTCTTCAAAAGAAACCATTGGTGAAGCGATAGAAAGTGTTTTTCAAGGAAATATGTATTTACCCTCAGATATCATGCGCGCTCAAGCTAATGTAGCAACAACTAAAAAAGAATTTGAAGCTTCACCTGAAAATATTGCTTTACTTACCCGTCGGGAACTAATTGTGCTACAACACCTGATTAAAGGCGAAGCGAATAAAGAAATTGGTTTTAATTTGCATATCTCTGAAACTACAGTTAAGTCCCATGTTTCGTCTATTCTTAAAAAATTAGGTACGTCAAATCGAGTTAAAGTGGTGCTTGGTTGTAGCGATATAGATTTTAATCAATATTTAAAACGTTAGTTGACTTTGTTACCATGTTTGTCATTTCAATTTTACTGTTAATTGGTTATAAAACATGCCAGAAAAATTACCAATTTCAATTCAAGTTTGTGACGAATTAGCACAACAATTCATTAAAATCATCTCGATAAGTAACAAACTTGAGGCTCAGTTTAACTTTCAAACGATGACTGCTAATTGGTACAGTGACGAAGATAGTATTTGGTTTGTTCGGCTATATATAGAAACACCACAAACCTTCCTTACTCAAAAAAAACGCCAAGCTCATCAAGCCGTGCATACTTATAGTGATGATGCCTTTGGTTATTTTGATGCAGAAGTAAAAGAGCAAGTGTTAATTTGTTACATTGCAATTACAGATACGGAATTAACCATGCTAAATCAACAAACCAAATTAGTTGAAGGGCTTTTGCATGTTAAACTACAAAAACTACTTCAATTAATTGCTAACGATTTGAAATTAAATTCTTTTTAATTAAAAATTATATCCATTTATTTTGATAAAATCTGCTCCCTCATGTCAATAAATCGCGCCCGACTTGATCGTATTATTAGTGAAAAGTGTGCAGTTAACCGAAAAAAAGTTCGCCTTTTACTCGCACAAAAACGCATTTCGGTTGATGGCATTATTGCAACTGACATTGCTCAGGCAGTTAATAAATTTTCAGTCATATCACTAGATAATAATATCATTCAACAGCACAAACCCTTATATATTATGCTTCATAAGCCTGTAGGTGTTGTTTGTGCAACCAAAGATGATAAACACTGTACCGTAATAGACTTGTTAGGAACTTCATTTACTGATGATGAAAAAGCCAGCTTACATATAGTCGGGCGGTTAGATTTAAATACCTCTGGATTGGTTTTGCTTACCAATGATAGTCGTTGGTCTGAATACTTAACATCTCCGTTAAGTAAAGTACCTAAACACTATATAGTCACGTTGAAAAACCCTGTAACTGAAGACTATATTCAAGCATTTTCACAAGGCATGTACTTTGCTTTTGAAAACATAACAACCAAGCCTGCTATTTTGAAGATTCTTTCACCTTACCAGGCCGAAGTTAGCTTAATGGAAGGTCGTTATCATCAAATAAAAAGAATGTTTGGTCGTTTCAATAATCCAGTCGTTGCTTTACATAGAACCTCAATAGGAGATTACGTGTTAGATGAAAACTTGATGGTAGGAGAGAGTAAATCAATTGCTTTAAACAATGATTTGATGAGAATTTTATAAGGTATCAACTAAAATCACTTGATCTGCTTGTTAACAAATTATAACGATTAACATGACTTTGTTATATACTGATATAAATCATTTAACTTTTAAATAAAATAATTAAGAACTTAACAACATGAAACTATCTTTTTGCTCCGCTATAAGCCTTACGTTTATTTTAATGGGTTGTTCTAGCAGTAATGATGTTTGCGAAGATGTCACTTTAGCGTCTGAACAAATTCAACAATGCCAAATTTTACAACGTCAAATAGTGAATGCTAAAGGTCAGCCTTTAATTCGCACCGAACTTGAGCGTAGATATCAGCAAGACTGTATTGATGTTCGCTATTATCGTGATGAAAAACAACAGGCTATTTGCGGTAACAAACATAAAACAGAAGAAATAAAAAATAAAATGAATACAGAAGCAAATAAACAATAATACATTAAGTTTTAGTAATTCCAGTTTGTTAAAGTGGATTTTTTGTTAATAAAAGTTCATTATGATTATCTGAAAGTTTTATGTAATTAAATGATGATAAGTTGTTGAGATGGCGATTTTTATTTATGACTGATGTTCAATCAAAAAAATATGGGAATACTGTTATACAGAATAAAAAAGAGCAAGATTACGACGCTAAGTTACTAATACTGCAAGAAAAATATAATAACTTGCAACTGCGTTACAGTGCCTTATTTAATTTAAATCGATTGTCTCAAGAATGCGATGACTTAGTTCATTTTTATCCACAGGTGCATAGTACTATTCGTTCATTAATGACCGCTGAAAACTTTTTCATTGTGACTTATGACCAAACTTTTTCTACCTTAGAGTTTGTTTATTACGTAGATGAAAAAGATGAAGGCCCTGTTGGGGTTATTGACTATCAAGATTATGCAGGCTCCTTTACTTCTTTAATTATAGATTCGTCCCAGCCTTTATTAATTACGCCAGAGTTAGAAAAAAAATTAGAAGAAAATGGTAAAATAAAGCCGCACGGCACCACAGGAACAGATTGGTTAGGCGTACCATTATTACACAATGATTTAGTGATTGGTGTCATGGTTGTGCAAAGCTATTCCGAAGAAACACGCTATTCAGAACAAGATCTACATATGTTAACTTTTGCAGGGCAGCATGTGGTTGGCGCTATGGTTCGTTTACAGGACAAAGAACGCTTAACCAGTGCGGTAAATGCTCGAACGCAAGAGTTAATGGCACAAATACGAGAACGTGAAAAATCAGAGTTATTACAAGAATCTTTGTACCGTATTTCTGAACTAGCAAATGATGCAAGTTTTGACATTAATGTGTTTTATTCAAAAGTGCATAATATTGTCGGTCAATTGATTAATGCGACCAATTTTTTTATTGCTAAATACCATCAAGATGACGATACCATAGAGTATGTCTATGTTGTTGATGAAGGAACAAGCGACTCACAACGTTTTTTTCAAACAAGAAAGTTATCTGATCATTTTTCTGAGTTGGTTATTCGCCAGCAAAAAACGGTTTTGCTATCTAAACAAGATATGGAGGCGTTATACCAAAAGGGTGAAACCAGAAAGCCAACCCTTAACGAACACTCTTGGTTAGGTGTTCCGTTACGATATTCTGGTAAGTTATTAGGGGTAATGGTTATTCAAAGTTATACGCCACAAACAACTTATAGCCAGCAAGATGCTGAATTACTTAACTTTGTCTCTAATCATGTGTCTTCTGCAATTAAACGTCGTGAAACGTCTGATATAGAAAGGCAAAGTCATGAGCTATTAGAGCAACAGGTTAAACTAAGAACATTAGCCTTAGAAGAAGAAATCATACAACGTAAAGAGGTTGAAAAGAAACTCAAGCACACTGCCTCACATGATAACTTAACAGGGTTACCCAATAGAGGTGTATTTGTTGATTTATTAAATCATGCGATTGCCTGTAACAAGCGTAAGCCTGAATTATCTTTTGCTATATTATTCCTAGATCTTGACCGATTTAAAGTGGTAAATGATAGTTTAGGCCATCATGCTGGTGATACGTTATTAAAATTAATTGCGCTTGAGCTTTCTGCCATTTTACGAGCAAAAGATACCGTAGCTAGACTGGGTGGAGATGAGTTTGTTATTTTAATAGAAGACTTAGATTCGGATAGAGAAGCCTTTGAAATTGCTAAGAGAATTACCGAGCTTTTAAAAGAACCGTTTGTGATTAATAATCAATTAGTTTTTACAGGTACCAGTATTGGTATTTTGTTCAGTGATACTCGCTATGACGATGCTGATACCATGCTCAGAGATGCTGATACGGCAATGTATCATGCTAAAGACAGTGGTAAGGGGCGTTATGAAGTGTTTGATGCAAGTATGCATCAAAGGGTACAAAATGCCTTAACACTTGAAGCAAACATTAGGGAAGCCATTGAAAATGAAGAGTTTATTCCTTATTATCAACCTATTCTTAGATTAGAAAATGAAGAAATAAGAGGTTTTGAAGCTTTAGCTCGATGGCCTAGTGACAAACGTGGTTTTGTTTTTCCTGATGAATTTATTCCGTTAGCAGAAGAAACTAATTTAGTGCAAGCTATTGATTTTCAAATAATGAAAAAATCATGTCAGCAGTTAAAAATATGGCAAGAAGCATTATCCTGCCAAGATCTTTATGTTAGTTGTAACCTATTTTGTAATCAGTTTTTTAGTCCTACACTGCCTAAGGATATTGAAAATATTTTAACGGAAACAGGTGTAAAACCTGAAAATTTAAGAGTTGAGTTAACAGAACGCGCTCTATTGGAGAATACAGAAATAGTCCTGTCTAATATGAAAGCATTAAAGCGTTTGGGGGTGAAAATACTACTTGATGATTTTGGTACTGGCTATTCTAGTTTAAGTTATTTACACCGTTTTCCTATTGATGTGTTAAAAATAGATCGATCGTTTATCAATAATGTTCATGAGCATGAAAACAATAGAGCCATTATCAAAACTATTGTCGATTTAGCTACTAACCTAAATATGGCAACGGTGGGTGAAGGAATTGAAAATGCTGAAGATGCTAAGCTTCTTCAAAAAATGGATTGTGCTTACGGACAAGGTTTCTACTATGCGAAACCTATGCCTGCTAGTGAAATGGAAGCCTATATTAGTAATAAAACCAAGCATAAAAAATAATCTAATCAGACATGATTACGCTAAAGCGCGTTAATTGCTAAATTCCGCAATAGTGATGTTTGTTTTAACACTTTTACCTTGACGATAAAGTTTAAATACTAATATGGTATTTGGGCTTGTTTCTGCAACAATGTCTAATGCTTGTACAATACTATTAATAGGTTGATCTGCAATTTGGTAGATCACATCTCCTGCTTGAATTCCTCCTAGTTGCGCTGGGCTATTAGGACTAACAGATTCAACTACAATTCCTTTAGTATCCGTTAAATAACGTGTTGCAGAAATACCTAACCAGCCACGAACCACGCGGCCATTTTCAATAATTTGTCGCATTATTTTAGCCGCTAATTGATAAGGTACAGCAAAGAATATACCTTGTACGTTGAGTTGTGGGGTAGACTCGGTAAATTTCCTTGAATTAATACCAACTAATACACCGTTTGTGTTAATTAAAGCACCACCAGAATTGCCATTATTGATTGCGGCATCCATTTGTAGAAAATTTAAATAACTGGTGTTACTTAAGCCACTACGACCTGTGGCACTAATAATACCTTGGGTTACTGTTTGACCTAAATTTAAGGGGTTTCCAATTGCGAGAACAATATCACCAGCAAGCGGTTGCTGATTTTTGTTTTGTGGAATAGATGGTAAATTGCTCGCATTAACTTTTAAAACAGCTAAATCGGTGACTTGATCAAAACCAATTAATTGCGCTGGAAATTGTAAGCCGCTTTGTAAAACTACATGAATAAGATCTGCATTTTGAATTACGTGTAAATTCGTTAAAATATAACCATTAGACTCCATAATAACACCTGAACCTAATGTGGTTGTTTTTCTAGCTTCTCTACCATATCCAGGGCTTGATTGTATGTCTTCAGAATAAATATTCACTACGGCAGGGCTAGCAATGCTCACGGCCTTTGCAAAAGAAAGTGGAGGAGGTGTCTTTTTTTCAGAACGTAATAATTGTTTTATCAGCGTGTTATCATTTGAATTAGGTGCTAGTAATAACACGGCAACCGCGAATAATACTCCATAACTAACAGAATTTATTATGTACTTTAATGTTTGTTTTAGTTTCAAAGGATATTTTCCAGTAGGGTCGTTATTGTCATAATGATAATTATTTTTATTTTTTTGAGTTTACCACAAAACTTTAGGCTACGAAGCGCTTATAGCAATTTGATTAAATTTATTACAGGCTAAATAAAAAAGGCTAGTTTTCACTAGCCTTATTTACGTAAGTCTGAACCGTACTAGATAAAGCGCCTACCGAATCATTAAATATTGAGCGTAATTATCACGAATAATATTTAAGGCAAAAACACCTTCTTTATCTTTTAAATAACTACGTAAATCAGCCACATTATTAATACGGGTACGGTTAATACCTGTAATTAAATCGCCTGATTGTAACCCCACAGCCTGTGCTGGTGAGCCGTCTTTAACGTCACTGACAATAACACCAGCGTTATTGCTCTTGTTTTCTAGTTTGGCACCTTCAAACATGCGATGAATTGAAGCTGCAGCTACATTATTTGCTTGTGATTGTTTTAACTTCACATCAAATGCTTTTTCTTTACCATTTCGTACAATAGTTAATTCCACTTCTTTACCAGCACCTATCGAGCCTATTTTTCCACGTAACTCATTAAAGGTTCTTATAGACTTACCATTTATTTTAGTAATTACATCACCTGGTTTAATACCCGCCTCATCAGCTGCTGAATCAGGCATTACTTGTTCAATAAAGCCACCTTGATTGGTTTCTAACTCCATTGCTTTCGCCAGTTCGCTCGTTACACTACGACCTGAAACACCTAATACACCGCGATGTACTTCGCCAAATTCAATAATTTGTTTAACCAAGTTATGCATCATGTTACTTGGAATCGCAAAGCCAATACCAATATTCCCGCCGTTGGGGCCTAAAATAGCTGTATTTATCCCAATTAACTCGCCGCGTAAATTTACTAACGCACCGCCAGAGTTGCCACTATTTATCGCGGCATCAGTTTGAATAAAATCTTCATAATCTTCAATGTTCAGGCCACTACGGCCTAAAGCGCTAACAATACCAGACGTAACGGTTTGACCTAAGCCAAACGGACTGCCAATAGCAATGGCAAAATCACCAACGCGTAACTTGTCAGAATCAGCGATCTTAATTTCAGTTAATTCGTCAGCATCAATTTGCAATAAAGCAATGTCACTATCAGCGTCAGAGCCAATTTTTTTCGCTTCAATCTGACGACCATCTTTAAGAGTGATTAAAATCTCATCTGCTTTTTCAATAACATGATTGTTAGTAACAATATAGCCTTCTTTCGCATCAATAATAACGCCTGATCCTAAACCACGAAAAGGACGTTGATGCACTTGATTGGGATTTTGACTTCGATTACCAAAAAAACGAAAAATTTCAGGAATATTTGATTTTATTTTATGAGTTCCCTTTACGGCAATACTGACCACCGCAGGGGTAGATTTTTCTAACATTGGCGCAAGGCTTGGCAATGTTTTATCATCAACACTGCTTGGCCAAATAGAGTAGGCGTGGGCATCGATTGGTACAAGTGAACTAGAAAGTAATACAGCGCTTAGAAAAGCGGATAATGAGACAGTAGATAACTTTTTCATATGAAATAATTCTCCTAAAACTAAATTTAATTAATTTAATATAAAATAAATATACCTCAAAATAGACTAAGCAAAAAACCTTTGGTTCACAAATGCCTTGTGAGCATTTGTAACACTATATTTCTGATTCATAAGGAAAAGAATAAATAATTCAATTCACCGATGATTTGTCTTGTTGTTTTTGGTCAATAAATAAACCACTCGCTTCACCTGAATAATCAAGTGGGGCTTGAGGATTTGATTCTTCAGGCTTGGCAACACGTTTTGGGTGTCTTAAGCCCGCTGTTTGTGCCAATTGATCTTGTGTCTCTTGTGAAAAAAAAGGCATACCGTCAACATCACTCGCTGTTACTTGTTGTAATAACTGAGTACTTTCTTCCATTTGTTTCATTGCGGTTTGGCAAGTTTCGTTCATTTGTTCTAACAAATTTGCAGAGCTTGCTAAGTGATCTGCAACATCCAATTTATATTGAGATAAAGCGGCTTCACTTTTACTTACTTGCTCTGATAATTTACGTCGTTCTTGATTTGAAGAAGACAAAAAGTGATTGGTAAAAAAACCAATAATCGCGCCAACAACAAAAATGATTAATGCGCTTACGACTGTCATAGGAATACCTTAAATATATTGAAAATAAAATTTGTGATTAATTAATTCAGTTATGGTTTACAATAATATAATGCTAACGTAATTTTGTGTAGTGATAACTTCTCATATCAATAAAATATGTGGCAATTTTTATTTTTCAAGTAACAACAGACAAGCCAAGTATGGTTCACGCATGATTAAACTTTCTCCTATTAGTAAATATAAACAAGATTTAACAAAAGATGATTTTCTTTTTGATGCTGCTCAAGAAAATGCAGTATTACATTTACAAAGACTCTATGAAGATTTACAAACTAAACCAATAGAAGTGTCTAGCTTTAAAAAAGTATTAAATCGTTGGAAAAAAGTCTATAAAAAACAAGATGAAACCTCTATTAAAGGTTTGTATTTCTGGGGAGGAGTAGGTAGAGGTAAAACTTATTTGGTTGATACTTTTTATGATTGCCTTCCGTTTGAAAATAAAATGCGTGTTCATTTTCATCGTTTTATGCACAGAGTTCATCAGGAACTAAAAGCGTTAACGGGAAAGTCGGATCCTTTAAAAATTATTGCCAAAAAGTTTGCTGAAGAAACGCGGATTATTTGTTTCGACGAATTTTTTGTGTCAGATATTACGGATGCTATGATTTTAGGTACTTTATTTGAAGAATTATTTGCTCACCATGTTATTTTAGTGGCAACGTCAAATATTATCCCTGATCAATTGTATCGAAATGGCTTACAGCGTGAACGATTTTTACCTGCCATTAAATTGATTAATGAGCACACCGAGATTGTTAATGTTGATAGTGGCGTTGATTACAGATTACGAACGTTAGAACAGGCTGAAATCTACCATTCTCCACTTGATCAACGCGCTAGTGATAATTTGCAACTTTATTTTAAACAGCTGTCTTATGAAGAAGGTAAGAAAAATGTTGATATTGAGATAAATAATCGACAGTTACCCACTGTTTGTGTTGCGGATGGTATTGTTTATTTTGATTTTTCTGTACTTTGTGAAAGTGCTCGAAGCCAAAGTGATTATATGGAAATTAGTCAACTTTATCACACGGTGTTAATAGCGAATGTAAAACAAATGGGTCAAGAAAGTGATGACAGTACTAGACGTTTTATTGCCTTAGTTGATGAGTTTTATGAGCGAAATGTAAAGCTTATTATGTCTGCAGCAATGCCAATGGAATCACTATACAGTGGTGGTAATTTAGCCTTTGAATTTAAGCGTTGCTTAAGCCGTTTGCAAGAAATGCAGTCACATGACTACTTGGCTAGTGAACACTTACCGTAGAGAAGTTGCGAGTGAAGAGTTGAATAATATGAAAAGGACATCTCATAATTCGCAACTTTCTTTTTACGTGACTTAGGTTAATACATTAACGTATAAAGTTTACGGCGATATTTTGTGGCTAGTACGTCACCATCAGGTAACGCTTTTAAGACATCTAAAAAAAGTGTTTTGCTTTTATCTTTGGTTTGTTCATCACCTGCTTGCACTAATCTAAATAAAATTTTCAACGCATCTTCATAACGATTAACTTGACTGTATTGGCTGGCAAGTTGATGTTGAATATCTATATCTGTTGGGTTGTTTGCAAATTGGGCTTCTAGGGTTTGTACCTCAGGTGAATTAGCGGCTTCGTTTGCTAGCTCTAACTTAGCTAATAATGCTTTGTAATAGCTGTCTTGATCGACTAGTTTTATGGTGTCAATCAAGGCTTGTGCCTCTTGTATTTTGCCTGTTTGAATATACACATCAATTAATAGTAATTTAATATCTGCGCGTTGGTCATCAAGTTGATATGCCTGCAATATTGCGTTTTGTGCATCATTTAAGTTATTTTCAGCTAAAGCAGATTGAGCCTTGGCAACTAATATATCTTCTTCTTTTGGTAAATGTTTATCCAAAAATGTTGCGATAGTTTCATCTGTTTGTGGGCCAGAAACACCATCAAGGGGTTGACCATCTTTAACTAAAATAGCGGTAGGCAAGCCCTGAATACCAAATTGTTGTGCTATTTGTTGTTGTGTTTCGCAATCTACCGACGCCATGAGTATTTGATCTGTAAAAGGCGCTGTTTTTGCTGATAATTTATCTTTTAATTCAACACTTTCAGGAATTTGTTGTGCCCAAAAAGCGACCAACACGAGTTTGTTTTTTGATTCTTCCAACACAATTTGTTGAAAGTTTTCTAAGGTAATGGCAGTCATATTTTAATCACTCTTGTTCGATGTAAATTATTTTTTAGGGTTACTATTAAGTAAGGGTTGATTATCCAATTACAAACCATAATAAGCCAAAGCCTAAAATTAAACGATATATAACAAAAGGCATCATGCCTAACTTATTTAGTAGAATAAGAAAGTAATGAATACAAGCGTAAGCGCTAATAAAAGCAATTAAGCTACCTAAACCAATAGCTTGCCAATCAACGCCTTCGGTTGACAAAATTAATTTCAGTGTTAAATAGCTACCTGCCATTGCAATAGCAGGAATTGATAATAAAAATGAAAAACGGGCTGCATTATCGCGAGATAAACCCAGCAGTAAACCTATTGTCATCGTGATACCTGAACGAGAAGTGCCAGGAATAAGGGCAATTGCCTGTGCTAACCCAATAAGCATAGCACCTTTTAGTCCTAACTTTTCTAACGGTTTGTGAGTTTCTCGATGGCCAGCTTTTACGTCAGCAAAGCCCAATAAAAAACCAAATAACAAAGTCGTTAGTGCAATAATAAGCGCCGAACGTAAATGCTCTTCAATAAAGTCTTTGCCAAGTAAACCAAATAACCCTGCGGGTATCGTAGCGAAAATAATCCACCAAGCGAGTTTACCTTCAAATTTAACTTGAGTGTCTGTGCTATTTTTAGCTGGACCAATATGTATTGTACCTAGCCATGCCACAGACATTGTGCCCAGCTCTTTTCGAAAATATAACATTACAGCCAATAATGTACCTACATGAACCGCAACATCGAAACCTAGCCCTTGATCTTGCCAGCCTAAAATTTGTGAAGGCAAGATCAAATGGGCAGAGCTAGAAATAGGTAAAAACTCGGTTAGGCCTTGTAATAAAGCCAAAATAATGATCTCTAACGTACTCATAAGGTTTTCTATTTTCCTTTTATTTTATTGAATTCCAACAATTTTCCACTTTAGTGAGTTGTTGGCTTATTTTGTTATAGTTTTGCCAAAGTGTTTGATAATCAACCTTGATTATTGGATGAATAAGCGTAGGGGCAATTTCACTTAGCGGCCAAAGTACAAAAGCATTTTTATCTATTTCGTCTCGAGGTAATTGTGCTGGCTTATTAATGATTAAGTCATCGTAAAGTAATAAGTCAAGGTCTAGGGTTCTTGGACTAAATTTTTTAGCATCTAGCGTACGTCCATAATCAATTTCAATAGCGCGCAATTTCATTACAACTTGCTCAACACTGTATTGGGTATTTATACCAATAACCATATTGTAAAAAGCATTGCCGTTAAAGCCCACGGCTTCACTTTCGAACAATGAAGATAAAATTAATTCTTCAAAGGGGATGTTGAATGCTTTTGCTAATGCGTTAAGACCATTTTGAACATGATATTCACGTTCAATATTGCTTCCTAAAGAGATATATATAGTAGCCATCAGTTAGTTTGATTTATCATCAGTTTTTTGTTCAAGCTGACCGCGTTCAATTTTAACACCAACAGTTGTCGCATTATGTACTGCCCCAGGTTTACCTAGTGTTAATCGTAACCAAGGAATATTAAATTGTGTACGTAAATAAGCAGCCAATCGCTCTGCTAATGTTTCTAATAAATCAACAGGATTTTCATTTGCAAATATTTCAATGGCTTGAGATATTTCAGCGTAATCAAGCGTTTTATTCAGCTCGTCGTTTAGCGCAGCTTTAGAGGTATCCCAAGCCATCTCAACATCAATAACTAATGTTTGTTTTATTTCTTTTTCCCAAGGAAAGAAGCCAATGGTGCATTGAATCGTTAACCCTTTAATAAAAACCTTGTCCATTTGCTACCTGTTTTCAAATTATTTTAAAATAAAAAGCGAGTTTACCTGTGCAAGTGTAGAAAAACTAGCAGATAACAAGATAGAATAGATAAAATAGTTATTTTTCTGATAATTCTTATTGTTATGTTGTTATTAATATGTTTTTACTAACGCTTGCCATGATCATTGTTGCTTATTTATTAGGCTCAATTTCTAGTGCTATTTTAGTATGTAGAATACTTGGTTTACCAGATCCTCGTACCACAGGTTCGAAAAACCCTGGAGCAACTAATGTTTTAAGAATAAGCAATAAATTAACGGCTGCCACTGTATTATTTTTAGATATATTGAAAGGTACTATACCTGTATGGGGAGCTTATTTTTTGCAAGTAGAGCCTATTTATCTTGGATTTATTGGTGTCGCAGCATGTTTAGGGCATATGTACCCACTCTTCTTTAATTTTCAAGGAGGTAAAGCGGTTGCTACTGCTTTAGGAACCTTATTACCCATAGGGTTAGGTTTAGGCGTGTTGCTAATTATTACTTGGGTAAGTGTGGCTAAACTGACTAAATATTCAAGTTTAGCAGCAATTGTTACCGTTTCATTTGCACCACTTTATGTATTTTTACTAAAACCAATTTATGTTTATCCCACCTTAATGCTAAGTATGCTAATTATATGGCGCCATAAAGATAATATTTCACGTTTACTTAATGGCACAGAGAATAAAATTTCCACCAAAATTAATCAGTGATGCTTTGGGAAAATTGTGAATGTATGAATGTGTGGTTTTATGCTGCTTTATACCGCTGGCAGTGAATCCAACGACCAACGAGGATTGGCTTTAAAAGTTAAGTCTGCATGAGTACCTGCTTTTAATCGTTGTAAACCTGCGTAGGCAATCATTGCACCATTATCCGTACAAAACTCTGGCCTTGGATAAAAAACACTGCCACCAAGTTTCTGGGTGGTAACCGCTAATTTGTTACGCAATGCTGTATTTGCACTGACACCACCAGCAATCACTAAGCGATTTAAGTTTTCTTGTTTTAATGCCCGTTTGCATTTTATCGCTAACGTATCTACTACAGCTTGCTGAAATGCATTAGCAATATCAGCATGGGTTTGTTTAAGTGCGCTTTCACTCAGGTCGTTACCTGATAAATCTGTGCATTCTTTTCTAACTAATGTACCTGCGGCTGTTTTTAAGCCGCTGAAGCTGAAATCTAAACCAGGGCGATCGGTCATTGGGCGTGGTAATTTGAACCGGCCTGTAATACCCGATTCAGCCATTTTCGATAATGCAGGGCCACCTGGGTAGTCTAGTCCTAATAATTTTGCTGTTTTATCAAAAGCTTCGCCAGCAGCATCGTCAACTGATTCGCCAAGTAATTTATATTGACCAATACCGTCAACGCGTACCAACATGGTATGTCCGCCAGAAACAAGTAAGGCCACAAAGGGGAATTCGGGTACATCATCTTCTAACATGGGGGCCAATAAATGACCTTCCATATGATGTACAGGCACAGCCGGTAAATTCCAGCCATAGGCTAAACTTCTACCAATTGAACAGCCAACTAATAATGCACCTACTAATCCGGGGCCAGCCGTATATGCCACACCGTCTAAATCTTGAGGGGTTAAATTTGCTTCTTTTAGTACTGCTTTTATTAAAGGAATAGTTTTACGAACATGATCTCTGGAAGCAAGTTCAGGAACAACACCACCATAATCGGCATGTACAGCTATTTGGCTATATAATTGATGTGCCAATATACCTTCAGGAAGATCGCCTTGACCATCATCGTAAATAGCAATACCAGTTTCATCGCACGAGGTTTCGATACCTAAAATTCGCATAAAGTTGATTTTTTAATAAAAAGTAGGGGGATTTTACCTGCCCTAATGACATTTCGCTAGTATATTTGCACAGACAAAGGAATTATCCTTTACATTACTTAGTGGTTAGCAGTAGAATACGTCACCCATTTTTGATAGAGCGGGTGTAAACAAGGTTATTTTCGCTGTAAAAAGTAGTAAAACCGAAGTTCAACACCGATTTATATAGATACACACTAAGGTAAAAAAGTACATGCCAGTAATTAAAGTAAGAGAAAACGAACCATTTGACGTAGCTTTACGTCGTTTTAAACGTTCATGTGAAAAAGCAGGAATCCTTTCAGAAGTTCGTCGTCGCGAATGTTATGAAAAACCAACTTGGGAACGTAAACGTAAAAAAGCAGCTGCTGTTAAACGTGCTGCGAAAAAAGTTTCTCGTGAGAACGCTCGTCACGTTCGCATGTACTAAGCATTCTATTTAAGAATGTCCTTAGTCACCTTTGGAGAGTAAATAGATGTCACTTCTAGCTCAACTCAAAGATGAAATGAAAAATGCTATGCGCGCTAAAGACAAATTACGTCTTGGTGTTATCCGTATGGCGCTATCTGCTGTTAAACAAGCAGAAATTGATCACAATACTGAAGCAACTGATGACAATGTTATTGCGGTTTTAACCAAAATGGTTAAACAACGTAAAGAGTCTATTAAGATGTTTACCGACGGTGGTCGTGATGAATTAGCTGCAAAAGAGGCTGAAGAAGTTACTGCATTACAATTCTTTCTTCCTCAACCGTTAACCGATGCAGAAATTAGCACGTTAATAAATAATGCTATTGCTGAAACTGGTGCCACCTCAATGGCTGACATGGGTAAAGTAATGGCTGTATTGAAACCGTTAATGCAAGGTAAAGCAGACATGGGCGTGGTAAGCGGCCAGATACGTTCAGCTTTAAACTAGCTTATTCGTGCAGTAAAAAACTAATTGTTTAAAAACCGTAATAGCTTATGTTGTTACGGTTTTTTTGTATGTAAGCTGCACTATAATTGTTGAGCTTGCTCAGGCATTGACCATTGTTTAGCACTTAAAACCCCGCGTTCTATCATGCCTCCAATACCTTGCATGCCACCAGTATGTAATAATACGATACGCTCACCACTAGAAAAATAACCTTGTTTAAGTAAATCAAGAAAAGCTAGGATCATTTTTCCTGAATATATTGGTTCAAAATCAACGCCTGTGATATAATTAAACTCAAGAAGTTGCTTAACATCAATATTGCTAAATTTAGCATAACCACCACGATGAAAATCAGTAAGTAATTGCCAGTTATCATGTTTTTTTGCTGATGGGGGGATTAGTTTGTGTATTTCGTCTACTAAATAATCTGCTTCTTTTAATACAGCAATACCTAATAATTTATGTTGTTTACTCTTTTTATTGTAATCACCAGTAATAAGACCTGCTAATGTGCCACCACTGCCTGTAGGTGTGATTAAAGTGTCAAAATTAGTTTGTTGGTTTAACTCAGTGATTATTTCAGCAACCCCTGAAATAGCATATGTATTACTACCGCCTTCAGGCACAATAAAATAATCAGGAAATGTTTGCTGTAATTGCCTTAAGTAGTCGGTATCGTGTCTACGTCGGTATGTTTTTCTATCAACAAAATGCAGTTTCATGCCCCAGTGTCTAGCCCAAGATAAAGTGAAATTACTGGCATAGTTTTTCTCGCCACGAATAATGCCAACACAAGGAATGTTTTGCTGATAACAGGCAAAGGCTAACGCATGAATATGATTTGAATAACTCCCACCAAAACTAATAACTCCTTTTATGTGCTCACTTTGTTTTACTTGTACTAAATTATATTTTAGTTTGCGCCATTTATTACCTGAAATAATCGGATGAATATTATCATCACGTTTAACATGAACTTGTACATTATAATGAATAAACAATGGGTGATGTATTGGCTGTAGTTCAGATAAAATGGTCATTACGTGTACATTCTGGTTTGATAAAGATAATAAGTCAGCGAAAATACTTGCAGGCATACGCCAATAAAGGATATTGTTAAAAGTACTTCTTTTAAATACTTTTTTTAGTATTTTATTTTAATATCTTAACTCAAAAGAATACAGCACTGATAAATGTCTTTACTAACAAAAATAAAAAATATAATAGCAAAAAAACAGTCAAATCAGTTGGTTGGTATTTCTTTGCAACATAACTCTGTTGCAATATGTTCTCTACCTAGTATAAAGGCTACGATTTCGTCCGAAGAAGAAGAGGTAACGGGTACAAGTTTTCAGTCGCTTAATGTTCATGAATTAAATTATTCTGCTGTAATCATTGAAGCAGAAGCGAACGAAGGGCTTGTAGGAAAATGCCATATAGTACTAAACGGGCAGCAATCTCAAATAGTGCAAGTTGATAAACCTACAGTTCCTGCTGCTGAAATAAATAGTGCCTTGAAATGGCAAGTGAAAGATCTGGTCAGTATCTCGCCTGAAAACATGGTGCTAGATTATTTTGATGGTCCTGTGCTCGCAGGTGGGAAAGAAAAAATTAATGTAGTTTGTTCACCATTGAATGAACTTAAGCAGATTGTAAGTGCAGCAAACGCAGGCAACATGGAGGTTACAAGTATCATAATTGCCGAATTTGCTTTTGCTAACTTATTGCCAATACAAAATGATGCTTGTTTATTAGTATGTCAACAACCCAATGAAGAAGTCGTGCTCTTGATAATCAAGCAAGGAAAGTTATACTTTCACCGCAGGTTACATGGATTTAGCCAGATAGCGAATAAATCTGAAGATGAGTTAACGATGACTGTCATTGATAGTTTTGCCTTAGAAATTCAACGTTCCTCAGATTATTTTGAACGACAATTAAAGCAAGCACCTATTAAAGATATTAAAGTGTTACTACCAATGAAAACAGAAAGTTTTTTTGCTCGAAAACTCGCTGAAAACTCTCATTTGCCTGTTAGCTTATTAGCTTTACCCAAACCCTATGAAGCTCGGCGTGAATATGCGTCAGCGATAGGCGCAACCATGAGCGAAGCAAGAGCAGCAGAGCATTTTCAGGAGTTAGCACATGACAGTTAACGCTAGCAAACTTACTATTAATTTATTACAACCAGAGCTTTTACCTAAAAAGGTTTTATTGACCTTACCACGTGTTGTTCTTGTTTGGGTTTTTACACTATTGATTATGTTAGGCTGGGTTTTACAAACGCATTACACTCAGGGAACTCTTCAAACACAGTTAACCTTTTTACAACAAGAGAATAGCGACTATACCAATTTACAAAATACACTGACAGCACAATTATCATCTCGTAAAGTTGACAGAGAATTATCAGACAAACTTGAAACACTTCAATTAATAATGAAGACCAAACAAGCGCTGCATACAAAATTAACTAATGGTAGTAATACCTATGTAACGGGTTTTGCGGGTGCGATGGGAGACCTAGCTAACTCGCATCATCAAGATATTCGTTTAATGGCGATTAATATCAATAATGACGATATGACATTTTCTGGTGTAGCTTTAACACCTGAAGCCGTACCAGCTTGGCTAGCTGGTTTTGAAAATTCGACATTATTGTCGGGCAAGTCGTTTTCGCACTTTAAATTATCAGAAAATGAACAGCATATAACTGAATTTATGGTTAGCTCAAAAGTAGAGGCGCCTAGTCATGAGTAAACAATGGCAAGAGTATTGTGACGATTATCTTAACTTAACACCCCGTGAACAATATCTGATTATCCTGACAGGGTTAGTTGCTATCATCTTTATTACTTTTTATTTGTTTATTGATGCAAAAATATTTGAAAACCGAAAGTCGGCTCAACAAATTGTGCAACTGCGAACAAGTAACCAAACGTTGAATATTATGAATGCAGAAATGCAGGCTGCTTTACAACGTGACCCAAATGAAGACGCTAATAATAAAATTGCACAGTATGAAGCGAAGTTGGCAAAAATAGATGAAAAACTATTAAGTTTAACCAGTGATTTAATTAGCCCTGTGCAAATGCGATATGCTTTATTGGATTTATTAAAACTTGAAAAAAACGTGTCGTTGCTTTCTTTTGAATTATTAGGTGCAGAGCCACTTTTGTCTAATATACAATCACAAGAAGATCTAGCAGCGTTATCACCAGAATCGTCAACCGAAATATCGACAGAGCCAACATTAGATAACAAACTGCCTGCAGGGGTTAATTTATATCGTCATGGTTTTAAGATTAAACTGTCGGGCAGTTATTTTGATTTGCAAAGCTATTTGTCACGGCTTGAGCAGCTTTCGTGGAAGTTTTTCTGGCAAGATTTTAATTTCAAGGTAATTGAATATCCTAATAGCGAATTAGAAATACAAATGTATAGTTTGGGCACTAAGAAGGAGTTTGTTGGTGTTTAAATATAGTTATTTATTGTTAATTGTTCTGTTAATTATGGCAAATAAGGCTTTTTCAGCTAAGGTTGACCCAACACGTCCTTTTGGTCATAAAGGGGTAACGTCAACAACACCTGAAGGGAAAACATTGGTGTTAGAGTCAATTATTTATGGTGATGGTGTTCATACTGTTGTAATTAGTGGTAATGTTTTGAAAGTTCAAGATTATATTGGCGAGTATCAGTTAACTGAAATCAATACACACAGTGTTGTATTACGCAGCGAAGCTGATCGAATAGAATTAACTCTGTTTAAAAACAACATTATAAAAGTGAGTGTAGTCAAATAGGATGAAGGTGAAAAAGCACAGCTCTGTGTTTCAAATAGGAAAGCGAAGTGTTTTTTGTAGAAGCAAATTTATTGCTTAATTGTTGAATAGCAGATCAGCCTACATTGAATAATTTAATGTTAGACCCTGAAAATAATAAAGATAAATGAAATTATGAAACAGCCAAAATTAAAAGTAGCCCTTTCTACCCTGTTGCTAACATTGGCAGGTTGTCAAAGCATACCTAACTCTCCAGACGACATGAAGAATGAGTTAGCGCAAGCCATTCATGAAACCGAAACATTGAATACTCCTAAAGCTTTAACAGAAGTACCTAGCTCAGTTCAACAAGAGTTAATGCAGCAAGGTTTAGCACAAGCTAAACAAGGGCTTTTATCAGAAAAAAGACTTGAGATTTCTGCCGTATCAGTCGATGCAAAAGATTTCTTTGCCGCGATTGTAGAAGGTTCTAGTTACAGTGTTGCCATTCATCCTAATGTAAGTGGTAGTATTACCTTGAATTTAACTGACGTAACGCTCACTGAAGCTATCGAGGTAATTGAAGCTATTTATGGTTATGATATTCGTATTAAAGATAATATTATTCAAGTTTATCCCGCAGGAATTCGCACAGAAACATTTGCGTTAAATTATTTGTTTTTGAAGCGCTTTGGTACTTCTAGCACGAGTATTAATTCTGGTGGTGTGTCAGAGAACGACCCTAATAGCGGGGGTAGTAGTAATAGCAATAATAGCAATAATAACAGTAGCAACCGTAGTAGCAATAATCAAAATAGCCAAAATGGGCAAGGCAACAGCGGAATTAATATTTACACTGAAAATGAATCTGATTTTTGGGTGGAGCTGAAAGAAACCCTAACGGCATTTGTTGGCACAGAGGCAGGGCGTTCTGTTATTGTGTCGCCTCAAGCTGGTTTAGTGACAGTACGAGGATTGCCAGCAGAAATTGATGCAGTAAGAAAATTTATTGCTGAAACAGAAACTCATTTGCATAGACAGGTCATTATTGAAGCCAAAATAATGGAGGTGACTTTAAACGATGAATACCAACAAGGTGTTCATTGGAACGAAGTGCTAGGGAGTATAGGTAAAACTGATTTTACATTCAGCACCAGCGGTAACATTAATGGTAATGCCATATCAAGCAATATTGGCGGTGCTACTTCATTGAGTTTTTCTGCCCCAGATTTTAGTGGTGTCATTGATTTACTTCAAACCCAAGGTAATGTGCAAGTGCTATCTAGCCCAAGAATTACCGCAACGAATAACCAAAAAGCAGTGATAAAAGTAGGTGAAGATGAATATTTTGTTACGGATGTATCAAGCACTACCACAACGGGCACGTCAACTACCACAACGCCGGAGGTTGAGTTAACGCCGTTTTTCTCAGGTATTGCTTTAGACGTTACTCCCCAAATAGATAAAGATGGTAGTGTTATTTTGCATGTTCATCCATCCGTTACGGTAACTGACGAGCAAAACAAAACAATTCAACTGGGCGCTGAAGAGTTAATTTTACCCCTAGCACAAAGCCGCGTTCGAGAGTCTGATACTATTATTAGGGCTAAATCAGGAGAAATAGTCGTTATCGGTGGTTTGATCGAAACCTACACTATTGATCAAGAGTCTAAAACGCCACTGTTTGGTGATATTCCAGTTATTGGTGGCTTATTTAAAAGTGTCACTGACTCGACTCAAAAACGAGAATTAATTATATTGCTTAAACCTGTTGTGATTGGTCAAGATACATGGAATACACAACTGCAAGATGCACGAGCATTATTAAAAAAATGGTTTCCTGAAGAAGATGTTTCAGTAAACCAATAAAATAGATTAGCGCTTATGTACTTGTATCATTTTGGCTTAACAGAACTTCCCTTTACACTGACGCCAAATACACATTTTTTTTTAGCGCTTGAGTCACATAATGAAGCTTTTGCTGTGTTGATGACAGCGCTAAAAACAGGTGAAGGTTTCATTAAGGTAGTGGGTGAAGTTGGCACAGGTAAAACCTTGTTGTGCCGTAAATTACTTAATGAAATCCCCGAGCATTTTGTAACAGCCTATATTCCTAACCCTTATTTGAATCCAGATGAGCTTAGAAGGGCTGTCGCACTTGAGTTAGGAGTAAAGCAAGCACAACGCATGTCTGCTCAGTTATTAACACAACGTATTCAAAATCGATTGCTTGAATTGCACAGCCAAGGACATTCTGTTGTACTTATTCTTGATGAAGCGCAGGCATTACCAGCTGAAAGCCTAGAAGCACTTCGTTTGTTTACCAACTTAGAAACAGAAACACGTAAGTTATTGCAGGTTGTGTTATTTGCTCAGCCTGAGTTAGATCAGCGTTTAGCGCAAACCGAATTTAGACAATTGTACCAACGTATTACTTTTTCTTATCGGTTAAGAGCTATGAATAATGAAGAGGTACAGCAATACATTCAACACAGATTACACGTTGCAGGTTATAAAGGGGCAGCATTATTTTCTGAAAAACTTTGTAAAAAAATTACAAAAGCCAGTAAAGGAATACCGCGTTTAGTCAATGTGTTATGCCATAAAATGTTAATGTTAAGTTATGGGCAAGGTGGATATCAAGTCACAACAAAGCAGCTTAAGGCCGCAATAAAAGACACCGAGAGTATTGGTTGTCGTCAAGATAGCGTCCACCATTATGGTTGGATACAAAAAACCGCTGCTATTGTCATCGTTAGCTTAACATTAACGCTGCTAGGATATTTTATATATGCCTTTTATTTTGTTGGGACAGTGTAATGAGTGTTATTAATCAAATGTTAAAAGATTTAGAGGAGCGTGCACCAGAGCCAGGACGTGTATCTCTGCAATCTATTGCTCCTAAAAAGACAGCAACATTGAAAATAATACTACTTACAACAGCCGTATTGCTAAGCTTAAATGCGCTTGGTTTTTATATTTGGAACTTGCAAAAAACTCAAATACAAAGTGATCCTAAAAAGCAAAAACTAGTTAACTTAACCACAACTCCCGTACACGAAGAACAAACACAGACTCAAGCTATAGCACTTCAAGCACCCGCAGAAGTAAAAAAGAAAGCGATTGTTAATTTAGTTCATCAGTCAAAAGTGCAATTAAAATCAGAATCAGAATCAGAATCAGAATCAGAATCAGAATCAGAACCAGAAACAAAACCTAGTTCTCTACCTATTGCACAACGGTCACAGAGTGAAGTTCAGGCTGAAGCCACACAAGAGTCGACGAAAGGTGAAACGTTTGCACCTAATATTAGTGATGAACTTGATAAAAAAGAACACATTCAGCAAACACAGGTAACAGAACAGGCACAAGTCATAGAACAAACACGGCTCGCTGGTACTGAACTTGTAAATATTGAAGTATTACCACCAACAAATACAACAGCTAAAGCAAACGGCTCACGTGGTCAAATGTCTGTTTCTCGACGTCAGTTAACATCAAGCGAGTTGATAGTACAAAAGCTGGCAAGAGCCGAAAAATCAATCAATAATAACGACATCATTAAAGCGGAACAATTATTTGAAGATATTCTCATTATTGACCCAAACCAAAAACAAGCCCGTAAAAAGCTTGCCGCTTTATGGTTTGGACGACAAGCATATCAACAGGCTGTTAATTTGCTGTCTCAAGGGATAGCAATTGATAAATTCGACAGTGAAATGCGTTTAATGAAGGCTCAAATACAACTTAAGCAAGGGCAGGAAACCGCAGCCTATAATACATTAAAGCCGTTAGCATCAATTGAACAAAAAGAATATCAAGTGATGCTTGCCAATATCGCTCAAAAAATAGAGCAGTACTCAAGTGCTATAATGGCTTATCAAGTGTTGATTAAAATGCAACCTGATAGTGGTCG
The DNA here is from genome assembly GCA_965305135.1 of uncultured Colwellia sp. GTDB lineage: Bacteria > Pseudomonadota > Gammaproteobacteria > Enterobacterales > Alteromonadaceae > Colwellia. The sequence goes on from CBDLPA010000002.1 coordinate 291,469, forward strand.
TTGGTATTTGGGTTTGGCTATTGTTTATGACAAAAATAGCCAATTTTCATTAGCCGTTAATGCCTATGCACTTGCGTTAACTAAAGCAGATTTATCCGCATCATCAGTTAAGTTTGCTAAGCAACGTATGCAAGCTTTAGGAGAATAAAGAAGATGACAGCTCCCAAATTAAAAATGCGCTCAGTTGGAGAGACTGATTTATTGGTTCAATTAGGTGTACCTGATTTCATACGATTAGTTGGGGGATATTAATCATGGCAGCTCCTAAATTAAAAATGCGCTTAGGCGATCTACTCGTTCATGAGCATATTATTACTAATGAACAGTTAATGCAGGCGTTAAATAGCCAAAAAACAACGGGTCGGAAATTAGGTGATACACTGATAGAGTTAAATTATCTTTCTGAGCGACAATTGTTAGAGTTTTTAGCGCAACAACTCGGGCTACCTTTTTTAGATATTAGTCAACGACGTATACCTACTGAAAGTGCTAATTTATTATCAGAAGTTCATGCAAGGCGATTACGGGCGCTGATTATTGAAGACAAAGGTGACTCTGTTATTGTTGGTATGAGTGATCCTGCTGATTTAAACGCAATTGATCAACTAGAAAAAATACTATCCCCTAAACGATTAGAGTTTGCTGTAGTGATGGACTCACAAATGTTTGATGCATTTGACGGTCTTTATAGACGAACAGCTGACATAGAATCTTTTGCCAGTCAACTTGAAGAAGAATATGAACAGTCATCAAGTTTTGATTTATCAACTTCGTTTGTTGACGAAACAGGTGATGCAACCGTTGGTAAATTACTGCAGTCTGTGTTTGAAGATGCGGTACAAATGCGTGCGTCAGATATTCATATTGAACCCGATGAAAGCCAATTGCGTATTCGCCAACGTATTGATGGGGTTTTGCAAGAAAGTATTTTAAAAGAAAGTAAAATAGCTTCGGCAATGGTCTTACGTTTAAAACTGATGGCGGGGTTAGATATATCCGAAAAACGAATACCGCAAGATGGCCGTTTTCATTTGCAAATATCGGGTCATAGTATTGATGTACGTATGTCAACTATGCCTGTGCAATATGGTGAGTCTGTGGTTATGCGATTACTTGACCAATCCGCAGGTTTACTTTCTTTTGACCAAACAGGTATGCCAGATGAATTTATTAAGCGCATTCGGCACCAAATTACCCGTCCTCATGGAATGGTTTTGGTTACAGGACCTACAGGAAGCGGTAAAACAACTACCCTTTATGCCGCCTTAAGTGAACTCAATGTCGCCAGTAAAAAAATAATAACCGTAGAAGACCCCGTTGAGTATCGCTTGCCCCGTATTAATCAGGTACAAGTTAACCCCAAAATAGACTTAACTTTTTCAGCCGTATTACGCACAGCACTTCGTCAAGATCCCGATATTATGATGGTAGGTGAAATGCGTGATAAAGAAACGGTAGATATTGGTTTACGTGGCGCATTAACAGGTCATTTAGTGTTGTCCACACTTCATACTAACGATGCGATTACGAGTGCGTTAAGATTAATCGATATGGGGGCTGCTGGCTTTTTAGTGGGAAGTTCATTGCGTGCGATTATTGCACAACGATTGGTACGTAGAGTTTGCGAAAGTTGTGTAGAGGAATATCAACCAGAAGCACAAGAGTTATTATGGTTGACCAACCTAGCTGGTGATAAAGTTAAGACGACTAAATTTGTACACGGTAGAGGTTGTCAAAGTTGTCAATATACGGGATATAAAGGCCGAATAGGGGTTTTTGAGTTGTTAGAAATGAACGAGCCAATGATGTCTGCGCTAAAGCGTGATGACTCAGAAGCTTTTACGCGTTTATCAAGAGAAAACCCAACATTTACTCCATTAGCACTTGCTGCCTTTGATTATGCGGCACAAGGTATTACCACAGTAGAAGAAGTGCTACGCTTAGTAGAAACGGTTGATGTGGTATAGAGTATAAGTTGCTTGTAAAAATACAATGCGCAAAGAGGCATAATAAATAAAAATGGCATCATTTAACTATATTGGTCGTAACAACAGTGGTAACCAAGTTAAGGGCACTATTGAAGCGAATAATACCTCAGCTGTTGCGGAGCAATTAATACGCAAAAATATTACGCCCATATCTATTGTTGGCGCAAGCAAAAATTCATCAAATAACCTTGCAAGTAAAAATGTTAGCGAAATTTTTGGTTTCGACAAGGTTTCACTTGACGAGTTGATTATATTCTCACGGCAAATGTATGCGTTAATGCGTTCAGGTGTTCCTATCTTGCGTGCTATTCATGGTATGGCTGACGCAAGCACATCAAATACATTAAAAAAAGCCTTAACTGAAATAAGTGGTCAATTGGAAGGTGGGTATACCTTATCTTCTGCGTTAAACCAACACCCTAATATTTTTGGTTCATTATTTGTTTCTTTAGTTCATGTTGGTGAAAATACAGGGCAATTAGAAGAATCATTTTTGAAATTAACGTCTTATTTAGAGCGAGAACAGGCGACTAGAAAGCGCATTAAAACAGCTTTGAGATACCCTTCAATGGTATTAATAGCGCTTGCTGCGGCATTGGTTATTTTAAATATTTTTGTTATTCCTACTTTTGCCAATATGTTTTCAAAATTGGGGGCTGAATTACCTTTAGCAACAAAATTTTTAATTGCTAGTTCTAACCTTTTTTTAAATTATTGGCCGTATATGCTTTTTGCTTGTATCGCGGCTTACTTTGCGCTTATACGGTCATTGAAAACTAAAAACGGACGTTACCAATGGGATAAACGTAAAACCAAGATACCTGTTATTGGCAGTATTATTGAACGTTCAATTTTAGCTCGGTTTGCTCATAGTTTTGGTATTATTTTAAAGTCAGGTATTCCAATGACTACGGGGTTAACGCTTGTTGCTGACGCCGTAGATAATAAATTTATGCAAGAAAAAATTATTGCTATGCGAATAGCCATTGAAAGTGGTGAAAGTTTATTACGTTCAGCCATTGCCAGTAATTTATTTACGCCATTGGTTTTGCAAATGATTGCCGTAGGTGAAGAAACGGGTCGAGTGGATGAGTTACTAAAAGAAGTAGGTGATTATTACGAGCGAGAAGTTGATTACGATTTAAGTACCCTAACCGCTAGAATAGAACCCATATTATTGGTTGTGGTTGCGGTGATGGTATTAATACTAGCGTTAGGTATATTTACACCAATGTGGGATATGGCATCAGCTATGCAAGGTAAATAATACCACATATGGTATAAAATATTGTAGGTTGGAATTCATTCTGACAGAGGCTTTATGAAATGACAACAAACAGTGAAAAAAAGGAGATGTCGCTTGCCGAATTTATTGTGATTGTTGTCATTGTGGGCGTATTAATGGCCGTTTTTATTAATTTTTATATTAAAAACGAATCACAATTTAGGCAAGCGGGTTTCGCTACTATAGCGCAAACCTTTAATACCAAAGTGAATGCAGTACATGCGCAATGGATGATGGATAAACAACCCCAGACAGTTTATGTGGCATCTTTGTTCAGCAAAAAAAAACAAGCAGTGCCTGTGAATAAAGCTGGTTGGATAGACGTAAAGCAAGCTGAATTGTCTTGTGAAGCTATTTGGCAATTAATAATGGAAGTGCCCATTAGAGATATAAAACTGGTGGTGAGTGCGGTAGAGGTGCATACATTTTATAGTGAATCGAATAGCAAAAATAGTGAATGTCGTTACGTATTACAAGACGGAAGTTATTTTCAGTATAACCCTGTGAAAGGTAAAGTGAGCAAGGTAATGACAATAAATTAGTGTTTTGATATTCCATTTGAATTTAAAGTACAATTAATAGCGTTAAATAAGTGACTTAGTAAATAAATCACTGCTACAATCAAATATAAGTAAGTCGTTGAGAGGTTAATATGGTGAATGTAAGTAATAAAATGCGCGTGAAAAAATCTTCAGGTTTCACCTTGATTGAACTCGTCATTGTTGTCGTTATATTAGGCTTTTTAGCAGTAACGGCTATCCCTAAATTTATCGACTTAACAGAACAAGCCAAGCAAGCAAATATTGAAGGTATGGCGGGAGGTTTTGCAACGGCTATTTCATTAGCTAGAGCGCAGTGGGAAGCCGAAGGACGGCCACAAGAGGGTAGTTTTAATAGTGTAAACTATGATGGCACTCAGTTAGTTTTGACAACAGAGACGACAACGATTCGCCCAGGGTATGTTACAGGTTCAGTTGCGGTTTCAAATGATGGGGCAGGGTTAGGAACAGGCTTTGATGCTGCTAACTGTGTTGATGTGTGGGAGAGTATACTACAACAACCACCGAATATAACTAACTCAATCACTACGTTAAATACAGATAGCTCAATGCGTTATTATGCTAGTGAGTCAGGCGATAATGAAAATTCAACTTGTCATTATTATTTAAAAGAAAGTTTAGAACGTAATACAAGTGGCGTTTATTTAGCACCAACCCCCGTAGGTAGTACAACCACAGGCAAAAGTTTTACCTACCAACCAGCTACTAGCACGGTAACCGTTTACGTAAAAGAAAATTAATTCTAAAAATACCAAAACAGAAGTAGGTTTTAATATGAAAAATGCAGCGAGACAAACAATGAATAAACAAACAGGTTTTACGTTAATTGAATTAGTAGTCGTTATTGTTATTTTAGGTATCTTAGCGGTAACAGCTGCCCCAAAATTTATTGATTTACAAAGTGATGCGAGAACGGCGACGCTTAAAGCCGTAAAAGCTTCAATGCAGTCAGCGTCGGCTTTAATACATAGTAAGTCGTTGATAGCGGGAGTTGAAAACGATGCGAGTGCAGCGACATCAGTTGTGACGGTTAATGGCGTACAAACACAAGTTAATTATGGTTACCCGTTAGCTGATTATACTGGTGCTAACACTGCTAACCCAGGGGATTGGGAAGACTTGCTTGATTTGAATACTGCAGAATTCACTATGGTTGTCGTAGGTACGCAATTTGTTGTACACCCTACTGGTATAACGGCACCGTCTGCTGTAAGCGCAACTGTAACAGCAACTAATAATTGTTATGCTTATTATACTGAAGCCACATCAACAACAACCCCAACTTATACTGTTGTCGATTGTTTGTAATAATTTTTTATATTTGTCTAATATATAGGAGAGCAATGCTCTCCTTTTTTGACTAAAAATATCATTTAATGGTTATGAATAAACATCAAATTGGCTTTACTTTAGTAGAATTAGTTACCGTTATTATTCTTATTGGGATACTTGCCGTGTCGGTGTTGCCTAAATTTGATGGTACGGCGAGTTATGAAGCCCATACACATCGCGCACAACTAATATCCGCGTTGCGCTTAACTCAGCAACGGGCAATGCAGCAAACTGACTCTACAGTTTTGGCTGTAACGGGTCAGCGCTATTGTCATCAACTAATTTTTGATAATGATCTCAATGTGTCACGCTATGGTACCCCTGATAGGCTTGACTGTACAAAAATAACTTTTCCAAATAATTGGCAGCCTGATGCCACAGGGTTTATTGTTGAAGATAAGTATACTGTTAATTTTGGTATAGCTGGAAAATCAAACCCTAGTGCAGTAACGTTTAATAGCATGGGACGACCCGTTGCTAACACAAATACGTCTTTAGAAAATGATTGTGATAACGGTTGCACCATCAATGTTCAACACGGAACCGATACCCCACTGCAAATAGAGATCGAATCAGAGGGCTATATTCATGCGAAATAGACCTACTGCCCTATCAAAAAAGTATACTAAACTTGCCTCTGGCTTTACGTTAATAGAGTTAATTGTCGGTATCGTTGTGTTATCAATATCCTTATCGATTGTTTCAATATTGATAGCCCCAACCGAGCAAAAAAGTGCAGACCAAATACTACAAGTTAAAGCGGCAGAACTTGGTCAAAGCTTATTAAATGATATTAGCTCACGCGCGTTTGATGAAAAATCAGATATGGTAGGTGGTTTACTGCGTTGTGATGAGCCTAAGTCTGACGGCTCTGCCAACCCTTGCACTGATGAAGTGAATTTTGGGCCAGATACCGTATTAGGTATAACCGAAACGAGAGCGACTTATAATGATGTTGACGATTTTGAGGAATATGCACAACGTTATAATGCTCAAGGTGAAGGTTTGCACGCCAGCTATACAAATTTTACTATTTATATAGACGTAACGTACGACGGCGCCTCTTTAGGTTTAGCTCACCGAGCAGCGAAAAAAATAACCGTTACCGTTACGACGCCTTTAGGCACTGAGATAAAATTCGCAACCCATAAGGCGAATTTTTGATGCCGAATTTTCTATCAAAACAAAACGATAAAAAACAAAAGCTTCAAAGCCAAGAAGCTTTAACTAATAAAAATAATGGCTTTACGCTGTTAGAGTTAATTATCGTTATTATTATCCTTGGGGTTATGTCTTTAGGGATAACGAGTTTTATATCATTAAGTACACAAACTTATCTTAATGTTAGTGAACGTGATGATTTGTTATCAAGTGCTCGTTTTGCTGTTGAGCGGTTAAATCGCGAATTGAGAAATGCCATCCCTAATAGTATTAGAACCAAACAAAGTACAACTAAACAATGCATTGAATTTATCCCAATAAAAGCAAGTACTATTTATACTGATGTTCCTGTAGTGCCTGACAACAAACGAGCGAATATTGATGTTGTTAACTTTGTTAATTCTCAAGGTGCTCCATTTAGTAGTTGCTCTGGTACTTGTCCCGATTACATTGTGGTTTATCCACTGACACCATCAGATGTTTATGATTTTGATATAAACTCAGGTGATGGCAAAGTGACACAATTGAAACCATTTTCTGGTTTAACGGGGGATATTTGGACTTTACCGATTGAGCCTACGGGCGGTATGGTATTTGATCAACATTCGCCAACTGACAGGCTTTATGTGTTTGACTCAACCGTGTCTTATTGTGTTAGTAATTTTCAGTTAAAACGCTTTCAAGGGAATAATTTTGAGGCATTTCAATCATTAACCCCCGTGGGCAGTGAGTCGTTAATGGCTGAGAATGTAACATTTGACAAAGATAATCCACCTTTTGTTTATTCGCCAGCATCTTTGCAAAGAAATGCTGTTGTGCAAATTAAACTTCATTTTAATCGTGATGGTGAAGAAATTGTGTTTAATAATGATGTACATATTGAGAATATTCCGTAGTTAACAGCCAATATTGTTAATGTTACTAGCCTTGTAATCACTGGGTTTGCTTGCTTTTTATTTGCATGTTTATTAACTTAGCGTTAACGTTGTTTTATGAGTGTCATAATGATTAACACCAAATGATAAATCGCTTATTCCAGCTTTCTAAAGTACCTTCTACAGTTGAAAAACAAAGAGGTAGCGCCCTTATGATGACGTTATTTATTATTATTGTGTTAATGTTGCTTGGTAATGCCTTGATGCGTGTTTTGTCAACCAGTAGCGAAGCAATAGCCCAAGAAGTGATTGGCACACGTGCTTATATGGCTGCTAATTCAGCTATGCAGGCAGAATTGCAAAAGTTATTTCCGTTAAATCCCGTCACTGGATCAGCAACTTATTGCACTACAGCAGTAACGGCAAGCTATGATTTTTCAGGCCAAGCAGGGTTGTATCACTGTGAAGCTTTTACCAAATGTGAGGAGTATGCTACCAATACTACAACAGGTGAAAAATTCTACCGCTTAACCAGCACGGGGACATGTGATAGCTCTACTATGGACAGTACCAGAAAAATTCAAGTAGAAGCGAGGAGCTTACCATGATTCATCGTTTGATATGGCTTCTTTTTCTATTGCTTGCCGTAATCCCCCATACATACGCGGTGGACTGTTTAACTATTTTTCCATCAGGATGGCGTCAGAATACGCCAGCAAATGAACAATTAATTAACTTTCCGACTAACACCTCAGGTAATACGCTAACTAATGGTGCCATTTTACCTCGCGGTGATAATTTATACTCAAATTCGAATCTTGGAAGTCAAGGTGAAATTTTTGTTGGTGCAGTAACCGGTACAGAAAAAACCGCTCGATTATTTTTTAGATCTTCGGTTAGTTGGCAAAATGTCAAGATCAATGAAAATGGTAATCCAGAAGACCTAATCATAGTTGTTGATGGCAGTTTACAAATATCAGGTGATGACACCGTTATCAATGCCATTATTTACGTAAAAGGAGCAACAGCAATAAGTAGTAATGGCATAATAAATGGCGCGGTGACTACTTTAGGAAGTGCTACTAGTTTTAGTGTTAACTACAATGCCAGTAACATCATCAATGCTGATTTTAATGGTATGTGTGAATCGTCGGTTGCTCCCATAGCAGAATACCGCTTTGACGAAACCGAATATGCAGATATACCGAGTGAAATAGTCGATAGTATTGGCGGCTTCAACGGACAAGCTAAATCTAGCCAACCAATAGAAGAAGGTGTGGTCTGTAATGCTATTGATCTTTCTGCAACAGGAACTTCTGATTATGCGACTTTACCTAAAAATATTTTAACAGGCAAAAACGACTTTAGTATTTCTTTATGGGTCAGAACAGCTAAAACCTCAAACCAGAGTTTACTTTCGGGGGCTGGCGCTAGCAATAATGAATTACTTATGTGGTTTACGGGTGATACCAATTTTGCTCCTTTTTTAAAAGATATTACTAATGGTAGTATTAGTACACAGTCAATTGCTGATGATAACTGGCATCATTTAGTTTGGACTCGCGAAGGCAGTCAAAGTTGCTTATTTGTTGATAAACTTTTCAAGGGCTGTATTGCACAATCTGCTTTATCATTAGATATTCAAAGCCTTATTCTCGGACAAGAGCAAGACAGTATTGGTGGAAGTTTTGTTTCATCACAAGCGTTTGAAGGCTTAATTGATGAGCTTTTAGTGTTTGATAAGGCCATATCACTCGACGATGTTAGCTCTATTTATGATAACCAAACAGCAGGGTTAGGCTACGATGGTACTGCTCGTACTTGTCCTATTTCTGTTTTTCCTGAACCTGTTTTAGATTTACATTTTGATGAAACAAGTTGGAATGCAACTAATGCTGTTATTGATGTTAGTGGTAATGAGTATCATGCTAATGCGATAAATACTATACCAACGCTATCAACCCAAGGGGCAATTTGCCGTGCGGCTGATTTATCAAATTCTGGCATAAATGACTATATTACCCTAAACAGTGAAGCATTAAATAACCGCAGTAACTTTTCTATTTCTTTGTGGTATAAAACACCGAAAACGGGCACCCAAAGTATTATTTCAGGCTCAAGTGCCACAAGTTTTAATGAATTGATTTTCTGGTTTAATAATGGCAACCAATTTGGTCCTCATATAAAAAGTAATACAAAGTCGGTAATTACTAGCAGTATTTCTGATGATAACTGGCACCATTTAGTATGGACGCGATCAAGTACTAAAAATGTATTTTATCGAGATGGTGTTTTGCAAGCGGGGAGTGCCACTCTACCAAGCGGACTACTGAATATTACTAGCCTTATTTTAGGACAAGAACAAGATTCGCTCGGGGGGACGTTTGAAGCAACACAAGCAGTTGAAGGTCTAGTCGATGAACTATTGGTTTTCGGCAAGGCACTAACGCCTGCGCAAGTGAGCACTGTATACAGTAATCAAAGTTCAGGTTTAAACTTTGATGCTTCACCAAGAGTTTGCCCTTTATTGCCTGAACCTATACTAAATTTTCAATTTGATGAACCATTATGGCTGGGTGATGCAAATGAAGTTATCGATGAAACGGGTAATTTTAATAGCCAATCAATTAATGGCGCTAATACGGCAAACTTAACGCCTGCGGTTGCGTCTAATCCTGGAACCTGTGGTTACGGAATGTTTGATGGCGCTAATGATTATGTCGCCTTACCTAATTCTTTTGAAAATCAACAAGGCAGCTTTACCATAACGGCTTGGATAAAACCAACCAATACCAATCCTGGTTCACGTATATTTGCTGATGATGAAGATAATGGCCAACAGGGTTACGCGCTAAGTTTAGGCGATCCTGGTAGTGGTAAGCTTCGTTTTTATTCTCGTGGTGTTAATCCTATTTCAGTCGACACCTTAAATAGTGTTATACCTACCAATACGTGGACATTTGTTGCGGCTGTACACAATAGTGAAACGAAAACACGACAAATTTATGTTAATGGTGTGGCGCAAACGGTTACAGGTGGTGGAACAAGTAATACCTATACAGGTACTTGGGGGGTAGATACTAGTATAGCGACCATCGGTGGTGAGTCAGACCTAGGTGAAACAGGCAATAGATTCACTGGGGCAATAGATGAAGTGCGTATGTATCAAGGTGCTTTAACTAATGCTGAAATTAATGATATTCAAAGTGAGACACATCAATGTGCGATTATTGACCATTTTGAAATTAGCCATAATGGTCAAGGGCTAACGTGTCAGCCTGAAGCTATTACGATAAAAGCATGTGCTGATGCAAGTTGCGCTAATTTGTATACAGGTCCAGCTGATGTGGCACTTTCAATAAATGGTAACTTTGAAAAAATTGTTACGGTTACGGGAGGAAGTGTCTCCACTAGTTTTTCATATGTTGATAGTACAAATCCTGCCACACTGAGCTTAGATAAACCTTATCAATGTAAAAATGGTGCTTCAACTAGTTGTGATGTGGTGTTTGCTGAGGCAGGTTTTATCTTAGATATTAATGGCGGTAATGATGTTCCATCATGCGATGATAGTAAGTCTTTATCTATAAAAGCAGTCAAGTTAAGTGATGATGGTGTGAGTTGTGCTCCTGCATTTGTTGGTAACCAATCACTTAAATTTGTTTTTGATTATCAAAATCCCGATACGGGCACCGTAGTGCCAATACTCGATGGTGTAAATATGGAACCATCAGGAACAAAAAACGTAACCTTTGATGGTAATGGTGAAGCCTCATTACCCATACAATACAATGATGCAGGTGAATTACAATTTTTAGTTTCCGAGGTTGTTCCGTCAGGCGTAACGTCAGGTGTGTTACAAAAAGTATTTTATCCAACGCAATTAGCGGTTTCTACGCCTTTAACCTCAACCGATAGTGGTGGTACGGTTACACAAAAAGCAGGGTTAGATTTTCCGATAAGTATTGTTGCTCAATGTCAAGGTGGTACTCCAACTAACAATTATGAACCGCAATCAAATAACACATTACAGTTATCTGTTCAGCAAAAAGAACCGATTGCTAATAAGGGAGTATTGGCACTTAGCAGTACTAATATTAATGCAACAAACCAAGCACCTTTGGCAACAGCACAATTTAGCAGTGCTAACGAGGTCGCGTTAAATTTTAATGGAAGTTACAGTGAAGTCGGTATTATTAACCTAGCCGCCAAAGATAGTAATTATATGGGAAATGAGATTAGTTCTGCGGGTTTCAGTACTGTGGGGCGCTTTATTCCTGATCATTTTGATGTTGAAATCGCTGAAAATTCATTTGAAAATGTCTGTACCGTAGGTGCCGACCTTACCAAACACTTCACTTACATTGGCCAACCTTTTAGTTATTTGTTAGCGCCAGAGATATTGATAACAGCAAAAAATACCGCAGGTGATACCACTAAAAACTATACTGAAGGGAGTTACCAGAAATTAACATTTGATGATGTAGACCGCACATTTCCCACTACGGACACGAGTAAAGAGGGACTTGATCTGAGCGATAATAGTATTGATGACGCGCCTAAAATGGCAATAATAGCGAATGTTTTTAGTGATTCAGCAATGTTGGTGTCACTTAATCCAGGTGAGATGACTTACACTTTCAAATCGACAGATAATTTTACCTTTACTAAAAATGCTAACTCGCAAGTTGGCCCATTTCAAATGAATTACGATATTGTTATTGATAGCATTAAAGATTCAGATGACGTAGACGCTAGTATTGCGTTATCAGCTAATAATAAGGTATCGCCAACGGGGGTAAATCTTCGTTTTGGTCGTTGGGTTGTTGAGAATACCTTTGGCCCAGAAACAAGAGATCTACCCGTGCCGATGGCAGTTCAATATTGGAATGGCACGGCATTTGAAACAAATACTTATGATAACTGTACGGCATATACTGCGACTAAGTTAAGTGTTAACGATACTAATCTAAACCCAGGGACAACCTCAGCATCTGGTAGCGGTGATTTTGTTAATGGCATAGCATCTGAAGTGACTTTGTCAGCACCAGATACACCGCATCAAGGTGCAGTACCCGTTAGTTATTTGATTCCTGCTATGCCTTGGCTTCAATACGACTGGGATTGGGATGGTGTAAGCACCAGAGAGTTTAATGAAAACCCATTTGCTACGGCTACTTTTGGTCAATTTCGTGGTAATGACCGAATAATTTACCAACGAGAAGTCAATAATTAGCTCGAACAAGCATTTATAGAAATAAATGCTTGAATTATTCATTAAAAACAACTGACATAATAGAATTGACCTGAATTGTCAGGTATGATTGTTCGATCTGTTATTTGAAATAATAATACGCACTAATTAACTCGCATTTTTACAGGACATTTCGAGCTTATGTTTAAAAAATTACGCGGTATGTTTTCTAACGATTTATCAATCGATTTAGGTACAGCCAACACTCTAATTTATGTTAAAGACCAAGGTATTGTGTTGGATGAACCTTCAGTAGTCGCCATTCGTCAAGATCGCTCAGGTGGCTCAAAAAGTGTCGCTGCTGTTGGTACGGCGGCAAAATTAATGTTGGGGCGTACGCCTGGAAATATTGAAGCAATTCGTCCAATGAAGGACGGTGTTATTGCTAATTTTTTTGTGACTGAAAAAATGTTACAACACTTCATTAAACAAGTGCATAGCAATAATTTTTTACGCCCTAGTCCAAGAGTATTAGTGTGTGTTCCTTGTGGTTCAACTCAAGTGGAACGTCGTGCAATTCGTGAGTCAGCCATGGGTGCTGGCGCAAGAGAAGTTTATTTAATTGACGAACCTATGGCAGCGGCTATTGGGGCAGGCATGCCAGTGTCGGAAGCAACTGGCTCTATGGTGGTTGACATTGGTGGTGGTACAACAGAAGTGGGTATCATTTCATTAAATGGTGTGGTTTATTCATCATCAGTACGCACTGGTGGCGATAAATTTGATGAAGCCATTATTAATTATGTACGTCGTAATTTTGGCAGCTTAATTGGTGAAGCGACAGCTGAACGCATTAAACATGAAATTGGCTCTGCTTATCCAGGGGACGAATTAGTTGAAATTGAAGTACGTGGTCGTAATTTAGCAGAAGGTGTGCCACGCAGCTTTACACTAAATAGCAATGAAATATTAGAAGCTTTGCAAGAACCGTTATCAACTATTGTAAGTGCTATTATGGTTGCCTTAGAGCAATCTCCTCCCGAATTAGCGTCAGACATTTCTGAACGCGGCATGGTATTAACAGGCGGTGGTGCATTATTAAAAGGTTTAGACCGCTTATTAATGGAAGAAACAGGTATTCCAGTCGTGGTTGCTGAAGATCCTCTAACTTGTGTCGCTAGAGGTGGTGGTAAAGCCCTAGAGATGATCGATATGCATGGGGGCGATTTATTCTCCTATGAATAAAATTGATGTTGCTTCTTTGTTATTTAATCCAATTACGGCGTTAAAAGTACTCATTGACTAGCGTTAACTCCGTGCTTTTGCTTTGTACTTGAATTAAATCCCTGTGAAGAAACAATCAATTTACCAAGGAGAATTAGAATTAATTAAACTCATTGTTAGAAATTATCAACTCGTAACTGGTTTACTATGAACCCAATTTTTAAACATGGCCCATCCCCACAGCACCGACTTGTCTTGGTGCTGTTTTGTTCTATTTTATTGATTTTTTTCGATCATAAAATGGCAAGCTTTGAATCGTTACGCGGTTACTTACAATCTATGGTAAGTCCTTTACAATACCTTGCTAATACGCCCAAAGTGGCAATGACTTGGATATCTACCAATATGGCTACGCGTAGTCAGTTGATGGAGGAAAATCAGCAATTTCGTTTAAATGAACTTAAATTTCACGAGCAAGCGATGCAGCTTGATATTGTCAAACAAGAAAATGAACGCTTGCGTACTTTACTTGCTTCGCCATTACGCAGTGAATTAAAAAAGATGGTTGCTGAAATTCTCTCTGTCGATAGTGATCCCTACACTCACCAACTCGTTATTAATAGAGGTGCTAGAGATGGCGTATACGAAGGTCAGCCCGTACTTGATGCATTAGGTATTGTTGGACAAATATTACACGTTGGGCAAACAACCTCTAGAATAATACTGATTACAGACGTTTCTCATGCTGTACCCGTAAGAGTAAAGCGTAATGGTTTAAGACTATTGGCTTCAGGGAGTGGCCAAATTGATCGGTTAAATCATAATTTTGTGCCACAAAGTGCAGACATTAAGGTAGGAGATATATTGGTTACTTCGGGCTTAGGTGGAAAATATCCTGAAGGCTATCCCGTTGCGACTATTTCGTTTGTTAGTAATAATGAATCAAGAGAGTTTGTTAAAGTTTACAGTACACCTATTGCTGAAATAGATCGCTTACGTTATTTATTATTATTGTCAACAAAAGATCCTGTCAGTATTTTTGCACCTAAACCGCAAACTAAAGATCAAAGTAACGTTCAGCCTAAACCTATGTCTAAACCCCAACTAAAGGTGAATGAATAATGTTTGCTCATAATGGTGTTATGATATTGCTGACATTATTGATTGCTGTAATGGCTAGTATAATGCCTTTACCATTAAGTGTTGACGCCTTCAGGCCAGACTGGGTACTTATTGTGCTTATTTATTGGTGCATGGCCTTACCAGGGCGAGTTAATATAATCACAGCCTGGATAATGGGTTTTTTAATGGATGTGTTGCTCGGTTCCGTATTAGGTGTTCATGCTGCCGCTATGGCTATATCTGTTTTTATTGTGGTAGAAAATTATCAAAAAATACGAAACTTTTCTATTTGGCAACAAGCACTTATTACAGGGGTTTTATCTGCTTTATATCATTTAATTGTTTTTTGGTTACAGCGGTTTTTGATTGATGCCTTTTTTATTAGCAGTTATTTATATCCTGTGATCACAACTGTTGTGTTGTGGCCATGGGTATTTTATTTATTGCGTAAAGTACGTCGCCATTTTTCTATTACATAATTAATTTATTTGGGGTTGCATGAAACAACTAATTTTGGCTTCACAATCGCCTAGGAGAAAGGCACTGTTAACGCAACTAGGCTATCAATTTATCACCCAAGCAGCTGATATTAACGAATCAGTAAAGCCAAATGAAAATGCTACAGATTATGTAGTTCGCTTAGCTAAAGAAAAAGCTCAAGTCATTTTTTCATCGTTACCAACGCACCAACAAATACATACTGTGGTATTGGGTTCTGATACGAGTGTGGTAATAGAAAATGAAATATTAGGTAAGCCAGCCAATGAAGCACAATGCATTGCCACACTGCAGCGTTTGTCGAATAAGCAACATCAAGTGTTTACAGCTATTGCTGTGGTTAGTAAAAATAAAAATAGCCAAGAACACAAAAATAATGTGTTGAGTACATTAGTTGAAACACAGGTTCAGTTTAAATTGCTAACGGTTGATGAAATAAAAGCCTATTGGCGCACAGGAGAGCCATGTGATAAAGCAGGTTCTTATGGTATTCAAGGGATAGGTGGTCAATTTGTGACTACAATTAATGGTAGTTACTCAGCCGTTGTTGGTTTACCCTTATATGAAACAGTACAGCTTTTGGAGTGTGTAGGCTTACCATCAAGCCTATCTCAAATAAAAATTAAGGATTAATATCAAATGAGTAGTGAACTATTAATCAATGTAACCCCAAGTGAAACGCGTGTTGCGTTAATTGAACATGGCTCTTTGCAAGAAGTTCATATTGAACGTGAAGCCAAGCGAGGTATTGTCTCAAATATTTATTTAGGTAAAGTTATTAGAGTGCTACCAGGTATGCAAGCGGCATTTATTGATATTGGCTTAGATAAAGCCGCATTTTTGCATGCTTCAGATATCAATTCAAAACTCATTTTGAATGAAGAGACTGAACAGGTACCTGATATTCGTGCTTTGGTGCATGAAGGACAGCATTTAATGGTGCAAGTGGTTAAAGATCCGCTTGGTTCAAAAGGAGCCCGCTTAACGACAGACATCACAATTGCTTCTAGGTATCTTGTATTAATGCCACATGCAAGCCATGCAGGTATTTCACAGCGTATTGAGGATATTGAAGAACGAAAACGCTTGAAAAAAATTGTCAGTCCTTATTGTGACGATCAACAAGGTTTTATTGTTAGAACCGCAGGCGAAGGGGCGGGTACAGAAGAGCTAAAACATGATGCAGAGTTTCTTTGTAGGGTTTGGAAGAAAGTAAAAGAACGAAAACAGCGCAAACAAGTTGATTTACCCTTATACCAAGATTTATCACTATCATTACGCGTATTAAGAGATTTTGTTGGTGTTAAGTTTGAACGTATTCGTGTTGACTCTAAATTAACTTATGATCAACTTATTTCTTTTACTCAAGAGTTTGTACCTGAATTAACTCAGGTGATGGAGTATTATCCAGGCGAAAGACCTATTTTTGATTTATTTTCGGTGGAAGTTGAAATACAACGGGCATTACAGCGTAAAATTGAACTTAAGTCAGGTGGTCATTTGGTTATTGATCAAACTGAAGCCATGACAACAATAGATATTAATACAGGCGCTTTTGTTGGTCATAGAAACCTTGAAGACACTATTTTTAGTACTAATATCGAAGCAACTCAAGCAATTGCAAGGCAGTTAAGGCTAAGAAATTTAGGTGGTATTATCATTGTTGATTTTATTGATATGCACAGTGAAGATCACAAACGACGTGTTTTAAATAGTTTAGAAATGGCGATGGCAAAAGACAATGTTAAATTTAGTGTGCACGGTTTTTCTTCGTTAGGTTTAGTTGAAATGACACGTAAACGAACGAGAGAAAGTTTGGAGCATATTTTATGTGGTGAATGTCCTGTATGTACAGGGCGTGGTAACCTGAAAACTGTGGAAACGGTTTGCTTTGAAATTTTACGAGAAATTGTGCGAGTAAACCGCGCCCATGAGGCAGATAAGTTTATTGTTTATGCTGCTTCGGCCGTAAGTGAATTTTTAGTTAATGACGAATTTCATAGTTTAGCAGAGGTTGAAATGTTTATTGGAAAATCAATAAAAGTGCAAACTGAAACTATGTATTCCCAAGAACAATTTGATGTAGTCATGATGTAGTAAAGACTAGCAAACTCATCGTTCAAGAGCTTAATTGTAATGATAGGAAAATGATTTTTAATGTCGATTGTAAGCGTCTCTAATCGCTGGCTTAACCGTCTTTATAAAATGCTGGCAATTTTGCTCGTATTATTGGCGGTATTGATCAGTGCATTACGTTTATTTTCACCTTATGTGGATCATTATCGACAAGACTTTCAAGATTACATCAATGCTAATAATCAGACTAATCTTGTGATTGGTGGTTTAGGTATGAATTGGCAACGTTCAGGGCCAACGTTAATTGCTAACCAAGTTACGCTAGTTAATACCTACGGGGCTTATGTTTATGTCAAACATCTAGAGATACAAGTTGATTTCTGGGCAACATTAACCATGCAGCGATTAATTTCCAGTAACTTAATACTTGATGGCGCGGTGGTAAATGTAGAGCAAAACGCCTGGCAAACAAGTAATACAACAGAACAAGATAGTACGCCCCCCGACACTAATCAACAACTTGATGGCTTTAAGCAAATTGCGGATATATTTTTAAACCGCATTAATCGTTTTTCACTAATAAATAGTCAAATATCTATAAAAAATAAAGCGCTTGAACGCCATTTTCGTGTCAATAACTTGCACTGGTTAAACCGTGGCGAGCGCCATCAAGCACAGGGTAATATTATTGTTGATGAATTAAGCTCGAATAATTTGAAGTTAAAAATAGACATTAATGGTCAATACGTCGAAGAACTTGATGGCATGATCTATCTTGAAGCAAATCACCTTGATATAACACCGTGGCTTGATAGCGTATTAACCCTTGATAATGATAAAACAAAAGCTGACATCGGTTTTTCTGCTTGGTTAAATGTTGACAAAGGTAGTGTTGAGCGTTTGCAAGTATCGCTGCATGATAATCTTATTAGTTGGCAAGAAAGTGTTTTAACCAATGAAAATCAGTTTGCAACGAGTGACTCTCAAAAAAATATCATACGTCATCACTTAAGCTTAAGTGCAGGTCAACTGTTAATGGTTAAAGGAGAAAACGCTGAAAATTTCAAGTTATTTAGTACTCCGTTATCATTTCAGTTTGATCAAGCAGCTGCCCAACCTTTTACGCTACAAATACATAAAACATCAGAAGAACTTTTAGTTTACTTATCTTCGCTTGATTTAGCCTTAATTAGCCAAACTTCACCTTTGTTTATTGCACCTGATAACATTCAGAAACTTTTGTCAGAATTAAAAGTTAGCGGCATAAGTCATGATATATTTCTTAAAAAAACGGCAGAAGATATTTCAGTGTTGGCTAGTTTTGCCAATACGTCTACTCAATATAGTCAAGGGATTCCTGGGTTTGATAATATGGCTGGTAGCCTAAGTTTTACTCAACAGCATTTACATTTAAACCTAGCGGCAGAGCAAGGATATTTTGATTTTAATGAGCATTTTATTGCTCCTATCCCCTATGAATCATTTAACGCTATGGTTGATTTGTCTATTGCCGATGATCTTTGGCAACTAAAGGTTAATGATATAGCATTAAAGTCTGATGAATTAACCCTACAGGCCGATTTAGCGATTGACTCGCCAAAAGACGGTGACATGTTAATGTCGCTAATGGCAAATGTTACAGACGGTGATGCAAGTAAAGCAGGGCATTATTACCCCTTGAGTATTATGAGTGATGACTTGGTTAATTACTTGAATGAGTCGTTAATTGAAGGGCAACTAAAACAAGCACAAGTGCTGATTAATGGACCTTTGGCAAAGTTTCCTTTTGCCGATAGGTCAGGCACTTTTATTGTGGATGCAGAACTAGCAAAATCGACTTTCAGATTTAGTGAAGATTGGCCAGCCATTAAAGATTTTTATGCCAACTTAAATTTTACTAATAATAGTATGTTAATTACGGGTCGTTCAGGTACGTTAACTGGCTTAGATGTGACTGGTGTACAGGCAGCGATAGATGATTTAAGTCATGACGCGGTGCTGACAGTTGATGCGCTGATTCAACCGTCACCAGCAACAGCCATTGCTAAACTAATGCAGACTAGTCCTTTGAAAGATTCTGTGGGTACTGTGTTAGAAAGGTTACAAGTAAAAGATGATATTCAAGGGGAGTTTCACCTAGATTTACCCTTAATGGCAACTGACAACGCGTTAGCCAGAGGTATTATCAACTTTATTGATAATACGGTGTTATTACAAACACCACAAATGATATTTACACAAGTAAACGGGCAATTAACTTTTGAAAATGCCAAAATAGAGACAAAAAATTTATCCTTAAAATGGCAAGGTTTGCCTCTAACGTTAACAGTTAAAGGGAACGATAAAACAGATTACTACGACACCAATATAGCACTAGCAGCTAATTGGAAAAATGATATGTGGTTACCTCATGTTTCACCCAACCTAAAAAAATATTTTGATGGGCAACTAGCGTTTCAAGGTGACTTGTCATTGTACCACCACCATAGTGGCGGTTTTTCGTATCAATTTACGGTTGATTCAGATCTAGAACCATTTCAACTAAAATTTCCTGAACCCTACACAAAAGTAGCACAAACCAAGGTGCCATTGAAAATAGAAGTCAATGGGCAGTTAGAGCAATCAACTTTTAATGCAACTTATGGAAGCAAGCTTAGCTTTTTTGGGGTGCTAAATCATGATAATGCTCATTTTTCTCGTGCTCATATTGTTTTGGGCAATGAAAAAATGCTTTTACCAATGGATGGTTTACACATCACCACTAATCTAGCGCAAGTGGGCTTTAATGAATGGCAACCCTTAATTCTTGATATTATTAATACGGTTTCACCTACTGAGACTCATCAGAATAAAAACAATCAAGATAATAATATTGCTTTATTTCCTAGCCCTGAACGCATTAGAGGAACAATAGGGCAATTAGATCTATTAGGGCAGGAATGGCATAACGTTTCTTTTAATTTACTTGATAAGAAAAATTGGTGGTTATTACAATTCAATGCCAAGGAAACACGTAGTCAGGTTAAAATTTTTCCTGATTGGTTAGAGCAGGGAATAGATGTCAATGCTGACTTCATTAATTTAACAAATCAATCTGAAAATGAACCTAATCAGCAAACCGATAAGGCAGAGCTTACGTCAAATGAATTATTGAAAAGTGAGCAAGGTAATAATCAATATGATGGGCAGCAGGCTGCATTAACTGAAGATATATTTAACAAAATCCCCAAACTTAACTTTTATTGCGAACGTTGCCAAGTTAATAACCTTAACCTTGGAAAAGTCAGTTTTTCATTATCACGTACCGATGATAATGTGATTAAAATAGAAAACTTTAAAGCCAAGCGTGAACAGGCTGAATTTACTTTTTCAGGGGAGTGGAAAAAACAAGAAGTAAGCTCAATAACGTCACTTAATGGCTCGTTATCTTTAAATAATATTGAATACGAATTAGAACAGCTAGGCTATGGTTCAATTATTCGTGATAGTGGTGGTAAGCTTGATTTTGATGTTAATTGGCAAGGAGGTCCACATGATTTTAGTTTTAATCATTTAAATGGGAAGCTAAGTGCTAATATAGATGACGGTTACTTAGCCGAAGTCAGTGACAAAGCTCGTATTTTTTCTGTGTTAAGCTTGCAATCTATCGTAAGAAAATTAACGTTAGATTTTCGAGATATTTTTAGTGAAGGCATGTTTTACAAAGATATCAAAGGTGATTATTCCATTAACGAAGGTGTGTTATACACAGATAACACTCGCATGAATGGTTCAGCAGGAAATTTATTTGTCAAAGGTAACACCAGCTTTGTCAATAATACCCTTGACTATAAAATGTCTTACAAACCTAATTTAACCTCAAGTTTACCTGTGCTTGCTTGGATTGCCACCTTAAATCCTGTTGTGTTTCTAGCAGGAGTAGCTATTGATCAGGTAATTACCTCGCAAGTGGTTTCTGAGTTTAATTTTGAACTAACGGGCAGTGTCAATAATCCAAACTTTAAAGAAGTGAATCGTAAGAGCCGTGATGTCAGTGTAGGCCGATCAAAACCACCTGAATTTGTTGATACTAATGATAAAACTCAACAAAAACCACAAGAGCACACGAACAGCAAATTTAAAGAAAATCCATTTAAAGAAAATCAGTTGCAAGAAGAATTAAATGATTAAGCTTAGTGCCATACAACTTAACTCTAAAGCAGATGTTACGCATAACTTAGCGGTTATTGCGGCACAACTTGAAAAATTAGTACATAGCCCCGTTAGTACACAAGCAAACAATAATGATACTATTGAACACATTGTTGTGTTGCCTGAATGTTGTTTGTTTTTTGGCGCTAATGATAAAGCGCAGTTATCTCTAGCAAAAAACACGCAAATGAATAATGATTTGCAAATCGCGTTCAGTGCTTTAGCTAAACAATTTAACGTCACCATTATCGGCGGTACTATTCCAATAATAACGGCTAATGGACAAAAATATACTAACAGCAGTTGTGCTTTTAATTCTGCTGGCGAGTTAATTGGCCGTTATGACAAAATTCATCTGTTTGATGTGAATGTTGCAGACAGTGAAAAAAATTATTGTGAATCACGTTTTACCCAAGCAGGCACAAGCCCTTGTATGGTAAATACACCTTTTGCAAAGATAGGCCTAACGGTTTGTTTTGATGTTCGATTTCCAGCGTTATTTCAAAAACTAACAACCATGGGCGCAGATATTATTACTGTACCCAGCGCTTTTACCCGAGTAACAGGTAAAGCACATTGGCAAACATTATTACAAGCAAGAGCCATTGAAAACCAAGTGTATATCGTTGCATCAGGGCAAGAAGGTGTACACGAAAATGGTAGAGAAACCTGGGGACATTCAATGATTATTAGCCCTTGGGGAGAAATTTTAGCTTGCCTTGAAGAAGGTGAGGGTATAATTACTAGTGAATTTTGCCCACAAGAAATTAAACGTATACGAACAAGTATGCCATTAAAGCATACCGCTGAAACCTAATGTTAAGTAGAGTTATAAATGAATATTGTTGAACAAGTATTATTAGCCGATAGCCAAATAGATGACGCTATTTTATCTAACACATTAAAGCGAATTATGGGGCGTCAAGTCGACTATGCAGATCTGTACTTCCAATCTAATCAACATGAATCGTGGATGCTTGAAGATGGCATAGTCAAAGAAGGTTCTTACAATATTGAACGAGGTGTTGGTGTACGTGCAATATCGGGTGAAAAAACAGGTTTTGCTTATTCGGACGATATTTCACCTTATGCTTTACAACAAGCGGCGGATGCAGCAAAAGGGATTGCAGATGCAGGGCAAGGGAAATCTGTACAAGCTTTTAAACGTCAATCTCCAATAAAAATATACCAATCAGTTGAGCCGCTTGGCAGTTTAACTCAAGAACAAAAAATTGATTTATTACATCAGGTTGAAGCACATGCTAGGCAAATAGATAATCGTGTTAATCAAGTGATTGTTAGCTTGTCGGGTGTGTATGAAAAGGTATTGGTGGCAGCAAGTGATGGTACTTACGCTACTGATATACGCCCATTAGTGCGTTTAAATTGTTCTGTTTTAGTTGAAGACCAAGGTAAACGTGAACGTGCTAGCGCAGGGGGCGGAGCGCGTACCGATTACAGCTATTTCTTTGAACCCGTGTCAGAAGGAAATGCACAGAGTAAACCTCGTTATATTGCTTACGCAGAAGAAGCGGTTCGCCAAGCGTTAGTTAACTTGGTGGCTGTTGATGCACCAGCAGGTGCTTTTCCCGTAGTTTTAGGCGCAGGTTGGCCTGGTGTGTTATTACATGAAGCGGTGGGACATGGTTTAGAGGGCGATTTCAATCGAAAAGGCTCGTCTACCTTTGCGGGGAAAATTGGCAGCAAAGTGTGTTCTGAACTTTGTACCATTGTTGATGATGGTACCATGGCAAACCGTCGTGGTTCATTAAGTATTGATGATGAAGGTACACCTGGACAGTACAATGTGCTAATTGAAAAAGGCATTTTAAAAGGTTATATGCAAGACAAACATAATGCATCATTAATGGGCGTTAAGCCAACAGGTAATGGTCGTCGTGAATCGTATGCCCATTTACCTATGCCACGCATGACCAACACTTATATGTTAGCAGGTGAATCTAGTCCTGAAGATATTATTAAATCAGTGAAAAAAGGTATTTATGCACCTAATTTTGCGGGTGGACAGGTTGATATTACATCAGGCAAGTTTGTATTTACTAGTTCGGAAGCCTACTTAATTGAAAATGGCGAAATTACCACACCAGTTAAAGGGGCTACGTTAATTGGTAGCGGCCCTGAAGCCATGAAAAATGTTTCTATGGTGGGAAATGATCTCAAACTTGATGCTGGTGTTGGGGTTTGTGGTAAAGATGGTCAAAGCGTTCCTGTTGGTGTGGGACAACCTACTTTAAAAATTGATGAAATGACCATAGGCGGCACGCAGTAAAAGAATTTAACTAACCTCAGATCGGGTTAAGCCCTAACCATAGCATTCTTCTCTACGTCATT
>CBDLPA010000003.1:0-298222 GCA_965305135.1 uncultured Colwellia sp.
AATAAGTAGCGAGATAACTTATCAAAACATCCAGTTGGTTAAGCTTTTTGGCTGACCCCCTTGGAACTGGAGCGCATTGTAGAGAACTTTCAGAAAGGATCAAGTATTATTTTTATGTTTTTATTTGTTCGAATGTTTATTGAACTAAATGTTGGTATATCGAACTATTTAAGATTATTACCGTATAAATTGCATGTTTTTTACACTTATAGTTGCACAATGAAAAAAGGTGGGTAACATAGAATTGTAAATTTCGTTTTTACGATTTGCTCTATATAAATTAATATTAAAATAATAATTAGGTATCTATATGAATTCTCCGAGTATATCCACAATCGTGATAGCTGCAATTTTTGCTCTTATCGCTTTCTTTATTTTTAGTTCTATTTCAGCTACACCTGTTTTCATTGCTGTTTTTGTTTTTATCACTGCAATTGTTGCCTCATTGATAAATACTTCTTCAGATAACACCCAAGCGAATACTTTAACTGATGACACAAAAACGAATATAAAAACACTTTATGTGGGTAATTTACCTTACCGCGCAAATGAAACAACTGTTCGTGAATTATTTGCTAATTATGGTACAGTCGAGTCTGTCAGGTTAATGAAGGATAAGCACACAGGTAAACGTAGAGGTTTTGGTTTTGTTGAAATGTCTGCAGAAGGTATTGAAAAAGCGATAGAATCATTAAATGACGCTGAATTTCAACAACGAACTTTAAAAGTCAGAGAAGCCAAAGAACGTCCAGAACGTACTGACACTACTCAATAAGCTCTAAAGTAGCTTTAAAATATTCGTGATTATAAACACCCGAGTTACCTCGGGTTTTTTATTGATACGTTTTGATTAAGAATTTATACGAAAAATCACTCTATACTAGACAAAAGGTAAACTAACGCTAAAATTGCCTTCTTTATTATGCCTGTTCCTTCCAACACTGAAATTTCAGCATTACATTTAAGTATCATCATAAGGTAAACAAATATGTTTAGTCATATACATCCTGATAACTACGAAACGCAACTGGCAAACAAGATACAAAGCATGGCTGATTTATTTTCTTGCTTTAATTTGCCTTCTGCTGAAGTTTTCCCATCAAAACCTTTACATTATCGTTTGCGAGCTGAATTTAGGCTGTGGCATCAAGGTGATGATCTTTATTACATTATGTTCAACAGCGAAACAAAAGAAAAATACAAGGTTGTCGATTTTCCAGTTGCAAGCCAGTTGATCAATCAAGCCATGAAAGCTTTGCTAGTACTCATTAAAGATGAACCTGCACTACGCTTTAAACTGTTTCAAGTAGATTTTCTTTCAACCTTAAGTGGTCAATTGCTAATTAGTATGCTCTATCATAAGCCTTTAGAGCCGATTTGGGAGGATAAGGCTAATAAGCTCAAAGCTGAATTATCATCAATTGCTCCCGTAGATATTATTGGTAGAGCGAAAAAACAAAAAATAATTATTGATAAAGATTACGTGATGGAATCACTACATGTAGGTGAAGACACTTATAATTACCAACAAGTAGAAAACAGTTTCACACAGCCTAATGGTAGCGTTAATGAACAAATGCTGCTGTGGGCTCAACAAGCAACAACTAATGTTGGTGGAGATCTAATTGAACTTTATTGTGGCAATGGAAACTTCAGTATTGCATTAGCGAAAAATTTTGAGCGAGTATTAGGAACAGAAATTTCAAAAACATCTGTAAAATCAGCCCAAGTTAATATAAGAGCTAATAACATTAACAATATAGATATAGTACGAATGTCGAGTGAGGAATTTAGTCAGGCAATGAATGGCGAGCGTAAATTCAGACGGTTAGAAGGGTTTGACCTAACCGCTTATCATTATGATACTGTATTGGTTGACCCGCCCCGAGCAGGTCTTGATGAAGACAGTATATCACTAGTCAGTCGTTTCAATATAATAGTATATATTTCTTGTAATCCAGAAACATTAAAAGAGAATCTTATCGAGCTAACTAAAACCCATACTATTGAAAAATTTGCTTTGTTTGATCAATTTCCTTATACAGAGCATATTGAAACAGGAGTTATACTAACAAGAAAATAATACTCATTTTCTACAATATAACTATTATTGAGTAGTAGTATTATTTTCGAGTCTTTTGGGATATTTTTCGCCTATCACTCAACTCTGCCGCACCACGAGCGATAAAGCGTAACTGTTGAATTGTCAATTTCGATAAATGTGCTCTTTCTGCTTTACTGTCCATGTCTAACGCATCTGAGCCTGCGCTAAATACGATAGTTACTGCGGCATTAGCTTGCATATAAGCAACATCTGAATCTAAATCATTCGCTTGTTGTAAATAATCACAAAGCTCCATGGTAAAATAACGAATCTCTCGTATTACAGCTGCCCTAAAAGCAGCTGAGGTACCTGACCGTTCACGCAATAACAAACGAAAAACATTTCCGTTACTTTCAATGAGTTCCATAAATGTTTCAACGGATATTTGAATTACTGAACCACCTTTAGCGATACGCTGTCTGGCTTGACGCATTAGTTGCCGTAACGTCAACCCTGCTTCATCAACCAAGGTTAATCCAAGCTCATTCATATCACTAAAGTGTCGATAAAACGACGTAGGAGCAAGACCCGCTTCTTTTGCAACCTCACGTAAGCTTAAGCTAGAAAAACTACGTTCTGCGCTCAATTGATTTAAAGCTGCATCAATTAGTAATCGACGCGTTTTTTCTTTTTGTTGGGCGCGAACACCACTCATTTTCATACACTCCTTTAAACACACACTATCATCATACTGTAATCCCACAACAATATGCAGGAAAAATAATATCAAGTGTCAAAAATCATTGTAAGATATTTCACTATAAATCAAAGAACACTTCTCTCTATACGCCATATCATCAAAAGAGTTATCATTTTATTACCATTATTTATAAATCCTGCTAGAATTTTCACGATTGATAACAATAAAAGTAGTATCTGAGGAAAGCCTTTTGACTAATGCTAAAACAAAGAAAAAAACGAATGATAAAATATTTACTTATGATGTCATTATTATAGGTACTGGGCCAGGTGGTGAAGGTGCGGCAATGGAGTTAGCCAAAAAGGATAAAAATGTTGCTATTATTGAACGTTATAAAGATGTTGGTGGCGGTTGCACTCATTGGGGAACAATACCTTCAAAGGCGTTACGCCAAAGTGTTCGTCGATTAACAGAATATAATGAGAGTCCTTTATTTCGTGGGCACGATAAAGCTAAGCGCTTAACCTGTTCAGAAATTTTGACACATGCCTCTGCTGTTATACGCAAACAAGTTCAACTACGTAGTGGCTTCTATGATCGTAATAAAGTTACTCTAATTACTGGAGAAGCCTCATTTGTTGATGCTAATACCATTCAAATTGTAAAAAGTGATGGCTCTGTAGAAAAAATTACTGCTGAAAAAATAGTTATAGCAACAGGATCTCATCCTTATAGACCAGATGGTATAAACTTTAGCCACCCTCGTATTTACGATTCAGATACTATACTTTCGCTTAAACATGAGCCCAGCTCTATTATTATATACGGCGCAGGTGTTATCGGAAGCGAATACGCATCAATATTTCGAGGCCTAGGTGTTAAAGTAGATTTGATTAACACACGGGATCGTCTACTTTCCTTTTTAGATGATGAGATATCAGATGCGCTGAGTTACCACCTATGGAATAACGGTGTGGTAATTAGACATGGCGAACAAATTGAACGAGTTGAAACAAGTGAAAATTCTGTCGTTGTACATTTAGAATCAGGTAAAAAAATGCGTGCTGACTGTTTGCTATTTGCCAATGGTCGAACGGGTAATACTCAAGATTTAAATTTACTTAATGCTGGCTTAAAAGCTGATGGTCGTGGTCAGCTAAAAGTGAACGGCCAATATCAAACTGATATTGAAAATATATACGCAGTTGGTGATGTTATTGGCTATCCAAGCTTAGCAAGTGCCGCGTATGACCAAGGTAGATTGGCCGCATCAGCAATGATTGACTATAAAAGTAACGCTATGCTAATTGCAGATATCCCTACAGGTATTTACACCATACCTGAAATTAGCTCTGTGGGAAAAACCGAGCAAGAGTTAACAGCAGCAAAAATACCATACGAAGTTGGAAGAGCTCAATTTAAACATTTAGCCAGAGCACAAATTGCCAACAGCTTAGTGGGTTCTTTGAAAATTCTTTTTCATCGTGAAACTAAAGAAATATTAGGTATACATTGTTTTGGTGAAAATGCAGCTGAAATAATTCATATTGGTCAAGCAATCATGCAGCAAACTAACGGTGGCAACACAATAGAGTATTTTGTCAATACAACATTTAATTATCCAACCATGGCTGAAGCTTTCCGTGTTGCAGCGCTTAATGGATTGAATCGATTATTCTAGCCTTAGAAATAATAGTAGAGGATTAGCGGCTCATCATTAGAGCCTCTTGTTGAGAAATAAATAGAAAAATTGAACGAGACTACTTGCGATGGCAAAAAAAATAGTATTAATTACTTTATTAGTACTCAACTACCCAAGCTTAGCCTTTGATAGTTACAGTATATATTTAGTAAGGCATGCCGAAAAAGTGGCTAACTCTGACAATCCATCGTTAACAAATTGTGGAGCGAGCCGTGCTGCAATGATAGCTAATATATTGTCTAAAACTAATATTTCCTCAATATATAGCACCAGTCATGAACGAACTATGCAAACAGCAAAGCCGCTGGCTGACTTAAACAATAGTCCAATAAAAGTTTATAACCCGAAACTCTTAGATCAATTAGCTTTATTATTACAACAAAAGAATGAAAATGCTTTAGTCGTTGGTCATAGTAATACAACACCACAATTAGTTGAGTTGTTAGCGAAACAAAAAACATCCCCTTTAACTGAACAAGATTTTCAATACCTTTATCAAGTTCAATTTATTAACAAACAACCTCTACTTACCATTTTTCAACTACCATTAAATTGTTTAGCAGCATAACACACTAACAAATCTATTATTGAAGATATAAAAAAGAGCTATTTATAAAACATAAATAACCCTTCATACTACATTTGCTTAATAAAACTACAGCATATAATTCTCAGGCATCGGTAGTGCTGCTACCCCAGAATCTATTGCTGCCTGTGCTACAGCTCTTGCAACCGTGCCTAATAAGCGAGAATCCATTGGTTTAGGAATAATATAATTTTTACCAAAAACTAGCTCTTTATCGCCACTAGCAAATAATACTTCTTCAGGTACTGGTTCTTTCGCCAAAGCACGAATAGCATGAACTGCGGCAACTTTCATCTCATCATTAATAGTGCGAGCCCTAACATCTAAAGCACCACGGAAAATAAACGGAAAACATAACACATTATTCACTTGGTTAGGATAATCACTACGACCCGTGGCAATAATTAGATCTTCTCGAGCCGCTAATGCCTCTTCTGGTTTAATTTCTGGATCAGGGTTAGAGCATGCAAATATAACAGGATTATCTGCCATCAACTTAACTTGCTCTTGGGACAGTAAATTAGGCCCAGAAACACCAACAAATACATCTGCACCAGCAATAGCATCATCTAACGTTCGTTTATCAGTATTATTAGCAAATAATTTTTTATACTCATTTAAGTCATCACGGCGTGTATGAACCACCCCTTTAGTATCAAGCATATAAATTTTTTCACGCTGTGCACCGCATTTAATGAGTAGTTCCATACAAGCAATAGCAGCCGCTCCTGCCCCTAGGCAGACAATATTAGCTTGCTTAATATCCTTACCTTGAATATCTAAAGCATTCATCATACCAGCAGCAGTAACAATTGCGGTTCCGTGTTGATCATCATGGAATACTGGTATTTTACAGCGCTCAATAAGTGCTTTTTCTATCGCAAAACATTCTGGCGCTTTAATATCTTCAAGGTTTATACCACCGAAACTATCTGAAATATTGGCAACAGTATTAACAAATTCTTCTACTGTTTTATGTTTAACTTCAATATCAAACGAATCGATATTGGCAAAACGCTTGAATAATAAAGACTTTCCTTCCATTACAGGCTTTGATGCCATTGGTCCTAAATTACCTAAACCTAAAATAGCGGTTCCATTAGTAATTACGGCAACCGTATTTCCTTTCGCTGTATATTTGTAAACATCGTCTGGATTTGCTGCTATTTCCCGAACTGGCTCGGCTACACCAGGGCTGTAAGCCAGTGATAAATCTTCACTTGTTTCGGCAGGAGTCGTTAGTGATACACTAATTTTTCCTGGTGTTGGTAATGAATGGTAATCAAGAGCTTGTTGACGAATATCTGACATTTTTGTTCCCTAGTGCGTAAGTTGGTAATCTATAAGGATGAAATTTATTATTATTGTTCTTATAGTGTATTTCATTCTTTATGACTATTTAAAGGTCTTTTAACTATATAAAATCGCTGTATGCTATATTGAATATAAACTTTTTAAAAATTAAAATCTCATTATTTCAAGTAATAACGACTATTGCATTAAAGAATTGTTAATTAAACAACTTTATTCTAACGAATAAGCTGCATAAACTACTGAGAAGTTAGTTCAGTTTAAAATGAGAAAGTACACATAAAGATGAACAACCGTATGAATTATTTCACTTAAAAGTACAGATTTATTGAAAAATAATAAATTTAGACAAAAAACCCTTATCAAATAAATGATAAGGGTTTTTATATAACGTTTCGATTATAAAATTTAATCTAATAGATTAAGCTTTTACAACAACATCAACTAAAGTCCAGTTTTTAGACTTAGAAATTGGTGCTACTTCACGAATAGTTACTACATCACCTTCATTACATACGTTAGCTTCATCATGAGCTTTCAACTTAGTTGAACGCGTGATAAATTTACCGTACATAGGGTGCTTAACGCGACGTTCGATCATTACAACAATAGACTTGTCCATTTTGTTACTGATAACAACGCCTTGTAGTGTGCGGATTTTCGCTTCGCTCATTACTTACCTGCCTTTTCAGTGATGATCGTCTTTACACGTGCAATATTGCGACGTACAGTTCTTAGCAAATGAGTTTGTGCTAATTGACCAGTGCTTGCTTGCATGCGGTAGTTAAACTGCTCGCGTAGAAGCTCTAGTAATTCAGCATTAAGCTCTTCAATGCTTTTTGCTTTAAGTTCACTAGCTTTCATTACATTACCGTCCTAGTTACGAAGGTAGTTTTAAACGGAAGTTTAGCAGCTGCTAAAGCAAATGCTTCACGTGCTAATTCTTCAGAAACACCTTCCATTTCATAAAGAACACGGCCAGGAAGAATTTGGCAAACCCAATATTCTACTGAACCCTTACCTTTACCCATACGAACCTCAAGAGGTTTTTTGGTAATTGGCTTATCAGGGAAAACACGTATCCAGATTTTACCTTGACGTTTAACATGACGAGTCATAGCACGACGTGCGGCTTCAATTTGGCGAGCAGTCATACGACCACGCTCAACCGATTTCAAACCGAAAGTACCGAAGCTAACTGAACTACCAACCTGTGCAAGACCACGGTTACGTAATTTAAATTGCTTACGGAATTTAGTACGTTTTGGTTGTAACATTACTGATTCCTCTTACTTCGCTTTGCGGTTGTTCTTTCTTTTAGGTTTAGCCGCTGGTTGTTCTGCCACAAGTGGCATTTTACCAATGATTTCACCTTTAAAGATCCAAACTTTAATACCAATAACACCATAAGTCGTGTCACCACGCGCAATGGCGTAGTCGATATCAGCACGTAAAGTATGTAAAGGTACACGACCTTCACGATACCATTCTGCACGTGCAATATCAGCGCCGCCTAAACGACCACTAACTTGAACTTTGATACCCTTAGCACCTAAACGCATTGCGTTTTGAACTGCACGCTTCATAGCGCGACGGAACATAACACGACGTTCTAACTGACTAGCAATACTGTCAGCAACAAGCTGCGCATCCATTTCTGGCTTACGTACTTCAGCAATGTTAATTTGAGCAGGAACGCCAGCAATTTTAGATACTGCTAAACGTAATTTTTCAACATCTTCGCCTTTCTTACCAATAACAACACCTGGACGAGCCGTGTGAATTGTTACGCGGATAGATTTAGCTGGACGTTCAATAACTACTTTAGATAGTGAAGCGCGTTTAAGCTTTTCTGTTAAATATTCGCGAACCTTATGGTCGCCGTCTAAGTTACTAGCAAAATCTTTGCTATTTGCAAACCAAGTTGACGCGAAAGGTTTCGTGATCCCTAGGCGTATACCGGTAGGATGTACTTTTTGACCCATACTAATATCTCCTAAGAATCAGACACAATCACAGTAATGTGACTAGTGCGCTTAATAATGCGATCGGCACGGCCTTTCGCACGAGGTCTAATACGTTTCATTGTTGGACCATCGTCAACCATTATAGTTTTAACGAATAATTCATCAATGTCTGCACCTTCGTTATGCTCTGCATTAGCAATCGCTGAATTAAGTACTTTTTTAACTAATTGAGCAGCAGATTTGTTGCTAAAAGTTAAAATTTCAAGTGCTTTTTCAACGTGTACGCCACGGATTTGATCCGCAACTAAACGTGCTTTTTGTGCAGAGCCTCGGGCAAATTTATGTATAGCAATTGCTTCCATCTAACTTCCCCTTACTTCTTCGCTTTCTTATCAGCGACATGACCGCGATAAGTACGAGTTGGTGCAAATTCTCCCAATTTGTGACCGATCATTTCTTCGGTTACAAATACAGGAACGTGTTGACGGCCATTATGGACAGCTATGGTCAATCCGATCATCGTTGGGATGATCATTGAACGACGGGACCAAGTTTTAATTGGCTTTTTATTCCCGCTTTCCACCGCTTTCTCTACCTTCGTCAACAAGTGTAGGTCAATAAAAGGACCTTTCTTGAGGGAACGTGGCATGGTGATTCCTTAATTATCAGTACTCTAATTACCGACTTTAGTTTATTTAACTATCGATAATGTAGAGTATTTAGTTTAATGCACTAATTACTTAGTACGACGACGTACGATAAATTTATCGGTACGCTTGTTCGAACGAGTCTTATAACCCTTAGTTGGTACACCCCAAGGTGATACCGGGTGACGACCGCCAGATGTTTTACCTTCACCACCACCGTGTGGGTGATCAACTGGGTTCATGGCAACACCACGAACAGTTGGGCGAACACCGCGCCAGCGTGAAGCACCAGCTTTACCTAAAGAGCGAAGCATGTGTTCAGAGTTACCGATTTCACCTAAGGTAGCGCGACAATCTGCTTCTATTTTACGCATTTCGCCGCTGCGAAGACGTAAAGTAACGTAAGCACCATCTTTTGCAACTAATTGAGCATAAGTACCAGCAGCACGTGCAATTTGCGCGCCCTTACCTGGCTTAAGTTCAATTGCGTGTACAACACTACCTAATGGTGTGTTACGTAATGGCATAGCATTACCCGCTTTAATAGGAGCATCAACACCTGACTGGATAGTATCACCAGCAGTTAAGCCCTTAGGGGCCAAGATGTAACGACGTTCGCCATCTGCGTATAAAACTAAAGCAATGTTAGCACTACGGTTTGGATCGTATTCTAAACGCTCAACTTTCGCAGGGATACCATCTTTAGTACGTTTAAAGTCAACAATACGATAATGATGCTTATGACCACCGCCAATATGACGAACGGTAATACGACCATTATTGTTACGACCACCAGACTTAGACTTAGTGTCTAATAATGGTGCGTAAGGCTTACCTTTATGAAGCTCTTTGTTTACCACTTTAACTAGGTGACGACGACCCGGAGAAGTAGGTTTACATTTTACAATAGCCATTTTCAACTACTCCTATGATTCAGCGCCAACGAAGTCGATGTCACTACCTTCTGCAAGAGTAACGTAGGCTTTTTTCCAGTCGTTACGACGACCAGTACGAGCACCTGTACGTTTTACTTTACCCTTAACATTCAGTGTATTAACACCTACAACAGAAACTTCGAAAAGTTTCTCAACGGCCGCTTTGATTTCAGCTTTAGTTGCATCAGTAGTTACTTTGAAAACAACAGTGTTGTTTGCTTCAGCAGCTACAGTTGCTTTTTCAGAAATATTTGGTGCTAAAAGCACTTTTAACAAACGTTCTTCGTTTATCATGCTAAAATCCCCTCAATTTCTTTAACTGCATCAGCAGTAATTAAAACTTTTTCGAAACCAACTAAGCTTACAGGATCAATTGCTTGTACATCGACTGCGTCAACTTTATATAAGTTACGCGCTGATAAGAACAAGTTCTCGTCAACTTCTTTTGTTACAATCAATACATCTTTAAGCTCTAAACCTTTTAACTTAGCAACTAAGTCTTTAGTTTTAGGCGTTTCTACCGAAAAATCGTTCACAACTACTAAACGTTCTTGACGAACTAATTCAGATAGAATGCTAGCAATAGCACCACGATACATTTTACGGTTAACTTTTTGGCTGTGATCTTGAGGTTTAGCAGCGAATGTTACGCCACCAGAACGCCAGATTGGACCACGAGTAGTACCAGCACGTGCACGGCCAG
Organism: uncultured Colwellia sp.; assembly: GCA_965305135.1. GTDB lineage: Bacteria > Pseudomonadota > Gammaproteobacteria > Enterobacterales > Alteromonadaceae > Colwellia. Next base: position 10,596 of record CBDLPA010000003.1, read on the forward strand.
TACCTTTTTGACGCCATGGCTTCTTGCCACCGCCGCTAACTTCTGAACGAGTTTTCTGAGCGCGAGTACCTTGACGAGCACCAGCTGCATAAGCAACTACTACTTGATGTACTAAAGCTTCATTAAACTCACGTCCAAAAGTTGCTTCAGAAACTTCAAGAGCACCTGATGCGTCTTTTAATGATAATTCCATCACAAAATCTCCTGGACTAAGCTTTAACAGCTGGTTTGATGATTACGTTACCGTTGATAGCACCCGGAACTGCACCTTTAACAAGTAGCAAGTTACGTTCTGCGTCAACGCGAACCAATTCAAGGTTTTGTGTAGTAACGCGCACAGCACCCATGTGACCAGACATTTTTTTGCCTTTGAAAACGCGACCTGGTGTTTGACACTGACCTAACGAACCGTTAGAGCGGTGAGAAATTGAGTTACCATGTGTTGCATCTTGCATGCTGAAATTCCAGCGCTTGATACCACCTTGGAAACCTTTACCTTTTGAGGTACCAGTTACGTCAACTAATTTAGTGTCATTGAAAATCTCAACAGTGATTTCACTGCCTGCTTCAATATCGCTACCTTCATTTGCATTTAAGCGGAATTCCCACAGGCCACGACCTGCTTCAACGCCTGCTTTAGCGAAATGACCAGCTGCTGGTTTGTTAACACGGCTTGCTTTACGCTTGCCCGTGGTAACTTGAAGCGCTGAATAACCATCGTTGTCTACAGTTTTAACCTGAGCAACACGGTTCGCTTCAACTTCTAGAACAGTAACAGGAGTAGAAACACCATCTTCAGTGAAGATGCGAGTCATACCCACTTTACGTCCAACTAGACCTATAGTCATTGTTAAAACTCCTCTTAGCCCAAGCTGATTTGAACATCAACACCAGCTGCAAGATCTAAACGCATTAATGCGTCTACAGTCTTTTCAGTTGGCTCAACGATATCAATCATGCGTTTGTGAGTACGAATTTCGTACTGATCACGTGCATCTTTGTTAACGTGTGGAGAAATCAACACGGTAAAACGTTCTTTGCGTGTAGGAAGTGGAATAGGACCACGAACCTGTGCGCCAGTACGTTTTGCAGTATCAACGATTTCTGCTGTAGATTGATCAATCAAACGATGATCGAACGCTTTCAAACGAATGCGAATTCTTTGATTTGACATGTATCAAATCCCCTTTTAAAAGAACAAAAAAATACATCCCTCTGCTTCCTTATGTGCTGGAAGGGGGTGTATTACATAAAAACATTCAACGCAAGATTAGCGTTGCTGTAGTAAAAGAATAACGAACAAATTGTGATTCTTTTAGTTTGTATTATTGAAAATAGCTTTATTCAAAGAAAACCAATTAACAATAGTTTAAACAAACGCACACGCAGCTTAACTGAATGTGGACGCGCATTATACAAGCCTATTGTACATAGGGCAAGCTATTATTTATTTTTAACCTATTGCTATCATGTAAATGATATTTTCCCGATTAAAGTAATATTATTGTTAAATAAAACTTATCATTAAATATAAATGATGATAATCACCATCATCTACATTTATACCTATATATAAGCAGAGCTATTGCTCTTTTTCCTTCATTTACAATTTATTTTCCAATTTTCTATCGATCTTTGTTGAGTAATGGTATACTCGCGCGCAAATTTTCAACAGTTCTACTTTTGATCTTTCTTAGCTTAAAAAAGTTTAAGGAGAAAAAGTGGGATAGACCTTAAACTAAGTAGAGTAAAGTAATGGCAGATTTAGCTAAATACAGAAACATTGGTATTTTCGCTCATGTTGATGCGGGTAAAACCACAACAACTGAACGTATCCTTAAACTAACCGGAAAAATCCATAAAGCTGGTGAAACACATGATGGTGAGTCAACAACTGACTTCATGGAACAAGAAGCTGAGCGTGGTATTACTATCCAGTCTGCTGCGGTTACCTGTGAATGGAAAGGCCACCGTTTGAACGTCATTGACACTCCTGGTCACGTTGATTTCACAGTAGAAGTATATCGCTCTCTTAAAGTTCTTGATGGTGGTGTTGGTGTGTTCTGTGGTAGTGGTGGTGTTGAGCCACAATCAGAAACTAACTGGCGTTATGCGAACGACTCTAAAGTAGCGCGCTTAATCTTCGTTAATAAGTTAGACCGTTTAGGTGCTAACTTTTTCCGTGTAACTGATCAAGTTAAAAAAGTACTTGGTGCTAACCCTCTTATTATGACTTTACCTATTGGTGAAGAAGATAACTTTGTAGGTGTAGTTGATGTATTAAGCCAAAAGGCTTATATTTGGGATGAGACTGGCCTACCAGAAAATTATACTATTGAAGATATTCCTGCTGATATGGTAGACGATGCTGCAATGTATCGTGAACAATTGATCGAAACTGCTTTAGAAGCAGATGAAGATTTATTGATGGACTATTTGGAAGGTGAATTAACACCAACTGAAGAGCAAATTAAAGCGTGTATCCGTAAAGGTACTAATGAATTAATGTTCTTCCCTACCTACTGTGGTTCTGCATTCAAAAACAAAGGTATGCAACTGGTTCTAGATGCTATTGTTGATTACTTACCTTGCCCTACTGACGTGAATCCTCAACCATTAACTGATGCAGAAGGTGAACCAACAGGCAAGTTTGCCATTGTTGATACTAAAGAAACATTCAAAGCGTTAGCATTCAAAATTATGGATGACCGTTTTGGTGCTCTTACTTTCATTCGTATCTACTCAGGTAAGCTTAAAAAAGGTGATACCATCTTAAACTCGTTTACAGGTAAAACTGAGCGTGTTGGTCGTATGGTAGAAATGCAAGCAGATGACCGTACTGAGCTTTCTGAAGCACAAGCTGGTGATATCTTAGCTATCGTTGGTATGAAGAACGTTCAAACAGGTCACACATTATGTGATCCTAAAGACCCATGTACGTTAGAAGCCATGGTTTTCCCTGCACCTGTAATTTCTATTTCTGTAACCCCTAAAGATAAAGGCGGCTCTGAAAAAATGGGTGTTGCTATCGGTAAAATGGTTGCAGAAGATCCAACGTTCCAAGTTGAAACTGACCAAGATTCAGGCGAAACAATTTTACGTGGTATGGGTGAACTTCACTTAGACATTAAAGTCGATATCCTTAAACGTACTTATGGTGTTGATCTAGAAGTTGGTAAACCACAAGTTGCTTATCGTGAAACCATAACACAACCAGTTGAAGACTCTTACACACATAAGAAGCAATCTGGTGGTTCTGGTCAGTTCGGTAAAATTGATTACCGTATTAAGCCTGGCGAACCTGGTTCTGGTTTCGTATTCAACTCTGTTGTTGTTGGTGGTAACGTACCTAAAGAATTCTTCCCTGCTATTGAAAAAGGTTTCAAAGGTATGATGGAAACTGGTGTGCTTGCTGGTTTCCCTGTATTGGATGTTGAAATTGAATTATACGATGGTGGTTTCCATGCTGTCGATTCATCTGCTGTAGCTTTTGAACTTGCTGCCAGAGGAGCTTTCCGCCAATCAATTCCAAAAGCAGGTGCACAATTAATTGAACCAATCATGGCTGTTGACGTGTTTACTCCTGAAGATCATGTTGGTGATGTGATCGGTGATTTAAATCGTCGTCGTGGTATGATTAAAGACCAAGAAGCTGGAGCTACTGGTGTTCGTATTAAAGCGGACGTACCACTTTCAGAAATGTTTGGTTATATCGGCTCTTTACGTACAATGACATCAGGTCGTGGTCAATTCTCAATGGAATTTTCTCATTACTTACCATGTCCAAATAACGTAGCAGAAGAAGTTATTGCTGAAGTAAAAGCAGCAAAAGCTGCCGCTAAAAAATAATTAACATTTAATTGTTAATGAAAAAACCCACTTCGGTGGGTTTTTTATTGCCCGTAAAAAAAGGTTGATAATCTAAATTATCAACCTTTATAATTTTTATACAAATTAATTAACCTGAACTCGGTTTAAGAGATAGTTAACAAATTAAAATACCAGTGAAAATTATTTTGATATATCTCTAGCTTGATAGTTTTTCTACTTTAGTCCGCCAAATAAGCAAGGCAAATTTCGCGTCAATAGCTGATCTATTGCAAGTAAATTTAACGCAGAAGTAAAGAAAAATAGCTGCTAGAGAAACATTTGTTAAGCCGAACTCAGGTTAATTATTCTCTTGCTCTCGTGCAATAGCACGATAGGCAATATCAGTTCGAAATTCGACACCTTGCCAGCTAATTTGGTGCAATAATTCATAGGCTAATTCTTGTGCTTCAGTCACTGTATTCCCTAATGCTGTAGCGCATAAAACACGACCACCATTAGTAACAACATCGCCTTGCTCATTTAGCTTAGTGCCAGCATGAAAAGTTTTAGCTGCAACATTAGTATTGGTATCAAGACCTGATATTACATCACCTTTAGGATAGCTTGCAGGATAACCTTGTGCAGCAAGTACAACGCCAACAGCCGCACGGCTATCAAATACTATTTCTGCTTTGTTTAATTGACCACGTGTCGCGGCTAAGCAAAGTGCCACAATATCAGATTGTAAACGCATCATAATAGGTTGTGTTTCTGGATCACCAAAACGACAATTGTACTCAATAACATTAGGAGTACCATCAGCCGCAATCATGAGTCCCGCATACAAAAAGCCTGAATAAGGTGCACCTTCTTTAGCCATACCCTCAACCGTTGGCATAATCACTTCAGCCATAATACGGTCATGAATTTCAGGTGTCACTACGGGTGCTGGCGAATAAGCTCCCATACCTCCGGTGTTTGGCCCTAAATCACCATTTAAAGCACGTTTATGATCTTGACTGGTGGCCATAGGTAATACATTTTTACCATCAACCATCACAATAAAGCTCGCTTCTTCACCCTCAAGAAATTCTTCAATTACTACACGATGTCCTGCATCGCCAAAGGCATTGCCTGCTAGCATATCCTGAATAGCAGCTTCAGCTTCAGCTAACGTTAACGCAACAATAACTCCCTTACCTGCTGCTAAACCATCCGCTTTAACAACAATCGGTGCTCCTTGTTCACGCACATAAGCAAGTGCTGACTCTACTTCGGTAAAATTAGCATAACTACCAGACGGTATGTTATTACGCGCTAAAAAGTCTTTAGTAAATGATTTAGAGCCTTCAAGTTGTGCTGCCTTCGCACTTGGGCCAAAAATTGCTAAACCGCGTGCTTGAAATGCATCAACTACACCATCAACTAATGGTTGCTCTGGGCCAACAATAGTTAACGCTACATCTTCAGTTTGTGCAAAAGTAACTAACGCATTATTATCGCTAATATCAAGTTCTACATTTACCACTTTGTTTTCAGTTGCAGTACCAGCATTACCTGGGGCAACAAATACTTTAGTAACCTGACTAGATTGTGCGGCTTTCCATGCGAGGGCATGCTCACGACCACCTGATCCTATAACTAAAACTTTCATGTATTTTCCTATTATTTATTTTGCTTTTTAAAGTCGCTAAAACTGGCATTTGCAGGTTTAACAAACTTTAAAGTCATGCGATCACTTTCACCAATCGCTAAGTATTTATCTTTATCTTGCTCACCTAAACGTAGTACTGGAGGTAAAGTCCATACACCTTTAGGGTGTTGGGCCATATCTTTTGGGTTAGCATTAATATTACTGGCGCCAGCAAAACGAAAACCAGCAGCTTTAGCTTGTTTAATAGTGTTTGCTTCTGAAACATAACCCATGGCTTTATCTGGTGATACACCAGCAGGCAGTCTATGTTCAACCACCCCTAATACACCGCCAGCTTTAAGGGCTTTGTAAGCATCTTTAAACACTTGCTCTACGCCTTCATCTTTCCAGTTATGTAAATTACGAAAAGTTAGCACTAAATTAGCAGTACCTTCTGGCGCTAACTCACTTGGTTTACGAGGCACAAAATCAGTTAGTTCAACCTCACTAAAAACAGCGTTTGAAGCCAGCATTTTTTCTAACTGCTTACGTGAATTAGAATAATAATTATCTTCACCTGTATCAGGATAATGCGCCCCATAAAGCTTACCCTTACCCTTTAATGCAGGGGCTAGAATTTCGGTATACCAGCCACCGCCAGGTGTAATTTCAACCACAGTCATTTCTGGTTTAAAGCCAAAAAAAGTTAATGTTTCAATGGGATGACGATATTGATCTCTGGCTTTATTTTTAGCTGAACGGTGCTCACCTGTCACCGCTTGTTCAAGTGCATCATTACTATGATCATGATGGTCATGAGCATGGAGATTAGCGCTTGTAAACGCACTTATACTTAGTGCTCCTGTGATTGCTATTGCGCAAAATACGGATTTCAAACTTTTAAACTGAATCATAATATTTCCATTAACTATATTAAGTTACTAAAAGAATACTATTTATAGCAGATTTTAAATAAACAAGCAGCGTGGATTTTATTCAAATACTCATTTTCATTGTAAGTAAATAAATCTACACTGCTTGAATACAAATTGTTTTAATGCAAACGTAACGCTACGTAATTAATGTCTGAAATGTCTCATGCCAGTAAAGACCATAGCAATACCATGCTCGTCTGCCGCTGCAATTACTTCATCATCACGCATAGAGCCACCTGGTTGAATTACGGCTGTGATACCCGCTTCTGCTGCAGCATCTAAACCGTCACGAAATGGAAAGAATGCATCTGATGCCATCACTGAACCTTTCACTTCCAGGTTTTCATCGGCCGCTTTAATACCCGCAACTTTTGCCGAGTATACTCGGCTCATTTGACCAGCCCCAACACCAATAGTTGCACTATTTTTCACATAGACAATTGCATTAGATTTAACGAATTTTGCAACTTTCCAACAAAATTGTAAGTCTCGCATTTCATCAGCAGTAGGTTGACGCTTGGTCACAACGGTTAATTCGTCTTTTGTTACACGGCCTTGATCAGTGTCTTGTACTAACAAACCACCATTAACACGTTTAAAATCAAACCCTGTAGTTTTAGTATCCCATTGACCACATGCCAATAAGCGTAGGTTTGGTTTAGTTGCTACAATTTGTGCTGCTGCATCAGAAATACTCGGTGCAATAATCACTTCAACAAATTGACGAGATACAATAGCTTCTGCAGTTTTTGCGTCTAATTCACGGTTAAAAGCGATAATACCGCCAAACGCTGAGGTTGGATCCGTTTTATAAGCACCTTCATAAGCAGCTAAAATATCATCACCAATTGCAACACCACATGGGTTTGCATGCTTAACAATAACACAGGCTGGTTCATCAAATTCTTTAACGCATTCAAGCGCTGCGTCAGTATCTGCAATATTATTATAAGATAAAGCTTTTCCTTGAAGCTGTTTAGCTGTAGAAACTGAGGCTTCTTCAGGGTTCGCTTCAATATAAAAGGCTGCATCTTGATGAGAATTTTCACCGTAACGCAAATCTTGAGTTTTGATAAATTGGCTATTGAATGTACGCGGAAATTTAGCTTTATCTTCAAATGAAGGCGTTGCTTCTTTATCGCCATATGCAGGTAGCATTTTGCCAAAATAATTGGCGATCATGCCATCATAACTTGCCGTGTGCTCATAGGCAGCAATAGCTAAATCAAACCGTGTTTGGTAAGTTAATGAGTCATCATTAGCATCCATTTCAGTTAAAACACGATCATAATCGCTAGTGTTAACAATAATGGTTACATCTTTATGGTTTTTAGCCGCAGCTCGTACCATTGTTGGCCCGCCAATATCAATATTTTCTACCGCGTTTTCCAGAGTACAATTTTCATAACTAACCGTATTTGCAAAAGGGTATAAGTTAACCACAACCATATCAATCGCGCTGATATTATTCTCAACCATTACCGCTTCATCTATACCGCGACGAGCTAAAATTCCTCCGTGAACTTTCGGATGTAATGTTTTAACTCGACCGTCCATAATTTCAGGATGACCTGTATAATCAGAAACTTCAGTTACAGGAATTCCGTCAGCAGCTAATAGCTTAGCCGTACCGCCTGTGGAAAGTAATTCAACACCTTTTTCGCTTAAGCGACGCGCAAAATCAACAATGCCCGTTTTATCTGAAACACTTAACAAAGCGCGTTTAATAGGACGTGGAGTATCCATCAATATATTTACCTTTTAATAAAGCGCGCATACTTTTTTAAAAGTAAGCTCGCTTACAAGTTAATTTAGCGCGAACAAAACAAGAAGCTCCTGTGTTGTTTTAAGCTACATCCTTATAACCTTGTTCGCCTACATAAAACAATAAAAGCACCCGAAGGTGCTTTCTAGAAAAATACAGACTTAATTCATGCCGTATTTTTTTAATTTTTTACGTAAAGTACCACGGTTGATACCTAGTAAGTTCGCAGCTCTGGTTTGATTACCACGCGTATACATCATAACTTCTTCTAACATTGGCGCTTCAATTTCGCTTAATACAAGGTCATACATGTCATCAACATCGTTACCATTTAACTGTTTTAAATAATTATTGATCGCTATTTTAGCTTGAGTACGTAACGGAGACGTTTTAGTTTGCGTTTGAATATCACCAGTGATAAACGGAGAAGAAATATTTTGTTCGAACATAATGTACAACTCTTTCTATTAATATAAATTAAACAACCAACGGCTCACTAATGAGCAAATTGATCAAAACAAAGATTTAACGCCTCAAGCTGTTCACTTTCTGACGCTAAACCATTAAAAGTAGTTCTAAAATTTTTGCCTTGTTCTTCTGAAAATTTTGCAGAAAAATCTTCACCTAGCTCTTTACCCAGTTGAGCAAAGGCATGAATATACCAAGACACATGCTTACGAGCGATTCTCACGCCCATATAGTTACCATAAAACTGATGTAATTCCATTACATGCCCAAGTAATATTGAGCGAATCTCTGTCACTGAGGGAGCAGTCATTTGGCTACCTGTTTTCAAAAAATGATTAATTTCTCGAAAAATCCAAGGCCGCCCTTGAGCACCTCGGCCAATCATAATGGCATCGGCTCCTGTATAACTTAATACTTGCTCAGCCTTTTCTACTGAGGTTATATCGCCATTTGCCACAACTGGGATTGAAACAGCTTTTTTAATTGCTTTTATCGTGTCGTACTCCGCTCTGCCTTTATAAAAGTCGTTACGGGTTCGGCCATGTACTGCAAGTGAAGCAATGCCACTGTCTTGAGCAATTTTAGCTATTTCAACACCATTGCGACTGTTTTCACACCAACCAGTGCGAATTTTTAACGTAACTGGAACATTCACCGAATTAACCACAGCCTTCACAATTTGCTCAACCTGTGTTGGCTCTCTTAACAAAGCAGAGCCCGCTAATTTTTTATTTACCTTCTTTGCTGGGCAACCCATATTAATATCAATAATCTGCGCTCCATTTTTAACATTCATTTGCGCTGCAAATGCTAATTCATCAGCACAACTACCCGCTATTTGAACGCTACGAATACCAGACTCTTGACTATGAATCATTCTAAGTTTAGATTTATCGGTATTCCATACTTTAGGATTAGATGACACCATTTCGGATACAGCTAAACCAGCACCTAACCGACAACATAAATCTCGAAAAGGTTGATCGGTAATTCCTGCCATTGGTGCAAGAAAAACATTACTGTCAAATTGATATGGACCTATTTTCAACTTACCACCACAAAATCACCTTCAAAGCTGACTATTTTTTAAGCACCACTGCAAAAGGGCGCTAAGTTTACGTGTTTTTTTATGAATTGAAAAGCCTAGAATTTGAACAAATTTTAGTTTTTTCTATCTTTTTAATATTGACATTTGCCAAACCATTAAAGTGAACAGTTTTTAAACAATACATCAATGTTTTTGGTGATAAATATTATCGTTGACTGATAAAATAATTTTAATTAATAAACAGGATTTTTTTTAAACCTAACGTTATACTGTGTGGATAAGATATTGCTAAAATTCCGCTAACCTAATTAAGCCAACATGATTATATCAATTTAAATGGCTACACTTAAATTAGTCGTGGGTATTATTAATAAGTAAAACTGAACAGTAATTCAAGGTACTATATGTCTGGTAGTTTAGTGTGTGTTGGTACAGGGATGACTTTAGGTGCACATATTTGCCCTATTGCAAGTAGTTATATTACCCAAGCCGATGTTGTCTTTTCATTAATGTCTACAGGTATCACCGAACGTTGGGTGGAAGAAATGCATGAAGACGTTCGTAGCTTACAGCCATACTATCAAGAGGGTAAAAATCGCAACATAACCTACAACGAAATGGTTAACGCTATATTAGCCGAAGTACGTATAGGCAAGAAAGTGACAGCAGTGTTTTATGGCCACCCAGGCGTATTTGCTTGCGTTAGCCACAGAGCTATCGATAAAGCAAAAAAAGAAAATTTTACGGCTCATATGGAAGCAGGTATATCCGCAGAAGACTGTTTATATGCCGACTTAAGCATAGATCCTGGAAAAACAGGTTGCATAAATTATGAAGCTAGCCAATTTATGTTTTATCAGCGCAATATTGATCCTGCTGCTCATCTTGTTCTTTGGCAAGTAGGATTAGCAGGCGATAAATCACTTGGAAAGTTTTCAACGGGCAAAGCTTACAGACAAATACTAGTAGATTTGTTATTAAAAACTTATCCAGCCGACCACAAAGTCATCCTTTATCAAGCAAAAGTGTTACCCATTGATACCATGCGCGCTGAATATATAGCACTAGCTGATTTAATTGATGCAGAGCTATTTATGCACACCACTTTAGTGATTCCACCCAGTGAAAAAATGCGCCCCAACCAAGCAATTTTAGATAAACTAGCAGAATTAGATAAACAAGAATTAAAAAGTAGCTATAGACCTAAACTAACACTAGTGTTATAAATCAAAGTTACCATAGTAAAAACTCACTATATAATGGTAATAGTTACAACAACAAAAACGGAGTACAAAATATGTCTAAAGTTATTCAGGTATTAGAACAAATGAGCCGTGACGCTAACGGTCAAAATGAAGACGCTATCAACAATTTATTAGCGGCAGCTCAGCTTGACACTGAAATCACAACAGCAATTATAAATAAGGATGTTATCACACTTGAACGTCAATTAGATGTTAGATCTGATATTGTATGTATGATTCTTCCTGCAGAAGACGATGAAGACGATGAAGACGATGATTCAACAGAAATAACAAACTACCATGTTATTGGTTTTTAATAAAAGTTTATCTTTGAATGTATTTTAGCTGCTTTAATGCTTTTATTGTTAATTTATGCATTATCTTAACTATTTTCATTAGCTCAACATTACGAGCTAATGAAATACAAAGTTTTGATGACAAACTGTCTCATGCTGACAGCATTAGAAGCAGCCATCCAAAACAATTTTTAATATTACTAGATGAACTTAATCAACAAAGAAATAGCCTCTCTATAGAACAACACCACCACCTCAATTACCTTAATTTTTATTTATTAATGTATAAAGGTGATTTTGATAAATCAATTAGTTCAGCTCAAGCTCTACTTCATTCTACTGCTAATAGCTTATTAAAATTTAGAGTTAAACTCGGCTTAGTAAATATTTCTGCTGTCAATCAAAACTGGTCTAAAGGATTATCCTATTTATCATCTATTTTGCATGAATTACCCCAAATTGAAGATAAACAAAGCTATCATGGGGCTCTACAAGTAATCGGTATGTTTTATAATCAACTTGGGCAATATAACTTAAGCCTTTCTTACACAAAAAAAGTTGAATCAGAAAGTCCCCGAGGCAGAGACCAATGTATGGCAAAATGGCTTATAATAGAATCATCTTTTAGGCTAAAGCGATTAACTCCTACGGATCCTATAATCAAACAATCAGTTTATGTAGAATAAATAATGAATATATTACTATCAGCTATATCAACTCTTACGTAGCTGAAATGTACCTTAACAATCAACAAGCAGACAAAGCCTTAGTCTTATTAAACGAGACTTTGCAGGACACCTTAAATACAAAATACCCACGTATCATTGCAATAACTTATGCATTGTTGGCACAAGCTCATTGGTTAAATAACGATGTTTTTTCTACAAAACAGTTTGCCTTGAAAGCGCTAGAGTATGAGACAAAAGAAGACACGGTACAGGCAAAAACATTGTCTTATAAATTGTTATTTGAAGTTGAAAAATCACAAAAAAATTATGAATTAGCACTTTTTTATCACCAAAAATACACAGCCGCTGACAAAGTAAATTATAATGAAACACAAAAAAAATATTTGGCATTTCAAATTGCAGAACATCAGGCCATAGAACAACAAAACGAAATTGATTTACTCAATAAAGAAAACGCCTTATTAACGTCTGAAAAAGCGTTACTAACTGCTGAAAAAGCAATGACTCGTAGTAATATTCAAAATAACCGTTTAGTTATTACTATATTAATACTCGCAATATCTGTATTGACTTTTTGGGGATATCATTTGTTAAAGGCACATAAGCGTATAAAAGAACTCGCAGAATATGACTCTCTCACTGGCATTTTTAATAGAGGGCATTTTACTCACATTGCTGACACCACCTTAGAATATTGTAAGAGCGCAAGTCAAAACCTAAGTTTAATTATGTTTGATTTAGACCAGTTTAAAGATGTAAATGACAATTATGGTCATGCTTGTGGTGACTGGGTATTAAAAAAAGCAGCCGAGGCATGTAAGCAACTTGGCAGAAAAAATGATATTTTTGCTCGTATTGGTGGTGAAGAATTTTGTATATTACTCAGCAGTTGCGATATGCAAGCTGCAGAGCAACGTGCTGAAGCTTGCAGAAAAGCGATATCAGAAATCAACACATCAAGCACAGGTTTTGATTTTACCATAACCGCAAGCTTTGGTGTTACCGACACTAAAACAAGCGGTTATGATTTAGGGAAACTTTTAGCAGACGCAGATAACGCCGCTTATGTATCTAAAGATGCTGGTAGAAACAAAGTGACGTTATTTAAACCAAAAACAATTGAGAAAGAAGCAGTAAAATTAGATAACTCACTTAATGCTTTTTAGTTAGGTTAGCTATTCAATAATACTTAAATATTTGCGTAAATTTTTACTTACGTTGCCCGTTTAAACGTACCCATTCGTCTTGAACGGTAACAGGCGCCATATTACACCACTGTCCGTAAATAACTTGTAAGCTTTCAGCTTGCTCTTCTAATATGCCCGACAAGGCTAACAACCCTTTATCGCCAACATATTCTATTATCGTTGGCGCTAGTTCACGTAATGGTCCTGCTAAAATATTAGCCACCACTACATCTGCTTTAAACGTGGGTTGATCTTTAGGAAGGTATAACGCTAATCTGTCATCAACCTGATTTCGTTTAGCGTTGGTAAGGCTGGCTTGTAGCGCTTGAGGGTCTATATCTATTCCGATAACTGTCTTTGCCCCAAGCTTTAATGCCGCTAACGAAAGAATGCCTGAACCACAACCAAAATCTACTACCGTTTTACCTTGTAAATCTAAACCATCAAGCCAAGTTAAACAAAGTGCTGTGGTTGGGTGTGTACCCGTGCCAAACGCAAGGCCAGGATCTAACATAACATTGACAGCTTCTGGTTCTGGCACATCGCGCCAACTTGGACAAATCCATAAACGCTTACCAAATTTCATCGGGTGGAAGTTATCCATCCATTCACGTTCCCAGTCTTTATCTTCTAGCTGCTCTAATTTATATTGCATTTGTTCTTTGTCTGGATGAATGCCTTGTAAATAACTGATCACTTTATCCATATCATGGCTAGCATCAAACAACCCCATCACTACCGTGTTAGACCAATAAATCACTTCATCACCTGGTAGGGGCTCATAAATAGGTGTATCTTTTGCATCAATAAAGGTAACTGCTTGCGAACCACAAGCGACGAGCCAATCACTATATTTTTCTGCTGTTTCTTCATTGGCACTTAATCTAAGTTGTATCCAAGGCATACTATTTTTCCGATAAGGTTAATTAATTTATGGTCACAATAACTATTCGTAATGGTAGTTTATCACTCATTGATGCTAGAGTAGGAACAAATTCACCTAATGCAGCAAAAATACTATGTTAGATTTACTTCCTGATTTATTCGATCTTTACCCTGAGCAATTACAACTCGCTGAGCCACTGTTTAATGATTATGGCGGCAAAGTTATTTTTTCAGGTGAAATTATTACAGTATCTTGCTTTAACGATAATTCAAAAGTAAAAGAACTTGTGGCTACCGATGGCGCAGGCAAAGTGATGGTAGTTGATGGTAAAGGCAGTACAACCCGTGCATTGTTAGGCGATATGCTCGCAGAACAAGCTGTAACCAATGGATGGGAAGCTATTGTGATTAATGGTTGTATACGTGATGCAGGAACTATTGCAACCTTACCACTTGGTGTAAAAGCATTAGGATGTAACCCGATTAAAACTGAAAAACTGGGTGTAGGTGAAGTTAACACAAACATTTATTTTGCCGGTATTAAGTTTATACCTGGCCACTTTATCTATGGTGATGCAAATGGTTTAGCCGTTAGTGAAAAAGTTTGTGTTTAACCTTCCATGGTTCTATATTTTGTCATGACTGCTATAACGACATGACAAAATTAATCAGTGATTGACGCTCAGAAAGTGCTAGCGCCATAAAGTCGCTCTTACTTTGCTCAGCTTCACCACTATGCCATAAAATAGCCTCTTCAACTGTAGCAGCTCTACCGTCATGTAAAAATCCAGCGGCAGGATTCACTGCTTTAGTTAACCCTATTCCCCATAGAGGTCTTGTTTTCCACTCTTGACCATTCGCAGTAAAATCCCGTCGATTGTCTGCTAATCCTTCACCTAAGTCATGTAATAACATATCGCTAAATGGATAAATACGCTGTCCTTTTATTGCTTCTGGTGCGGCTAAACCACCAACCTGTATATCCCCCGTTGCGGTTATGAAATCAGGTTGATGACAGCCTGTACAATTTATTTGGCTAAATAATTGTGCTCCCGCAATCACAGATTCATCATAAATATTACGTCTAGCGGGTACCGCTAAGGTTTCAGCATAAAACACCACTTCATCAGAAAACGCTTGAGTTGCTTCTGTATTCCCTTCTTCATCACGTCCGGTATCAATAAAGCCTGTGCGGCTAAGATAACTTTCATGCATTGCGGTATTGGCAATACTTTCTTCTGGAAACAAAGGATTCGTTATCCCCATATCTCCACGCAAAGCAGCAAGCGATTGTACACGTACGCTTGGCGTGCTTGCTTTCCAACCAAAACGCCCTAACGAAACAGGCATAGGGTCATTATTTATGGCTTTTACTGGATCGAACACCCAATTAGGACGGCCAGAAATTCCATCGCTATCAGTATCGTCTTCATCAGACAAAGCCAATATATCTGCATCACTAATCGCTTCAAGTAACCCTAAACCAAATATTGGCATGCCATTTCGTGGGCTATAACGTACATTAGCTTGCAAAATAGCACTGTTATCAGAATTTTGTTCGCTGACATCGTAAGGTTTTTCAATGGTAAATATTGGTTTTTTAAGTTCAATTGTATTGCCATCAGGATAGCTAATCGTTGAATACTCATAATAAAGGTAGACATTTGCTTGCCCGATAAAAGGGTTTTCTTGCCAATCGTGCCGTGCTTTCAATACACCTCGATGAAATAATTGTGTTCCAAAGCCGTCAACAGCTTTATTTTCACAATAATTATTTTCTACAGTGGGTATTTCACATTGACCATCCTCGGTGCTTATTCGTAAAAAAATGCCGGCTTCAGAGCCTAACAGTACACGTGTTTGATCTTTGACCAAGGTAATAGTTGAAGAGCGGCCATCACGTTGATGACAAGAATTACAGTCTTGGTTATTAAAGACTGGCCCTAACCCATCTAGTTCTGGATGCTCTGCATTAGGTGCGGTCGTAAATGCTCTTTCAAAATTAGTATCACCCTTCAAATGCTTTTCTAATTCCTCAGCGGTTAAATTAGGCATAGGAGTAGAAAAACCATGACCTGAATCACTTGCATCTATGGCGGTAGCCTCTCCCCCTAATTGACTAATATAAGTATATGTAACTTCCGTCACTTCTTGTTCTAAATCTGTTTCAGTATCCTCTGAGCTACTTGAATTACAGCCAGCGATAATCAACGAACTAATCATAACCATCGTAAAATTAGACAAGGTTGTTCTTTTGAAATGTTTCATTATCAATAGTTCCAGGAGTCTACTTACTATTGTTGTGCCGTGCGGCACAACAATTAAGTACAAAATGACTTGAGATTAATCAGTTTACTGTTGCCATGTTTGCAACTTAGTTAATACATCATTTTCTAGAGAAGTTTGTAGAATAGATAAAGCGTCAATGGCGGTTTGAATTCGCACACGTCCCTCTTCATCATTAATGGCTTGCCTAAATGGTAAATCCGATTCGCCAGCGATAGCTTCTATTGCCGCAATGGCATCAACTATTTCAGCGTCTATTCTTGTCGCAAGTTCAGCATCTGCTGCACTAACAAAATCGATGATACCTGACTTGTCTGATTGCCCTAAAAATTCGCCACGGTAAACATTTTGTACGCCACGAATATTATCGGTGAAATCGGCTAATGAATTCCAACTATATTGAGACTCAACTTTTGAGGTATCAATATTCGCAATGCTACTACCAAAAGGTTCTGCAATTTTACCATTACCAACTTCATCAACAATACCAATCATACCATTGATTAATTCTTCCACTACGCCTAGCTGTGATGCATAGACATCATTGTTTGCTGTCAGTAATAATTCTTTGTAAGCAGGCGAATTTTCAATATTAGGATTATTCGCTACTACCCATGCATCATATAACGTTTGGGTATATCCTTTAAATACTTCGGCTGCCGCTGAAAGATATTCGCGTTCAAGGGAAGTCATATCTGTAATATGTTTTTCATTAGTGGTAACACCATCACCAAATAATAAAAACTCCATGGTATGAAAACCCTGTACATCATCATTAAAAGTTGCCAATTCTTCTGCATTAAAACTTTCTTGAGAATCCAATAATGCTTGTAAATCACTGGTATTTAAAGGCCATGTATCTAAATGAGGATCGATAGAAAGCGCATCAACCGGTCCGAATATATGGGCTTCACCTTGTTCCCAAGGTACACGAACATCTTTCCATGCTTGTTGCGCCGCAAGTAAGTTTTCTTCAGTCGGCGTATTGACTAAGCTTTGTAACGCTAATAAAAAATCAGCAGCTTCACTATTAAGGTTCTGATATCCCACAACAATCACATCATTGGTTAAGTTAGTAATCATTTCAGTTGCTGTAAACTCAAAACCAGTAGGTTCAACATTGGTTTCTTCCCCACCAGATGAACTACCGCCACAAGCAGTTAATACCAATGCTGAGACAGCGGCTGCTAATAAAGATTTCTTAAAGATCATGTTTTTCCCTTAATTTTATGTAAACTAATCGTGTTATATAGAAAAGAAATAACCCATAGATAGGCTAAAGCTTGTGCTGTTATCTAACGTATTGAGTGCATGCATTTGCTGCCCTAGCTCCGCTTTTAATACGATGTTGCTGATTGGATAATAATTCACTCCAACCGCAATCGATTCCATATTAAAGCGATCTGTGGCTTCACCTTGCTCAACCTTTTTCATTGGGTTGGCATACTCATAAGTTGAATATAAGTAGAGAGGATTCGCTAAATCAAAAAGATCTTGGCTATTATATGATAACTCGATGAACGCTGACTCTGCTTCACTACCGAGTTGTGAAAAGTTTCCAGGCTTTAAGCCCGCAGTGGTTTTATTGGCATTTGTGATAGCTTGGCTATCATCTAATTGCCCAAATAAATATTGACCACGTACTAGCCAGTTTTCAAAACTAAATGCACCATGCAGACCAAAAATGGTTAAATTGCCATCACCCTCCACTTTGGTATTGTTATTCCGATTACCAGAGGTATCGCCTGTATAGTAGCTAAACCCAACACCTTTACCTGCTTTCACATTTCCATAATCTAAGCGAACAGTAAAAGCTAAATCATCGGCATTCACAGACTCAAAGCGTCGTTGATGCCCTGTTGCCACCCAGTTATAAGTTCTGAAATATTCTGAATTTAATCCTGTAGTTAGTAACGTCTGCACAGTAAAATCTTGCCATTTACTGACTAAATTAATGCCTGTTTCATGCCATACTTGTGGTATGAGTGTCGATTCACTCCAATATCGCTGTGTTGAAAAGTATTGTGTCGGTTTGTGCAAGTCTGTACCTAAACCTACAGGGACAAAAATATGCCCCATCTTCATTGTGAAGTATTGATTAGCCCGATATTTGGCTTGCATTTTTTCAACAATAACCTCACCACCCGCTTCAATTTCTGTTTCAAATTCACCAAACTCTTCAAAACCATCGTATTCTAACGTCGAGCCCGTACCACCATGCTCATATTCAAGCTCAATTTCCATCTGCCATTGGGCATCAAAATCATAAACAAATTCCAGTACCACACGTTCTAAATCAGTGCTAGCTCTACGTTCAGGCTCTGTATCTTGAATATTACGATACACATTTTCACTTTTATAAAGTACGCTGCCATAAGAGTTTATTTGCCAATTTTTCTGGCTAACATCATTCTTTACTCTCATTGTCTTGCTATTTTCAGTCGATTTCGAAGATGCTGCTTTTAGATCAAGTAACTGCTGCTCAATTAACTTCAGCTGCTTTTGTTGATTTTCTAGCTCAAGAGCTAAATCTGATTGAGTTGAAGTAGCAGCAAGCGTGTAATTATTAAAGGTACATAAACCACAAATGACTAGAGGTATAAAACGTTTTTTCATCAAAAAAGCAACACTTAAAAAAGAATCAATATCATTCAATGATAATAATAACCACACTCAAATGCAAGTGATATTGATAGTGATTATTATTTACCATCAAGCCAACCTTTTTGATATGGCATCAATAAAATATTACTAATGCTTTACTAGTAATTATTTTTTTAACTCGCTTATGATAAAGTTAACTTATCTAATACAAATACTCCTCCTGGGTTTATTAATGAAATATTTTCCTGTTTTTCTTGATGCGAAAAAAATATCAGCCATGGTGGTTGGTGGTGGTGAAGTTGCTAGCCGTAAAATTGAGTTACTTTTAAAGTCCACAACAAATATCACCATTATGAGTGAGAAAGTTTGTACTAGTGTTCAAAGACTAATTGATGAGCATCAATTAACTTGGTTACAACATAATTATCAGGCTGGTTTTTTAGATAATATAACTTTAGTTATAGCTGCAACGGATAACATGTCTGTAAATAAAGCGATTTATCAGGAAGCGGTTCCTTTAAAAATACTAACCAATGTTGTTGATCAGCCTGAATTGTGCACTTATATATCACCTGCAATTATAGATAGAAGTCCGATGATTGTTGCTTTATCAAGCTCAGGTAGCTCACCTATACTCATTCGTATGTTAAGAGAACAAATTGAAAAAACATTACCGCAAGCTTATGGAAAATTAGCTGATTTCTCGTATAAATTTCGAGATCATGTCAAGGCAAGGGTCAAAGGATTACGTAATAGGCGTAGTTTCTGGGAAAACACCCTTAGAGGTCCAATAGGGCAAGCCGTACTTAACGGAAAACAACAACAAGCTGAGCAACAATTAATTGCCAGTATCAAACAAGAAATAGCACCACCATGTGGTGAAATTATTTTTATTCACACCAAAGATGGAAACCCTGATAACTTAACATTAAGCGCTCATCGTGCTATGCAATTTGCCGATGCTGTCTTTTATGATGAGGATGTTAACAGTGAGCTCATTGAATATGTACGTCGCGATGCTGAGAAATTTTTACAAACGATCGCTTCTCATATCTTAATTAATTACCAACATGCGATTGAATTAGCGGAGCAAGGACAAAAAGTGATTTATTTGCTGGCTGGCAATGATCCTTTACCTGAAAATGCTGCATTAAAAAGCAGCAATATCACCACACAAGCAATTGTCAGTGGAGACTAAGCAGCAAGCATAAACTCATTTAGTTTAGTGTGTAGGTGTGAATTAATTATCACCTACACTACTTGTTTATTAACTTAATTTAGAACGATAGATACGCCTCTACTATGCTTACTTGCCTCAGAAGCCGCTTGAAATGTGTCATCATCTCTAAAAATAAGTTGCACATCACCAAAGGTTTTCTCTTTTGTTATATACCCCAATAAATGCAATCCTTCGATTACCTCAGCATCAATTCCTGGATAGTGCTTTATCTCATCTTTTGGCCATAGTTGATGATGAAAGCGAGCGCTGTTAACCCCTTCATTAGCACTCATATTAAACTCAACTACATTTAAAATTGATTGATACACAGAGCTAATAATGGTGGTACCGCCTGGAGATCCCGTAACCAAATCAACTGTTTCACCTTTTAACAGTATTGTAGGAGACATAGAGGAAAGCATACGTTTTTTGGGATGAATTTCATTCGCTTTGCCGCCTATAGCACCAAATACATTCGCTACACCAGCTTTTGCACTAAAGTCATCCATTTCATCGTTCAAAATAAAACCAGCGCCTTCAACAATAACGCCACTACCAAAAGTATAATTAATGGTTGTAGTATTAGACACTGCGTTTCCCCATTTATCAACAATGGAAAAATGCGTGGTGTCAGTGCTTTCTTTTAAGCCCGGTTTAATTTCTGGGGTAACTGAAATTTTATCGAGTGAAATATTTCTAACTCGACTAATTAAATACTCTTCATTTAATAAAGCCTCTGATGGCACATCAACAAAATCAGGGTCACCTAGATATTCCGCCCGATCAGCAAAAACACGTTTACCAATTTCTGACAATAAATGAATATACTCAGTTGAGTTGTGTTCATATATATTATCGCCCTTTACCAAATCATACATAGTGAGCCACTGCAATATAGCTAAACCACCTGAACTTGGTGGCGGGGCTGTAATAACAGAATACTCTCGCCATTTTTTCACTAAAGGCTTTCGCCATTTTGCTTGGTAATTCGCTAAATCTTTTTCATCAATAATTCCCCCATTTTTTGCCATAAACTGGCTAATAATTTGGGCCGTTCTACCTTTATAAAACCCATCTCGGCCATGGGTTGATATACGTTTTAAGGTTTCTGCTAATTCAGGCTGTTTAAAAACACTACCTGCTTTAGCATGAGCAAAATATTTAGAAAAATTAACTTTAATTCCTTTTTTCTTAAAACTATTGATACGCCACTCTATTGAGTTTTGCATAACAGGATGAACAATATAACCTTGTTCAGCTAATGTTATGGCTGGCTCGAGTAAGTCTGACCATTTTTTACTACCATATTTTTGATGCGCTTGCCACATACCATCCACCGTGCCTGGCACACCAGACGACAATATGCCATATAAAGACAAATAAGGAATAACATTACCTTTTTTATCTAAATACATATCCCTATGTGCTCTTTCTGGTGCAACTTCACGATAATCTAAAAAGTCGGCTTTTTTATCTTTATAAATCGTCATAAAGCCACCGCCACCTATATTACCCGCTTCTGGCAAAGTGACCGCTAAAACAAATTGCGCAGCAATTGCTGCATCAACAGCATTACCTTCATCTTCAAGAATTTTTTTAACGGTTTGGGCACTATAACTGTCTGGCATTGCTAAAGCAGCGCCTGCTTTTACATTTTCCTTTATGTTTTGTTCTGCACTGGTTGCAGTAAAGCAATGTGAGCAAGCAATTAACAACATAATTATTTTAAAATTCATTCAATTTTTCCTTATAAGAATAAATCACTATAAAAGAGCGCTTGTTTTAAAGCAATTATCATCTGATGAAAGCGTCTTAAATTCTAATATTTAATTCATTACGGACAGACAGTTGAAAACTGGTAAGACCATGTATAAAATGATTTACTCTTTAAAACTACTCTTTTGTTGAATTACATGGGCTCTGTTGATATTAAAATAACATGCATGGATAACACATTTCTTGCGGCAACACGTTTTACACCTGCGCAAAAAACAAATGAAGAAATCAAAGGAGCCATATTAATAGGGCCAGCAACAGGTATAAAAAGACAATTTTATACAAACTTTGCAACCTATCTAGCACAACATGGTTATGGCGTAATCACCTTTGACAACAGAGGCATTGGCGAATCACTAAGAGGAAGTATTAAGCGTTGTAATGCCAGTTTACAGTGTTGGGGAGAACAGGATTTACCTGCGGTTTTTGAACAACTAAAACAAAGTTTTCCTAATACCCATTATCATTTAATTGGCCATAGTGCAGGCGGACAGCTCATTGGCTTAATGCCAAACGCAAATGAGCTAAGTTCTATTTTTAATGTTGCTTGCTCTTCTGGCAGCTTAAAGAACATGCATCCATCATATAAATTTAAAGCCCACTTTTTCATGAACTTTTTTATTCCTGTGAGTAATGCATTATTTGGTCACACAAAGTCGCAATGGGTCGGTATGGGAGAACCACTCCCAAAAAATGTTGCTAAACAGTGGCGAGCATGGTGTAACGGAAGTGGTTATGTAAAAACAGCCTTTGATAAAACAATTCAAAAACATTGGTATGATGAATTAACAATGCCTTCACTTTGGGTTAATGCCTCTGATGATTTCATTGCCAACAATACAAACACTGACGATATGCTCTCGGTGTTTACAAAAATTCCCTATAGCAAACTAACACTGTCAGCTGAAGAACATAACTTAAGAGAAATAGGTCATATGAAATTCTTTAGTCAAAAATCAAAAGTATTATGGGCATACGCATTGAATTGGTTAATGGAACATTAACAACTAAATTCACTGCCAAAGAAAAACTGTATTTTAATGCGTTAAAAATTTAAACAGCATAATCATACTCTTTTTGCACCAAAATAAGGCATTTAAATTTATTAGAACACAACAATGAAACTTACCGTTTGAAAATAATTAATAAAAATAAAATAAAACTTACTATTTTACAAAAAGTTAAATTTAAACTTTAACTTTTTGTTCAAATGGCATAAAAGTTGAACTCTTAGTTATAGTAGATACTTATCAAGAGTAAAAATAATGCTTTCAGCTTTTATCGAACAACACAAATTACCCGCAGACTTCAAGCAGACAATTGAGCAATATTATATACCGCTTGCTAATAAAATTGTCGGTCAGTTTACAAAAAGCGCGAAGGCTTACTTTGTTGGCATTAATGGCTGCCAAGGCAGTGGTAAATCAACACTTACTGACTACCTTGCTAGCTATTTAAGAGAAGAATATCAGCTTAATGTAGCCGTAATGTCGTTAGATGATTTTTACTTACCTAGTGAAAAACGTCATCAGTTATCCCGCGACATTCATCCCCTGTTATCCACTAGAGGCGTTCCAGGTACACATGACATCACTGCGCTAAAATCAGTGTTATCCCAATTGGAAAACCATAAAACAGGCTTTTCTATCCCACGATTTAATAAAGCAACCGATGAGCCTTTTCCTGAGGAGCAGTGGACATTGATTGAAAAGCCTGTAGATATTATTTTATTAGAAGGATGGTGCTGGGGTGTTCCAGCACAAACAGAAGAACAGCTACAAGCTCCTGTAAATGAGCTAGAATTACAACACGATACTGATGGTATATGGCGACATTATGTTAATCAACAACTGAAAGATAATTACGAACCCTTATACAAAAAAATGGATTTTTGGTTAGCACTACAGGCACCGTCTTTTGACTGTGTTTACCAATGGCGATTAGAACAAGAGCAAAAATTACAAGCAAGAAATGTTGGTATCGCAAATTCAAAAATAATGTCTCCCCCTGAAATATTAAATTTCACACAATATTTTCAAAGGCTTAGTGTTCAAGGTTGTAATACCATTGCTCATTCTGCTGATATGATTTTTTACCTAGATTATGATCGTAAAATTAGCGATACCCCGCAGCCTTTGGTAGCAGAAAAATAACAAGGATCAAACATGAACAAGATAAATAACATTATCTTTAGTGATCTCGATGGCACTTTACTAGACCATTATACTTATCAGTCAACGGCAGCAAGTAAAACACTTCAACAGTTAAAGCATGCCAACATACCCGTTATTTTAAATACCAGCAAAACATTAGCCGAAATAGAAATAATTAAACAAAAACTTGGGTTAGACACTCCATTTATTATAGAGAACGGTGCCGCTATATACATACCTATTGGTACTTTTACTACCCAACCAATGGGTACCGTAGTCGTCGATAACTATTGGGTGAAATCATTCTGTTTTCCAAGGCAATATTGGCTAAATTTATTAAGCAAACACACTGATGAATTCGCTCCCTTTTATCAAGGTTTCTCTACCTTGTCAGATTCGATTTTATCAACATTAACAGGGTTAACGTTAAGTGAAGCAAAGCGTGCAAAACAAAGACAATACGGTGAACCTATTCAATGGTTAGGGGATAAAGCAACTAAACTAGCCTTTGTCCATCATATGCTTGATTTAGGTGCCAATGTTGTTCAAGGAGGGCGATTTCTCCATATAGGTGGCTATTGCGATAAGGGACAAGCGCTACTTTGGTTAGCAGAGCAATATCGGGAATTTTACTTAGAAGCTCATCAAGAAATAAATAAAAATGCTCCTTTGTGCACTATTGCACTTGGCGATGGTGAAAATGATGTACCTATGTTAGAAGCTGCTGACATTGCTGTACAAGTCCGTTCTCCTGTGCATGAATTTCCCAATCTTTCACGTCAATATAAAACGCTGCAAACTACCTTATATGGGCCTGAAGGATGGGCTGAAGCAATACAGACAATTTTAGCTAACCAGCTAGTTTTACATTCAACCAGTACGCTCAATTAATTTAGTTAACTTATTTAACGTATAAAGAGGTAAACCATGGCTGATTTTTATCAAAACGGTACAGTAACAACATTACATAATTTAGCACAGCGTGATCCTAAAGATTTAGCTGCAGAATTATTAACTTTTTCTAAAACACGTTCATTAGGGCTTATTTTACCCTCATTGTTTTCAGAGTTAGAAGGTAAAGCATTACCTGATATTATTAACAAACTCAAAGAGGTGGAATATTTATCTGAAATAGTCATTGGTTTAGACCGTGCAGATTTAGACCAATACAAACATGCCTTATCTTTTTTTGGGAAGTTACCACAACATCACAGGGTTCTATGGAATGATGGACCTAGATTGCAAGCCATAGACGCTAAACTGCAGGCATTAAATTTAGCACCGAAGGAATTAGGCAAAGGCCGCAATGTTTGGTATTGCATGGGCTATATTTTAGCATCAGGAAAAGCTGAATCAGTGGCATTACATGATTGTGATATTTTGACGTACGAAAGAGATTTACTCGACAAATTACTATACCCTGTAGCCAACCCTATGTTTAATTATGAATTTTCCAAAGGGTATTATGCACGTGTTGCTGGCGAAAAAATCAATGGCCGAGTATCACGTTTATTAGTAACGCCATTAATTAAAGCATTGAAAAAAACCGTTGGTCATTGTGACTATCTTGAATACATGGACAGTTTCTTATATCCCTTAGCCGGTGAATTTTCTTTTCGTCGAGACGTCTTAAGTGATATTCGTATTCCCAGTGATTGGGGATTAGAAATTGGTGTGCTTTCTGAAATGTACCGTAACTACGCACCAAACAGAATATGCCAAGTTGATATTGCGGCAACTTATGATCATAAACATCAAGATTTGTCTTTAGATAATGATCAAGGGGGGTTATCAAAAATGTCAGTTGATATCACTAAATCATTTATCCGAAAACTTGCCACACAGGGCGAAACGTTCACGTCAGAAAAATTTAGAACCTTAAAAGCGACTTACTATCGCATTGCCTTAGATTATGTGGAAACCTATCGTAATGACGCGATGATGAATGGCTTACAACTCGATATACATAGCGAAGAAAAAGCGGTAGAGATGTTTGCCGAGAACATATTAACCGCAGGTCATACTTTCTTAGAACAACCCATGGACACACCTTTTATTCCTTCTTGGAATAGAGTTGTAAGTGCTATCCCAGATATTTTATCGCAGTTAAAAGAAGCGGTTGAATTAGATAACAAAGAATTTAGTCAATTATAAAAGTAAAAAGTGAATGGTACCCATGACGATTAATCAGTTTAAAAATGAGTTACTAAGTGATTTAACAGCGAAATTGACTCAACAGCTTAATACTATATATCAAGACATTGAACTTGAGCAGTCATGTGAAGACATTGCTCAGTCACTATTAACTATTATGAATTTGTCTAACAAAATAGTTATTTCTGAGCCATTCACTAATCATTGGTCTGAAAAAGATATTATTTTGATCACCTATGGCGACAGTATTATTAGTAACAGTCAGCCGCCGCTAAAAACCTTAAAAACGTTTTTAGATAAAACAATAAAAAACACCATTAATAGTACCCATATATTACCCTTTTTTCCTTATAGCTCTGATGATGGCTTTGCCGTTATTGACTATTCATCGGTAAATGAATCGCTGGGCACATGGCAAGATATAAAAGCGATAAGTGAGAGCTATCACCTAATGTCTGATCTTGTTATTAACCATTGCTCAAGCCGCAGTGCTTGGTTTGACAATTTCATTAAGGGTGAGGGTCAAGGCAGCGACTTTTTCTTTACTGCCCATCCTGATGATGCATTATCAGAGGTAGTAAGGCCACGTACTTCACCACTATTAAAAGAAGTAGAAACAGGGCAAGGAAAAAAATATGTTTGGTGTACTTTTAGTCACGATCAGGTAGATTTTGACTTTAGAAATCCAGAAGTGCTCAAGGCATTTACTTCAATCATTAGGCAATACCTTGATGCAGGTGTAAAAATATTCCGCTTAGACGCTATCGCTTTTTTGTGGAAAATCGCAGGCACAAGCAGTATTAATTTACCACAAACTCACGAGGTGGTGAGATTATTAAGAACACTAATTGAAGCAGCTGACCCAAGCGCAATTATCATTACAGAAACCAATATCCCGAATACGCAAAACCTAACCTATTTTGGTAACGCTAATGAGGCTCACGGAATATATAATTTTTCATTACCCCCATTATTATTAAACACGCTACTAACAGGTAATTGTTTATACTTAAAGCGTTGGTTAATGAGTATGCCGCCACCACAAGACGGCACTATGTATTTTAATTTTATCGCTTCGCATGACGGCATTGGTTTACGCCCTGCTGAAGGTTTATTAAGTGATGAAGAAATTGATAAACTAGTACACACAGTAGAAAACTTTGGTGGAAAAATTTCATGGCGAACCTCTGATACTGGCGAACAAAAAGCCTATGAAATGAACATATCGCTTTATGATGCTATGCAAGGCACTGTGAACGGCAAAGATCAGTGGAATTTTGAACGTTTTATTTGTGCTCATACCATTATGTTTGGGCTTGAAGGTATTCCTGGCATTTATATTCATAGTTTACTGGGAACACAAAATGATTATCAAAAACTAGCAAACACCCATCATAACCGCTCTATTAATAGACATCGCTGGCAAGAAGATGCATTGGCAGAGGCACTTAATGACGAAAGTTTGCACCACGGAAAGGTACTTTCAACATTGAAATATTTATTGAATATACGTATTTCAAAACCAGCATTTCACCCTAACGCTACACAATTTACCTTGCATTTAGGTTTGCAATTATTTGGTTTTTGGCGGCAAAGCAGAAACAGGGCACAAAGTATTTTTTGTATCAGCAACATATCTGATCGGTCAATTGAATTACCCTTGGGTGAATTAAATTTAATTGTAACTGACAACTGGGTTGAGCTAATTAGTCATACTGAAATAACCGATTTAACTGCAACAATAATATTAACGCCCTATCAAACAGTTTGGATATCAAATAGTTAATTCTAACAAATAGTCGCTTTTCTATTAAACATAAGCGACAACTGAAGTGTTTAAAGGGATAATATACGCTATCAAACGATCCGATCAGTTGATAGCAGTCACTTGATATTTTATCAGTTAATCTTACAACAATTGAACTATTGACCTGCCACTTGCATTTCATCAATCAAAATTGAACCTGTACTAATACTGCCATGCTTATCAAAATCTGTTCCAACGGCAACAATGCCTTTGAACATTTTGTCTAAGTTTCCTGCGATGGTAATTTCACTAACAGGATAAGAAATTTCCCCATTCTCAACCCAAAAACCAGCAGCACCACGAGAGTAATCACCGTTAACAATATTAACCCCTTGACCCATTAATTCAGTCACTAACAACCCTGTACCTAAAGTTTTTAACATGGCATCAAAATCATCAGCTTGATTGCCTTTTGTGCTATTATTTTTATCGGTCACTAGCCAGTTATGAATACCACCTGCATGCCCCGTCGTAGTAAGCCCTAACTTACGAGCAGAGTAGCTAGTTAAAAGGTAAGTTTGTAACGCACCCGCGGTAATAATATCACGATCTTGGGTAAGCACTCCTTCACTGTCAAATGCACTACTCGCTAGTGCTTTAAGAATGTGTGGTCGCTCTTGTATCGAAATAAAATTAGGAAAAACCTCATTACCTAAAGCATCCATTAAAAAAGACGATTTACGATATAAGTTTCCGCCACTAATAGCAGCAATAAAATGTCCCCAGATAGTATTGGCAATATCAGCACGAAATAGTACAGGTACTTTCATTGTAGAAAGTTTTTGGGGGTTAAGACGTGAAATCACTTCCCTAGCGGCTTTTGTCCCAATAACCACACCACTGTCGAGTAATGAAAAATCACGATTAACGTCATACGCATAGTCTCGCTGCATTTGGTCATCACTGCCCGCAATAACAACACAACTTAAGCTATGACGTGAACTTGGATAACCCACTAATTGACCATGGCTATTGCCATACACTTTAAAACCAGAGAAACAATCTAAGTTAGCACCATCAGAATTGGTGATTCGTTTATCACTGTCTAAGGCACTATGTTCACATTCTTTAGCGATTTCTATAGCTTCTTCAGTCGTCAACGTTTTGGGATGATATAAGTCTAAATCTTGTGTTTCCATAGCAAGTAAAGCTTTATCAGCTAATCCTGAGCAATCATCAACCGACGTATATCTAGCTATATTAACGGCTGCTTCAACTGCTTGAGTCAGCGCTTTTTCAGATAAATCAGCCGTTGAAGCACTGCCTTTCCTACCTGCCTGATACACGGTGATACCTAAAGCCCCATCATTAGTGAATTCTACATTTTCAACTTCACCAAGACGGGTACCAACACTTAAGCCTTGTTGGCGGCTCATGGCAACTTCAGCGCCATCAGCCCCTAAAGATTTTGCGAGTGCAAGCACTTTAGCTACACGACTTTTTACTTGATCAAATTGCTCAATTAATGGATCACTGGTGTGATTTACTTGGGTCATAGTTTATTTATCTGCTTATGTTTCTATAATTTTAAATTAAGATTACCATTTATGATTAAGTCTAAATTCAAAATATTAACTTTATTGGTTTTTGAGTATATAAATTCACGCTATAATACTGGCAATATTTATATAATCCACATTAGCAACTATTATGCCCCAGTCAGCCAACGATATCGATGACTTAACACCAGAAATGGCAGAAGAATTAAAAAGTAAAACCGAAATAAAGAAAGAAATGCACCAATTGCAAGACTTTGCCCAATCTTTGGTAGAAATGTCTAAGCATCAACGCAGCCTTATTCCGTTATCTGACGATTTAAAAGACGCCATGGTTGTTGCCGATAAAATTAGAAACAAACATGAAGCTCTTCGTCGACACATACGCCACATTGCGAAAATATTGTTAGAAACTGACTTAGCGCCAATTCATCAAGCAATTGATGTAATGGCAAATAAACATCAACAATCTACAGCAAAGTTCGAACGATTAGAAAACTTAAGAGAACAACTCGTTGAGCAAGGCAATGATGCTGTTGAAGCATTGCTGTTAGAGTTTGAACAAATGGATCGTCAAAAGTTAAAGCAGCTTGTTCGTAATGCCGCTAAAGAGAAAAAAGCTGAAAAACTCGGTAAGCACTATAAAAACTTATTTATCTACCTTAAAGATAATAGTTAAAAAGTCGTCGTTAGGTAAAGACAGTAATTAAATAAAAGCCAAAAAAAATGCATCTATAATAATAGATGCATAAAACATGAAACACTAAGGGAATAACATTACTATTAAGTAAGAGTGCCGTTCGATGAGAAAGTTCAATTTATTTTTAAATAAAAAATAAATTTTGCCTAACATGATCTAGAAACCATTTAACTTCGTGCGTTTTATGTTTCAGTTATTAATATCAAACTATCTAATGACACCACATTATTAACTATACCCAATTCAGCTTAATAACCACTTAACTCATTAAAAATTAAACTTTATTTTACACATTCACCATAGCAAAATGGTTTTCTTAATCAGTAAACCCATTATTAGCATCAACTACGCAGTTTCGACCATTACCTTTAGCCAAATACAAACGTTGATCTGCTTTTAACAGAAGAGCTTCGAGGTTTTTGCCGTCCTTTTCATAAGTTGAAATACCTGCACTAATTGTAATAGCTATTGTCACGTCATTATAAACAAAGGGCATATCAATTAATTGCTGTCTTATTGAATCGATTTGTTGATAGCAATCTTTTTCTTTAGAGCCAGCCATAAGTAAAACAAACTCCTCACCGCCAAACCTAACTAATAAATCAGTTTTTCTAACCCTATTTTTAATAAAATGAGCAATATACTTTAATGTTGCATCACCAACCTGATGACCGTGCTGGTCGTTTATATTTTTAAAATAATCTAAATCGAAAAGCACGACAGCCAAAGGAGATTTGTTTCGCTTTGCGTATTCAACATATAACGTGAAAGTTTCCTCTAATTTCATACGATTAGCTAAACCTGTCAAGTCATCTGTACCTGCCAATTCCAATAACCTTGCTTCATTCTTCTCTCTGTTTGTTTCATACACATGAGCTAATAAAATCATAAGGCTAGCACTAAGA
The DNA here is from genome assembly GCA_965305135.1 of uncultured Colwellia sp. Classification (GTDB taxonomy): domain Bacteria; phylum Pseudomonadota; class Gammaproteobacteria; order Enterobacterales; family Alteromonadaceae; genus Colwellia. Next base: position 41,656 of record CBDLPA010000003.1, read on the forward strand.
ATGATATTCAAAGACTCTGCAATGTTTATGGCGAGATTTCCATTTATAAAACGAAAATGGTAAACAACGACACCGCTCAATATAAAAAAGAGTGACACCCAAAACCCTTGTTTTCGTCCCATCATTAGATAACAGATAACAGGGATAGTTAATATCCAAACAAAAATAGATTCAGATGAATTTGGTACATACATGGCATATACCATGGTGGCAAAAAAAGGGCACAAAAAAACATTAATCCAACGTTGAAAGTGTGATGTATGTAAAATTTTACGCCACAAAAAGAATGCAAAAAAAATAAAAAATAATTCTAATGCTGCCAATCCCCAAAGCCCGCGATAAAAATTAATCGAACTAAAGGTTGAACCACCAATCATTACTAGCATTAACATTGCACGCATGACACTTCGTCTATATTCTAAATTTTGTTCTAAACTTTGTGCTAAATTTTTAAACATATAATTCTCTTGCTAGTCCATTGTTGGCCACAGTACCAATAAACTTACGACTATTACCCCTATTTCCGTGTTAACAGCACTATTTAAATTCAAATACTTACTCTTTATCAGAATACCTTGTTAGTATTTTGAGTTGTAAGTATTAAACATGCCTTAAAATTAATCTTTATACAAGAAAGCTTATAGCATTCAACGATTAAAAGTAAAAGATACATGCCGTTTATACTCCCTTATTATCAAAAAAAACTATAAAAAAACCCTGCAGATGGGCAGGGTTTTATAAAGATATTTATGGGTATTACAACTAATTAAAAAGTTTTAAACCCTGTTCTACTTAACTAAAAGAGTTCATCTTCAATATCAAATAAACAATCACAACCAGATGTAGCCGACGTAATTAACGAAAGTCGACGAGGAAGTATTCGAGTATAGTAATAACGTGCTGTGTGTAACTTACTTTGATAGAAGTCATCACCGCTTTCACCATTATTATCTTTTTGTGTTAACGCTACTTGTGCCATTCTTGCCCAAATATAAGCCATTGCAGTATAACCAAATACATGTAGGTAATCATTAGCAGAAGCGCCAAGTTCATTAATATTGGTTTGAGATTTTGTTAATAAATCTTCTGTCAATTCAATTAAGTCATGAACTGCTATATTTAATGGTGTAATAAATTCAGCCATTGCCGCATTATCTTTATTTTCGTCAATATAAGTATTCACTTCGTTGGTAAATACTTTTAACATTGCGCCTTTAGATGTGGCAACTTTTCTAACTAATAGATCCATGGCTTGAATGCCATTAGTTCCTTCATATATTTGTGTTATACGGGCATCACGTACTAACTGCTCTTGACCCCATTCACGGATAAAACCATGACCGCCAAAGACTTGTTGCCCTGCTACAGCATTTTCAAAACCTAAATCGGTAAAAAAAGCTTTAGCGACAGGCGTCATTAATGCAGCTAATGTTTCGCCTTTTACTTGCTCATCACCTTCACCGTAAGTGGCATAATCTAACTGCATTGAAATATAGCTAGAAAGTGCACGCGAACCTTCGTTCAATGCTTTCATATTCAATAGCATACGGCGTACATCGCCATGAACCATAATAGAATCAGCTTCTTGATCAGGGTTTTTAACACCGTTTTGCTTACTATCAAGGGCACGTCCTTGAATTCGATCTTTAGCGTACTCTAGCGCATTTTGATAAGAACGTACTGCCGCACTCAAGCCTTGAATACCTACACCAATACGCTCAAAGTTCATCATAGTGAACATGCACGCCAAACCTTTATTTAATTCACCAATAAGGTAACCTTTTGAGCCATCAAAATTCATAACACAGGTTGCTGAAGCGTGTATGCCCATTTTATGCTCTATAGAACCACAACTAACATTATTAAATTCTCCTAATGTTTCATCATCGTTAACCTGATATTTAGGCACTAAAAATAGAGATATACCACGCGGGCCTGCTGGCGCATCAGGTAATTTTGCTAACACTAAATGTACAATATTTTCAGTTAGGTCATGCTCACCACCTGTAATGAAAATTTTAGTACCCGTCACATTATAAGTGCCATCTTCTTGGGGAATTGCTTTGGTGCGAATAATTCCTAAGTCGGAACCTGAATGTGCTTCAGTTAAACACATAGACGCTGACCATTCGCCAGAATACATACGCGTTAAATAACGCTGTTTTAATGCTTCACTACCGTGCTTTGCTAATGACAAGGCTGCCCCAGCCGTTAGTACAGGATATAGCGCAAAGGAAATATCGGCGCTACATAACATTTCTTCATGTAAAGCGGTTAGCATTTTAGGCATACCCATGCCGCCATAATTTACATCACCACCAAGAGATGTCCAGCCTCCTTCAACGTAAGTATTAAAAGCTTCTTTATATCCAGGGGCTGTAGTGACTACACCATCTTTAAAGCTGACACCTATCTCATCACCTTGACGGGCAATAGGGTCTAACTCTTGCTCTGCTATTTTGGCGCATTCTTGCAGGATAGCTTGAGCCGTTTCTTTGTCAACTTGCTGTGCTAATTTAGGCAGCTTTTGCCACATTTTATCCGCTTGAAACACTTCATAAAGCAAAAAGCTCATATCTTTTAATGGAACTTTATATTCAGCCACAATAACTCCTTATTATCTCTTAAATTCATAAATCATTTTGTTAATACTAACGTTAATGTTAGCTAAGGTACGCTAATCAAACGGTCGATTCAAACAGTTGTTTGATTCTTGCATTAATCATGTTTAAAGTAAAGTTTAATACTAAGCAAATTCCTCTTGTTTAATTTTATATTTTGTTAAATATTGTCTTAATAGTGTTAACATTAAAGAATTAAGTAGTGAACATTTGTTAGGAACGATAGTGAAAATATTTAAAATTTTACGTTATCTCTTGCTCTTATCGTTATGCCTAGCAAATACGGTAGTGGCCAAACAACTTAGTTTTGCCAAACAGTTACAAGGCGATCATTACCTTTTTAATTATGAATGGCTTGATCATAATGACGTGCCACAAGCAATACATTTTTCTTTAACGAAACACGCTTTATTTCAGCGTTTTAGACTACTTCGTGGCTATCAAAACGACTTCGCCCAAAAAACCATTATGCGTGCTGTAAAACAGCAATTAAGAGATTCACCTTTACAAGGAGCACAAGCTTTTTTCTTTCAAAAAAATGGAAGAATGACTATGCAAGTTAAAGGATTAGAAGATAAAAATGTTGCACTTGCATATCAAAAAGTTAAAAAAATAGAGAAAACAGCGACTGAACAATATTTTAAAAAGAACTATTTTCAATTTTTTCGCACACCAGAGCAAGTTTCAGGTGTTAAAATTGATCATGTTCGTATTGCTAACGATGCTGTAGTTGATTTCAAAACAATTAAACCCGTTATTTTAGCGCAAGTGTCTATTAAAAATATTCGTGAAGTAACTGATTATGTACTTAGTTTTGTTCAAAGTATTCCTTACTCTACATTAGAATCAAGGATTACTTCTTCAGGTACTGGCTTTAACTCCCCCGCAACACTACTGTGGGAAAATCAAGGGGATTGCGATAGCAAAATGACATTAACAGCAACGATATTACGTGCATTAATGCCAAGAATTGATATGGCTATGGTCTATATTGATCAACATGCTTTCATTGGTATAGCCACGCCTGCTAAAGCAGGAGAAATGACCATAGAATATCAAGGTGTCCGTTATCTGCTGGGAGAACCTACTGGACCAGCCCCCTATAAACTAGGAAAATTAGCTCCTGAGTCTGAATTAGCTATCAATCAAGGACGTTACGTGGCAGAAGCATTTCATTCTGATGATCGTTTTTAATAAAAAATAAAATTCCTGCAAAATTGAGTGTGTAGTACAAAACCAACTTGCATCTTTGTAGTTAATCAACACTACGGCACTCAACCACATACATCATTAGAACGAACGTTCATCTTCTAATTGTTCAGTTAAGAAAGTTAAACTGGGAGCAAAAAATGCAGCACCTGTTTCAGCTTGGGTATATTTAAGCAAAGAATCAACATGTCCGTGCCCATCGCCATGTATCATACTTTTCAGCATTAATTCAAAAGGTTCTGGCGATTGGCAATAAGAAATAAAGAATAGCCCTTGTTGCTTCATGTCGCCGTATGGCATGCTTTGACGTAAGATTTCAATCGAATTTCCTTGTTCATCTTTTAAAGATGTACGCTTAGTATGTGCTGTTAACGGCTTCTGATCACTTTCATATTCTATATTGTCAACCTTGGTACGACCGTAAACATCTTCTTGTTCATGATCATTCAATGAACGCCACAACGTTAAGTTATGCTGATAACGTTGCGTATGTAAATAACTGCCACCTGCAAAAATAGCATCATCCGATGCATGAACAAGCGCAACTTCTCGACGATGCATGCCTTGAGGATTCTCTGTTCCGTCAACAAAACCAGTTAAATCACGGCCATCAAGAAAACGAAACGCTTGAATTTGTTCAATTAATTCAACACTATCCGCTAGCAACTGACAAACCTTAGAACAAACTATATGATTAACATCAGCACGGTCGCTGCGGATTTCAATATAAATATCAACATTATTGCTGGGAGCTACCCTATCTTCATCATGCATTGTGGGAAATGGCTTCAATAATGCTGGCCGTGCAAGTGGGTAGAATTCATCCCAATAATTTGCCCCAATAGCAATAACGCTGGTTAAATTAGCTTCTGAAAATTGATCTGCATAATCATCAAACAATGCAGGTAAGCGCGACAAAGCAGCCCGAATAAAAGCATTTTTATCATCTAAAACGTTAAATAGTAAATAATTACCATGCAAGTTTGGTTCAGCACAAACACCAAATTGTTCTCTAGCCATTTGAAATCCCAAAAGTATTGTTATTCTAATAATGAGAGTATATACCCAAACCACTTAAGAATGCGAGTTTCAAGAGAGGGTAAGAATACATTTATTTTAAAGAATATTATGATTTTTTTATGTGGATTTTAACTACAATTAATTAAATGCCTTAGAGACAATACGGTAGCTTTTTTGGCCTAACTTTCTTCATTCTGGTATTGAACAAAAACAAGTTCATCAAGAAAACAGTGGGTTAAATCATCTATAACATCAAATTTTTGTATTTTAATTGCTTGCTCTAACTCACTAGCACTTTGCGATAATTCAGTAAAACTAAACATTTGGGCTGCACCAGCAATTTTATGTGCTATTTTAGCCAACATTTCAGTGTCTTGGTGATGACGACAATATACCACCTTCTCTTTCGTTTGCGATAAACTAGCGACAAACGACTGTGATAAATCAGATATATCAAAGTTAGTGTCTGTAGATTCAGAGTAATCAGCTATTGTAGCGTGCTTTGTCATTGAATAATGTTGAGCAATTGTCGCAACAAACACATCTCGTTCTATCGGTTTTTTAAGGTGTCCTGCAAAACCAAGTGCCAGGTAATGGGCTATTTCATGCGACATAGCATTCGCCGTTAACGCATAAATAGGCTGATTACAACCAAGCTCTTTTAATTTTGCTAGTGCTTCTAAACCGTCCATTTTAGGCATTTGAATATCTAATAAGATCAAATTAGGTTCATGTTTTAAACATAACTCAACCGCTTCAATACCATTCGATGCTTCAATCACTTCCAAGCCTAAACGAGTGAGTAATCTTGCAATTAAACGTCGGTTATCATCATGGTCATCAGCTAACAAAATGTTACCTGTGTATTGTGTGTTATTGCATATTCTAACTGGCTTATTTTCATCAACTGGGCTATTTGTTAACGCAGGATATATTTCGCCAAAAGGTAGTTTAAGTACAAAAGTACTGCCATGATTGAGCTGACTGCTTACGCTAATACTACCTGACATCACTTTAGCTAGTTGCTCTGATAAAAATAGCCCCAATCCTGAGCCAGAAAAACGCCTGCTAATACTATTATCACCTTGCGTAAAAATATTGAACACTTTACCCATTTGCTCTTCACTCATACCTATACCTGTATCTGTAATGGTGAACAGTAGTGTTTTATTCATGATAGCAATATCTAAAGAAACCCACCCATCAGTAGTAAACTTAATAGCATTAGAGCAAAGGTTAATTAAAATTTGTTTCAAACGTAAACCATCTACGTCAATAATAAAAGGGCGTGGCAATTGATGAGTTATTGTGAATGACAAATGTTTACGTTGTGCTTGTTCGACAAACATATCATTTAATTTATCAACGATGTCATGTAAATCTTGCTGTCTATTATCCAACTCAAATTTATTTGCTTCTATTTTACTTAAATCTAAAATATCATTAATTAGCTGTAACAAATGTAAGCTATTACTATGAATAACAGCAACTTCTTTAATGATACTGTCATCATCAAAATCACCATGGATGATGGCCTCTGCTTGACCAAGAACCGCTGTAAGGGGGGTCCTTATCTCATGACTCATATTAGCTAAAAATTGACTCTTTATCATATTAGCATCTTGCAATTCTTTGGTTAAAAACTCTAATGCCTCAGTACGCTGCTTAACCCTAGATTCTAGCTCTTTGGTTAAATGACGCTCAAGATAACGTCGATATATCAAAAACAGCATCACCAATAAAAAAGCCACACCTACTACAATGAATTGGCGTAACTGTGCGGCTTTGGTAAGCTCTAATTGTTGTAGTTGTTTACTTTGTTGTAGGTTTTTTACTTGTTGCGTTAATTGATCAGATTCAAATTGCGCTAACTGTTCATTGAGCGTGTCATTTGATAGTTTCAAACGAGAACGTTGATATTTTAACTGTGAATTCAATGCACTAATTGGCTTTTGTTCTGCTGCAAAAATAAGTGACATGAGCCCTAGGTTTTCCATATTTAATCGTTGAAAGCCCATTTCATTGGCGACGCTATTTGATAATTCAACATACTTACGTGACTGTGCAATATTCCCCTGATAATAATAAATTTTAGCTAGCGTTTGCAAACAGCCAGCATAAGCCATTTGATGTCCCATTTTTTTGCTCAGTTCTGCTCCCATCGTTGCATAAGAATAGGCTTTTTCCATATCAGATAATTCATAACTGATTTCTGCAATATTATGCAACTGGCCTGCGGTATCAAATTCATTTTTTTGCTTTTTAAAGTAAGTTAATGCGTCATAAGCATATTGTCCAGCCTGACTGTATTGCCCTGAATATTTATAGGCAACGCCTAAATCACCCGACGCTTTAGCAACGCCTAAATCATCATTAATAACTTTTCGCCTACTAATAACATCTTTAAGCATACTAATAGCTATATCATAACGACGTAAACTTATATAAAGCACCGCAAGATTATACCTAACATCAATTTTATCCACTTCATCGCCAAAGCGTTGATATAAAGAATCAGCTTCTTGATAAGCCGTTAATGCAGAAAATGAATCGCCTTTCGCCGTTTGTACTAGTGCTATATTATTCAATATATTAGCTTGCTTAATCGCCATTTCAGATGAAAACGGCTGTGTTCTGAAATAGGCTAAAGCACTTTGATAAGCTGGCAAAGCACGATCATATTGACCTTGATAATAAAGAACTACGCCCATTAATTTATCAACTTGCGCTTGCTGCAAGGGTAAGTCTTCTTGCTCGACTATCGCTTTTGCTTCTTGAATTGCAATTAATGCTTTTTTTAAATCACTTAACATTAAATAGCTACGGCTTTGTACCAACAAAATATTTAAGCGTTGTATGTGGCTCAACGAATTATTTGTTAATAGCTTAGTTAAACGCTCAACAACAATCGATTTATCGTCAAGTTTTTGAATTTCAGCTAATTGGTCGTCAATAGATAGGGCTTGAACATTGAGTGCAATTGAAAATAAAAAAATAGATAGCAACAACATGCGCCGCATAGCAAACCCTGAGCAATAAGTGATTAAATAAGAAAATTTGTTTGTTAAGTTATATCACTAATATTCATTAATGTAACTATTTAGCCATAGCAAACAATAGAATTAGTGTATTGAATTACCTTGAAACTACCATTATTATGCAGCAATATTTATTATAAGGTCGTCAATAAACATGTTTGAAAAATTATTTTATACTCTACTATTATTCATGAATTTAACATGCGCTGCTCAGGCAACTATTGTTGAATTTAAAACCTCGCAAGGTGTTATTCAAGTAAATTTATTTGATAAGTCTACCCCAAAAACAGTGGCTAACTTTCTGCAGTATATTGATGAACAACACTACACAAATTCGTTAGTACACCGTGTTTCAACTGGTTTTGTTGTTCAAGGTGGTGGGTTTACCTTTGAAGGTGCTTGGCCTTTAACTCGCCTTGAAACGAATAACCCAGTTATCAACGAGCCAATCTATTCAAATGTTAAAGGCACCATTGCGATGGCTAAACTTAGCGGTAGCGCTAATAGTGCAACTGACCAGTGGTTTTTTAATTTAGCTAATAATGCCAGTCAATTAGATATTCAAAACAGTGGGTTCACGGTGTTTGGTCAAGTGATTGGTGACGGCATGACGGTTATCGAAAAAATAGCACAACTTAAATTATGCAGTGTAGACTATTTTCAAGGCATACCAATGGCAGTTAATGAGGGACAACAATGTGCTGACTTAGCTTCTCCAGGCATTGAGAACTTTGTCGTCATTGAAAATATTACGATTATTGACAGCTCTGAAGCCACTGCTGACGATTTAAACCCAATCAAAAACACGTTACTTTCAACGTCTGGCGAACCAACATCTCCTATAAATAATGGTAGTGGTGGCGGTTCTTTCACGTGGTTTTACTTACTGTGTTTACTCTCATTTACGGTAAAAAACGTATTGGTTAAATCAAAAAAAGCAGCGAAAAAGGCTGCTTTTTGATATTTAGTAATAAAGTTATTAGCCAACTCGCTTTGACTTGGCTAATAACTGTCTTGAGAACAATTAACCTCTTGTAAATTCTGGATATGCTTCCATACCACAGTCAGAGATATCACCACCCTCATACTCTTCTTCATCACTTACACGAATACCAATAATGGCTTTAAGTACAAACCAAACAATAAAGCTAGTCACAAAGACCCAAACAAAGATGGTTGCTGCACCAATTAATTGACCGCTAAGTGTAGCGCCTGTATTAGTTAATGGCACAATAAGTAAGCCAAACAAACCAACAACACCATGAACTGAAATCGCACCCACTGGATCATCAATTTTTATTTTGTCTAAACCAATAATTGACAGTACAACAATAATACCCGCAATTGCTCCAAATATTGTTGCCTGTAACGGTGATGGAGTTGAAGGTTCTGCAGTTATAGCAACAAGACCAGCCAACGCACCGTTTAATACCATAGTTAAATCTGCTTTTTTGAATAATATTTTAGCTAAAATTAGTGCACTTATCGCACCTGCCGCTGCTGCAGCATTGGTATTTAAAAACACCATAGCAACTGAGTTGGCACTGTTAATATCAGCAAGCTTTAATACTGAACCACCGTTAAAACCAAACCATCCCATCCATAAAATGAACGTACCTAATGTTGCCATAGGTAAGTTAGCACCTGGAATAGCATTCACTTTACCATCTTTCGTGTATTTACCTTTACGTGCGCCAAGTAGTAATACCCCTGCTAAAGCAGCTGAAGCACCAGCCATATGAACAATACCTGAACCAGCAAAATCAGAAAAACCTAAGTCGCCAAGCGTATATAAACCAAATACGGCATCGCCATTCCAAGTCCAACTACCTTCCATTGGGTAAATAAAACCAGTTAGCACAACAGTGAAAGCTAAGAAAGCCCATAGTTTCATGCGCTCAGCTACAGCACCTGAGACAATTGACATTGCTGTCGCAACAAACACAACTTGAAAGAAAAAGTCGGCTGCATTTGAGTAAACTGAACCACCATCAAAACCCGCTTCAGCTGATTCAGCTAATACCGCACCAACTAATGCTTCAGCATCAGTTGCACCATCGAGGCCTATTCCATTTAAGAACACCCCTCCACCATACATAATGTCATAACCAACAACTAAATACATAATGCAAGCAATGGCATACAATGCAACGTTCTTTGTTAAAATTTCAGTAGTATTTTTAGCGCGTACTAAACCTGCCTCTAACATTGAGAAACCTGCTGCCATCCACATAACTAGCGCACCACAGATTAAAAAGTAAAAAGTATCTAAGGCGTATTGAAGTTGAAAAATATTCTGTTCCATAATTTATCCTATAATTGTTATATATGTATTGTTCACAATTGAGACGAATAGAGACTAAATAGCCTCAGAACCTTGCTCGCCAGTACGAATACGTATTACTTGTTCAAGGTTATAAACAAAAATTTTGCCATCACCAATTTTACCTGTATAAGCCGCTTTACTAATGGCCTCAACTAAACGCTCTACAATGTCGTCATTGACTGCTATTTCAAGCTTAACTTTTGGTAAAAAGTCTACTTGGTATTCTGCACCACGATATAATTCCGTATGCCCTTTTTGACGACCAAAACCTTTCACTTCACATACCGTTATTCCTTCAACACCAATTTCAGAAATGGCTTCACGAACATCATCTAATTTAAATGGCTTAATAATCGCATTAACTATTTTCATTGCAGACCTCTACTTAATAATTTTTTGGGTAATATTGAACTAAGTAATTCAATTCATGTGCCACAAAAATTAATTAATAAATATCAACAAGTTGACTCTATATTTTATTTTCATCAATGAATGGACGCACCAAAAAAGCACATTAACAAAAAATTGAGTTTTTATTTGGTGCAAAAAGAGAGGGTTATTTTGGGGCAAAGAATAATTAATATGAAACTGCTAATGGCGACATATATTTCAACCTATTCTTTCTTCTCAAACCAATATGAGTTTTGAAGACTCATATTAACTAGAGATAAGTAAACATTCGTCACAACGCATGCACCGAGCGGTACACTAGGCTTAATTTATCGAGGTGAATTAATTACTCTTCAACAGGGGAATTTTTTGCGTTCAAATTAGACTTATTAGCATATTGCATAGAATCTTGATATTGAATTGCTCTATTCTTACCGCTAGCTTTAGCATGGTACAATGCTTTATCTGCTTGTACATATAATTCAGAACTTGTTTTAGTATTTTTAGATGTTGTTGATAAACCTACACTCACTGTTACTTTAACCTTTTGAGTTTGGTTGTCAGCTACTTCGGTAGTAAACTCATGTTCATTCACTTTATTCACAAATCGCTGGGCAATATGTAAACATTGCACTGCATCTATTCGGGGTAAAACACACAGAAACTCTTCTCCTCCTACTCGGCCAATAACATCATCAATCCTTAGTATTTCTGTACCGATTTCAGCTATTTTTCGAATAACTTTATCGCCAAAAGGATGACCGTACAGATCATTGACTTGTTTAAAATCATCAATATCTATCACCATAATAGAAACAGTATTTTTATCTGAACGATTAGCATTAACTAACTTATGTAAAAAATTAAATACGTATCGTCTATTAAAGGAGTTAGATAAAGGATCTCGCACTGACAACCGCGTGAGTTTTTTATTGTGATACCACTGAAAATAAGCTAGAAAAAACATAAAGAACACAAGTAAAAACACAAACGCCATAAGATAATCTTGTATGATATTTGATTGTTTTTGTTGTTCAAACTGAAGTTGCTGTACTTTTGCATTTTGTTGTAACAGAGAAATTTCTACATCTTGTCGTTCTGCTTCTAACGTGCCTCGAATATGCAATAAACGATCTGACATGTTCTTCTTAATTAGTTCAATTTCTTTTTTATTAAACAGCTTTAATAGCTGATAAGCTTCTTGACTATGACCTTGCGCTTCAGCTAATTCTGCACTGATTTCATATAACTCAATTTGCCAGTGCGTGCCTGTTAGTTCAGGTAACGTGTCAAAAATATCACTCGCTTTATCTAAAGCAGTTTGTGCTTCGTCTAATCGTCCTAGCTTTAGTAAACACTGCGATTTCCGTTTATATAACTCTGCTTTGTAATCAATTAAGCCTTCTATACTAATAGCATAATCAATAGAAATCAGCGCTTGCGAACAATCGCCTTGTTCCGCTTTACTCATAGCAATGCCATAAGCGGCATAAAATTTACCATCAATATTATTAGGGCTAAAATCAATATCTTCCTGATAACGTTGATAATATTCAATCGCTAGCTCATAGTTTTTCCAATAACGGTAAGTTGAAGCTAAACCATAAATGGCTTCAACTTGATGAGCTGGATACCCTAGCTGTTGATAACTCGATAACGCTTTTTGATAATATTCTATTGATTTTTCATAATCATGCATATAACCATAAATTGCCCCATACACTTCATTAATCTTTGCAATTAAAAACTCGTCATGTATAGCAAAAGCCTCAAGGTAAGCTTGCTGCAATTCTGTTAAGGACGTTTGATAAATTTGGGTTAAGCTTTTGGTATAAGCAAGCTCTTGTTTTGCCAGCACAGCCAGATACGTATACTTATGATTAAGTGCAACTTGTTTAGCTTTCTTTAATATTGTTTCTGATAGTCTATATCGCCCTTGGCGCTGAAGAATCACGCCATGGAATATATCTAAATTAATCATAATTTTTGCGGGAGTTTGCTGACTTACCGAGGCGACTGCCTGATTAACCGTTTGCTCAAACCTGTCAAAAAAATATAATAAATTTTCTGCTTGCGCTTTACGTAATAACCACCATGATTTGTAGTGATCAGACATATCGTCAAGCTGCTCACTTTGGGCCAGCAATAATTGATATGTTTCCCATGGTTGAGAATTTAACTCATGTTCCATTTTTTCCAGTGCCGTGCTGTCTGTTAATTTCGCTGCACTAGCAACAAAAAAACAATGACTGAAAAGCACAAAGACAATACTTTGAAAAACTAGCCGCAAAGTGATTCATTCCTTAAAGGTTACCGTTTCTACGCCCAAGCAACTGACAGCATATCGCGTATAAAAACATAGCCTAACATGAAGTTGAGGGGTTATTAAATAAGAAATTAAATAGTTAAACTTAACTGTTAAATAATTTATTAAAATTATTAATGAAAAAAACATTACTTTGTTTACTATATGACAACGCTCGAAGCAATTTGTCGAATTTCATCTATCATATTCACCATCATTACTAGCATTAAAACGCCTAAAATCACCAAATATTATTTTTATAGAAATATTTATATCAAAGTACATAAATATAATGAACAACGGTTAAAAAACAATAAAGAAATGCATAAATACCAGTCAATATAGCCTTATTACAACCATTAATATTATTGCCTTTATAATTGTGATGATATAACATAACATCTTTAATTTTTAACACTGGAGAATGTGATGTTTAAAATATCACGTATAGCGGCTTTTATTGGCTTGCTGATACCTACGAGCATAATGGCACAATCAATACAGGGTGAAGTGAAAAACAATGATGGTAAAGCTATTGCAGGAGCCACGGTTAGAGTTGAAGGAACAAGTGCTGTCACTATCACTGATAAAAATGGTCAGTTTACTTTTCATGATTTAAACGCAGGTAAAAATGAATTTCATATTTCAGCTGCAGGCTTTGCCCACTTGCACCAAAACATTATATTATCAAAAGATGAGGAAAGTACCTTAACGTTAGTTTTATCACGTTCTCCCATTGAAGTAATAGATATAATTTCTACTCCTATGCATATGTCAGTAATGGAATCTGCTGCACCCGTTAGTGTGCTCACTGGCGAAACATTACGTCGTCAGCAGGCTTCAACATTAGGCGATACCCTTGAAAAGTTGCCAGGTGTTCAAACTAACTTTCATGGTAGTGTTGCTAGTACTCCCATTATTCGCGGCTTAAGTGGCCCACGAGTAATGATTGCACAAAACGGTTTAGATTCTAGCGATGTATCAAGAGTCGGTCCTGATCATTCTGTTGCATCAGAAGCTTCGACATCTCAACAGATTGAAGTACTGCGCGGTCCTGCAACCTTATTTTATGGTAGCGGTGCTATCGGTGGTGTGGTCAATGTAGTTGATGGTCGTGTACCAAAAGACAGTAGTACGCAAGGTGAATGGTTGCTTGAAAGTAACTCTGTTGATGATCGCAAACTTGCCTCTTTTAATCTAACTACAGGTACAGAATCGTTTGGTTTTTATGTTGATGGTTACTGGCGTGAGTCAAATGATTATGAAATACCTGTTGAAGCAAAATTAGAAGATGATGGGCATGAAGAGCATGAAACAGGCAACTTTACTGTTGCGAACAGTGCTGAAAAGTCTAATGGACTTACATTAGGCACAAGTTATTTGTTTAATGAAGGGTATATTGGTGTTGCTGTAGAACAATTTAACCGTGAATACGATGTTCCTGGCCACTCACATGGCGATGAAAGTGTTTATGCAGATCTAGAACAAACCCGAGTTCAACTATTAGGCGAATACAGCTTTAAAAACCAATTCATTAAAACCGTTAAATTAGCTTCAGGTTTTACTGACTATGAACATGCAGAAATAGAAGGTGGCCAAACAGGGACATTATTTGAAAATGAAACTCAAGAAGTAAAGCTTGATGTTATTCATACGCCTTTAAACGATTGGAACGGAGGCATTAGCTTTCATTTTAAAAATAGCGAAGTAGCAGCACAAGGAGAAGAAGCTTTCACACCGCCGTCAAAAACTCAAACTTTCGCATTAGGATTAATGGAAGAAAAACATTTCGGTGATGTATTATTACAACTTGGTGCACGCATTGAACATATAAAATTAACGGCAGATGATGTTTTATTACCTACTATAGAAGCGCATAGCCATGATGAAACTGAAGACGACCATGACCATGACCATGACCATGAGGAAGAAACAAATAGTACGAAAGTATACGCAGTTGAACATGAATTCACTCCAGTAAGTTTATCCGCAGGCATAGTATGGAACTTTACACCAGGTTATAACTTAGGTTTGTCACTTTCTCGTTCTGAACGTGCACCATCAGCTTCTGAATTATTATCTTTTGGACCCCATATTGGCACAGGTTCTTATGAAGTAGGGGCGTTGTTTTCTTCCAATACCAATAATGGTGTTATTGGTTTAAGTAATGAATTAATTGACCTTGAAACGGCTAATAATATTGATCTAACCTTCAGAAAAACAAAAGGTGATATCGCCTTTGTATTCAATGCATTCTATAACCAAGTAGATAACTATTATTATCAAAGTTTTAGTGGTCTTTATGCTGAAAGTGGTCATAACCATGGCGAAGAAGAGCATGATCATGACGAACATAGCGATGAATTACCTGTTTATGTATTCCAAACAGATGATGTTGTACTACATGGTTTTGAAGCGCAAGTAGCTTGGCAAGTAAATGATACTTTCAAAGCAACGGTATTTTCTGATTATGTTCGTGCCAAGCTAGAAGACGGAGGAAATTTACCACGTACGCCACCTCTTAGATTAGGAACTCAGTTTAGTTATGAAACCGAACAACTAAGTGCTCACCTTGATATAACTCGTTACCAAGAACAAGACGATATTGCTGCTACTGAAACAGCAACCGATGGTTACACCCTAGTAGATGCCAGTGTTTCATACGACTTAGAAATAATGAGCCATGATGTTGCTCTGTATTTAAAAGGCACTAATCTAACCGACACAGAAGCAAGAGTGCATACTTCATTTATCAAAAATATTGCACCACGCCCAGGTCGTAGCATTGCTTTGGGGATTAGAGGCTATTTCTAATCAAAAATAGTAATAACAATTTGATTAAATTTACTAATTAAGGAAAATAACTGATGAACAAATCTTTTCAACTTAACTTTATTGCAGCCTCTATAGCTGCATTATTCCTCAGTGGTTGTGGTGATGCTGAAACCACTATTATTGAAAAAGCCCCAATAGAAGTGCCTGATGAAGACGCTCATGATCATGATGACCATGACGAATACACCATTGAATCACAGGGACGACTGGCCGTACTCTCTGCCGAAAGCAATGTTACAACGTTATATGATTTAGATGATGGCGACTTACTCGACTCATACTCTTTAATTCATGATAGCAACGTATTGACTGCTTCTGCAGATTATCGTTTTGCCGTAATTGCCAGTAGAAGTAATGATTATGTTGGTTTTATTGATAGTGGATTATGGCGCGAAGATCACGGTGAGCATTTGCACGATTATAAACAAGCCCCTGCAATGAGTGATTTTGAATTAAACAATAGCCGACCAACACATATCATTAAAAATGACGGTAAAATGGTTGTTTTTTATGATGGTGATGCAGAATCAGGAGTTTCATCTTCGGTACAGGTGTTAACAGACACAGATATTAGTGGACAAACAAGTGAATTACCACATATTGATTACAGTATTAATATGCACGGTGTTGCAGAGCCTAAAGGTGATTATTTACTTAGTACAGTTCGTCGCGACGATGCCGAAAGTACATCAGCTGCCAAAATTCTTCCCGATCAAGTGGGTGTTTATCACTTACATGATAATGAATATGAACAAGAACAACTTTTAGACATAACTTGCCCTGATTTACATGGTGCTGCACAAAATGAAGATTATGTTGTATTTGGCTGTAGCGATAGCATTTTAGTTGTCCATCAACATGACGATGACTATGAAGCAGAAAAAATTGCTAATATTGCTGATTTAGACGGTTTGCGTATAAGCACACTTTACGGCCATGAGGAAAGTGCATCATTCATTGGCATCGCTTCTGATCACAGTAGTAGCAACGCCATATTGTTTAGTATTAACCCTGAAGAAGGCGAAATAGAAAAACTTGAATGGCAGCCTGGTGATGGTGCCAGCCCAGTATCTTACGCTTTTTCACATGAAGCAGAAAATTTTTTAATATTGGACAGTGCGGGCTACCTAAACATTTTAAGTGCTCATAATCATGACGGTGAAATTCACTGGGAACTTGAACAAAGTTTAGATATATCAGAGGAAGATGTTTCAACTATGCCTGAAGGTATGTCATTTAGTTTGACTGTGTCGCAAAATGGTGACTATGCATACGTAGCAGATCCTATTGCAAAACATATTTTACAAATAGATTTAGAAACAATAAGTATTAAAGGTGATATTGAAATTAGCTTTATTCCTCAGTCTTTAATTTGGTTAGGTATTGCTGAAGAAGAACACGAACATTAATTCAGCGACTAATCACTAAAGTATTAAAAACGCAGATACGAATAACTAAATGTTTACTAATTAACGAGAAACTTTATTAAATAATGAAGTTTCTCGTTTAGCAGACAAGCATATCTGCAAGCTACAAATAACACCTGCTTATATCACATTAACACTTATATCTAAGCGATATAAAAATATATGCCTTACTCTTTACTCACTTAACTACTCTAAAACTCGCATATTAAGACAGTTTGCGTATATACTAACGTTATGAAAGAGAATCAAATCTGCTAGAATACCGTTACCTTTATCCATAACTGCAATGTAAATTAAAGGCATAACAACACTTAACGCGACAAACTAAATAAGTTTGAGATATAAAATGAATAACGTTGATGAAATTATCATACATGCTGAACAGTATTGCAAAAACCATGGTGCGCGCTTAACACCTAAAAGAAAACAAGTTCTATCATCACTTGTTCAGTCGGAAAAAGCACTTTCTGCCTATGAATTAATAGCTCTATTTGAACAAAGATCTGGTGAGAAAATACCAGCTATGTCTGTATATAGAATCTTAGAATTTCTAGAAAATGAACGACTCGTACACAAATTAAGCTTAGCGAATAAATATATCGCCTGTTCCCATATAACATGTGATCATGAACATGGTGTCCCACAATTTTTAATCTGTGGTACTTGTAACCAAGTAAAAGAAATCACGATAGATAAATCTACCATTAATGAACTCAAGAAAAATGTAGAAAGCGCAGGCTTCCAGCTTGTTAGCCCCCAATTAGAAATGAACTGTGTTTGTAATCAATGCTCAAACACGCCCGTATAGTAAAAACTAATTAAAATAGATAAAACTCACCGCAATCTGTAAATATACACCGTATGACCTCTCTATTTATGATTGGTCCATACTATTACTGACTAAATTTTTTGTTAAACAGTACTGTAGCAATTTTTCAATCCCCCTACTCCCAACATCTTTTATTAATATTAATTTTAACGCTTTTTATTGACACTAAACCTAGCTGCAAATAGAATACGAATAACTACATTTTGTAACAAAACATATCAAAGGATATAGTATGGGTATAGTGAAAATTTCAGATGAACTTCATGAAGAAGTAAGAAAAAATAGCACCGTAATGGAACGTTCTATCAATTCGCAAGCTGAGTTCTGGCTAAAAATAGGTAGGTTAGCAGAGCAAAACCCGACTTTAACTTACGAAGAAATACTCAAACGTGAAATGAAAACTCAAAACGTTACTACGGTTAAACTGGTTAATGAATAAAATATTAATTAAAACACAAGATGAAATCGCACTTATGCGTAAGTCAGGCTACTTACTCGCAAGTGTTTTTAAAATGCTAGACGATTTTGTCTCAGCAGGTGTTTCAACAATGGAAATTAACGACCAAGTTGAGAATTATATTGTCAACAACCTAAAGGCTAGACCCGCAAGTAAAGGGCAATATGATTATCAATACGTTCTAAATTCGTCAATTAACGAAGTTGTTTGCCATGGTATGCCTTCCGTTGGTAAAAAACTAAAAAATAAAGATATTATTAATATAGATATAACGTTAGAGCAAAATGGGTACATTGCTGATAGTAGTAAAATGTATATGATTGGTGAAGTTCTACCAATCGCTAAGAAATTAGTTGACGTTACTTATCAAGCTATGTGGAAAGGCATAGCAAATGTAAAGCCGGGTAATACAACGGGTGATATTGGTCACGCTATTCAAACCCACGCTGAAATGCATGGTTTTAGCGTTGTTCGTGATTATTGTGGCCATGGCATAGGGCGGGATATGCACGAAGCCCCTCAAATACTTCATGTTGGAAAACCTAACACAGGCATTACCCTACAAGAAGGTATGATATTTACCATTGAGCCAATGATCAATCAAGGTACATACAAAACTAAGCAGAAAAAAGACGGTTGGACTGTTATTACAAAAGATAAAAAACTATCAGCACAATGGGAACACACTATTCTTGTTACTCAATCGGGTTTTGAAGTACTTACATTACGCAATGAAGAATCAGTACTGAAAAATGTCTAACAAACTCGTATATTTTTATTTATAAATTATAAGGGCATATCTTTAGTAAAATTATGTTTTACTAACAACAGTTTACTTTGGCAACTCATCAAAGCTAGGTACACAGGTTATATTTTTAGACCAACTAGCCGTATTAGCAACAAAAATTTTCGCAGTAGGCGAAATGGGTACTGCGCTATCCATACTACCCGCTGGCACAACGACACAATTGATACTCTCAGAAAATACAGGAAGAGCTGATCCACAATTTTGACAAAAGCTTTTTGTATGTAATGAATTAGGATGCTGATAAATTTTCACGTTACTTTCACCCTGCAACCAAGTTAACAAGCCACCTTTTGCAAACAAGTTGGCCGCATGTGATGAGCCTGAATCTTTTTGACAGCGAGTACAGTGACACAAAAAGAACGATTGAAATTCTCCTGATAGCTCAAACTTAACTTTGCCGCAGAGGCATGAACCAAAATATTGATTTATCACAAAAATTCCTTATGTTTGATTACATAGACACTGTAACTAAAAAAATAGCTTTTAACAAATTCAATATTTAACATTACAACTACAAATAAATCTCTTTTGGAGAGCAATCATACCGCCTCAATGCCCCACATCAGTGGCTTGGTGACCTGGCTGCATGCACTTATTATATTCATTCATACTTTTTGGATAATAATTTCAATCGGAGCAATTAACCCGTTAGCTATATTCTTAACCATATTCTTAATTTTGTTGGAAGTGCCTTCTTGCATCAGAGTATGAAGACCCAGAGGGGACGAACCTTCATTAGCCTCTGTTTTTGCACCTAGCTGTTTAAAGAGTGCCAGCGAAAAATCACGGCGATTGTTCTCCTTGGTGATTTCAAACCCAGCATCGCTTATCGCTTGTTTATATTGATCGGGAGTAGATAGTTTGCTGGTACTGCTTTCGGTCGCCCATGGAACTGGGTAAATCAACGCACCATCATTTTGTCGCATAACATCATAAACACCGAAGGTAGACCCAGGTTTTAGCACTCGAAATATTTCAGCAAATAACGACTCTTTATCATCAATATTCATGCCTACGTGAAGCATATAACCGCCATCAAAAGAACTATCTTTAAAAGGCATCAACAACGCACTCCCCTGCTCAAGTGTTATATATTCATCAAGATTTAACCAGCTACAAAGCACCTTCCCTGTCTCAATATACTCAGGTGTAAGGTCGATACCAGTAACGCGGTTTTTGTATCTAGATGCGAGATATCTAGCGGCACCACCTAAACCACAACCAACATCTAATATATCACCCTGTTCAGAAAAGTTAAGCTGTTCAAATAGATGGTCTGTTGCCAATCGTCCTCCGATATGAAACTCATCGACTGGCGCAAGATCCTCAATTGTCACACTATCAGTTGTTTTTCCAAGAGCCAGAAGTGCTGCTTCAATAGCTTCAAGCAAACTGCCATGTAAATAGTGGGCTGACACGGATTTATCATACGACATAAAAACTCCAGATTTACTAATTATGAAATATAGCAAGGCTGTAGAAAAAGCCAACTGTTATTTATTCTGCTTTAACAACTTACGCCATTTTATAAATTTTGCCATATAGCAATTAGCCCCATCAAGTGGAATACACCAATGACTAAACAAATAACTGAACTCCAAACCCAAAACGTCAGACTATTTTGTTTTACTTGAGGGTGATCAGATATAAATGGAGCAATTATTCCACCTAGACCACGAATTAAATAGATAGATGTAATTGCTGATAAAGCAGCTTTTAGAAATGGCATACGTGGAAAAACACCGGCACCAGACCAAGCATAGAAAGCCCATAAAAATAACACTGTAGCTATAGAAAGTGTAATAACCGTTGGTTTTAAAGAGCCCTTTTCAGCCATCAAGGCCATTGAATCTCCTGCACCAAAAAATCGATACCAACGTGGCCCGCCAATGACCACACAAATATGTAGGAAAGCTGCCAAAAAACTAAATGAGCCAGCGATGATAAGTAGATCAATATTCATGGAAAATACTCAAGTATTTCATTCACATAATGGCTCCCCACGAGGCTAACCTACATATTGTGGGTTAACTGAGTTAGTGTTACCTCACCCGAGCCAATAGATTGTTTTACAAAAAATAATACAAACTATCACTGAATTACATTTAAACACCAGATATGACCATATCTTTGATTTTCAATGCTTTTTCGAAGTGATCCAGTTTGTGGGTTTCTATCCACCACTGAGCAGCCTCCATAAGAACCTCTGGCTGATCATTTTTATTTTTGAAGAATGCATAAAAGGAAAGGCCGACGCCTTCACCTTTCTGAGCTATTTTGCAATCGCATACTTCTACAATTTTCTTTCTAAGTTCTTTTCGCAAAATAGTATTCCTACACTAGATTGGGCACGCATCTGAATACCCTTGATCGAGTTATCAATTTAATGCAGCTGGTAAAGCGATGCGTCTTAAAAATACTGGCGATAAAGTGAGTGGAACACCGTAAAATGGTGTCCAAGCCAGCAGTACATTCCATACAGCAAACTCACTGTTTTTACTCAGTATTTTGGGAACAGCCGCCAATCGCCGCCGTGTTCGTAATGAACTTAATAAGGGTAAAAACAGCCCATCAGCCGAATAATTATTTAGTGGCCAAGGCTTTGCTAAAACCCACATATGCATTTTCAAATTGCTCAAAGTTTGTTAGAGAAAAACCCACTTGACTCAATTTATCATCCGTTTGCCCATAGTGAGTTGTTCGAACGTTTAATACATCACCACACTTACTCCAACGCGCATAGCGGCCAATATTTTTTTCGTGGGCATCAATATATTTTTTAAAATCAACCGCTGTAAAAGGACCATTGAGTGAAATTTTGGCACCACCATTGCCAATTGCAAACTTTAAAACCGTAGTACTAATATGGGCGCAGCTTTGATCCTGCAAACGTCTTGTTCCTGTCGCGCCTAGAACAGTTGCCGCTTCAAAACTTTGAACGGATTTACTATTTGGCTGAAACACCATAGTTTTAAACATAGATGTTACCGCATATTCACGTATAGAACCAAACTTCGCCTGTAGTTTTTTCGCCAAAGACATAAAGAAAAACTCTGACCCCTCAACATTTCTGCGCCGACTTGAGCTCCCTGCACGTTGAGAGCTCCAAATGTGATATACAATCAAATTTTCATCTTGATGAATGGCGGCCTTGTCTTTTGGATAAACATAAAATTGTGTGTTGTACGGTTTAGTCATGACTTTTGCGTCCTGCGCACCAGCGGGAGGCTCAACTACGAATGTAAAATAATTTTCGCGCGATGACCTTATAAGATCATCTACTGTTTTTTTAACTTTACCTGTTCCGCGCGCAGATGATTTAACCCTGCCGCCCTGTGCCGCAACAATTTCTTTAACTTGCGCCAAACTCATGCCGGGCTTAATCCCCATAAAGTTTGCTTGTTTTACCAGATCATTCTCAATATTACGCACTGCGTTGGCGCTTAATGGCGCAAAAGTACAGATAAATAATAGCAATAGCCCTATCACGTTCTTAGAAAAATTTGCCATATGATATCCCTCCTCATTTTTATTGCTCACATAATAAAAACCATGGGCATAAATATCAATGACAAACACAACCTTTTTTCAAATACATGAATAAGGGTTTTGTGGATTTAGTAACGCACGAAAAGCGCAACACCTGAAAATGCTAAGAAGCGTTGAGAATCACTAATAAATGCTTTGTTATAACTCAATATCACTTAAACTGAGCAAACTGTTAGCAGTCCCGTTTTAAATTCGTGTTTATTAGCCGTACATTACACCCACACGTCATTTTGAGCTGTAAGAACACTATTAGAATCGCCGGTATTAACAACACCTTTTGGCTCAACAATCATAATCTTACACTCACTATGAGCTATAGGTTTGTGCTCTACACTTTTAGGAATTACAAACATTTCACCTGAATCTAGACTAACAACACCATCACGGAATTCAATTTTAAGCGTGCCTTCAATAACAATGAAAACCTCATCTGTATCAGGGTGTTCGTGCCAAATAAATTCACCTTCAACTTTTACTAACTTAAATTGATAATCATTCATTTCTGCAACAACACGAGGCGACCAGTGTTCAGTAAATTTTGAGAACTTATCTTTCAAGTTTATAGCATCAAACTTCATTTTGACTCCATAGATTCGTGTACCGCTAACGAGCCTGTAGAATTACTCGTTTTAATATTGTTTTTTAATGGAATTACTTTAACGGGATTATTTTCTCTTAACAATCAAAAATCTTTATTTTTTGCCAAATTTAGTTTTTACTTTATTGTGATATGAACTATTGCTGATTGAAGCGATAGCTTAGCATTAAGGTTATTTAATTGAGTAGATGTTGGGCATTTAGCCCTAATGTACTGTCTATTCTAACCTTCATTTTTCAATGTAGTTTAGCTGTTTACGTGATTTATCCTGTTTAAATTGAACTTGTCGTCCTATTTTTATTGGCAATTTACGCATGCATTGCTGTTGTAGTAGTCACATCTTACAATCTTTTAAGTAACCACAAAAATTGTATGTATTGTTGATTTTAACTTATAGTTTCTGATGTAAGCTTCTGACATGCATCTCCTAATTTGAATATTAAGGTAGGATCAAAATTAAATTCCCCTTTCTCATATACATAACGCCACTCTTCAAACGCATTATTAATTATTTTTATGTCACTCCAAAATTGAGAGCTTTGAAACTCTGTATATGAAATAATTTTTGCTTGAGTTTTACCATTCAGACTTTTCAAAAGACTTTCAATATTATGAGTTTCGCGCTTATCTTTATTTTCATAACTCATCATAGCCTTTAAATTCAGTTCAATTGACAATGCCATACAGGTAATCTCAGGTATCATCAACCATTGTATTTGAGTTTCGTTTAAAGGTCTTTTTTCACCACAACGCTGCGAAGCCAGATAAAAATTAGTTCCTTGATCTGATATTCTCTTAGTCTCATTTTCCATAACAATTAAAGTCCAATAGTAATGATTAACAATGCTAACAGCTTATTGGACACCATTTTGGTCATTTATAACACCCGAAAACGGCATATATTACATCTGTTAATAATTCCATTAAAAAATTTACATTTTATAATACACAAACAATCCTTTGTTCTAAAACAAAAAAGGCGAACTTTCGCTCACCTTTTCTTTACATTCTATAAATATTCCGGTCAGAAGGGGATGTCATCATCAAAATCAATTGATGGCTCTTGTGGGTTTACTTTAGGTGCCTGTTGTTGTGCTGGCTGAGAGAATCCACCTTGTTGTTGATTTTGCTGTGCATAACCACCTTGTTGAGGGGCTTGCTGTTGTGGTGCTTGTGCATAACCACTTTGTTGAGGTGGTTTATTGTAAGCCTGCTGTGGTACTGATTGTTGCCCTTGTGGTGCATAACCACCTTGTTGGGGAGCTTGTTGTTGAGGCGCTTGTTGTTGAGGCGCTTGTTGTTGAAAACCAGTATTTTGTGTATGGCCTTGCTGTTGTGTTTGCTGATTTTGCGGCGCAAATCCACCTTGTTGACCAGCCCCTTTGCTGTCTAACATTTGCATTACACCATTAAAACCTTGTAATACAATTTCTGTAGTGTATTGGTCTTGCCCTTGTGGGTTAGTCCATTTACGTGTTTGTAGAGAACCTTCAAGATAAACTTTTGAGCCTTTCTTTAAGTATTCGCCAGCAATTTCAGCTAACTTACCAAACATCACTACACGGTGCCATTCAGTTTTTTCTTTTTGTTCGCCCGTTTGTTTATCTTTCCATGTATCTGACGTTGCTACAGTTATATTTGCTACTGCTCCGCCATTTGGCATAAAACGTACTTCAGGATCTTTACCTAAGTTACCTACAATAATTACTTTGTTTACACCAGCCATGAAAAATCCTATTGCCTATTAATTGTGTACCTCTAAAACAAAAACAGTACACTTAATGCGCATTTATTCTAGAGGTTAAAAAATTTAGTTAAGGGCGTAATTCTATAGTGAGAACAGATCAAATTCAAGCGGCTAACCTTTATATAAATGTTTAGATAACTCAGACCGAATATCCTCAGATATTTTCTTAGAAGCCTGTGCTTGATAATCAAAATAAACCAGTGATGCTGTACCCGACACGCATTTTTCTCCGTGCTGCCATATCTCTTGATATACATCGAATGATGCACCACCAATTCGACTAATATAAGTACGCATTTCAACTTCTTGCCCGTAAAATAACTGTCCATGATAAGACACTTCAATTTTAGCAATAATAAGCTGCCAATTTTTTAAATCTAAATCTGGAATAAATAGTTTAAAAACAGGCTCTCTTCCGCCTTCAAACCAAACAGGAATTGTTGTGTTGTTGATATGACCAAGGGCATCTGTATCACTAAAACGGGGCATTAATTTTTCTGTAAACATAGTTTATAAATCTCTATTTTTATGTATATAAACTATAGTAACCTTAACTTATAGAAATATCAGCTTAGTTATTTAAAATAACCTAGGGTCTATGCACCATGATTGAAATTATTAAACACAATCAAAGAGGTTATTATTTATCATGCAGAAGCGTTTTTAAGTGATGTGATTTTTTTAATAAAAACAGCTAAAGATCAACAAAAAATAAAATAACTCCTCAATTAAAGACTATAGTTAAGGTATACTCAAATAGCTTTATAGTCTTTTCATTGGCTTACAACAGCAGTGTTTGCATAAGGGTGTTATCATTCCTATTAGTATTAATTGTATGCTCGTTAAATGTATTATAACGGCTCTCATAATGTTCATTTGTATAGGCGTTACAGTCGCTAAGGCATACGCACAAGATGTTCAAAACCAAAGTACTCCAACCGAACCAAATGGTTGTCTTCAAAAACAACCAAATATTATTTTTGAACCCTTAACTATTTTTGACGAAAGTGAAAAAGGCATTACTTTTCTACATCGTTGGGCAAATGCTATTCACATTAATACCAAACAGCTTACCCTTAAAAATGAATCTGCTTTTTTTCTCAATAAATGTTCAAAAACCTTTGCCGACATGGCTGAGTTAGAAAGACATTTACGTAGCAGAAGATATTTGCGTGATGCTCAAGTGAGTAGTGATCAAATGGTCAAAAATATCACAGTCAAAACTTGGGATAACTGGTCATTAATGCCAACCATTAATTATGGCCGCCAAGGTGGTGAAAGTTCTTACAGTTTAGGTGTTAAAGAGCGAAATTTGCTGGGATTAGGAATAGACGCAGAAATTGAAACCTATAAGAATTCACAACGTAAAGGGTACAAAGTTAAAACAACAATACCACTCTTTAATCAAAAAAACATCGATTTAAAACTACGCTTTGCCGATAATGATGACGGAACTCATCAGTCTTTATTTTTACAAAAACACTTTGCTAGTTTTTATACTGATAATGCTTATTTGGTAGGGTTTGATAAAGGCACACGAAACGACACTATTTATCAAAACAACCATAAGTTAGCAATATTTGCTCATGATATTAGTTATACAAATGCAGAATATGCTTGGTTAAACTTCAATAATAGCGCTTCTCTCCTTCGATATAGTGTTGGTATAACACAAGATCTTCACGAATTTTCTTCTTTAAACAATATTCAAGATAATGAGTATTCTTTCTTATTACCGCAAAACCGTGACTTTATTTATCCCTGGGTAGGATTTGAGTACATAGAAAAAGATTTTAGAAAACTGACTAATATTCATTTAATTACTCAGATAGAAGATTTTAACCATGGTTGGCAGTTTAACTCTCGGCTTGGGGTTAGTGACGGTAATAGAGAAAACAGTGCGTGGGTTTTATTACAAACTGAAGTGAGTAAAGGGTTTGAAATTCATACCAATGCCTTAGTATTGCTGAACATTGCATTGAATAGTGATATTTATGATCAAAGCGAGCATCACTTTCTACTCAATATGAATACAGAATACTTTTACAATATTAGCTCTGATTGGAGTTTCTACTTAAATAACATTAATGTAATCAGTAAAAATCAATATCTTGATAACCCCGTGACTATGGGTGGTGATTCTGGCCTAAGAGGCTTTCCGCTGCAATATCAACACGGTAAGCACAGTACCAAGTTTACTGCTGAAATTCGCTATTATCCTCATTTAAATATTTTGAAATTATTTGATGTTGCTGGTGCTGCTTTTTTTGATACCGCACGAACTTTTGGTAAGCTTGATATGCCACTAACAGCCAATCAAGTAAGCGCGACCTCCACAATGAACGAAAATATTGAAACAGGTTGGTTATATTCTGTCGGCATGGGAATAAGGTTGTATTCTCCCCATGCTGGAGGAAATAATCATGTTGTTCATATCGATTTTGCCTTTCCGCAAAGTGATAATCCTGATATTGATAATTTTGAAATAAGACTAGAAGCTAAACAGTCATTTTAATAGCGCTTTGCCAAATAAGCGTCATTCAACATTGTTTATTGCGACTGTGCCATTATAGAAAACGTTTTAAAATTCTGTCTATTTGAGAAAAACGTATTTTATTTAATAACTTCTTCGGCTTTATCGGGTAATCATTCAGTGTCTCAATTTCACTAAAGTGATTTATTTTCTTCGTGTGTTCCATAATACCATTAATTTCAGGCGTTACTTTGGTCATTAACCCGTGTGAAGCGTCATCAAGCAATAAACCATTTTCTAAATCTAACGCCCAAGCCCGTGGGTTTAAATTACTGCCAGTTAGTAAATGATAACGTTCGTCACTAATAATACCTTTTAAATGAAAACTATTATCTTCATGCTGCCACAGGTGTATGTTCAGCAAACCTTTATCGACAAAGTTTTGATAGCGTTTTACAAATCGCTTCAATAACACTTCATAAATATAAGGCACAATACCAATGGTACTAAAAGCGGTTTCGTCAGCAATATAAAAATCATTGGCCGTTTTATCACCAACAATCAAAGTAATATTGACACCTCGTTTCATTGCATTAATCACATCTTTTGCCAACACTGGCGGTAAATTAAAATAAGGTGTAAAAATAGTTAAATTTTGCTTAGCTTTTTTTATGGTTTGACGTATCACCTTATTTAAATGGTTTTTTCGTCGTCCAAAGCCAATTAATGGCGTAATTATTATAGGGTTGGTAATTACATTTGAATGTGTATTGCTGCTCACTGAGCACAGTGGGTAAGTTGATTTTTTTAATAAAACTTTTAATGCTAAAATGTTTTGTTTTTGCTGTACAGGGCTTGGTAAATCATATTCATTAAGTAACGGAGCCAAACCTGAATCAACAAAGATTTTTCGTAAATATTGGCAAAAGCGGTTGGTTAATGCTGCGCTATCAATTTGATAATATCTATCTAAACGATAGCGCCTGCCTTCATGCATATATACGTCATTAATACTGGCGCCCGTATAAAAAAGATCATCATCAAAAACCATCCCTTTTAAATGTAGTACACCAAATAACTCTTTGCGTTTAACAGCAATACCATAAATTGGTATTTTTTGGCCATATTGCTGCGCTAAGTCAAGATATAAGGCTCTATTACCTAAACTTGCTTTTTCACCAATCAGGCCTCGTTGGGCTCGATGAAAATCAACAAAAATACTTACATCTAATGTAGGTGTAATTTCTTTTGCTTTATATAAAGCATGCAGTATTTCTCTACCTGCTTCATCGTCCTGCAAATACAATGCTGTTATATAAATGCGTTGGCGAGCATTAGCAATTAATGCTAATAATTGTTGTTTATACTGTTTAGCCTCAGAAAATATTTCAATATCAGTACTACTAATTACAAGATTTTTCATTTCAAACGTCAAAGGTAAAAGAACTTAACTAAAAATATATTTTCAGCAGTATACGTCAGTTATTAAGTATTCACCAAGGCAAAATATTGTCACTTATAACGTTTATTCTTAAAAATTGCTGTTTTTCTATAGATGTTTTTCATTCTTATTTACTTCTAATTAAATTACAATTGCCAATTCGGCGGCTTGTCTAATTGCACGTTTAGCATCAAGTTCAGCAGCCACATTTGCACCACCAATTAAATGCACCTTCATACCACCTTGCTCAAGTGCTTGCTGCAAATCTCGGTTAGGTTCTTGTCCAGCACAAATAATAACATTGTCTACTTCAAGTAATTGCTCTTTACCATTAACGTCTATCAATAATCCTGCATCAGTAATGGCTTTATAAGTTACGCCAGGCACCATTTTTACGCCATGTTTGACTAAATTTGCACGATGCACCCATCCAGACGTTTTGCCTAAACCTTTGCCCACTTTCGTTGTTTTACGTTGTAATAAAGTTATTTCTCGTTCTGGTGGTTGATGATCGTCAGCACTGTGTTCAAGTAATGCGCCTGAGCCTTGGTATGCTTTATCTACACCCCAATTTTTTAACCAAGCATTGAGATTTGTAGTCAACGATTCACCAGACTCAGCCAAGTAAGAAGCAACATCAAAACCAATACCACCAGCCCCAATAATAGCGACTTTTTTGCCAACTGACACTTTGTCACGTAATACTTGCAAATAACTCAACACCTTAGGATGTTCAAAACCTTTAATATCTAATTTTCTAGGTTTAATGCCAGTCGCTAACACAACATCGTCAAAACCTGCCGCTAATAGGCTTTCAGCACTTTGTTCACTATTTAAATGTACTGGAATTTTATGTAACGTCAGCTGCTTATTAAAGTAGCGTAAGGTTTCATAAAATTCTTCTTTGCCTGGTATTTGTTTAGCAACATTGAATTGACCGCCAATTTCACTTATTTTATCAAATAACTCGACTTGATGACCGCGCTCTTTAGCATACACACTAAAAGCAAGGCCCGCAGGTCCAGCGCCAATAACCGCTATTTTTTTAGCTTGCTTCGTTTGCTCGAAATTAAGTTCAGTTTCATAACACGCTCTTGGGTTTACTAAACAAGAAGCTCTTTTTTGTTGAAATACATGATCTAAGCAGGCTTGATTACAGCCAATACAGGTATTAATTTCATCTGACTTATTCGCCGCTGCTTTATTTACAAAATCGGCATCTGCCAAAAATGGTCGTGCCATTGACACCATATCAGCTTGTCCTGATGCCAATACTTCTTCTGCCACTTCGGGGGTATTAATACGGTTAGTGGTTACAAGCGGAATAGAGACTTCTTTTTTCATTCGCTCGGTAATCCAAGTAAAGGCAGCTCTTGGTACTGACGTTACTATGGTAGGCACACGTGCCTCATGCCAGCCAATACCCGTATTGATTAACGTAGCCCCAGCCTTTTCTACCGCTTTAGCCATCGTTACCACTTCATCCCAAGTGTTACCACCTTCGACTAAGTCCAACATGGATAATCGGAATATAATAATAAATTTTTCACCCACTTTAGCACGCACTGCTTTGATAGTTTCAATTGCTAAGCGCATACGGTTTTCAATACTGCCCCCCCAATTATCAGTACGTTGATTGGTACGAAGGCAAGCGAATTGATTAATTAAATAACCCTCGCTACCCATAATTTCAACACCATCATAGCCTGCTTTAGCTGCTAAAGCAGAAGCATGAGCATAATCTTTTATCGTGCCTAAAATCTGTCTTTCTGACATGGCTTTTGGCGTAAAAGGAGTAATAGGCGACTTAACTTTACTGGGGGCAACACTAAATGGATGAAAAGCGTATCGACCCGTATGTAATAATTGTAAACAAATTTTAGTTGGGTATTTATGAACAGCAGCAGTCACTTCTTTGTGCTTATTTACATGCCAAAAATGACTTAACTCACTCCCAAAAGGGGCTATTCTGCCGCGTTTATTAGGACTAACACCACCTGTAACAATCAAACCAACACCACCTTTTGCTCGTTCTTCATAAAACGCAGCTAATTTGGTAAAACCACCCTTTTCTTCTTCAAGTCCAGTATGCATTGACCCCATTAATGTACGATTAGCCAATTGGGTAAAACCTAAATCTAAAGGCGCTAATAAATGTTCAAATGGCTTGTCTTCAGATGAATTTTTCGTTGTGCTTAGTGTTATCATAATAATTCCTATTGGTCTAACCAGATACCTTAATATAGGTTAATTTACCTCTGTTTTTTTTAAAACACAAGTTAATTTTGACACCTGTCAGATTAAATAAAAAATTACCAACAAATACTTAATACCTGTAGAATAGCTTATAATCTTATTTCATCTACACCTCTCAAAACGTACTCATCGGGTATTGGTAAAGCAACCATATAAAACATCAATGAAACAGCCAATTATTAAAAAACGTACCCTAACTACGTTAATTATTAACCAACTTGAACAAGCACTTGCACAAGCAATTAATGCTGCAAACGAAGCGCATGCAGCAGCAGTGGACGATCAAAGCATTGCAGAAACACAATATGACACACTAGCCATTGAAGCTAGCTACTTAGCGGAAGGGCAATCAAGGCGTGTGCAAGAATTGCAAACTGCCATCAGAAAGTATCAATCATTAAATTTAATAGATTTTGATGAAAACAAACCCATTGCATTAACAGCACTGGTTCAACTGTCAAATGACAAATCAAGTCAACATTGGTTTTTTATTGGTCCAGCAGCAGGCGGCTTACGTTGTGCAATATCAGGCCAGCAAGTTACTGTTATCACACCGCAATCTCCCATGGGAATGGCGTTAATAGGTAAATATCAAGAAGATGAGATAGATATCAAACTGGGCAATAAGCAATTAAATGATTACTTCTCACAGGTTATCTGAGAAAACGCTGTTAAACATAAGAGCAAAATAACCTCTCTTATACTTCAAGACATGAATCTTTAGCTCTGTGTTCAGCCGTTAACACTAATACATACGAAATTTTGAACGCTAACCCCGTTAACATAAGTGTGAAATGCCAAAACATTGTCCACTGAAGGCTCATATGTATATCTGAAACAAACAGAATGTAAATAGCTGACAGTAGTATACAAAATGTTAAAACCATTGCAGTAACACCTAATTTATACATAAATAAATCCCTGAATTAAAAACCTGATATTAGGATAATCAAACCCTGATTTTATGTATAATGAATAATAACTGCATTTAACTTCATTTATTTTGATATAAAGGTTTGTATCGATGGATATCGTTCTAGCAAAAACATTTTTAGAAATAATGAGCACAGGCACTTTTATGGAAGCGGCTCGTAAATTAAACATCACTCAAACAGCCGTAACGACAAGAGTAAAAAACTTAGAAAACCAACTAAATTGCAAATTATTCGTTCGCAACCGATCTGGTGCTCAACTGACACGTGAAGGCGAAGTGTTTTCAACCTACGCGCTAACACTTGTTCAAACATGGCAAAAAGCACAAGCCCAATTGAAATTTCCGATGAATTTAACTGAATCGATACACATTGGTGCTGACATCACGCTGTGGAATCCGATCATGGTTGAATGGTTAGAGCAAATTACCCAAGCACTACCTAATATAAATATTCATGTGGAAATCGATCATACCGAGGGGTTAGTTAAGCAATTGAAAGCCAATAAGCTCGATGCAGTTGTAGTGCATCAGCCAAATTATTTTTCTGGCTTGGTAGTGGAACAGGTGGTTGAAGAAAAACTCGTCCATGTTCGCTCAACCACATCCGCATCACCTTACTTACTTATCGATTGGGGCAGTGAATTTAAAAGCCAATTAGAGGCTGTGTTCCCTTTGTCGCGTCAAGCAACACTGAGTTTTAACCTAGGGCCGTTAGCATTAAAATACATACTAAAAAAAGGTGGGAATGGTTACTTTAGAACGCGTGTAATAGAGCAACATATCAACTCAGGACAATTAGAAAGAGTAACAGGCTCACCTGAATTTGCTTATCCAATTTTTGTCATCTATCGTGCCGATAATAATAAAGAGATTTTACCCCGCATTATTACCTGCTTAAACCAGAGCTTTAATAATACAAGTTCATGGGAAATTTGATTGCACCATAAAAGGTAACTTAACCTGAGCTAGGTTTAATATAGCCATCAATTGATATATGAATAACCCGCTATTTATTAGTAGGTTATTCATGAGAGTAAAATCAGATTAACCACCTCCCAAGTACAATATCTAATTACACTGTATTGTTGCCGTATTAGCAGCATTGGTTGAAAAATAAATATCACTAATTGACAATGCCATATCACTAGTGGTTGTTAGAGAGAAAGCCGTTGTAAGTTTATCAAACTGAACACCTGCCTTATCAAAACAACTTAGCCCGACAGACAATTCATGCCATTCATCTTTGGGCAATGCTAAAAGTTGTTTAGTAATATCCACACTTGCCTGACAATGTTGCTGCTCTGCTGTTGTTTTACCACAAAACATAGACAACATAACCGCGGTAGCTATATCACTCTCTCTTTTAACTGTGAACACCAGCGCTGTCGAAATGATAGGTGTCATAGCAAGATCAGCAATTTGCCCATCAAGCGTTGAGAACTTAACTCCGCCTTCATTATCGCCCGTTAACTGAATTCGAAAAGCATCTTCTTGTACGTTTTTATCAACCGTGCGGTATGAAATCCCCGGCAATAATGCACTGTTTGACTCAATCCTGCTCACTTTTTCGCCCGATGTTAACAACAAGTACCATGGTTTTATTGCTTTGCCCGCAAAAATTCTCATATTCTTTTTGCTGCTTTTTACTAATTGATATTCTTCAGGTAAATCACTCGGTAAAGTACTTGCTTCACCATAATGCAAACCAAAACCATAGGGTAATAACGGCTGATAATCTTCATCAAAGCGATTAACTATTTGTGTCGGCGAATTAGGCCACGAGAAAGATAATTTTCCGATAAAGTCATGCTGCACTTGTTCATGAATATCCGTTAACAACACATCTGCAACTGCATTACCTTCAGAGCCAGGCAACCACGCGGCAACAAAAGCATCACTGGCATTCAGTTCTGCATTTACCCACAGTGGACGACCACTAATAAATAGTGACACCACGGGAATTCCTTGTGACTTTAAACGTTTTAATAAAGCTAAATCTGATTTATTCTCCGCTTGATAGGCTAAATTTTCTCTATCCCCCTGTCCTTCAGCATACGGCTCTTCACCAAAAACAACCACGGCAACATCTGGCTTTTCGGTAAATATTCCTTCTTCACTTAATGTGATTTTTCCACCAGCAGCCTTGACTTGCTGTGCAAGACCATCATAAATTGAACTTCCTCCCGGAAAATCACTGTTTTGATTATTCGTACCTTGCCACGTAATAGTCCACCCACCAGATTGCTTACCAATATTATTTGCCGCATCACCCGCAACGAGAATATTCATTTTGGGAGAAAGGGGCAATAATCCTTGATTATTTTTTAATAACACTAAGGATTCACGCACCGCTTGTCTTGCTATATCACGATGAGCTTCGCTACCTATGAGCTCTGTTTTACCCGAAAATTGGCGTTTAGCTGGACTAGGTTTTTCAAAAAGTCCTGCTCTAAGTTTTACCCGTAATATACGGCTTACAGCATCATCAATACGTGCTTGTGAAATTTCACCTCTGTTGACTTGGGCAATGGTATTTTCATAAAGTGGTTTCCACGCATCGGTTGGCACCATAAATATATCTAAACCGGCATTCACTGATTGCGGACAGCTTTCATTACTACAACCTTTGACTTGTCCGTGACCATTCCAATCTCCAACTACAAAACCGTCAAAACCCATTTTTTCTTTCAAAACTGTGGTTAACAAATAGTGATTACCGTGAATTTTTTCCCCTTGCCAACTATTGAATGAGGCCATTACTGATTGCGCTCCTGCAGTTAAACCACCCAGATAACCTTGGGCATGAATATCAAACAAGGTTTGCTCATTCGCTATATTATTTCCTTGATCAACGCCACCTTCAGTACCGCCATCACCAATGAAGTGTTTCACCGTACTAATAACACGATCATTACCTAAAAAGTCCTTACCCACAGTACCTTGCAAACCATGAACAATGGCTGATGCATAGTTTTTTACAATGTCAGGATCTTCAGAATAGCCTTCGTAGGCTCTGCCCCAGCGATCATCCCTAACGGTTGCTACCGTTGGCGCAAAGACCCAATCGATACCTGTAACCATTACCTCTGTAGCGGTAACCTGTGCTATTTTTTCTAATAGTTCAGGATTATTCGCCGCGCCTAAACCAATATTGTGCGGAAACAAGGTAGCGCCAATAACATTATTGTGACCATGCACAGCATCTGTGCCCCACATTGTAGGAATAGTGCTACCATCGAGTGAATCATCTATAGACGCTTGATACATTTGTTCTGCTAAATTTATCCAGTCCTGTGGCGTTGCATGTTTGTTGTTATCAGGAAAAGCACCTCCACCATTTAAATAAGAGCCAAAGCCATATTTACGCATATCTTCTGGGGTTATATCTCTGATCTCTGGTTGGATCATTTGCGCAACTTTCTGCGCTAATGTCATCGTAGACAATATTTCAACAATTTTTGACTCAATTGCTGCATCTTGCCTTACCTCAACCTCAAGCTTAGGCCAAATGGTTTTATTAACTTCTACTTCATGTGTTGTTTCTTTATCAACCGAATTGCCCGCCTGGCTACAGCCAAAAATAAACATTGGGGAAAGCAGGATAAATAATGCTTTAGGGGTAAATTTACAATACATTTTTTATGTCTCACTTACTGTGTTTTGTGTGTTGATTTGCTACCACTTACGCCATAAAACGCAATGTAAAGGTAACAAAGTAAAGGTAAAACGAAGGCCAATTGAATGCCTAAGTTATCCGCCAATACGCCTTGTAATAATGGTAAAATGGCACCACCAACAATGGCTAAACACAGAATACCTGCGCCTTGACTCGTGTGTTTACCTAAGCCATTTAACGCTAAACTAAAAATTGTAGGAAACATGATGGAGTTACATAGCCCTACCAACAAAAGTGCCCACATAGCTAAAGCGCCAGAGCTAAGCATAGCTAGGGCAATCAGCAATACCGCCAACAAGGCATTAAAACCAAGTACTTTACCAGCATCTAATTTTTGCATTACCGCCGCACCGATAAAACGTCCAGCCATTGCCCCTCCCCAATAATAGGTGAGGTACTTTGCTGCTTCAGTTTCGGCCAAACCGGCAATGTTAGTTTCGCCCAAGAAATTAACCAAAAAGCTACCTATTGACACTTCAGCACCAACGTATACAAAGATGCCAAGCGCGCCTAACACCAAATGACGATATTGCCATGCAGAGCCCGTAACCTTTTCATCCTCGAATACAACTGCACTGTCTATTTTAGGGAGTTTTAGATACGAAAATATGGCCGCTAATAACAATAAAATAGCCGTTAAAAATAAGTACGGTATTTTAACTGAGTCAGCTGATGCGGCTGTTGTCATCGAGCTTGCCGCTTCACTAAGGATAAACAGCGCACCTAAATACGGTGCAACCGTTGTACCTAATGAGTTAAAGGCTTGTGTCATGGTTAACCGTGATGATGCCGACGCAGCAGGCCCCAATAAAGTAACATACGGATTAGCAGAAACTTGTAACACCGTAATACCGCTTGCTAACACAAAGAGTGCTGATAAAAACAAGTTGTAACTGTGGTATTCAGCAGAGGGATAAAACATAAGACATCCAATAGCGGCAATGACTAAGCCGAAAACGATACCTTTTTGATAACCTACTTTTTTAACTAAACGT
Source organism: uncultured Colwellia sp. (assembly GCA_965305135.1). GTDB lineage: Bacteria > Pseudomonadota > Gammaproteobacteria > Enterobacterales > Alteromonadaceae > Colwellia. The sequence continues at coordinate 78,590 of CBDLPA010000003.1, forward strand.
CCCGCCGGTAATGACACGAGAAAATACGCGCCAAAAAAGCAAAATTGTACCAACATCGACTGAGTGTAACTCAAGTCGAAAATCGCTTTTAAATGCGGAATTAATATGTCATTTAAACAGGTAATGAACCCCCACATAAAAAACAAGGTGGTTAACGACACAAGAGCAAACTGATTAGTGCTATTTGCCTCATTTGAATCGTTAGTTTGGCTATTTTGCTGATCTACAATAAACGAAGTGCCTGCCATAAGGAGACCTCTCTTTCTTAAATTTGAAAAGTGGATTGAAAGCCGCATAACGCGGGAATTAACCCCGCGTTATGGTTCAATTAGCTTACTTAAAGCTATAGCGAACACCCAAGGTATATCTTGAACCATATTGACGAGCAAATAGGAATTGCTCTTCATAACGTCCATAACCTTGTTCTGTTTCGTTATTTAAGTTGAGGCCTTCGAAAAATACCGTGAAGTTTTCGTCTATATCATAGTTAACACTCATATCAACTTGACCAAACTCTTTAGCAAATTGTGGAGGCGCATCAGCAGAGCCTTGATCTTGGCCTACACCAATAAGGTACTCATCACGCCATGCGTAAGTTACTTTCACAGATAAATCATCTTTTTCATAGAACACTTGAAAGTTAGCCGAATCACCTAACCCTGTTAACGGCGTTTGCGGCTCTAAGTCTGCAACACTGTCAACTTTAGTGATATCATCTACATCAAACTCAACATCACCGTCAACAAAGGTTGCATTAGCACCAAAACCAAAACCACTGTCTCCAAAAAAGTGCTGCACCGCAACTTCAATACCATCAACCGTTTTGTTATCAGAGGTGTTAAATGGCTGAGTGATATTCCAAGTCATTAGCGGATCATCAGCATTAGGAGTAAGGTAACCTTGCGCATTTACAGTTGCGCCATTGGCTATCATTTGTAAACGAATATCCTCACCAGTTGTAGAAAGTCCTGCGGCATTAAGGTCAGCAAGTGCTTGTGCATAACGAGGTCCTGCAGCGATGTCGCGTATACCTTCATATTGGCTTGAAATACGACGGGTACTAATGAAGTTTTTAACATCTTTTCTAAAGTAACCTACTGAAGCATAACTACCTTCTGCGTAGTAATATTCTAAAGAAAGATCAAGGTTGGTAGATTCATAAGGATCTAGGTCAGTATCACCTTGTCCACCGGTACGTCCTTCCAAACCGGGGCTAGAACTTAAGGATAAACCACCGGCTAAATTGCCTAATGGTGCTCTAGAAATCGTTTTCCCCCAAGATGCACGAGCAACAATATCATCAGTCAAGTCAATTCTAATATCAAGCATCGGCAGAAGTACGTCATAATCACCCTTTTCCGTGTAAAAGGTATTTTCACCTGAAGTATATTGGGTGTGCCACTCAGTATTTTTTAGCCACCAAACATCCGTTGGAACATCTTGTAAAACATTACTTTCCACTGCGGTTTCTTCATAACGTAAGCCAACGCTCATTTGTACAGGAAATTCAGCTAGTTCAAATTCAAATAAAGATGAAACATAAATACTGTTGGTATTTTCTTCTACTGAGCCTTGCCCTTTAACAGTTCCTTCGCGGTAAGGGTCTGTACTAAAATAATCATCGCCTAATAGATCACGATTTAAGAAGGCAGCAGAACGTGCAACGGCCTCATCAAAATCAAAACTATAGTAATATCCAGCACCTATGGGGTTGTCACCATTTGAAAATTCATCTAAAAAATCATCAGTAGTATTGTACTCAAACATACCATCTGGAAACGCTGCTGAATAATTTGGATTAAACAAGAAACCACCAATGAGGCCACTCCACGCATTTGAGCCGCTCATTGTTTGTTCAGTGCGAGCAAATCCAAATTTAACCGACATTAATGCTGAGTCATTAGGATTTTCCCATGAACCATCAATTTGTAATTGAGCAACTTCAGCTTTACCTGGACTGTGTATAAATTGACTAAAATGTGAGTCCATTTCACTTGGTGCCAGCGTTGTTGAACCATTATTCCAAAAGATTGTACCTTGTGGAATATCACCCGTTCTAAAATCATAATGTTTAGTCACTAACTGATCTGAACCAAACACCAATGAACCAGTACCATTCATCCCCTTATCTTTACCATTGTCTATTTTGTTTTCTGAATCGTGGTAATCGACTGATAAGATTAAATCATCCGTCGCTTGCCATTCGATATTAAAACCTAGTGAGCTTTCGTTCGTTTCGGTTGTATCACGATTTGCAGTATAAGAGCCATCATTACCAGACATATCAGCGAATATAACCGTACCGTTTTCATCTAATTCATAAGCTTTAATACTGCCACCATAATCGTGCCATTGTCCCCAGCCAATAGCATTAGTGCCGGTAATAGATTCCCCCATGGTGTAATCGAGCGTTAATATTACACTTTCAATCGGTGCGTATTGAAACGTAATATTCGCGTTAGTTCTTTCACGTTCTACATTAGCAATACCGTAATTCATATCACGTGGAAAGAATGCGCCTGCTGCGGCATTGGCATCACGATTATCAATCACTTTATCAGCATCTAAGCTAGGAAGTTGCGCATCGGGCTGGTACTGCCAGCCTTGAATGTTTGCTGCTTGTTGTTGAAAATCACGTTGTTGATGAGAGAACGAGAATGCAACACCAAAGGTATCATCAGCAAAGGTGTTACTGTATAAACCTGAGAACTCAGGGGTAATATCATCCCCTTTTACATTTGATGAGTCATAGATGCCTTTAGCAGAGATCACCATTTTCTCGCCGGGGCTACTAAAAGGTTTCATGGTAACAATATTAACAGTCGCACCTAAACCACCACTTGGGTTTTCTGCACGCGCTGTTTTGTTAACGATAAGCTCACTCACCCCATCAGAAGATAAATTCTCTAAACTGTATGAACGAGAGTTACCTGTTCCTGGCATTTGACGCCCATTTAACGTGATCAAGTTAAAATCAGGACCAAAACCACGCACGGTAATTTCGCTACCTTCACCATTATTTCGACTCACGGTAACACCGGTAATACGTTGTAATGACTCAGCTAAATTGGTGTCGGGAAATTTCCCCATATCCTCTGCTGATATAACATCGACAACACCAGAAGTATTCCTTTTTACCAACATTGAACGCGTTAAGCTACTCATAATACCAGTAACTTCAATGACTTCGACTTCTTTGTCTTTTGTTTCTGTTAAAGCAGTTTCTTCTGCCATTACATTAGTATTCAAACCAGCAGTTAGTGCTGCTGATATATAAACGGCTAAGCGTTTTTTAGCAAATTTTGATTGTTTCATGATTACCCTACTTTCTTAAAATTAGTGTTAAAAATTGCGGTACGTATTCTTTATATTTTGTAACGCACAACATTTTAATCGACGAGATTATTGAGCTGTTATCGCAACATTATCAATACGATAGACAGCACCTTCACCCGTTCCCCAAGCAGGGAAAAACATTAATACATCTATGCCGCTGATATCTAACCCTGCATCAAATAGTGTTTGTAGTGGAAACGTGTATGTTTGCCATTCACCAACAACAGGGTCTACACCTTCTAGACTTTTATTTAAGGCAAGCTCTGCAAAAGTACTTGCGTCATTTGCTTCTATTTTAAATAACCATGCAGCTGAGGCATCGTTTGGAGGGGTAATAACTTTAAGGTCAAATTTCACTACACCGTTAACTAAAATGGCTGAAGCATCAACAAATACACCATCTTCAGCAAAAAGTCCCACTACTGTCGGCTGTGCACCAATAATGTATTCAGCAGTCATGCCATGATCAGTATCATCATTTTCAAGAGTTGGTGTTGAACCAGCACAACAGTCCCACATTGACCAACCTGTAGCCGGTGCATCGGCCAATAGCACATCGTTATCTACTGATGAGGCGGTTGGATCATAAATTTTCACGTTGTCTACACGATAAATTGCGCCATCGCCAGCCCCCCATGCAGGGAAAATCATCAAGACATCAATTGCACTTACATCTAAACCAGCATTGGCTAAATCAGATAAATTAAAGGTGTATGTTTGCCATTGGTCAACAGCAGGTGTCATACCTTCTACACTGTCAGTTAAAGGAAGTTCTGCAAAGCTTGCTGCATTATCAGCTTCAACTTTAAATACCCACGCGGCATCACTAGGCATTGCCGTTACTTTCATGTCAAACTGAATAACACCATTAGACAGTATTGCAGATGCATCAAATGGCGCGGGGGTTTCCGTGTTCGCTTCACGAGAGATAAAGCCCATAACGGTTGGGTTATCACCAATTGAAAATTCAGCGACATTACCATGTGCATCATCATCTAATTCAACTGTTGGAGTAGAGCCACCACAACAATCCCACATTGGCCAACTTGAGTTTTCATCATCAGTAAAGACGACTAATTCAGAAGAACCACCAACGTCACCTGCAATCGTTATATTCGCTATTAAATATTGTGCGCCTTCACCAGTACCCCAAGCAGGAAATATCATCACAACATCAATAGCACTTAAGTCTAAGCCTGCTTCTTGTAGAACGGATAGTGGAAATGTATAGGTTTGCCATTCACCAGCAACGGGTTCAACACCTTCTAAGCTCGAAGATAAATTTACATCACCAGTATTCGTTCCCCCTTCGCCAGCTTCTACTTTAAGTATCCATGCACTTGCAGCAGGTGGAGCAGTGACAACTTTCATTTCAAATGATAATGTACCGTTAAGGTCTACTAAAGGCGATGCATCAAATGGTGTTGATGCACCAGTAAAGTCATCAGGAAAGTGACCACTTCTGGTACTAAAACCTAACACAGTGCCATTATTGTCATTAATATTAAATGCAACAACATCACCTTTATCCGCATCGTCAATTATTGCAGGTGAAGTGCCACCACAACAATCCCATGCAGTCCAACTAGCATTTAACGCTCCGTCAAATATTGATAAGTTTTTAGCGATACCATCACTAGGTGGAGCTGGCACTGGTGCCTGCCCCTCGACAAGCGCATCTTCTAAACTGTCGTAACCAGCTCTTACCGTTTCACAACCTTTACCTGTCTCTAGATTTTGCTGACATTGATAAACACGCACGTAGTCAACTTCAAATTTGTTGTCCGCATTAAAAGCAGCAGCATCAACGCCTAACTCATTTGTGTTTTCTGGCCAATCTCCGCCAACAGCAAAGTTTAGAATTAAGTAAAATTCTTTGTCATATGGGGCATTATCCCAATGCGTTGTGAGTTCACCGGTAAATTGGTCATAATATTCAGTGAACCAACCTTGATGTGCTAAACCAACAGCTTGTTCTTTACTGTTGTAACGCACTTCTGATTGACGTTGTGTTGCATATAAATAGTTATCCATATACCAACGTATTTCACCCTCTTGCCACTCTATAGCGTAAGTGTGAAAATCATCAGCAGGGTTAGCGCCACTTGCGTGGTTATAAGCTTTACCAGAGTGTGCATTGTCAGGCCAGCTTTTGCCGTAATGAAGCGTGCCGTAAATATTGTTTTCTGATGTACCATCTTCCCTAGCAGCACCTAAGTTTACCGATTCAAAAATATCTATTTCACCAGAACGTGGCCATTCTCCATATTCTTCATCTGTTGGCATCATCCAAAATGCTGGCCAACTGCCTTGTCCAGAGGGAACTTTCGCTCGCATTTCTATACGACCGTATTTAAAATCAGCTTTATATCGAGTTACCATTCGGGCTGATGTGTAAGGTAGTGCAGCGCCTTCTTCGGCAGGTAAAGCAACAATATTTAACATACCGTCTTGTACATAAGAGTTTTCAGTACTGTCGGTATAACATTGCTTTTCTTGATTACCACCACCGTCACAATTGACTTCATGAGCCCATTTTCTGGCATCAATTACCGTCCCATCAAATTCATCACTCCAGATCAACTGCCAATCACTAACGGGTAGTTGTGGATCTATTTTACTTGGGTCAGTGTTTGTTTCAGCACCTCCCCCACACCCTAGCAATGACACCGCTGAAACTAACACACAAAACTGTGTAATATTTTTTGCAACTTTCATCATAATTTGATTTCCAAGTCTCTAACTATTATCGGTATTTCGATTCATTGTTACTTTGTAATTGTTATAACAATCAATGATTCGAACGATAGTTAAATAGATATACGTTAGCTGTTTGCAAACTGTATAAGCTATCCCCTAGTATCATCTTGTGACAAGGATGAAAGCGTTACAACGCAAATGCGGCATCAGGTGTCATTAACGCGGCATGGGTGTTTTTTACCCAGATAACACGACAAAGCGAGACAAAAACGCGCCAACCCGAATTATCAGTGTTTTAAGTCACAATTTAGTAATAAAATTAATTGTTACTATAACTGTTTTGATTCGATTAACTTTTGAATGGCAGAACTAAAATTACGGCTCACTTTTAACTGAATATCATCGCCCAACGTTAAAATACTTTCACTATTTCGAAGGGCGCGAATACTGTTAATACAGTTGATATTGACTAAGGTCGATTTGTGAATACGAATAAACACACGTTCATCTAACTGAGTAGCTAGCTTTTTCATGGTTATACGTACGATGTGGGTTTCTTTGTCGGTATGAACACACATGTAATCACCGGCAGCATCAATCCAGCGGATATTGTTAACAGGTAAAAATACCTTTTCATTATCACTGTTTTTAATAACCAGTTCTTGGCAATAAGACATAGGTAATGGAGAATCAGTTTCAAGCCAATTTTCTAATTCTGAAATGGCAATACCTGACGATTCTCCCAATGCTTGCAGCAGTTTACATTTTTCTTTGTCATTCATTGGGTTTTCAGGAGTATGTTTTTCTAAAAGTCGTTCAACCGTTTTTTTTAAACGCCCTAAATTAGCGGGTTTCAATACGTAATCAATGGCATTTAATTCAAACGCATCAAGCGCATACTCTCCGTAAGCACTAACAAAAACGATCATAGGCAGAATGTCTGACTGCAGCGCTTGTACAACTTCAATACCATTTAATCCGGGCAAACGTAGATCAAGAAACAAAACATCAGGACACAACTCGTGGCATAACGCGATGGCTTGATCACCATCACTGGCCTCTGCAATCACATTAATTTCAGGTATTTTTTCAAGGCGTAATCGTAAACCTTCAAGCGCAAGGGGCTCATCATCAACAATAATGGCAGTTAAAATTTGTTCACTCATTATAAATTCTCAAAAGGTACAGAGATGGTCACAGTGGTTCCTTGTTGTTCGTTATCGCTAATACTAATTTCATAATCTCCATTAAACATAGCATCTAATCGGGCTTTAGTATTGCTCATGCCAATACCAAAACCAGTGCTAACGGTATTACTTTGCCCGTCACCATTGTCAATAACATGTAAAATGAGTCGATTTAATTTTTTTTGCGCAGTGATAGTAATATTGCCAGCCTCTTTTCTGGGTTCTATGGCATATTTAATCGAGTTTTCCACTAAAGGTTGCAACAACATGCTCGGCACCTGACAATTGAGGACTTCATCATTAATGTTCATCTGTACGTTTAGCCTATTAGCAAATCTCACTTTTTCAATGGAAAGATAAAGCTCAAGTAACTCAAGTTCTTTCTTAAAACTTGTTTTACTTTTAGCATTATTGTCTAAGGAATAACGAAAGAACTCACATAGTTTATCTAGCATTTCATTGGCTTTATCATTCTCATTTTTATAAATCAGCGTTGAAATAGCGTTCATGGTATTAAACATAAAGTGTGGATTTAATTGATATCTGAGCATTTGCAACTGAGCATCTTTCGCCAACGTTTGCGCTCTCAATAACATTTCATGTTCTTTTTGTAGTTTCATGTTGTACAACATGATGAAAAAAATTGCTGTCCAAACAAACATAGTAGTGAGTGAAAATAACAACCAGCCGCCAAACTCCAACATATTCCATGACTCATTCCAATGTTGATGATGCACAATGACTTTAAACGAGCTCATTTTGATCGTGTTATATAGTAAGCCAAGTATCGCGGCTGAAAAAAAACTGAAGAAAAGCGTTTTATTCAAAGGTAAATGAACAATGCGTTGAATAAGTCGCCACTGTAAATAAGATAAGAAGAAACCACTCATTGTTTCTACAATAAGGTTTATTATTTGTCCAGAAAGATTAAAATTTGGATCATCGAATTGCGGCTGGATAATGGCTAAGAAAACAATAAAAGCATAACCAAGCCAACCAGCTATTTGCAAGGTCCAAAATTGATGACTTTGTTTTGAAAACGCGTGTGATTCTATTAAAAGAGAGCTTTCTACGTTAGCGCCATCCATACCATTCATCGTATTAATCCCACATAGGTTAGTAATATTGCCATAACCTTGAGTAAATTCAAATCTATTGACTATATATTAAATGATTAAATCACGGCTGATTTTGCGCCAAAGCGTGCCTATTTTGAGATAACTCATACAACAGTATGGGATGAGTATTAAGTGAAGAGTATTTTTTGAAAAGGTAGAAAAATCTCTAAGGCAATTAGTCTGATAAATAACGTCAACCCAAATTCACCAAGCCTTTTCAAAAGATATTATCAATATGATAGTTTACAAAACCATTACTCCATCAAGTATGTAATAAAGCTTTAATAGACTGTAAATCTACATTTTTTTCATCAACTTTTAGATAAGCAACAACATGGTTATTTTCTAACTCGTTATTACTTGTATCTTCTTGAACCAGAGTTGCTTCTATAATACCAGGCATATTAATCAACAGTTCAGACACTTCTTCAACTCGTTCTGCTGTATGGATATTAGTGCTAAAACTAAAACTTTTCGATTTTTTTAACTTTTGCATGCCAAAACTTAGTATCAGCCACATTAAGCTTATGAATGCCATCACTAAAAAGATACTGTGCTCACCCAAACGACTAGCAACAAAGCCACCAATAATACCACCAGCAAACGCACCTAAGAATTGACTCGTTGAATAAATCCCCATCACACTGCCTTTTACCCCAGCAGGCGCAATACGTGATAAAATAGACGGCATTGTTGCTTCTAAATAGTTAAATGCTGTAAAAAACAACACCACTGAAAATATCAAACTGCCCAAGCCTGTCGGCAATAACCATAAAAAAAACAAAGCTAAACTCAATAATGCCACAGCACCACTAAACATCGGCTTTTCTTGCTGTTTTTTCATGGCAATGATCATAAAAGGTACCATCAAAAAGAATGATCCCAATAAAGTAGGTAAGTACAACTGCCAATGGTTTTCTAACGCTAACCCACTGGCAACAAACTGTTTTGGCAAGGTAATAAAACAAGCCGTTAATGCCATATGTAAAACAAATACACCCGCGTTTAAGCGCGCTAATTGCGGATGACGAATAAGCTTAACGACTTGCTTTGGCAAAGCCACGTTATCACCACGAGGCGCTTTACTAACTGAATAAGGAACAACGAATTGAATTAACAGCATTGCAATAATGGTTAATAAAGCAGTAAACCAAAAGAGTCCACTTAAACCAAATGCATCGGCAACAATCGGTCCTAAAATCATAGCCAAGGTAAAAGATAAACCAATGAACATTCCTATGGTTGCCATTACTTTTGGCCTTTGCTCTTCGCGGCTTAAATCGGCTGCTAATGCTAAAATAGCACTGGCAATAGCGCCCATACCTTGAATAGCTCGACCAATAACAACACCATAAATACTGGTAGAAAGGGCAGCAACCACACTACCAAGAAGAAAAACCACTAACCCTGCTAATATCACAGGTTTTCGTCCATATCTATCAGATAATATTCCCATTGGTATTTGTAATAATGCTTGTGTTAAACCGTACGCACCAATGGCAAGACCCAACCATAAAGGGCTATAACCCGCTAATTGTTCACCATAAAGAGCAAACACAGGCAAAATCATAAATAACCCTAACATACGCACACCAAAAACACTGGCCAGTGAGAATGCCGCTTTTTTCTCAATACGATTTAAACCTGAAACACTCATGAAAACATTTACCTAATAGAAATAATGGAGAAATTGAAAACGGGTAGAATTCGGGTGTAGTTTAGCACGCTATTATCAACAAAAAAAACATCCCGAAACATCAAAGCTCAAACAAGCTAAATTAATATGGCAGCAATACTCGCAATAACGACAGAGAATATGATATTAAGCAAGAAACCTGCACGCATCATCTCTTTTTGTGGAATAAAACCAGAAGAGAAAACAATAGCATTAGGCGGTGTTGCTACTGGCAACATAAAAGCACAAGATGCACAAAACGCAATGACAACCACAATAACTACGGGTGGTAAGTTTAAATCAACCGCTACAGACATAAATAACGGTACCAGTAATGCGGCACTAGCAGTATTACTGACAAGCTCAGTTAAAAATATCACAAATAAGCAAACAATTATTAATAACAACCACGTATGATTAACAGGCAAATTACTACTAATGAGATTAGCCAACCACATACTGGCACCAGAGGCTTTTAGCACAGCACTTAAAGTTAAGCCGCCACCAAATAATAGTAAAATTCCCCAATTCGTTTTTTCAACAAAATCATCAAAGGGTAAACATTTTGAGCCTGTTAACATGACAATGGCTAAAACAGCCAGCATTGAATCAAACCCAGAGCTAATACCGAAGGCCTCAGATAAAGGCGAGCTGAATATCCAGCCTAAAGCAGTAAAAACAAAAATAATAATCACGGCATTTCGTTGCCAGTGGTAATCAATAGTATTGAGTGTAAAAGTAATGGAACGAGAAAAGGTAGGTCTAATGGTAAAGTATAAAAGAATAATCATTAATGGAAATAATATAGCAAACATGGGGATACCCCAACGTAACCAATCAGAAAAACTTAACCCTACTGCCGAAGCCGCTATGGCATTAGGCGGGCTTCCAATAAGTGTTACCATACCGCCTAAATTTCCTGAATACGCTAAACCTAATAAAACAAAAATATATAATTTTGGATTTTCAGTCACGCTCTGTCTTGATAACAACCCCAAGGCAATTGGCAACATTAACGCAATGGTAGCCGTGTTACTGATCCACATAGAAAGTATGGCCGTTGCTAAAAATAATAATAAAATAGCAATTAAGGGGCGCCCGCCTGCTAACGATAACATTTTCAAGGCAAACAGCTGATCTAAACCATACTTTTGTAAACTTGCAGCCAGTGCAAAACCTCCCATAAACAGAAAAATAACAGGGCTAGCAAAATTCTCAAAAGCCTCTGACGCAGGTAATAAGCCACTACCTAAAGCCATGACTGGAATTAACAAAGCGGTAGTACTAATAGGTAGTGCTTGAGATATCCATAACCAGGCAACTGTCACAAATATAGCCATACCTTGCTGCACTTGAGGCTCTGCATCAATAAATAAAAGAGCAGCAGCAAAAAATATAGCCGCCAACAATAAGTTAATTATATTTTTTGTAAGCAAGTTGACGCCTTTAGAAACAATAATTTACTCATTAATATTTGAGTAAAAATAAAAAGTTAATTGATTATATTATAAATAAAAGAGTTTAATAACTGAACATCATTTTTTCTTTATGGCATAATACGCGGCTGTGGTTTTGCCAATGGATTAATAGACAAAAAATGAAAAATATTGACGTCAGAGGGGCACGTACCCATAACTTAAAAAATATTAGTTTAACGATCCCTCGCGATAAACTAGTGGTGATAACTGGCCTTTCAGGCTCAGGAAAGTCATCACTGGCTTTTGATACCTTATATGCAGAAGGGCAACGTCGCTACGTTGAATCGTTATCTGCTTACGCACGCCAATTCTTATCATTAATGGAAAAACCTGATGTTGACCACATTGAAGGGTTGTCACCAGCTATCTCTATTGAACAAAAATCGACGTCTCATAATCCACGTTCAACCGTGGGTACTATTACCGAAATTTACGATTATTTACGGTTGTTATATGCACGTGTAGGCGAACCTCGTTGCCCTACCCATCATCAACCGTTAGCCGCCCAAACAATCTCTCAAATGGTTGATAACGTACTAGCCCTTGAAGAAGGCACTAAAGTCATGTTGTTAGCGCCAGTACTGCAAGATCGTAAAGGCGAACACGTGAAATTGCTCGACAACTTAGCCGCACAAGGCTTTATTCGCGCTCGTATTGACGGTGAAGTATGTGATTTATCTGATCCACCACCGTTAGAATTGCATAAAAAACATACCATAGAGGTTGTTGTTGATCGTTTAAAAGTACGCCCTGATATTCAATTACGTTTATCTGAATCATTCGAAACTACGCTAGGATTAACCGCTGGCACAGCAAAAATTGCTTTTATGGATGAGCCCAATAGAGAAGAGTTAATTTTTTCTGCTAACTTTGCTTGCCCGCATTGTGGTTATAGTATGCAAGAATTAGAGCCTCGACTTTTTTCATTTAACAACCCTGCCGGTGCTTGTCAAACCTGTGATGGCTTAGGCATAGAACAATTTTTTGATAGTAACCGTATTATTGCTAACGACGAGCTTAGCCTTGCCGGCGGCGCAATTCGCGGTTGGGACAAACGAAACTTTTATTATTTCCAAATGCTACAAGCCCTTGCTGAACATTATAAATTTGCTGTGGATATGCCATTTAAAGATTTAAGTGAAGAAGCACGTAAAGTCGTACTTTATGGCAGTGGGAAAAAAGAAATTGAATTCAAATACATGAATGACCGAGGGGATGTTGTACTACGTAAACACCCATTCGAAGGCATCATTAATAATATGCAGCGCCGTTACAAAGAAACGGAATCAAATGCTGTACGAGACGAGCTTGCCAAGTACTTAAATAGTCAACATTGTCCTGACTGTAATGGTAGCCGTTTACGTTTAGAAGCACGTAATGTTTTCATCGATGACACCCCACTGACAACGGTAGCTGAGCTTGCCATTGCAGATGCCCTTGAATTCTTCCAAGGATTAAAATTAACGGGACAAAAAGCCCAAGTGGCCGAAAAGATTTTAAAAGAAATCAATGAACGTTTGGGCTTTTTGGTCAATGTTGGCTTGAATTATTTAAATTTATCTCGGGGTGCAAATACCCTCTCTGGTGGTGAAGCTCAGCGTATTCGTTTAGCAAGCCAAATTGGTGCTGGTTTAGTTGGTGTAATGTACGTATTAGATGAACCCTCTATAGGTTTACATCAACGCGACAATGAACGTTTGTTAAATACGCTAATCCATTTACGTGATTTAGGTAATACAGTTATTGTGGTTGAACACGATGAAGATGCTATTCGCGCAGCCGATTTTGTTATTGATATTGGCCCTGGTGCTGGGGTGCATGGTGGTGAAATTATTGCTCAAGGTACCATAAATGACATTCTAGCATGTAAAGACTCACTTACAGGAAAGTACCTGTCTGGCGTAGAGTCTATCGAAATACCCAAAAAACGTCATCCATTTGATAAAAACAATGTGGTTGAGCTACTTGGTGCCAGCGGTAATAATCTGAAAAATGTAGACTTAGTTATTCCTAACGGCTTAATGACCTGTATAACGGGTGTTTCAGGTTCAGGTAAATCAACGCTCATAAATGATACCTTATATAAGCTCGCCCACATCGAACTTAATGGCGCGACCCTTGATGAGCCTTCGCCTTATAAATCTATTTCAGGTTTAGAGCATCTTGATAAAGTAATCGATATTGATCAAAGCCCAATTGGTAGAACACCGCGCTCTAACCCTGCCACTTATACTGGTATATTTACTGCTATTCGCGATATTTTTGCAGCAACACAAGAAGCACGGTCACGGGGTTATAAACCAGGACGTTTTAGTTTTAATGTAAAAGGCGGTCGTTGTGAAGCCTGTCAAGGTGATGGCTTAATCAAAGTAGAAATGCACTTTTTACCTGATGTGTATGTACCTTGCGATGTATGTAAAAGTAAACGCTACAACCGCGAAACGTTAGAAGTATTATACAAAGGCAAAAATATTCATGAAACATTAGATATGACAATAGAAGATGCTTTTGAATTCTTTAATGCCATTCCTGCGGTAAAACGCAAACTGCAAACGTTACTTGATGTGGGTTTAGGTTATATAAAGCTAGGGCAGTCAGCAACAACTCTTTCGGGTGGTGAAGCACAACGGGTAAAACTGTCTAAAGAACTGTCAAAACGTGATACGGGCAAAACATTATATATTTTAGATGAACCTACCACTGGGTTACACTTTCATGATATTAAGCAATTATTACACGTTATTCATCGTTTACGTGATCAAGGTAATACCTTAGTTGTGATTGAGCACAACTTGGATGTAATCAAAACTGCTGATTGGATAATTGATTTAGGCCCAGAAGGTGGTTCAGGCGGTGGAGAAATACTGGTCGCTGGCACACCTGAACAAGTGGCACAACATGAAAGTTCACATACTGCCCGCTTTTTAAAACCCTTACTCAAGTAAACTAACAGCCTAATAGACACAAACAAACTGATATTAAGAGCGATGAAAGAGAGGAAATTATCCTCTCTTTTATTTTATACAACGCTGTTATATTGCTTTATCGTGTAACTCACTGAAAAACCCTCTATGGTATGTATAAGCGGTTAACTCATTTGCCATTGATCACTAGAATCTTAATGCATTGCAATAAAAATCAAAATACCTGAGTTTACTAATGATGATTCAAAATTCAAAACGACTAAGTTATCGCCTAATGGGCGAAGAAGATGCACATGCGTTATGGTCTATAGACCAAGACCCTGAAGTTATGCATTTTCTTAATGGTGGAACACCCAGCAGTATGGAAAGTATTCATGAGGTTTTTTTACCGCGCATGCAAGCTTATAGAGATCCGGTAAAAGGCTTTGGCATTTGGCAAGTTTCTGACAAAGAAACAACAGAATATCTTGGCTGGATATTAATTCGGCCAATGGCTTTTTTTACCGACGAACCTGATTTTAACGATTTAGAGCTAGGTTGGCGCTTCTTCAAAAAAGCTTGGGGAAAAGGTTATGCAACGGAAGCAGCAATGGCGATAAAAGATGGTATTGCTACGCAAGCAGGTAGCCAATATGTTTCGGCTTTAGCAGTAGAAGATAATCTTGGTTCAATTGCTGTCATGAAAAAAATGGGCATGCAGTTTGTTAAAAAATACGATCATAAAGACCCTATTGGTGACTTTGTCGCCGTACACTACCAAATGAAGGTTAAATAGCTTATTCTGCAGACCGGTACACAATAATAAGGACTAAACTTCTGAAGACTACAAATAACACCCCCCAAAAAAACTACCCCAATATGTTTATATACTTGCTCGCTTTTACAAGTGGTTTTTGTATTATGGGGATCGAGTTATTAGGTGGTAGAATTCTCGCCCCTTTTTTTGGCAGTTCTGTGCATATCTGGGGCAGTATTATTACCGTTTTCATGCTGAGCCTATCTTTAGGGTACTTACTGGGTGGAAAATTATCTACGCGCTCAGCATCATTAGCAATTTACGGACTTATCTTCTTATTTGCCGCCATCACTATTTTACCTATAGCCTTGTTTGGTCAGTGGTTAATGGAAGCGGTATTTCTCACTATTGAAGACTCTCGTTATGGGTCTTTAGTCGCATCAATGATATTATTTTTTATTCCTACCGTCATTCTAGGTATGTTATCGCCCTACTCTGTTCGCTTATTGGTTAAAAACTCAAGAGAAAGTGGACAAGTCGCAGGTAAACTTTACTTTATCTCAACCTTAGGCAGCGCATTAGGTACGATTGTGACTTCTTTCTATTTAATTTTATGGTTTGATATTAATATTATTGTTTTCAGCTTTAGCGGTTTACTTGCCTGTTTAGGAATATGCGCTATTGTTATTCACAAGTCACAGCAATTAGCGAGCTTGGAGCCTAGCCATGTTTAAAGTTTTTGCTATCATTTTATCATGCATATTGCTAACTATGTCATTAGCTTACGCTGATATTATCCATCAAGAACGTTCGCTTTACCGCAATATTTTAGTGGAAGATAACGACGATTTACGTTGTCTAAAATTTAATGTTAAAAGTAATAAAACTCAACAAAGTTGTTACCTTAAAAGTCAACCTCAGCAATTAGTGTTCAATTATACTAAGTTACTCATGGCAAGCTTATTAGTTAACCCTGAACCACAACGAATTTTAATTATTGGTCTTGGCGGCGGCACTATGTCAAATACGTTAGCTTCACTTTATCCAGAAAGTGAAATAGATAATGTTGAAATAGATCCTGCGGTGATTAAAGTCGCACGAGAGTATTTTGAATTTTTTGAAAATGTAAAGGTAAAAACCTACGCACAAGATGGTCGCATTTTTATCAAACGCGCTTTAATGAAAAAACACACCTATGACTGGATAATTCTTGACGCTTTTAATGGTGATTATATTCCAGAGCATTTAATGACCAAAGAATTTTTGACCGAAGCAAAAGGCTTATTAACAGACAACGGCATATTGAGTGCAAACACTTTTTCACTGAGTAAATTATATGCTCATGAGTCGGCTACTTATAAGTCGGTATTTGGTCATTTTTATCAAGTTGCCAATAAAACCAATTCAAATCGAATTATTCTAGCGAGTAAAAATGGTTTAAGCGACGCCCCCATTTTGGAAAGTATTGTCGACAAACTTGATGAAAAACTCTCTTTTTATAATGTCGATATCAGATTGCTGTATCAGAATATGGTCAACACTAAAAACAAACAAGATTGGCCAGAAAGCACACGTATACTTACCGACCAATTTTCACCCGCTAATTTATTAAATGTAAAATAGCACTAAAATTAGCCAAAGGTCTAATTGGTTTATTTTGTCGACACTTTTATAGTGTCAGTATGAATTACAACTTATTAAGGGCATCTCATGAGCTTTACAGACCAACAAAAAGAGGCAGTCAATTCAACTAAAACCTACTGGAACAAGCAAGCTAAGCTTGTTTCTTGGTTTAAAGACCCCAAAAAAACATTGTCGACAAATGATAATGGCTGGACAGATTGGTTTGCCGATGGTGAACTAAATACTAGCTATCTTGCACTTGATTATCACATTGAGCAGGGGCGCGGTGAACAAGTTGCACTCATTTATGATTCTCCTGTCACTAATACAAAACAAACATTCACTTATATTGAATTAACTGAGCTAGTTGCAAAATTTGCCGATGTGCTGCAAAAGCAACACGTAGAAAAAGGCGATCGTGTACTTATTTATATGCCCATGATCCCACAAGCCGCAATAGCAATGTTAGCATGTGCAAGAATAGGCGCCATTCACTCAGTGGTTTTCGGCGGTTTTGCAGCAAAAGAGCTTGCTATTCGTATCAACGATGCTGAACCCAAAGTGGTGGTTAGTGCAAGTTGCGGTATTGAAATTGAAAAAGTTATTCCTTATAAACCCTTACTTGATGATGCAATCGAGTTAGCAAAGCATAAACCAAATAGTTGTATTATTTACCAAAGAGAACAATTAAGTGCGCCAATGAATAGTGATAGAGACTATAATTGGCAAATATTAATGGATAGCGCCAAAGGTATTGCACCAGTCAAACTTAAAAGTACTGATCCGCTTTATATTTTATATACTTCTGGCACAACAGGTAAACCCAAAGGTGTGGTAAGAGACAATGGCGGTCATGCAGTTGCCATGCTTTACAGTATGAAAAATATCTATGGTATGAAAGCAGGTGATACATTCTGGGCAGCATCAGATGTTGGTTGGGTAGTAGGCCACTCTTATATTGTGTATGCTCCACTAATGGCAGGTTGTAGCACTATTTTATATGAAGGTAAACCTATCAAAACACCTGATGCTGGTGCATTTTGGCGAGCATGTGAAGAATATAAAGTCAATGCACTGTTTAGTGCCCCTACTGCATTTCGTGCAATTGCCAAAGAAGATCCTGATGGCTTATTAATGAAAGATTATGACTTATCTTCTTTGAAACGTTTATACCTTGCTGGAGAGCGTCTAGACCCAGCAACTTACCATTGGTTAAGCGAAAAATCACAACTACCCGTTATTGATCATTGGTGGCAAACAGAAACAGGTTGGGCAATTGCCAGTACACCGTTTACTGACGAAAATTGCACTGAATTAATGCCGACAAAAGCAGGCTCTGCTGGCTTCCCTGTACCCGGTTTCAATGTTGAAATATTAGATGCTTACGGTAAAGCTTTACCAGCAAACCATCAAGGAACCGTTGCTATTAAATTACCAATGCCTCCAGGTTGTTTAGCAACCATTTATCAAGATGAAGAGCGTTTTAAATCTAGCTATTTATCAACTCATCCTGGCTATTATGTTACAGGTGATGGCGGTTATATTGATGATGCTGGTTACTTATTCATTATGGGTCGAACTGATGACGTTATTAATGTAGCAGGACATCGTTTATCCACAGGTGAGATGGAAGAAGTCTTATCAGGCCATAGCGCTGTTGCTGAATGTGCTGTTATTGGTATTAACGATACATTAAAAGGTCAAGTGCCTTTTGGTTTAGTAGTCATTAAAAATGGCATAACTGAAAGTGATGAAAGTTTGATCGCAGATTTAAAAGGTAAAGTCCGTGCAGAAATTGGCGCTATTGCTTCGTTAAAAGGGCTAATTATTGTTGAACGCTTACCTAAAACACGTTCAGGGAAAATATTACGTAAAACGTTACGACAAATGATCGATGGTCAACATATTGATATACCATCAACCATTGATGATCCACAAGTGTTAGCGGAATTAACCCCTAGATTAACGGGTATCACTAGCTAGAAACACCCGAGCTAGAATAATAGATACCGCGAGTTGATGATTTAACTCGCGGTTTTACTAGAACCTGCCACAGCAGCATTGATCTCATCCATTTCTGTTTGAGTTAAGTCTCGCCATTGACCAGCTTTTAAATTACCTAACTCAACATTCATAATTCGTGAACGTTTAAGCTTTTTAACCTCATAATCTAAGTATTCACACATACGTCGAATTTGTCGATTCAGTCCTTGAGTTAAAATAATGGTAAAAACAAAGCGGCTTTTTGCTCGAACAATACATGGCTTAGTTATTGTTCCCAAAATAGGAACTCCGCGAGACATACGCTCAATAAAGCGTTCACTAATGGGTTTATCTACCGTAACAATATATTCTTTATCATGTGAATTTTCTGCACGCAAAATTTTATTCACAATATCACCATCACTGGTGAGAAAAATTAATCCTTCGGACGGTTTATCTAAACGCCCAATCGGAAATATGCGTTCTTTATGACCAATGGCATCAATAATATTACCGCGCACATGCTTTTCAGTGGTACAGGTAATACCTATCGGTTTGTTGTATGCAATATAAATACGATCAGACTTATTGGTTGGCATAGATGCTATTATTTTACCGTCCACTTTAACTACATCGCCTGCTTGCACCTTAGTACCTAATTCTGGCACTTGATCATTAATCGTTACGCGATTCGCTTCAATTAATTTATCTGCGCCACGGCGAGAGCAAAAGCCAGATTCACTGATGTATTTATTTAAACGTTTAGCGTTAGTTGGGTTGTTGGTCATAAAAATAATATGAGTGCATTTAGTTTGTTTAGCATTATACTCAAAACAACGATTAATGTATCAGGCATAGTAGAACATTATGTTAATTTTTGCCCATCGTGGTGCCAGTGGTGTTGAACCAGAAAATACTTTACGCGCAATTCAATCAGCAATTAATACCGAAGTCGATGGTATTGAGATAGATATTTATGAAGCCGACAATACCTTATTTGTTATTCATGATCGCTGGTTACATCATACTACTTCAGGAATAGGCCAAATAAGTCAGCATAACGTTGGCTACTTGCGTAGCCTAGATGCAGGCTTAGGTGAAACGATTCCAACACTTGATGAAGTATTAGCGCTTGTTGCAGGAAAATGTATGCTTAATATAGAGTTAAAAGGTATTAACAATCTCGATTTATTATTTTCTTGTCTTGATCAGGCTATCAAGACATCAGTATTAACGGTTAATGACATTTTACTTTCTTCATTTAATCATCGTTTGCTTTATAACATAAAACAACAAAGAAGCGAGTTTGCCATTGGTGCGCTCACCTCATGTTACCCCTTAGATTATGCAAGATTTGCCGAACAACTCAATGCCTATTCTGTTCATTTGGATGTAAATTTTATCAGTATGAATTTTGTTAAAGATGCGCATCATCGCGGACTAAAAGTATTTGTTTATACTGTGGATGAACTAGAAGATATTAAAACCATGAAAGCGTTAGGGGTAGATGGTATTTTTACTAACTTCCCTACCACCGCTAAATGCCATATTGCGCATTTATCTCCAACACATTTATCTTCAAACAATAGCGAAAACTAGATCACCTGTTTACCCTTTTGTATTAAAGCACTAAGCGGATTAACACCAAATTGATAACAAAGCTCTGCTGGTTGGCTGATATTCCATAATGCCATATCAGCATCATACCCAACGGCTAGTTGACCTTTTGTTTTAGACAAACCTAGTGCTTTGGCAGCATTACACGTGACACCTGCTAAGGCTTCACTAGGGGTTAATTTAAACAAGGTACACGCCATATTTAACATGAGTTGAATTGAACAAATGGGCGAAGTTCCCGGATTAACATCTGTTGCTATTGCCATTGCTACGCCTGCTTTACGTAATTGTTCTATAGGAGGTAATTGCGTTTCACGTAAAAAGTAAAAAGCGCCTGGCAACAATACAGCTGTCATCCCTGCATCACTCATTGCTTTAACACCAGCTTCGGTTAAAAACTCAATATGATCACTCGATAAGGCTTGATATTTAGCTGCTAGCTCAGTTCCTCCTAAAGCAGATAACTGCTCTGCATGTACTTTTATTGCTAAGCCATATTTTTTAGCCGCAATAAATACCCGTTCAGTTTGCTCAATATTAAAACCCACGTTTTCACAAAACACATCAACCGTATCTGCTAAATTCTCTTCAACAACAACGGGGATCATGTCATTACACACTAAATCTATATAACCATCAGCGTCGTCTTTATACTCTGTTGGTAAGGCATGAGCACCAAGAAAAGTTCGCTTTATCGTTATAGGAAGTTCATCAGCAAGTTTACCTGCTACTTTCAGCATTTTCACTTCGTTAATAAGATCTAAACCATAACCTGATTTAATTTCAATCGTAGTTACCCCCTGTTGATGAAGTGACGTTAATCTTGTTAAGGCGCTAGCTAACAATTCTTCTTCTGTCGCTAATCTAGTGGCATTGACACTAGATACAATTCCACCGCCAGCCAGGGCAATTTCTTGATAACTTTTCCCTTGTAAGCGCATTTCAAATTCATTAGCACGATTGCCACCGTATACAAGATGAGTATGGCAATCAATCAAGCCAGGCGTTAACCATTTCCCCTGTCCATCAATTATATCTACTTCATTTTCATCATAGCTAGGCAAGTCAACTTCCTTGCCTAACCAAGCAATTTTTCCATCACAAATAGCTAATGCAGCATCCAAAATCTCACCATAGTTTTTACTGTTATTGCCCATGGTAGCGACATTGACGTTAAGCCATAGTGTTTGCCATTGGTGTGAACAATGTTCTGCCTGATGTTCTAAAGTTTGCTGGGAGATCATAACCATTTACCAAGAATTTTATAATATTGATTATCTATAACTGTAACTGAGAAATGGTGATTTATCAATAGTTGTATATACAACTATTGCATTCAGAATAAAACTATGAGAACGTATATGCAATCTGATCTCTATTTACAATAAATTGGCTACAACATGACCGAGACTATGTTATCCCCTCCTAAGAAATCTGCTAAATATAGCGTTATTAAAAAGCATATTTGCCAACAAATAGAATCGGGGCAATGGCCACAACATTATAAAGTACCTTCAGAAAATGAACTAACACAACAGTTTGATGTAAGTCGTATGACGGCTCGTCGGGCACTACAAGAATTAACCGAACAAGGTATTCTTGTACGCGCACAAGGCTCAGGTACTTTTGTATCAACATTTAAATCACAATCTTCATTATTAGAAATTCGTAATATTAGCGATGAGATTAGCGAACGTGGGCATAAACATCATGCACAGCAAATTAGCCTTGAAACCATGGTCGTTAATGAAGAAGTCGCCATTTTATTGAATTTAAAAAATCATAAAAATGCTTTTTACTCACAAGTACTGCATTTTGAAAATGATCAACCTATTCAATTAGAACAGCGATACGTTAATGCAGCCTTGGTTCCTGACTATTTATTGCAAGATTTTACTAAAATAACCCCTCACGAGTACTTATCTGCTGTTGCACCATTAACCGAAGCGACACATGAAATTGAGGCAATTTTAGCTACCGATGATGTTTGTCAATTGCTCGATATAAATCAGAATGATCCTTGTTTACAAGTTAAACGCCGAACGTGGTCAAGCAAGGGGGTGGTGAGTTTAGCTATTTTAACAGCTCCAGGTAATAAATACCGATTAGGTACTCATCTTAAAATTAACAAATAATATTCGTATTACAAAATTACACTGCAAATAGTTCAAACTACAATATCTAACAATCCCAAGTAGATTGAACTATCGTTCGACAAAAAGGAAACACAATGACAACTAACGCAATAAATGCCAACCAAAACACAAATCCTCGTCTTGATACATCAAGAGTTATTCGTGCCGATCGAGGTACTAAAATAACAACAAAAAGTTGGTTAACCGAAGCAGCAAAACGTATGCTTATGAACAACCTAGACCCTGATGTTGCCGAGCACCCGCAGTCATTAGTTGTTTATGGTGGTATTGGTCGAGCAGCGCGAAACTGGGCCTGTTACGACAAAATCATTGACGTTCTTAACCGCCTTGAAAATGATGAAACCTTAATGGTGCAATCAGGTAAACCCGTTGGCGTATTCAAAACACATGAAAATGCACCTCGTGTCTTAATTGCTAACTCAAACCTAGTACCCAATTGGGCTAACTGGGAACATTTTAATGAGTTAGATAAAAAAGGCCTCATGATGTACGGTCAAATGACAGCAGGTTCTTGGATTTACATAGGATCACAAGGTATTGTACAAGGCACATACGAAACATTTGTTGCCATGGCTAAGCAACATTTTGCTGGTGATGCAAAGGGTAAATGGGTGCTTACGGGGGGGTTAGGCGGTATGGGTGGTGCACAACCACTTGCAGCTACCATGGCTGGTTTCTCAGCTTTAGTGGTTGAATGTGATGAAACACGAATAGATTTTCGTATTAACACTCGCTATGTTGATAAAAAAGCAAAAACATTAGACGAAGCATTAACCATCATCAACACCGCTAATGAAAAAGGTGAAGCGATTTCGGTTGGCCTATTAGGCAATGCTGCTGATGTTTTTCCTGAATTAGTTAAACGCGGTATTACACCAGATGTTGTTACCGACCAAACTT
The DNA here is from genome assembly GCA_965305135.1 of uncultured Colwellia sp. Lineage (GTDB taxonomy): Bacteria > Pseudomonadota > Gammaproteobacteria > Enterobacterales > Alteromonadaceae > Colwellia. The sequence goes on from CBDLPA010000003.1 coordinate 102,023, forward strand.
CTGCTCACGACCCTTTAAATGGTTACTTACCGCTGGGCTGGAGTATGGAATACGCCGCTAAAATGCGTCTGAAAGATGAAGCTGCTGTGGTAAAAGCGGCTAAAAAATCAATGGCAGTACAAGTTCAAGCCATGCTTGATTTACAAGCTGCAGGCGCTGCAACGACAGATTATGGCAATAACATACGCCAAATGGCCTTAGATGAAGGAATAAGCAACGCATTTGATTTTCCAGGTTTTGTACCCGCATATGTTCGCCCTTTATTCTGCGAAGGTATTGGTCCATTTCGTTGGGTTGCCTTATCTGGTGACCCCGAAGATATTTATAAAACCGACGCGAAAGTTAAAGCACTGATCCCTGATAATCCGCACCTACATAATTGGTTAGATATGGCGCGTGAACGTATCGCCTTTCAAGGTCTACCCGCACGTATTTGTTGGGTTGGTTTAAAAGACCGTGCTCGCTTAGCCTTAGCATTCAACGAAATGGTTAAAACAGGTGAACTTTCAGCACCTGTAGTTATCGGCCGCGATCATTTAGATTCAGGCTCAGTTGCATCACCTAATCGTGAAACTGAAAGTATGCTAGATGGCTCTGATGCTGTATCCGACTGGCCATTACTGAACGCATTACTTTCTACGTCTGGAGGCGCCACTTGGGTTAGCTTACATCATGGCGGGGGCGTTGGTATGGGGTTTAGTCAGCATTCTGGCGTGGTAATAGTAGCCGATGGTACTGACGAAGCTGCCACACGTTTGGGCCGAGTATTATGGAATGACCCCGCAACAGGTGTAATGCGCCATGCCGATGCAGGCTACGACATAGCAATAAACTGTGCCAAAGAACAAAATTTAGATTTACCGATGATAACTAAATAGCGCCCTATTTATTAACATCAGTTCACACAAATTAGAGAAACTATAATGAATCAAATAACAGAATTAAACATTATACCAGGGCAATTAACCCTAGCACAATTGCGAGACGTTAACCGTTATGACGGCATAAAATACAGCTTAGACGAAAGTGCATTTGATAACATAAACAAAAGTGCTGAAGCAGTGCAACAAGTAATAAAAGATGGGCGCGTAGTTTACGGCATCAATACTGGTTTTGGTTTACTTGCTAGCACACGCATAAAAAATGATGAATTAGAGCTTTTGCAGCGTTCCATTGTATTGTCACACTCTGCTGGTTTTGGTGAGTACATGGAAGATGCAACCGTACGCCTAATGATGGTGTTAAAAATTAACTCTTTATCCCGTGGTTTTTCTGGTATACGTTTACAAGTTATTCAAGCGTTACTCACCCTACTTAACGCTCAAGTGTATCCTTGTGTACCCAAAAAAGGCTCTGTTGGTGCTTCTGGTGATTTAGCACCGCTTTCGCATATGGTGTTACCTTTATTAGGTGAAGGCGAAATGTCATACCAAGACCAAGTTATTCCCGCTATTGAAGGATTAAAAATTGCAGGGCTTGAACCAATTACATTAGCGGCAAAAGAAGGTTTAGCATTACTAAACGGTACACAAGCCTCTACAGCTTTCACCTTAGAAGGCTTATTTTATGCTGAAGATTTATATGCCGCAGGCACGGTGATTGGTGCAATGACTGTTGAAGCAGCCATGGGCTCTCGTGCTCCCTTTGATCACCGAGTGCATTTTGTACGTGGTCAACAAGGTCAAATAGACGCCGCAAGAGCTTACCGTCATGTATTAACTGAATGCTCAGAAATATCTAAATCACATGCCAATTGTGAAAAAGTACAAGACCCTTACTCGCTGCGTTGTCAGCCACAAGTAATGGGTGCGTGTTTAACACAAATTCGCCAAGCCGCCGTTGTATTATTAGCTGAAGCCAATGGCGTTACTGATAACCCACTAGTTTTTGCTAACGAAGGTGATTTTATTTCTGCAGGTAACTTCCATGCTGAACCTGTTGCTATGGCAGCTGACAATCTTGCGCTAGCTATTGCTGAAATTGGCTCACTATCAGAACGAAGAATGGCATTACTTATTGATGCAAGTTTAAGCAAACTACCTCCATTTTTAGTAGATAACGGTGGCGTTAATTCAGGTTTTATGATTGCACAAGTCACTTCTGCAGCACTTGCTTCAGAGAATAAAACCTTAGCACACCCTGCATCTGTTGACAGTTTACCAACATCTGCTAATCAAGAAGATCATGTTTCTATGGCCTGTTTTGCAGGGCGTAGATTAGCCGATATGAGCGAGAATACTAATGGTGTTTTAGCCGTAGAATACTTAGCAGCGGTTCAAGGCTTGGATTTTAGAGCACCACTAAAAGGTTCACCAATTATTGAACAAGCCAGAGCAATGCTACGCGAAACCGTCAGTTTTTATGATAAAGACAGATACTTCGCTCCTGATATTGTAGAAGCATCAGGCATAATAAGTGATGGTGATTTAAACCAATTTATGCCAGAACAGTGTTTACCGAGTATGTAAAGAATACCATACAATTTTACAAATATAATAACGGGTGCGCTACCGCACCCTTTTTTATTAACGTTTATAAACAAGCAAACTATGACAAATCTAACAATCACTTCTATACTCAAATAAACCCATACTTCTTACGTTATGAGCGCTTACATTGAGACAAAAAACACTTTTTTTTTCTTGTATATCGATAGTTATTATTAGTATAGGACTATTCTACTTAGTTATGCCAAGTTTGTGGCATCAAAAACATTACCCTGTAACCATTGCTGTTTCAAAAACCCCCTTGTCTAGTCCTTTCTATATTGCTAAAGCAATTAATGCTTTTGATAAAACTTGCGTTGACGTTGAATATATAGCGGTAAATGGTGGGATAGCTGCCTTTGAAAAAGTGATGAGTGGTGAGGTTGATTTTGGCACAAGCTCTGATTCTGCAATTGCATTTCAAAGTTTAACTCATCATAATTTTGTTACTCACACAATGTTTAGTCAATCAGACAATGATATCAAATTAATAACTCGATCTTCAGATCAAATTAAATCAGTAAGGGATCTAAAAGGAAAAAAGGTTGGTGTTATTAAAAAATCGGCCAGTGAATATTTATTAAGTACGTTATTAGCAATTGAAGGGTTAACAATAGCAGATGTTGACCTTCATTATTATACACCAGAGTTATTACTACAGAGTTTGCGTGATTTAGAAGTTGATGCGATTATTCCTTGGGAGCCCTACGCCTTTCAAGCATCAAAATTACTCGGAAATAAAATTACAACCCATAACACGAAAAATTTAAGTACCTTAAGCTTTAATTTGATTTCTCTAACGCCCAATAACCTGCTGGTTGAAAAAGCAGTTTGTATAATTAAGGGGCTGCAAATTGCCATTAATTACATTGCTTCACACCCTCAGAAATCAAAAAAAATAGTAATAAATCAACTTAATTTAGATCCTTCTTTTATTGACTGGGTATGGCCTGATTATATTTTTAAATTAGGCTTAAACCAGTCGTTAATTTTGAATCTTCAATCTCAAGCTTCTTGGGCCATTGACACACACACAACTGAGTACAGTGCCCCACCTAAATCAGAGAAATTTATTGATACCAGGGCATTATTACGAGTAGAGCCCGGTGCGGTAAATCTAATGCACTAAATTAGGATATTTTATGAAGTTGAGCTTACTACACCAAATTCTTTTTTTTACGCTCGGTAGTTGCCTATTGTTTACTATTTTAGTATTTAGTATTTTATGGTCAATTCAAGCTGTAGATATTACTTTAAAGCGTGAAAAATACGCACATAAAGTTGAAGATCGAACTAATATTTTAAAACAGTTTATTCTCAGTGAGGATATTTACTCTAGTAACTACAATACTAATAATTGGCTTACATTAGAAAACAAATTTGATAACCTGCTTCAACTCGCACCTAATTTAACCCCCCAACAACAAACCATTCAAAATAGTATCGTAAGCCAAAATAAAAGCGTACAACGTTTATTTAATGCTATTAATGAAAATAAATTAAAAAATGCCAACCAAGCAATAAAAAAACATTTAAAAATTAGGCTCATAACACAACTAGAGGCTATAAGAACTGACTCAATTCAACTGTCAACCATAGCAAATGAAGACATCCAAAGCGTGATTAAAAACCAAATTATTTTTGTTTTATTGGTATTAATTCTAATCATTTTAGCACTCGTTTATGGTGCTTTCAGGTTAACAACAGTATTTAAAACATCTCTGAACGAAGTAAAAAAAGCCTTTAAAGATAACCACAGTGGCAATTTCCAAAATATCCACTTTTCTAATCACACAGAAGAATTTGAGAGTATCGCCAACGCATTCAATGCGATGAACAAAAAATTAAGTGTTACAACGGTCTCTTTAGAATCAATGAAAAAAATTGTTCATGAAAGAACATGTAAGTTAGAGCAACTTTCAAATACAGACCCATTAACCCAAGTCGCTAATCGTCGCGCTCTTTTTGAGCGAGGCAATGCTGAGTTTTCTCGCATACAAAGAAGTAAAAATGAATTAACGATTATTTTACTCGACTGTGATTTATTTAAAGACATCAATGATGAATTTGGTCATGTTTTTGGTGATAAAGTTCTAAAACACCTAAGTGAAATATGCACAAAAGAAATACGAAATATTGACTTTTTTGCGCGTTATGGCGGTGAAGAGTTTATTATTATCTTGCCTGACAGTGATCTCAATGGTGCAATAGAAACCGCGAAACGTATTCAACAATCGTTAACCGATCAGCGTCTTAAATTTGAAGATAAAGACGTCCCTCTCACAGTAAGTATGGGGATTAGCACTGTTACTAGTAAACATGAAAATTTTGAACAATTAATAAAAGATGCCGATATTGCCATGTACAAAGCCAAAACTAACGGCCGCAATAGAATTGAAATAGCAGACGAAACAAACACAATAATCAAAAAAGCTTAGGGTCTGTTGACCTTTCATGTTTAAATTTTGTTCGAATTAAATGCTTTTTGATCGCGGCGCTAGGAATGTAGCATAGTTTTTCTATGTAAATTCCTTGCAACAAAGAGCAAGAAGCATTTAAACGGATCCGTAGGACAGCGTTTATTAGCCATTTCTACTTCGTTATCGCTTATTAGAGTAGAACAACTACACTACATAAGCTCTGCCTTGTATAAAAGGCTAATAAACTGCTGCAAAAATAATCAGCAAAGTTCAACAGACCCTAACCTAAAAACTTAAAAAATAATTAAAGTTCTTGAATGATCGCTTCTGCTGTTTTTAGTGTACGAATTTTTTGGAATAATTGATCGGCTTCTGTATAGTGAAGCTTTAAATATTTAAGCCATTGCTTAATACGGTTAGGATAATATTTACTTTTATCGCCATACGTTTCACAACGCGTATATTGGAGCAATAAACCTTGCACATCATGCCACGGCATAACAGGTGATTGTTGTTTTATTACTTGTGCTAAATTTGGCAACATTAAGGCGCCTCGCCCCACCATAATATCTGTACAAGTAGAAACTTCTCGGCAGTTTTTAGCGTCAGCTAACGTAAAAATATCGCCATTGGCAATCACTGGGATCCTTATATTCTGTTTAATTTTAGCTATCCATTGCCAGTGAGCTGGTGGTCTGTAACCTTCCATTTTTGTGCGAGCATGCACGGTCAGTTCATTTGCTCCTGCTGATTCAATGGCTTGTGCATTTTCTATCGCAAGACTTTTATCTTCATAACCAAGGCGAATCTTAGCGCTTACAATGGTTTCTTTGGGTACCGTCCGCTTTATAGCACTCACTATTTGATAAAGATCTTCCGGGTCTTTCAATAAGATCGCACCGCCACGATTGTTATTCACCATTTTAGAAGGACAACCAAAATTGATATCAATACCATGGGAACCAAGCTCTATCGCTTTTGCAGCATTGTCTGCCATACATGTTGGATTTTGACCTAATAATTGCACCCGTACTGGCGTTCCAGCTTCCGTGGTACAACCGTATGCGCCAGCGTTTGTTAATTCTGGGCAAGCACGAAAAAAGGCTTTGTCTGAAATGAGCAAATTCACCACTCGCACAAACTCAGTTACACACAAGTCGTACCCGCCCACTTTAGTTAATAAATCGCGCATTAAATGGTCTAGTACGCCTTCCATAGGCGCTAGCACTACTCGCATAATTACTGAACCTTATTCATTTCATTAGATTGGGCTTGGCTTTTACGCTTGGCTTTTACACGTTTATTCATTAACCAATATAAGCCTGTAGTTAACAATGCAATACAAAAATGAACAAGCAAGGTAAGCCATTGACCATTTTCATGCCACATAAATACAGGCCCTCGGTAGGTAATGTAAAATAAATCCAGCATTGAAATATGCAACCAAATTATTAAAAAAAATAATTTTATTTGATGGCGTTTAAGAAAGGCTTTAGAAAAAAACTTCAATCGATGGACCAATATAGGGCAATGGCAAACATTATAACCAAGTGAGCAAGTCGGGGTAAACAAACTTGTAACTTAATAGTCGCTTCGCTTTTTCGCCACTAACAACTCTTGTATTCTCATTTGTCCGCGCTTTTTCAACATTAGGTGCGTCTACTTTAAGTGCCTTGGCCGCAGCTTGGTAATATTCACGCTTACTAATATGCGTATCACTTACACCATTAAAAATAGTGCCTGTCATATTTTCTTGAGCAAGTGAAAGCTGCGATAAATTAACCTGAAGCAGCGACTTAATTAACCCTACAGCATCTTGCTGATGAATTAAATTAACAGGTGCAGATGAGTTACTGAGGGTTTTCTTAGCTTGTATAAATTTACCTGGATGACGATTAGGGCCGACTAAACCAGCCAGTCTAAGCACAATACCTTGCTTACAAAAATTTATTACCGCCAGTTCTGCGGCATGTAATACTTTCACTTTTTCTGTAGAAAAATCAAGTTCACTATTTTCTTCTACAATGCCAGACAAACCTTCATAAACAGCGGTACTTGATAATAAAATAATGCGTTCTACTACACCCCGTTGCTGTGCAGCAGAAACAAGCTGCGCTATTTTATCTGCATAATCTGTTCTGCCTTGCCTAAATTGTGGTGTAATAGCAATCACCAAACTGTGCTGTGTAAAAATATCGTGTTGAGCAAGCGTAGCAATATCTGCTGGCAACATTAATTTTTGGGCTATAATAGACTGCTGATTCAATATGGCAACATTCTCAGGTTTACTGCTTGTGGCAAGTACAGGTATTTTTTTCGCTTGTAAACTAGCCGCTAACACTTTACCTAGCCAACCACATCCAACAATACCAACGGAAAGTGGCTTTTCAACGTGATGATGTGTTTTATTCATAGTCTTAACTCTTTAGTGTGAAATAAACTTACGCTTTAACGTGATGAAGGAGAAAATAAAATATCGTAAATTAGCGCTTTACTTAGCCACAGATCTGTTACCGACTGCTAGGTAAAATAAAATAACTTCCGTTAAAGGTCGCCGCAATATTTTCACCACAATAGACGTGTGCGGTTAACTTTATTCTTGCATTTTTCCCTTGTAATAAATTATCAAAATTTCCTGAAACACCTGTTTGCACAACCTGCGCATAGGCAAGACCTTTAATAGGTGAGTGATAACGAATGTTAGCGTCAGCTAGAACAATATCTCCATCAAGTTCAACGCCCTTTGCTTGTTGTTCTTGTAACATTAAATATACCCAACCCCAACCCGTTAATGTTGCCAAAGTATAAATGCTACCAGCAAACATGGTGTGATGTAAGTTTTGGTTAAAATAAGTATCACATCGAGTAACTAATTGAGTTGTATCATAATAACTAATTTGTAAATTCATCGCCTTACTTAAAGGAATAGTTTTATGCCAAATACTTTGCAATGCCTGTGATTCTGATACTTTATGCTGAGCATGTACTGGTATATTTTTCGTCATACTGTAGTGTTTTACATCACCAAACAATGTATGAGAATAGCCCTGTTTTTTATAACCAAGCTTTTGGTAAAACCCCAAGGCTTGTTCGCGTGCATTTAAACAAATTTCAGTGATTCCCAAAATACTTGCTCGTTGCTCTAAAGCATTAACAATTTGTTGACCTAATCCCTGTCCTTGCATGTTATCATCTACCGCCATAAAGCGAATTTGACCTTGCTGTTCAGTAACTTTTTCTATACGACCAACCGCTAATACATTGTCATGTTCATCAACAACCATACGATGAATGGCGTATTGCTCTTGATCGTCTTGCTCACTACCAAGTGGTTGATGCCAAGGTTGTCTTAATATTTTCCAGCGTAATTGATAGTATTGTGAAAATTCTTCAGCTGTTTTAGGTGCTTTTAAGGTATTCATTGGTTATCCTTTCATTGCCTAGCTTGGTAGCTAGTTAGGCAAAGTTACAATTACATTTTATCAATTGGAGAATTATGCAATTAGCTAAGCACGTTGCACAAGGTAAATTAACTTATTTAAGTCAAGGTGATGAATCAGTATCAGTTTGTGAAAACGAACATTACCGTTGGCTAACCTTTGGTAGTATTGAAGAAATCACATCTAAAAACACCCCAAACGAGCATGTTATTCAAAGTGTAATGCTTAAGCGCAAGCCATGGAAGCTAACTTTACCTCATCAAACGGCCATGATGCTACCCTTGCTGTTTTTTAAGCCAAATAACATGCTTGAATTAGGTTTAGGTGGCGGTAATATTCAACGATTTATTCATCACCTGTCTAAAAAAATAGCCATACATAGTATTGAGCATAATAGTGTGGTTATTGATTGTTTTAACCACTATTTTAATCCTCAGAATAATAAAACTCAGATAACATTTAACAATAGTATGCAGTGGTTACAGCAAAATACTACAAGCTACGATTGGTATATTTGCGATATTTATCAGCATGATATTCAAAGCTATCACAACACCGTTAGCCAACTAGAACACCTAGGCGCAAATTTAAAACCCAATACATGTTTATCTATTAATTTACCTGATGCCAATGACAACGAAGTAAATTTATTATTAACACTATTAAAACAGTTATCGACACATCACGATATTACCTATTTTCACATACCAAACTATTTAAACATTGTGATTCATTTAATTCCCAAACAATGGCAGATTTATAAGCGAATAAAACGAAATAAGCACAGTTATTTACCCAATAATACTTTTTCAAGGTGGAAGAAGTTTTGGCAGCACGGTAAAACGCTAGTAGGGTAGATTATTCATTAAACGCCTAACCAACCCATTGAATCCACATACTTGATTAACATGCCAGTGCACATTAAAATACCGATAACCCAAACCAGCTCAAGATGCGGGATTCAGCTGGAATTAGAAACGAGTATGGGCTAGGCATTGATTGAAGATAATGGTTTATCGTTGAAAACGGGAATTTGAATACACTAACGGATCGTTTTAAAAACAAGGAAGTTAAACTATGATATACAATAATTTAGTACAAGGTTTCATCATTCAACTGGCAGTAGTGCCACCTTGTGCGGCTATTATTTTTGTATTAATAATTATGTTCACAAGTAAATATTTTACATCATATTTTGTTGTCGATATTGTTCTAAATGTTGGTATTTTTACGTTTCCACTATCTTGGCTCATAGGTTTTTACATGATTTATAATACCTACATTCTAAGTAAAGACACTTATAACCTACTATGGCATGGTTTTCCTTTTGCCGTCGTTTTTACCGCCTCTATATTAGTAGGGTTCTATATTAAATTTATTAAAAAGTCTCCTAAACCTTATAAACCTTAATTTTAGAAAAAACAAATATATAACCCACTTTAAGCTAAATAAAATACTATCGCAGTTAGTTATTATTTACTTTTTAGGTGCTAATAGCTAAAATCATTTAAAATATTCAGCAAGGATAGCCAATGAATACACGCAGAAAAATCTCGTCACTTTCTCGCCCTCATTTTACATTGTTATTTCTTATTTTGTGCTTACTTGCTTACCCTATGATAAGTCAAGGAGTAGATATGTTTGGTTGGTTTAAAAAACAAGACGTATTTTTATGTTCAGAAGTCAACGGCGTGGTAACTGAAAATGGGAAACCCGTTGCCAATATAGAAATTACTCGCTCATTAATGTATATCGATGCAAAAGATCATATTGATGTTGCCATTACCGATGATACTGGTCATTTTTATTTCCCACAAAAGAGCATTCGATCATCCATTCCCAGTAAACCGTTTTCTGAAGATAGGGTATCGCAACAAATTACTATTAACCGCGAAGGCACGCTTATTCTGTTATGGGGAGCAACTCATGTTGGGATTGAGGAAATACCTGAATTCACTAAAAAACTGGCTTTTTTAAATTGTGAATTAAACAATAAACGAGTCAGCTTTCAGTTTAAAAATAGCAACCCAAATAATAGAGAATACATGGCTTCAAGTGTTTGCCGTTGGAATGAGGACTATATACCTATATGGCTTTTTGAAGGTAATGAAAAAAAATATGAAATTCACGATGGTGACTTTAATAAATTAACAGAACGTTTTACAGGCAAGGAAGTTAAACTATGAATAAAACAATATCGCCAAGTGCTGCAGCAAGTGTTGCTGATAGAGTCTACGATATCAGGAAGTCAACAACGTTTGACAATGATTTTCATGTTGATTTTGACAGGAATTTTAAAATCACCAATAGCCAAATACAAGGAATCAGCGGCGGTTTGGTGAATCAAGTACTTAACCGCAGTACGGGATTTGCTTTAACGGCAGAGGGCGTTTCCCCACAATTTTTAAATCACCATATTATCGGTATTCGTGGCACTAAATTTTCTTCATTTGCTGATTGGTTAACTAACCTCAATGTAGCCGTTACCCTTGGCCCTAAAAACCTTGAGGTACATTCAGGCTTTCAAAAAGCCTTCAGCAGTATGCGCCCAGCATTTAATCAATATATAGCAAAGCACAACCCCAGTTGTTTGCATGTAGTAGGTCATAGCTTAGGCGGCGCCATTGCTGAGTTAACTGCTATTTGGGCAAGTGCACGTGGTATTAAAACTAAGCTTTATACCTTTGGCGCACCACGCGTGGTGCTTTCAAATTCTATTCACAGTGCAGCGATTAATGTTGACCATTATCGGGTAACCCATGGCGCTGATCCTGTGCCTTGTGTGCCTGTTTGGCCGTTTACTCATACCGTAGGTGAATATCAAACCGCGATGAATGGAGGATCTTTTTTTGCTCTTTCTGCACACTCAATGGCGAAGTCGGCACCTGGTTATGTTAACACTGTCAATGCCTATAAAGATTACAGCAGTATGGATAGCGCACTTAAAACACTGCATTATAAACACACGGTGCTTAAATACGAACAGCGCCATAACGCGTCATTTTCTCAGCGTTGGCAACAAATTATTACCGATGCGTTAATCACACTCTTAAAGAAAAGCGGTCAGTATGCACTTATTGCTGGGCAAGCCGCAGCGAGTGTTGGCTTGTCCTTTTATGATTTACTGGCGCGCTGTTTACATGAATCCATTGTCAGAATTCCTGATGCAGAAGAAGCATTAAGGGGACTATTAGGGCATATGCTAGTATTTGTAGGCAGAGGGACACAAGCGGTTAAAGAAATGACGGTTAAGTTTATTCGTTGGGTGTTAGGCCTGATGATAAAAACGTTATATACCACCGCAAAACAAGCAATTGAACGTATTTTTTAAACGTTAGAAAGGGTGATTTCTGCCCTTTATCCTTATACCTAAGTAAATCTAATACCTTTACTTAATCTCATACCTTTACTTAACTATCATTTAACCTCGTAAAAACTAAAAGCTCGTCGAAACGAGCTTTTAGTGAATATTTACCTTAAAACTGCATGGTTCAAGTTAAAAGAAAAAGCACGGAGTTGACGCTAGTCAATGAGTACTTTTAATGTATAAATTAATTCATACAGTGAAAAGGTGATTATTTAGTAACAGAGAAACCACGATCACGCATTAACGCTTTAACATCTGCATCACGCCCTCTAAAAGCGCGATAGGCATCGGCTGGGTCTACCGCATTACGCACACTAAATAAATGTTCAACCAATTTAGCTGCAAGGTCTTTATCGTAAAAACCGCCAGGTGATTGTGAAAACGCCTCAGCCGCATCGGCTGTTAACACTTCTGCCCACATATAACCGTAGTAACTTGCTGAATAACCTTCACCACTAAACACATGACCAAAATGCGTAGAACGATGACGCATCACAATAGCTTCAGGCATTTTTAAGTCAGCTAGGGTATCACGTTCAAATTTTTGCACATCAATACCTGTTGGATCTACCGTGTGAAACTTCATATCAACTAACGCAGACGCTAAGTATTCAGTGGTTTTAAAACCTTGATTAAAGGTAGCTGCTTGCTTAATTTTTGCAATTAATTCAGCTGGCATGGGTTTACCTGTTTTATAATGCACTAAGTAATTATTGATAACATCATCTGTTGATAACCAATGTTCTAATAGCTGCGATTGAAATTCTGTGTAATCTCTAACACCACCGTTCAGCGTAGGATATGCCACTTTTGATGATAAAAAGTGCAATGCATGACCAAATTCATGAAAATACGTTTCTGCATCAGACCAAGAAATTAAAGTAGGTTGGCCATCAACACCTTTGCTGAAATTAGAGTTATTTGATGACAAAACATTCTTCTTGCCATCAAACGTTGTGTAACTGCGGTAAGTGGTGGCCCATGCGCCAGAACGTTTACCTTTGCGAGCAAATGGGTCTAGGTACCATAAACCAATATGCTCATGTGAGGTTTTGTCAGTCACTTCCCACACGCGAACATCTTCATTAAATACAGGAACAGAACCATCTTTCACTTCAGTAAATTCAAAATTAAATAAACGGCCTGCTACATAAAACATAGCTTCTCGTAATTTATTCAATTGCAGGTATTCTTTAACCTCATTTGAATCTAGATTGTATTTATCTTGACGAACTTTTTCAGCGTAAAAGCGGTAATCCCACGGTTCAATTTTATCAATACCGTCTTGTGCTTTGCCAATGGCTAGCATGTCTGCTACTTCTTCATCAACACGTGCGATTGCTGCTGGCCATACACTTTCCATTAAGTTAATGGCATTTTCTGGTGATTTAGCCATACGATCTTCTAAACGCCAAGAGGCGTAGTTTTTATAACCTAACAAGCCAACACGTTCATGACGCAATTGTAGAATTTCAGCAATAATGGCGTTGTTATCAAATTCATCTCCATTGTTACCACGGTTATAGTAGCTATTCCATACTTGCTTACGCAGTTCACGTTCGGTTGAGTAGGTTAAAAAAGGATCCATTGATGAACGGGTATTAGTAATAGCATATTCACCTTGATGGCCGCGTGATTCTGCGGCTGATGCAGCAGAACTAATTATAGACTCAGATAGCCCACCTAGTTGATCTTTTGTTAAATACAAAACATAGCTTTCTTCGTCAGCGAGTACATTGTTACCAAACTTAGTATGCAACTGAGCCAAACGTTGGTTAATATCAGCATAACGTTTTTTTGCCTCCCCCTTTAATGTCGCGCCATTACGTGCAAAACTATTATAAGTTAAATACACTAAACGTTGCTGTTCAGGGGTTAAGCTTTTAACTTCATCGCTGTTATATACCGCTTGCACACGAGCAAACAATGCTTGGTTTTGATTAATTTTTGAGAAAAAAGCCGACAGTTTTGGTGCCATTTCTGCTTGAATTTCACGAAATTCTGGCGAAGATTGGTTTGAACTCCAAATACGATAATATGTAAACACTCTATCTAAGGCATAACCCGTTTTTTCCATTGCAACAATTGTGTTTTCAAAGGTAGGTGATTCTGCATTATTAGCAATCGCTTCAATTTCAGCCAAATTAATTTTCATACCTTCTTCTATTGCAGCACTTAAGCCGACTAAAGAAACTTTGTCAAATGCTGGTACGCCTTGATAAGGGCCTTGCCACTTAGCCAGTAATAAGGCTTTAGATTGCTCAACCTCATTTGTTAACTGGTCAGTTGTGGCTGAACTTTTTTCAATCGCTGAGTTTTCAACGGTGTTATTGCCACCACTACACGCCATTAAAATACTTGATAATAAAAGGGTAGGTAATAATGTTTTAGTCATAATTAATCTCTATCTAAAGTATAAATCTTTCCAATGCGTTATCTCAAAAATAGAAAACACTATCGAGTTAACATTACATTAACAATAATCAATTAATAAAGAAATGCCTTGTATGGCTATTCAACGCAAATTGTATACTGTTAAGCTTATTCTAACTAAATAGTCATCAGCTCATCCTATATTGCGCGTTGCAAATAAATTCCTTTGTCTGTCAAATTTTATTGATCTAATACAAGTAAATTGAAAAGTATTTCATTACAATATATCAATAATACCCGAGCAAATTACTCAAGCATTTTACAAGGTACACCCATGATGCAAATTACTGACTTGCAAAAAGAGCAAAAAATTACGCCATTGCTGCGTTTAGGCTTTCGTCCTTTTTTTCTTAGCGGCGCTATTTTTAGTGTGGTAGCCATCGTACTTTGGTTACTAATGTACAAAGGAACTGTTAACTTTTCACCTTTAGGGGGTGGTTATTGGTGGCATATACATGAAATGATTTTTGGCTTTGGTTGTGCCATTATTGCTGGTTTTTTACTTACCGCTGTCCAAAATTGGACGGGGGTTCGTGGTGCACAGGGCTCTGTATTACTGGTATTATTTATACTTTGGCTAGCAGGGCGAATTGTTATTCTTTTTCCTGATTTGTTAGGCGCAGAATTAACAACTATTATCGATTTAAGTTTTTTACCTGCGGTAGCATTTGTATTAGGTAAACCTATTATTGCAATAAAACAATACCGTAACTTATTTTTTGTACCTTTACTGCTGTTATTTACCATTGCCAATAGTGAAATGCACCTTGCCATTTATAATTCTGATACCTTTACTATTACATACGCAGCTTACGCAGGAGTAATGTTAGTCACTTTTTTAATGTCGGTAATGGCAGGACGTGTTGTGCCAATGTTTACAGCTAATGGTACACAAACACCAAAAGCAACGCCGCTCCCTTGGTTAGACAAAGTCACAAACGGCTGTTTAGCTATAGCCATGTTGTATTTATTATTAGAGCCAGTAGTTGGGTTTTCTGAAATATTCTTTGGCATACTTTTAATTGTTGCAGGTATTTTTCAAACTATGCGTTGGTTAAGATGGCGACCATGGATAACGCTAGGGGTACCATTATTATGGTCTATTCATGCGTCTATTAAGTTTATTGCCTATGGTTTAATTGTTTTGGGGTTGAGCTATTTAGTTGCCGAAATCCCCAGCAATCATATCTGGCATTTATTAACTGTTGGCGGTATGGGAGGGTTAATTTTGGCGATGATTTCTAGGGTTTCTCTTGGTCACACTGGTCGACCATTGACACCACCAAAAGCAATGACCTTATCTTATATCTTCATTACATTAGCAGCACTTATTCGTGCCCTTGGTCCGTGGGTCTTACCTGAAAAAACAATGATATTTATCGATATTAGTGGTGCTTTCTGGTTATTAGCGTTTGGTATTTTTGCTGTTACTTACGCCCCTATGCTAATGAGTCCCCGAAAAGATGGCAGACCAGGATAACAATAATGAAAGCAGTTTTTTTAGATAGCCAAACATTTAGCGAGAACATCTCTTTTTCGGCGATTGAGCAACAGGTTACAATGCTAACTTGTTACCCAACTACCTCTGCCGAACAGGTACTTAAACGTTGTCAAAACGCTGATGTTATTATTACCAATAAAGTCGTGATCACCGCTGAAATGTTAGCACAACTTCCTCAGTTAAAGCTCATTGCTATCACAGCAACGGGTTACAATAATATAGATATTGAGGCTGCCTCAAAATACAATGTTGCTGTAACCAATGTAAGTGGCTATGCTGGTAATGCTATTGCTCAGTATGTATTTGCACAACTACTTGAATATTATCAACAAACTTGTCATCACAATACCAATACTGAGCAAGGATTATGGCAAAAAAGTGATACCTTTTGCTATCATGGCAAGGCTATTACCGAGCTTGCAGGCAAAACGTTAGCAATTGTTGGTAATGGCTTTTTAGGGAAATCTGTTGCTAAGCTTGCCGCAGCGTTTGATATGAATGTGATGATCAGCGAACGCCCACAGAGTGAAGATATTCGCGAAGGTAGGGTAAGTTTTGAACAGGCAATTGCGCAAGCCGATATTTTGAGTTTACATTGTCCTCAAACTGCCGAGACTACAAATTTAATTAATGCTGCGGTGTTAGCTAAAATGAAGCCCAATGCCGTGTTAATCAATACCGCCCGTGGTATGTTAGTTAATAGTGTTGATTTATTATCTGCCTTAAAAAATAAGCAAATCGCTTACGCCGTACTTGATGTGTTAGAGCAAGAGCCACCGCCAGAAGATCATCCTTTAATAGTCGCATTACAAAAAAACACCCTTGATAATTTAAAAATTACCGCACATATTGCTTGGGCAAGTAATGAATCACAGCAACGATTAATTAATCTACTTAGCGATAATATAGCTGCTTTTAAGCGTGGTGAAAGATTAAACAGGCTTGATAATACTTAGCCATTTTTTCAGAAAAAGCTAATTAAGTTTTTAAAAATATAACGATATGAGTTTTGGGTGGGCGGTTATCGGAATACTAAAATAACCGTCCACCCACAAAAAATCTGGATTCATTTATAAATACTTATCCTTAATTTTCCCATAATGAAAATAGCCCCACTGCCCAACTCGGCGCAGTGGCGCAAGTGGAAACTTAGGCAATTCTTTATTATATAAAGGAATATTTGGCAGTGTTTTTCCTGCTACTTTCTCGGCTAAACGTTTACCTGCTTGTACAGAAAAAGACACGCCACTACCACAATACCCCATAGCGTAAAATACATTCTCTTCAGCACGGCCTTTTTTACCTTGGTAAATATGAGGTAAGTCATCAAGTGCCATACAAATCCAACCAGACCACGCATAAGCTATATTCAAATTACCAAGGGCTGGAAAACTTGTTTTTAAAACGGCCAACAAACGTTGAGCATAATATGGGTCTTCAGCATTTTTTCCTGTAATGGCTCCTCTACCACCAAAGAGAATTCGATTATCAGGCAATTTTCGGTAGTAATATTTGAGAGCACGCGTATCCATTACCACATTGGAGGTTAAAAAGTTACATGCCGCTAATTGCTCGGCTGATAAGGGGTCAGTCACTATAATTTGTGAAAGCACAGGTAAAGTTCTATTAGTTATTAAGGGGTGAAAGCCTTTAGGTGTATAGCCATTGGTTGCAATGACTACTTTTTTTGCATTCACTGTACCTTTTGGCGTAGCAAGCAAAATATTTTTACCTGTATGAGTCGACACAAAACTCACTGGGGTTGATGTATACACTTTTGCACCCGCCTGACAGGCTAGTTTTTGATAACCCCAAGCCAATTTTAGTGGATTAAGGCCAAAACCATCTTGATAACGAATAGCGCCATAAGCATTTTCATCAGCCATGTAATATTGATGCAATACTTCCTTTGAAAGCACTTGTACGTCATAACCAAACAGATCTTGCTGCAACTTAGCTTGCGCACGCAAAGATTTAAACATGCTTGGTTTATGCGCCACTTTAATATAACCCGCTGCTTGTTGATCGCAGTCTATGCCTTCATTGATCAGCCCCTTAAGAGTATCAACCCCAGCGCACATCTCGTGATAAATGCCGCGCATCACCTCCTCGCCCCATTTTTTTTGCATTATGGTATAAGGCATTCTTCCTGACGATTTTAATACAAAGCCCGCATTTCTGCCACTACAGCCCCAAGCCGTTTGATTGGCCTCAAAAACATGCGCATGAATTCCTTGCTCACGAGCCAAATGTAACGCACATGAAAGCCCAGTATATCCTGCACCGATAATGGCAACATCTACAGTAATATCTTGCGTAAGTTGCCTATCGTCTGCTGGTTTTTTATCACCTTTTGCACCCGAAATATCAGCCCAATAACTGTCTGTGTGCCCAACACTACAACCTGGTGAATCATCTATCAGTGGATCGTACATATTCTTCTTCCATTATTACGTCAATTTGTTTACGGGTTTCGTAGACTTTTATTAGCTATCGCTTTATTCTAACTAAAGAAATTTATCTTACTGTACCTAGGAAATTAAAGCATGAATAAGCTTTATCTTGTAGTGGTTTCATTTTTTGTTTTTTTACTTGTTGCTTGTAATGGTCATAATGAAGACGAATCTGAAAATTTACCTCAAACTGTTACAAAGATCGAACTATCAATTTTAGATAGTAATGGTGTGGCGCAACACAGCTTTAACACAAACGATATAATAACCTTACAAGCTAAAGTAACGGATGAAAACAATGCGGTAGTGCCTAACCGAGCCGTTAGCTTCTCTGCTTCTGTCGGTTCATTAGCAATCACCTCAAAGTTAACCAATAGTGAAGGGCTAGCCGTTGTCTATCTAACAAACGATGATCTTATTCTCGGTGCAGGTAGTGTTGATGCAACAATAGATGAATTAACTACGCTAACCAAAGATTATGAGTTTGTTGAATCAACAGTTGTTGATATTTCTCCTAACCTAACAACAACAGTGACTCTAAACAATGAATCAGTAAACGTTTTTAAGGCAGATGAAGAAGTACAAATATCTGCAACGTTAACTGATGGTAACGGTCAAGGTATTGCTAATAAAATTATTATGTTTACAGCTGACATTGGTACTTTAAACATGGCTACGGCTTTAACTAATAGCCAAGGTGTTGCAAGTGTTACCCTAAGTGCCAGCGATACAGGTAGTGAAAGTGTTATTGGCGCGGGTGTTATAACCAGCAGCTATGCTATTGAAGAAAACATAAATATAAGCAGCACATTTAATTATCAAATTTTACCTGCCGATTCCATTATCGACAGTGATATTCGCATAGGATATTTTGATGAAAATAGCGATTTTATTGAAGGTAAAATAGCATTATCAATAGAAGACAACATGATAAGTGCTGGTGGAACATTAGGACTGAGTGTGAATTTAATTGATAAAAATGGTGATTTGCTGGTAACTCCCATCCCTGTCACTTTTATCTCTAACTGTGTACAAAATGGTAACGCCCGTATTGACGAATCAGTGCTTAGTATCAATGGTACTGCTCACTCTACTTTTGAAGATGTTGACTGTGCGGGTAGAGATGGCGCTGATGACATAATATTTGCAAGTGTTACAGTGAATGAAATAACACACACCGCTAGCGAAACCGTTACAATTAATGGTGAGCAATTAGGCTCAATTGAGTTCATCGCAGCAGAACCAAGCGAAATAGTGCTTAAAGGTACAGGTGGACAAAATCAACAAGAAACGTCAACACTAACCTTTAAAGTAAAAAGCCAATTAGGCAACGTTTTAGCACAACAGGAAGTAAATTTTGCCTTAAGTACGGCTGTTGGCGGTATCAATTTAAGCAGAATATCTGGCTTTACTAACAGCCAAGGTCTTATAAGCACACAGATCTCAGCAGGCACTGTACCTACTGCAGTTCGAGTTACCGCGTCTGCAAGCATGGATGTTAATGGTGAAAACATTACCGTGCAAAGCCAATCAGATCTATTATCAATAAACACAGGACTACCAGAGCAACGTTCTATGACCATTGCTGCTGACATATTAAACCCTGAAGCACACAATATTAGTGGTGAAAAATCTATTATAAGCGTGTGGCTATCTGACAACTTTAACAACCCTGCTCCTGATGGCACAACTGTTAATTTTACAACTGAAGGGGGTAATATTGAACCAAGCTGCGTTACGACTAATGGTAGTTGTTCTGTTACTTGGACCAGTAGCGAACCCAGAGTTACCGATCACCGTGTAACTATTTTAGCCACCGCCTTAGGTCATGAAACCTTCTTTGATACTAACGGTAATAACATTTTTGATGATGCCGATGGTAATCCTATTCTGGATGTCGGTACAAGCAATGATCCAAATATTGATTCAGGCCTTGATAATTACGCGCCTAAACCCAGTGGTTTTGTTGATATGTCAGAAGCGTGGCGAGACGATAATGAAAATAGCCGTTTTGATACTGGTGAGACCTTTTTAGATTTTAATAACGATGGAAGTTTTAGCACTGCCGACGGCAAGTTTAACGGACCACAGTGCCAAGGTGCAAACTGCGCAACTGAAAATATGCGCAGTATACATGTAAGAAAAGCACTCAAGTTAGTAATGGCTAGCTCAGCTGCTGAATATAAACTGACCAATGGTACAGGTGGAACTACCTACGTTAATTCATTAACTGGATATAATACTTCACTACCTGACATACCTAATGGTGGTAGCCAAGTCTTTATTTTTTCCTTTGCCGATACAGGCTCCCCTAATCAAACCATGCCCAAAGGAACAACGGTTAATATTTCGCTAAGTTCAGGCACAATACAAGGGGAGACTGATTACACTGTTGCTAATACTAATCAATCTGGTTTTAGAACAATGAACTTTTCTGTTACGCAAGAGACAGGCAGCGCACCTCAAACCGCTATATTAACAATAACAATTACCTCTCCTAATGGTTTTGTCACGAGTTTAACTCGTGATTTAACACTATTGTAATAGCCCGTGTTAAACGCAGCTATTATGCCTAAGATTAGCTACAAAAAGCTCTCGCCAGAGTACTTTAAGCAGGTTATTGACTTAGCAAATAAAGTACATGGCGCGGGTTATCTCAACGAGGAAAGCATGGCTAATTGGGCCGCCCGTAGCATTAGTATTGATAAAAATACTGATATAAGTACAAACTATAGTTATGTTGCACTGCTTAACGATTGTGTAAGCCTAGAAGGTGAATTAACAGAAGAAAAATATCAACTTATTGGTTTTCGTATTACGTTTACACCCGAACATTGGCACGTAGATAAATGGTGCACCCCTCAATTATGGCATGTGCCACAAAACAAATGCTGTTACTTCAAATGTAATACTGTAGATGATAAGTACCAAGGTTTAGGGATTGGAAAAAAACTACTGCAACTCTCTATTGAAGCGGCTAAACAACAAGGAACGCAAGCAGGCGTTGCACACTTATGGAAACAAAGCCCAAACAATAGTGCCGTTGCCTACTTTACTCACTGCGGTGGGGAGTTAATAAAATCTCATCCTGATAAATGGAATGAAGATAGCAAACAAGGGTATAACTGTATTATATGTGGATATGATTGCCACTGTGAAGCCGCAGAAATGATTATTCGTTTTTAACTAGCTTACATACAGTCAGTCTCTAACTTTAAACTTTCTGTTTAAATTAAAGTGACCAATTAATCACTTTTTTACCTTTTTGCTCTAGCCAAGTATTAGCTTTTGAAAAATGTTGACAGCCAAAAAAACCGCGATAAGCCGATAATGGAGAAGGATGAGGACCATTTAATATCAAATGTTTTTCGTTATCAATATTACGGCCTTTCTTTTGTGCGTGAGCACCCCATAAAATAAAAACACAACCGTTATTATATTGGTTAACTTGGTCAATAATTTTATCAGTAAAGGTTTCCCAACCTAACTTAGCATGAGAATGAGCCTGCCCTTGCTGCACAGTTAACACTGTATTTAACAACAATACTCCTTGCTCTGCCCATGCAGTTAAATTACCGTGGTTAGGCACAACAAAACCATGAATATCGACGGCCAACTCTTTGTATATATTTACCAATGAAGGAGGAATTTTTAACCCTGCCTGTACAGAAAAAGCAAGTCCGTGAGCCTGAATTTTGTCAAGATCCATACCATGATAAGGATCTTGACCTAATATCACCACATTAACGGCTTCTAAGTCAGTAAATTCAAACGCGCTAAAAACATGCTTTTCTTCTGGGAAAACCGAAACACCTTGAGCTCTTTGCTTAACAATTTCAGCTTGTAACTGGCAAAAATAATCTTGCTGTTGCTCTTGCTTAATTATTTGTTGCCAGTATGGTTTAATCATTGTGAAAAACTTATTTTAATAAATAACAACGCAAATCAGCAAATTCACTTGTCATATCATGAGACAAAATAGGTTCACCAGCACAATCGGCTAACTCTTTCGGTAAGCCTAATGGTTGACCCAAAATACTTTCAACAACATCTTTAAATTTAGCTGGGTGGGCTGTTCCTAAGAAAACCCCAAACTCTGCTTCAGTGGCACTATACTGTAACGCTTTATAAGCAACTGCAGCATGCGGTTCACTAATATAACCTAATTTACTTAAACCAATAAGGGTTGATTGTGTTTGCTCTTCATCAATAGAAACTGAACTAACACAGCCACTTTCAACAATTCCTGATTTCAGCATATGTTCTACACGTGGCCAGTTATTAGGATTGCTAACATCCATCGCATTTGAAATAGTGGCAACGGTTGTATGTGGAGTCCACTCACCTGTTTCCAAATAACGCGGCACAGTATCGTTCAAATTAGTAGCAGCAATAAAACGCTTAATAGGTGCGCCCATCGCTTTAGCAAATAAGCCCGCGGTTAAATTACCAAAATTACCACTTGGAATAGAGAAAACAATATTACTTAAATCAGTTTTTGCACGAGAAAGCTGAGCCATGGCTTCAAAGTAATAGCAAATTTGCGCTAATAAACGGCTAATGTTAATTGAGTTGGCAGAATTTAACCCAATAGTTGTTGCTAATTCATTGTCATCAAATGATTTTTTAACCAACGCTTGGCAATCATCAAAGTCACCGTCAACCATTAAGGTTTCAATATTACCCCCTAAGGTTGTAAACATTTTCTCTTGTAATAATGAAATTTTACCCTTGGGATACATAATCACTACACGGATATTATCAATACCATGAAAGGCATGAGCTACTGCAGCGCCTGTATCACCAGAGGTTGCCGTTAAAATAGTTAACGGTTTTGTTTGACCTGTTGCTTTTGCGTCTTTGGCAACAAATGCTTGTAAACATTTCGCCATAAAACGTGCACCAAAATCTTTAAATGCTAACGTGGGGCCATGAAATAACTCTAAAATAGCGCGTTCATTACTGATAGGCTGTAATACCGCAGGAAAATTAAAAGCATCGGTAACAATTTCAGTTAATTCTTTTTCATTAATATCTTCTTCAACAAATGGAAGTAATATTTTTACGCTGCGCTCAACTAACGGAAGTGCTAATAGCTCGTCAATATTGTCAAACTTAGGCATTGTTTCAGGAAAAAATAGCCCCTGATTTTTACCTAAACCTTGCTTAACGGCTTGAGCAAAACTTACCCGTTCGTCATTTTCTTTTAAGTTATAAAATTTCACTGTTTATTCCTACTAATCTTAAATATATTGTTCTACTTACATATGCCAATCGAGTTAGATTTCTATCGCACCCTCGGCATCTACTTGGCAAACATGAACAAAGCCAAGGTCAGTTTGTAAATAGTTGTCTTTTAACCATAATGCGTAATTTTGGGCTTGCTCAGCATTATCACAAATACAAAACAATGTTGGTCCTGAACCAGAAATACCAACAGCATGAGCACCCTCAGCCATTAAATAATTATGCGCTTGCTGATATTTAGGCAATAAGTTAACTCTATAAGGCTCGGCAACTACATCGGTTAATACTGAAAAGGCTTGTACTTTATCTTGCCTATGACACGCATCAACAAAGGTTGCTAAATTTTGACCATAGCTTATCACATCTGCACGGCTATAACTTGTTGGTAATACTTCACGGGCAGCCTTTGTTGATACTTCGATTCCTGGATAAGCCATCACATAATAACAGTCATTGAAACCTGGTAATAAGCGACTAATCACTTCTGGATCAGGCACCATCAATTGTAATCCGCCTAAATAGCACGGTGCAACGTTATCATAATGCAGGCTACCACTTATTTGTGCTTCCATTTGGCCAGTCATTTTTAACAAGGTTTTTTCATCAAAACTAAAATCATGATTCTTCGCATAAAATGCATTTAACCCTGCAAGCGCCGCAACCACGGAACAAGCACTAGAACCAAGGCCACTGCCAACGGGCATTTTTTTATCAAGTGTCATTTGCACAGGCACAATGGCTTGACCTTGTTTCAGTAAGGCTTGATTAAACAACTGCAAGCATGACCAAACAATATTATCTTCTTTTGCTGTTGGTAGCTTATCTGCAAAAGCTCCCACAACCTGCAAACTACTATCAGCTTGAGCTTCTGTATTAGCTGTTATTGCCTGCTCAACGCTCACAACATCACCTAACAAGGTGCCATCAATCGGTTTTACCGCTAAACCTAATACATCAAAACCAACACTCACATTACCAATTGACGCGGGGGCAAAAACAGACACCTTACTTGAATTAGACATTAGTGCTGCTGCTCCCATGACAATGTTCTTAAAATATCACCAAACACACCAGCAGCGGTTACTTCAGCACCTGCACCATAACCGCGTAACACAAAGGGTAATGGTTGATAATAACGACTGTGGATTGCAAGTGCATTCTCACCATCTTTTACACTATAGAGTGGGTGGCTAGCATCAACCGTGTCAATAGACACTTGACACTTACCATCAACAATATTGCCAATATAACGTAGCACTTTTCCTTCAGCTTTTGCTGCTTCACAACGGGCGTTTACACTACCGTCAAGCTTTGATAAATTTTTCATAAAGGTATCAACATCGCCACTATCATCGAAATCACTTGGTAAAACTGATTCAATTTTAATATCAGAAAGTTCTAATTGCATGCCCGATTCTCGCGCCATAATTAGCAGTTTTCTCGCCACATCCATTCCACTTAAATCATCACGTGGATCAGGTTCAGTAAAACCATTTTCTTTCGCAATAGCAGTGGCCGCAGATAATGACATGCCCTCATCAAGCTTACCAAAAATATAAGATAAAGAGCCTGACAATATACCTTCAAAACGTTCTAGTTGGTCACCCGCTTTTATCAAGCTTTGCAAAGTATCAATTACTGGTAAACCTGCACCAACGGTTGTTTCATATAAAAATCGACGATTTGTTGATTGTGCTGTACTACGTAATGCTTGATAATATTCCCATGAATCTGTGTTGGCCTTTTTATTTGGTGTTACAACATGGAAACCTTCAGCAAGGTAATCAACATAGCTCATCGCAAGTGCTTCATTTGACGTTGAATCAACAAGCACTGGATTAATTAAGTGATTGTCATTAACAAAGGCTTTAATATTTTGCGTATTCACTTCTACTGATTTTTTGCTTTCTATCCCTTGTGCTAATACATCTTGCCAGTTATCTAAATCAATACCTTCTTTATCAAACACCATACCTTTTGAATTAGCGATACCATAAACTTTCAAAGCAATATTTTGCTTTTTCAAACTGGCTTGTTGACGAGAAATTTGTGCAATTAACTCACTACCCACCACACCACAACCAACCAAAAATACGTCAATGGCTGGTTTATGAGAAAAGAAATTTTGGTGACTAACTTTCATGGCAGCAGTACATTTTCTTTGTTCAATAACCACGGAAATACTGCGTTCAGACGAATCTTGCGCGATAGCAACCACATTCACTCGCGCTTGAGCTAATGAACTAAAGAATTTTGCTGCTACGCCACGTTGATGGTTCATACCATCACCCACCAATGACACAATAGATAATTCACTTTTAAGCCCAATTGGTTCAAGTAAGCCATTAAGAAGTTCTAATTCAAATTCTTCCTTCAAGCTACGTTCTGCTTGTTGCATATCAGCTGAATGAATACAAAAGCTAATACAATATTCGCTTGAAGATTGGCTAATTAATACCAAAGAAATATTTTCTCGGCTCATGGTAGCAAAAACGCGGCTTGCCATTCCCACCATGCCTTTCATACCTGGCCCCGACACATTTACCATAGTTAAATCATCAAGGTTTGAGATAGCTTTTACGCGTTTTTGTTGGTCATTTTCATTAGAAATTAAAGTACCTGGCGCGTTAGGATTGCTGGTGTTTTTAATGAGGCAAGGAATATGATATTGGGCGATAGGGCCAATAGTTTTAGGGTGCAATACACTCGCACCAAAATACGATAACTCCATTGCTTCTTGGTAAGATAAATAATCAAGTAATTTTGCTTCTTTGATCATGCGAGGATCAGCATTATAAACACCATCCACATCTGTCCATATTTCACAACACTCAGCTTGCATACAAACAGCAAGTACCGCTGCTGAGTAGTCAGAACCATTGCGACCTAAAGTGGTAATTCTACCTTCTTCATTATTTTTACCGATACTCATGCCAATAAAGCCAGGCATTAATGCGACTTGATTAAGTTTTTCATATTCAATTGAAAATTTTTCTTTAGAAAGTACTAAGTCTGCAACAGCATTTAATGATGAATCGCTGGTAAAAAGAAATTTTTCTGGCGAAAGTAATGAAACTTGTAGTCCTAAGGACTGTAGAACTGAATCAAGAATAGCAACACTTAAACGTTCACCAGTACTAATAATACGAGCACGAATATGATCAGGGCAATACGTTAACATTGTTGCGCCTTGCATATAACGTTGAAGTTGATGCTCATAGTTAATAAGCGCTTGCTCACAATGATGCGTATTAAATTCAGGTAAGCTCGTAGCTAAATCTTCAATAATAGTGGTAATTGCGCGTTTAAAATGTCCTAAATCCGTAATGAGTTTTGCTTCATCACTAATATTTTCAGCCATGGCAACTAAATGATTTGTAACACCTTGAGGCGCAGAAACAACGACAGCAATTTTTGAAGATTGGCTTTTATCTTTGATAATATCAGCAACTTGACGAAAACGCTCAGCCGACGCCAATGATGAGCCACCAAATTTAAGTACACGCATTTTTTTTCCCTTTCTTGAAAGCAAAAAGCTCGTAACCTTTACAGGTTACGAGCTTCGATAAAATTATTTTTTTTACACGTTAGCCAGCAACCATCATCCCATTCGGGTGGTGGTGGTAATGGTAATTTGGCTAGAGGTAATTTTCATGCCAATTAAAATGCCTGATTTACGCGGTAGTGTCAACATTTATTGCCCAACATAGATCATAATAAAAAGTTATAGGCTATGCATGTATACCCTAGTTATGTATAGAACACGCCAAAAATGTTATAAAGCACCTACTTTGATAATTAATTAACTCATACCTGTACGTGAAGTTTCCTCTCCGAACGCTAACTTTGCCACAAAACGGTTATTAATAATAACCGTATAAAACAGATTCAGATTAGTTTTTGTATCGGTAACGCAGTTTGAAGTGATAACTTTTAGTGGCTAAAATAAGTGAAACACAAACAAAAAGCCAACTATAATTTTGCCGTTGCTTAAGTACCCTGTTTGCATTCTAGTCTGGTAAAGCACAAAAAAGTTAACTAACACACTGTAATCACCTATTATTTCTTTGCTAGTAGCCAAAGGTTAAAAACATAACGTAATTTACCTATAATATTTTCATTCTAAAAAATCTAATAAACGTTTCGCACTGCTATTTTGAAAAACATTACTCGGCCAAACTGCGTATAGGGGAATCGGTTCAACTTGCCAGTTTGGTAACAATTCAACTAAAATATTACTTTTAATTTCTCTTTCGATTAAAAAATCAGGAGGAGTAGCTATACCAGCGCCATTTATACATAGCTGAGTCATAGCTTCAACACTGTTCACACAGATATTACTTGTAAAACCAATTTCACATTTTTTCCCCTCAGAATTTATTAAAGTTCTGTAATTTGGGAGCATATCTAATTTTATCCAATTCCACTTTGTTAAATCATGAGGATAGATAGGTCTTTTATTTTCTTTCCAATAATCATAAGAACAAACTAGTTTTCTATTGATTTCTCCGATTCGTTTAGACATAAGGCTACTATCATCCATTTCACCAGCCCTAAATGCTAAATCAATGCCTTTAAGAATAAGGTCTTTCCTATTGTCGCTGTAAAATAATTTAAAATTCAAACAAGGGTGTAATTTGCTAAATTGAGATATTTTTTTACTTATCTCCGATTTGATTAAGGCGGAAGGTAGGGTAAGGGTTAAAGTACCTCTTAGCTCTTGCTTATCTGAAGTTATTTGGCTTAATCCTTGATGTGCAGCTTGGATCATATTTAAAGCATGCTGATATAACACAGTCCCTTCAGATGTTAACGACAAATGTCTAGTCGACCTGTAAATTAAAGCCGTACCTACAGATTTTTCTAATTGAGTAACTTGATAACTAACGACTGAAGGTGAAAGTTTAAGCTCTTTTGCAGCAGCTCGAAAAGAACCTTGTTTTATCGTTTCAGCAAAAATAGCTATTGATCGTAATTCATCTATCATTTGTTTTATTGTTAAAGTATTTAGAACAGTGACTCTTAATTATAGCACCTTATCCAAGTAATAAAATAGATGTATAGTTTATAAAAAATATAGGAGAAGTTATGTCGTTATTTATTGCAATGTTTTCATTCTCATTGGTTATGTCAATATCTCCAGGGCCAGTGAACATGGTTATTGTATCTTCAGGTGCAAGCTACGGAGTACGTAAAACATTTTCATTCGTTTCAGGAGGAACGATTGGTTTCACATCACTGTTGTTATTCATTGGATTAGGCTTTTCTAAAGTTATTGATTTATACCCAAGTTTTCTAAAATACTTAGCCGTTGTTGGGGCACTATTTATTGTTTATATGGGTTATTTAATTATGACATCAAAACCAGAATTAGATATGAAAGAGCAGAAACAACCAACTTTTATACAAGGGTTTCTATTGCAATGGTTAAATCCTAAAGCATGGATAGCCTGTATGGTTGGCGTTTCTTTGTTTTCCGTACCTAATAGTCATCAAGAGTTTTTAACCTTTTCATTGATCTATTTTCTAGTATGTTATTTATCTCTTTTCTCTTGGTCTGTATTAGGAAATAGAGTAGCAATACTTTTAAATAACGAGTTTAAATTAAAGCTTTTTAATCAGTTAATGGGAGGCCTTTTGATTGTGACTTCGTGTTTCTTGCTTTACTCACAATTTAATTAGATTCATCAAAAGAATCTCAAACGAGGCTATTAGAATTTTATAGATATTATTGGGTACGAACATGAGTTGCTTGATTATAGTTAAAAGTTACATCAAGCAAATAACGGCTCTGTACTGAACTTATTTACATGCCACTAAAATTGACTTTTGGTAAGTTTTCAAACTCAGGTTTTGCAAATAGATAGCCCTGCAACAATTCAATACCAGCATCTCTTAACCACTCCATTTCTTCTTTGGTTTCGATACCTTCTGCTAAAGGAGTAATATTTAGGTCGCGGAATAAATTAAGGCAACTTTTAATGATATATTGACGAGATTTATCTTGGTCAATGTTACGAATAAGCCCCATATCTAATTTTATGATATTTGTCTGAAAGTCTGCCAACAAGCCCAAACCTGCATAGCCCGATCCAAAATCATCAATTGCCGTCTTAAACCCTAATTTGTCGTAATACTCAATTATATTCTTAATGAATTTCGTATCATCAATCTTCTCAACCTCAGTAAATTCAAACATGATTTTATCGATAGGGAAGTTATATTTTTTTGCGGCTTCTAAAGTTGTACGGATACATCTTTCCGGTTTGTAAATTGCATTTGGCAGAAAGTTAATACTGAGCATGGATTCAAGTTTGAGTTTTGATGCTAGTTTTATTGCTTTTATGCGGCAAAGCTGGTCAAAAAGATAACGATTGTCGTCGTTTACTTTAGATATAATAGAATAAGCAGATTCGTTTTTTAGACCGCGCACCAACGCTTCATATCCAAATATCTGTTTTGTTTTGCAGTTGATTATAGGCTGAAAAGCCATTGTAAAATCAAAATCAAGACTATTTTTATCCGCGCAATTATCACACGAGAACCTATCGTAGATTACTAGTTTGTTAGTCACAATACAGCCCTTATTTGTAATAGCTAAAACTTCTCAGAAATATTGTACTGAAAATGCATTATAAAATATATCATAAAGAACTTTAGCCTAATTTCCAGTAAACGCACTAAGTGATCATTAATAATTAGAGTTTGCCCAGTGCAGCCCAATCCCCCTTTACCGACTCAACTTATGTCGGTTTTGATTATATATCACCTTTTATTGCACTTACTAACGAACGCGCAAAATTTAGTATCAGTGGCTTTCGTATCGAAGCGAGTAAAGAGCCTATTGGCTTCAAAGCTCACTACCTAATAGATAACAATACCGATATGATGGTGTTGGAACCTACAGAAATTTATAACGAAACTGATCACGTTTTTTCTGGCGCTCGTCATCGCAATTCCCCATCAGTGTATTAACTTAATTTAAGGTAGTTACACAGATTTTATTACTGGGTCATTTTTTAAAAAGCTTTGTTATTTCATTACCCGTAATCTTTTTGATCACCTTACCGTCTTCAATTCTAATAATTGTTGGAATGCTTCTAATATTGAAATAAGTAAATAGCACTCCATTCGTATCAATGTCGAATGGGAGTTTTATATTGTATAGTTGAGTGAAATCTGTAAGTGCTTTTTTATCAGTCCATAAATGATTAACAAAGCCATGCCACTCCTTAATTTCTGATTTATCGTAGAGTTTAGTAATATTTGACTGGACTTCCTTACATTCATTCGCCATTTCAGGTCTTGAGTTTTCTAAATACCAATCACACCACGTAGCGGTAAAAAACAACGTATGATTTCCTTCTTTCCAAGGCTTAATAATGCTTTTCTTTTCTTCTGCTGTAATTACCTTGCTGTCTTCACCTGCAAGCTTACTTCCATTTGCCAGCTTACCGATAAAGGTATCAAGTACATTATTTGACTCATGTGTTGTGTATACAATTTTATTATTGGTATTTATGAGTACGCTAAATGGTGTACCTACTAAACCAAGAGCCTCACTTAACTTGCCTTCTTTGTCTAAAAGAACAGGCATTGTTAATCCATTTTTAGTAACAACATCATCAATATATTTCATATTCTCATTTATATTGATGTTAACGGCGAAAATATTAATTTTGTCACCGTATTTTTCTTGAATACGTTGAAAATGAGGCATTTGTTCCATGCATGGCTTACACCATGTAGCCCAAAGCTTTATGTAAATAGGCTTAGATTCGTTAAACATTGATAAGTTAACTACTTTGTTAGATCTAAAATCTATTAATTCAATTTGCTTAAATTCGCTTGCTATCACTGGAAACAAAAAGGCCATTTGTATAGCCATAAAATAAAAAAACACTTTCATATTCGTTCTCACTTTTGGAATTTGTTGTACATAATAAAATATCCTAATAAACTAAATTAACTTTATTCTTTATACGCTAAAGTAATGTAACCTGAGCTCGGCTTAATGTAGTTTTTATAATGATATCTACTATTTTAATTCAGGCTGAAAAAGAAAGCCGGCCGCGATACGATTCCAGCTATTAATTTGTAAAATTATACTTGTCAGCTCCATAAACACTTTTTCTCCAAAAGCATTTTTTGCTGCCAAAAAGTCAGCATTGTCAATTCGCAAACTAGCCAATAATGTTAATGCTTCTGCCCAAGCTAATGCTGCTCTCTCATCTGAAGAGAAACAAGACAATTCTCGCCAAGCAGGTAAAACATCTAATCTTGCTTGTGTTTCCCCATCCTTACGAGCTTCTTCTGAATGCATGTGTTGACAATAACCGCATCCATTTAACTGAGATACGCGTAGTTTAACTAAGTCTTGTAATTTCTTGGGTAAGGCTGTGCTTTCTGGCACTTCACCTAACGCAGTTAGATGAGCAACAAGGTGGGGGTAATTCTTATATAACGAATTGGGGGTAATGTTAGATTGCATAGTGTTCTCCTACAGTTAAGATAAGCACTTTAGTAGAATCTAAAATATGTTATTGGAAATTTGCGACAACTTACGTTTTCTATACTGTAATGGTGTTTCTAAAGTATGCTCGCGAAATGCATTGGTGAAATGTGCTTGGTCAAAATACCCACAATCTAGCCCAATAGCTGCTATGGTATTTGAAATTGACATTAATTTCTGTCTGGCACTACGTATTTGTGCATAGCAATATAATTGACTTGGCGTTGTTCCTAGGTGCTTTCGAGCATACCTTTGCAACGTGCGATGGCCTACCCCACTGTGTTCTGCAATTTTTAGAGGCGACAAAACATTTTCAAAAGCTTGAATAAAAAGTGTATTCAATTTATTAATACGGGGAGAAGCTCGACAGACTAAATTTATTAACCAATCCTGCAATAAGTGCTGTTGCTCAATCATATTTAATGTAGGTAATGTGTTTAATAACAAATTAATGTGAATTTTGTGTGTAAAATCTAGATCAGTAAAATCAACATCAATATCCCTAATTTCGCTTACATCTAATCCCAAAAGCTCAAAGGCTGCTCCGGGCTTAAATCTTATACTGACATACGTATTCAACATATCCCAACGCTTCATCATTACCTGAGTGTTATTAAGAAAACTAACGCTGGCATTATTCTCACTAACAGTAAAAGTAAGGCTAGTACCTGCGTCGGGGTAAAGTTTTTCTTCAATAAAGCGTTCAGAGCTCTTTCTTCCATCCATCAACCAAAAGCACTGCACCCATCTGGCAATAAAAGCAGGTGGCTCTATTATTGTTAAGCCCATTGTGCGGAAATTGGTAGGGAGAATATAATCTAAATTATTATTTTTCATTTAGTTGCCCTGTTAGCAAAAATAACATACTCGCATTTCATCCCCCAGCATTATATAGATTGCGTTTTTGAATATCTAATATCAACTTTGCTAATAAAATTACTTTTAATTAACTAATAATGACTGGCTGCTACGGTGGTCCAATAGTCTGTCATATTGATATAAAATCAGGCAGGAAGTGTCTGACTCCTGCAAGATTATGCCTGCCACTAGTTAGTTCAAATATAGCTAGGTTTCTTTAGTAACCTTTGAACAAGTAGCGTTATAGTACCTGCAATTAACCCCCACAATACTGAACTAATATCCCATAACGTCAAGTTTGAAGCGGTTACAAGAAAAGTAATTATTGCCGCTTCTGACATCTTATCCTCAGATAGTGCCTGTTTAATGCTACTATTAATCGTCGTAAATAAAGCTATACCAGCTAATGAATAGATGAGTGCATTCGGTAATAATGCAAAGGCTTCCATCAAGTATCCAGCAGAAATTGCCATCAATATATAAAACCCACCCCCAGAGATTGCTGCCCAGTAACGCTTTTCAGGGTTTTTATCAACATCTTCAGTCATACAAATTGCTGCAGTTATTGCCGCTAGATTTATTGCATAACCACCAAAAGGGGCAGCAAACATATTAACAAAGCCTGTAACACTCAATACTGACGATACGGGCGCTTTATAATTATGTGCTTTTAATACGGCAATACCAGGCAAATTTTGTGCTGCCATAGTAACAAGAAATAAAGGCACGCCAACACCGAGTATTGCAGAGATATTAAACTCTGGTGAAATATACCTAAATTCACTTAGCTGCCAAGATAAACCTCTAAAGGTAATTAAATTGAGGTGCCACGCAAGTGAAATACTAATTACCAGCACTAACAACATGGTAAATTTAGGAAATAATCGCCTACCTACTAAATAAGTAAAAAACATGGCTATTACCAGTAATGGCTCATCATTCATTTGGTTAAAAACATCAACGCCAAAATTAACCAAAATTCCACCCAACATTGCTGAAGCAAGCTGAAATGGTAGCTTATTCATTAATTTTTCGAACCAACCAGTAATACCGCACAAGAAAATTAACAATGCTGAGAACATGAACCCTGCTATTGCTTCATTAACATTAAAATGTTGAGTGTTTGCAATAAGTAATGCCGCTCCAGGCGTTGACCAAGCAACCAATATTGGCACACGATAATAAAAGGATAAAGCAATAGAAGTAAACCCCATTGATAACCCTAAAGTTAATATCCAACTGGATGCAAGACTTGCATCACCTCCTAAATTGACAACTGTTTGATAGATTAAAGCGACGGAGCTAGCAAACCCAATAATAACTGCAAGCAACCCTGCAACCGACGCACTTATTATCTGATTGACTAATATACCTTTTATCCTCATAATACCCCCAACGTGCGTTATAGCGCACAGCGTACCATCATACGTTATAACGCACAAGAGAAGTCATGAATATAAATGTCAACAATGCAATAGGTTCTCAACTCAAATTGGCGAGAACCAATAAGGGTTGGAGCCTTGATGTTGCAAGTAAGAAAACGGATGTTTCAAAGGCAATGCTAGGACAAATTGAAAGAGGCGAGTCAAGCCCAACAGTGGCGCGTTTATGGAATATAGCCACAGGTTTTGATTTACCATTGAGCTATTTTTTCCTAGCTATTGAGGGGGATGACTTACCTCAAAATATATTTAATAATGAGGTTGGCATATCCATTTCTACTTTATTTCCATTTGATTTAGAAACAAAAAGTGAAGTTTTTTCCTTAACTTTAGCACCACTACATCAGCAAATTTCAGCACCGCATAATAATGGAGTAATTGAGCAAATCTTAGTAATTGAGGGAGAGATTGAATATCTTTTGAATGGTCATTGGCGCCATTTAAGTAAAGGTGATGTTGTAAAATTTAATGCAAATCAAAAGCACGGCTATCGTAATCTGTCAGAAAGCAAGGCTATATTTCATAATATTATTTATTATACAAGAGAGGATAAACCTTCAGTTTAAATTAAAATCATACCAATACCATTACGAGAGTGACTGCTACAGTAGCTTCTGCAAACTCACAGTGGACGGCGGTCATTATTTGCTAGATAACAACTCAGAGTCTAAAGCGGTTTAAAATGATGCATAAGAATCACTTCAACTGATAGTAGCAATGATACGAAAGCAAATATTTTTGCTGTTATGATAGAAATACATTATTAAGTGTCCAGTCTTCTTTCCTAATTACCGTTTAATTTACAATCTTGTGTTTAGTTAACATTAATATCGCTAATTTTTATGAAGAGTTAACTTAGACTACTATATTATTGTCACGTATTTATTTTATCAATGTTTTCAACAATTTCAGTTTATTTAAGAAATTTTAAGTTCTCTTCTCTAGCGTAAAAGAGCTAAATGGTTTTCAAGTTTTACGTATATATTGGAAACGACTTAATGCGCTTTAAAAATCTAACTTATCTATTTATCGCAGCCATCTATTCTGCGAATACTTATGTTGTTCAGCCGATGGCATTATCACTTTACTGTTCTTTTTCATGGCTTAACCATTTTCCTTATCGATTTTTTACATGGTTATTACTGCCTGACTATTTAGTGTCAATTAGTACGATTTCTTTACTTATTTCAAAAATAATTCATAAAAGTATTTATACCGTAACTCAAAAATTTCCTACTGAAATGTTACGACGTTAATTAACTAAAGTCGTTTACTAAGTCGTTAATCGGCAAACACTAAAACTCATTTTTGGAGAAAAATTATGACAAATTACTTGTTAGGGGCTTTTATTGCCTGCACTTTGCTAATTGGCTGCAACAGCAGTAAAGATAGCATTAATAATAACGAAGTAAATCAAACCTACAACTACAGTAAAACACAGACCGAGCAAGGGATTGACCCATTTTGGAATAATGCCATTGTCTATTTTATGATAACAGATCGTTTTGCTAACGGTGATAAAAGCAATGATCAGGCTTTTGATCGAAAACAAGATGCTGCTGTGCTGCGAAATTTTATGGGCGGAGATATTACAGGAATAACTAATAAAATTAACGATGGCTATTTTAAGGCGTTAGGGGTTGATGTTTTATGGATGACACCCCTGAATGAACAAGTTCACGGTTACTGGGATGAAGACTGGGGAAGAAGTTACCCATTTCACGGTTATTGGATAAAAGATTGGACCAATGTTGATCCTAATTTTGGCACTGAAGCTGAAATGAAAAATATGATTCATACCGCTCATGCCAACGGTATTCGTGTTTTAGCCGATGTTGTTATTAATCATACTGGACCAAAAACAAATTCAGATGTTGCTT
Source organism: uncultured Colwellia sp. (assembly GCA_965305135.1). Taxonomy (GTDB): domain Bacteria; phylum Pseudomonadota; class Gammaproteobacteria; order Enterobacterales; family Alteromonadaceae; genus Colwellia. The sequence goes on from CBDLPA010000003.1 coordinate 138,062, forward strand.
GGCCTGATAATTGGGTTAGAACCAACCCAGCCTGCCAATGGCATAGTTATGAGCATAATGTTAAATGTGCATTAGCAACGAGCATACCTGATGTGCTTACCGAGTCAGAAGAAGATGTTGAATTACCAGATTTTTTATTAGAAAAATGGCGACTAGAAGGTCGACTTGAACAAGAGCTTACTGAACTTGATGATTTTTTTGAAAGAACACAGCTTAGTAGAGCCCCAAAAAACTACATTGTTAAATGGTTAACTGATTGGGTGAGAGAGTATGGTATTGATGGCTTTCGAGTTGATACAGCTAAACATGTTGAAGCTGAAATTTGGCAAGTATTAAAAACGGAAGCATCATTAGCCTTTAAGCAATGGAAAGCAAAAAATCCAGCGTTAGTTCTAGACGATAAAGACTTCTTTATGGTTGGTGAGGTAATGCACTTTGGCGTAAATGGCTTTAAAAATACCCCCGCAGGCACCAGAAATTATGATTATGGTGATAAACAAGTAGATTTTTTTGATTTTGGTTTTGATAGCTTAATCAACATGGGCTTTGCCACCCATGCTAAAGGATCCATGGAAGATATTTTTAGCACTTACTCACAAGAATTAAATAAGGGTGCTCTTACCGGAGTTGGTGTAATTAACTATGTTGTCTCTCATGATGACCCTGAACCTTATGATAAAGCTCACAAGAGGCCTTATGAAACAGCATTGAAATTGATGTTAGCACCCGGCGCTGTACAAATTTATTATGGTGATGAATTAGCACGAAACTTAACTATTGAGGGTGCTATGGGGGATGCGACGTGGCGTTCTTTTATGAATTGGGACGATTTAGCAAAGAAAGATACTCAAGCGTTACTTACACATTGGCAAAAATTAGGCTCTTTTCGTCATGATCACATTGCTGTTGGTGCAGGTATTCATAAAAAACATAGTGATAAACCTTACGTTTTCAGCAGAGCCTATGAAGATAAAGGGGAATTAGACCAAATCCTGGTTGCTTTAGAAGTCAATAAAGGCATGAAAAAACTGTCTGTACATAATGTTTTTTCTAATGGTAGCCAAGTGAAAGACTACTACTCAAATCAAATAATAACCGTTAATAACAATGAAGTTAATTTTAGCTCGCCATTTAACATTATTTTATTGGCTCCTTTAAGTCATTAGGATCTTTCAGCTTATAACTCTGTTTTATTTATATTCACCCACCTACATTTTACTAAACGGGTGAATATAAATATTTGATGAAACTTGAATTTACGCCCCATACCCAGACAACCTAACGTGAAATAAAAACGTTTAAAGTTATTTGGGTGACGTTAAGGTTATTTGATAATGTTACGTTTTCTCCCTATTTTTCTGTATGTTTTTACTTTATTTTTCATTACTAAGCTATCCGCTGAAACGTTAACTAAAATAAAAAATGACGCCCAATCACTATCAATTCCGTATTATCAACAATCGATAACCCTTGATGGACAACTTGATGAAGCGATTTGGCAAAAAGCACGACAGTTTCCGCTTAATTATACGATTGAGCCTTTTGAAAACACTAAAGCGACAGTACAAACCGATGTATATATTTATGAGTCAGGTGATAACTTATATGTTGGCTTTAGGGCGCAAGATCCGCACCCCGAACTTATAAGAGCTTATTTACGTGATCGCGATAAAATTTGGCATGATGATTTAGTCGGATTTAAGCTAGATACGCTTAATACCCATAAATTGGCCTATCATTTTTATGTCAATACAAAAGGGGTACAAATTGATTCAATAGAAAGTGGCATTACTCAAAATTATAATGATAATTGGGATGCTGTTTGGCAAGCAAAAACAGCTGTCTATGAGCAAGGTTTTACCGCTGAGTTTATTATTCCATTAAGCCAACTTAATTTTGCCGACGATACGGGAGTTAAACGTTGGTCGGCAGAGTTTATCCGTTTTTATCCACGGGAGGTCAGTTATAAGATTTCGAACGTCAGCCAAGACCGAGAAAATAATTGTTCACTGTGCCAAATGCAACCAATAACAGGTTTTAAGGCGGCTAAACAAAGTACGAATATGATTTTTGTCCCTAGTATTGTTGTTGGTAAAAATCAACAAAAAAACTTATCAACACAAGAAAACTGGCACAGTGAAAATAATGCTGAACTAGGTGGTGATTTTAGTTGGAATATCAGTTCAGACAGCTTATTTTCAGCAACGATTAATCCCGACTTTTCGCAAATAGAGCTAGATAATGCACCACTTAATATCAACAGTAATTTTTCACTGTACCTACCAGAAAAACGACGATTTTTTCTAGAAAACCATAACTATTTTGATAGTTTATATAACTTGGTGTATACCCGAAATATTGTTGCCCCTGATGTTGGCGGGAAATACACCCAACGCAGTGGTAATGGTACTTTTGCGGTACTCGCAAGTAATGATGAAAGTACACGTTTATTAATACCTGGTAATCTTAATTCAACTTTAGTAAATATTGATGAGAAAACGATTAACGGTGCACTACGTTATCGTTATGACTTTAGCAATGAATCATCTTTTGGCATAACCAATACGGTAAGGAAAAGTGAAGACTATCATAACTATATTTTTTCTATCGATGGTCGTTTACGTTTCAATGAAAGCACCTTTTTAGATGCACAACTGCTCTCTTCAAACACAGAGTACCCTGCTGATTTTTATAAAAAAGTTTGTTACAAATGTGACAATGAACCAAGTATACGCGTTAACAGTAGCGATGAACTTACTGATATTGCGTGGCAAGTAAATTTTAACCATACTAAAAGAAATTGGTGGTTAAGTGCTTACCATAAACATAAAGGAGAAGACTTTCGCGCCGACTTAGGCTTTGTTAGTAAAATTGATATTAAAGAAAGTCAAATTAGAACTGGTTATGTGCATTATCCTGAATCACCAATGTGGAATAAGGTTGAATTTTGGGTTGGTGTTGATAAAGAAACCAATATTGATAATGAACTCATCAGTGATAATGTGGAAATTCAGTTAAATCTTAACGGTATGATGCAATCGAGAATAAGTACAGGGGTAGGAAAACAAACCAAAGTTGGCTTACGCTTTGACCCAAGTATTACCAATATAACCGATAATAGCGACCAGTTTGATATCGATTTTAGTTTTATTTATGGTGAAATTCGGCCAATTGCTAATTTTTACATCAGTAATTTATTACTTAAAAGTGATGCTGTTGATTATGCTAATAACCGTAAAGGAGAGAAGGTACAGTTGCTCCCTATTATTCAGTGGGATGTAAATGATGCTGTTAACATCAGGCTTGAGCATACCTTTGAGAAAATGACAGTGTTAAATGATGAATTATACACAGTAAATTTAACTGACTTACGTATTAATTATCAATTTAACAGTGACAGTAAAGTTCGATTGTCTTTGATTCATAATAATATGGTTTTTAATCCGAGTAATTATACTTTTGATATTGATAAGAAAAGTAAAAGCTTAGGGTCTCAACTGGTGTACTCTTATCGTTTTGATGCACTTTCAGCTTTTTACCTAGGCTTATCAAGCAACGCGGTTGATAATGATGCCACGAAAAGGTTAACAACGAACCAAAAAAGTATTTTTTTGAAGTTAAGTCATACTTTGTAAAAACATTTATATTTAATGGTTTGACAGAAATTCAAGTTGGCATGAGAAATTAAGCAACTAATTTAGCTGATCCTAACTAACATTATTTGATAACATCATATAACACTCTTATTTACATGTCGCTTTAATGAAATACTACGTTGATACTTTTGTTCTTGATATACAAGCGCGTACGTTATCTACTGATAACCACTGTCAGAACATTCGACCTAAAACGTTAGAAGTTCTGTTATATCTGGCTAATAGAGCTGGAGATACTATCAGTAAACAGGAGCTGTTGGACTGTATTTGGGACGATGTAAACGTAGATGATGGTGTTATTTTTCAGTCTATTAGGGAAATTCGTAAATTATTCGGTCACTCGGAAATTATTCTGAACTTTCCACGCAAGGGATATCAATTCACTGCACAATTAGAGCCTATTAATCAAATACAGCAAGATAAACTGAACAGTTTAGCAACACCTTCTGTATTGAAATATTATATTGCTGCCATTTTACTCATCTGTTTAATCTTACTTACGATTTTGTTTTCAAGCGAAGAGACTTCCGAAGTTAATTTCGATCAAAGCATTCTTGTGCTGCCAATAAAGAATAGTATTCCTTATGGAGAAAACGATTGGATTTATTTAGGGGCGATGGAACAACTTATTGCAAAATTAAAAGGGTTCCCTAATTCAATTTTTATCTATCCGGGAACCTACATTCCTCAATTAATGTACACGGTAGGTTTAGAACGAAAGTTTTCTTCCAATGATGTCGCTAATTTATTTAATGTGTCTGGTGCTACATTAATCGTTGAAACAGAAATCTTTGGCTATGTGTCAGACTACAAACTGGTATACAAATTTCATCTCCTAAATGATGTAAAGCAAGGTGTTATCCTTGGTACCTCAATAAATGCTGCACTTGTCACATTATCAAAAAAGTTAGCCGACTTTATCAATCAGCCACTCAAAAAAAGTGAATATAACCCAATAGATGAGTTTAACGATGCTTTATTTGCTGAGGCCATGATTAGTTATGAGTCGGATTGGCATACATCCATTAGCTTTTTTGAAAGTTATCTATCATTGAACCCTGATTCGGTTATTGCCATGATCTATTTAAGTAAGTTGTACTTATGGGATGATCAAGTAGAAAAAGCAACGGTTCTGTTAAATGAGTCAGCGAATGTTTTAATAAAATCTCCCTTGGAAATTGCAAACATTCAATTACTTAAAGGACGAATTTCAGCTGAAAAACAAGATTTTACACAAGCGTTACAATTTTATCAGCAAGTAATTAACATTACCGATAAACACCAAGATTGGTTCCTAAAAGCCAGTGTAGCCGAAGAGCAAGGCTTAGTTTATCTTAAACAGAAAAGACTTAACAAAGCCTTAGAGGCTTTTACAAATGCGTTGTCTGCATACCAAATTATTCAAAGCCAAATAGGAATAAATTCCACACGACTTCATTTAGCTGAAGTATTTTTTCTGCAAGGGGATATTGAACAGGCCAAAGAAAATTATACCAAAGCCAAGAGAAGTATCAAAAGCATCCAATTAGAGTTCTTATACTCCATGCTAGAGCAGTACAAAATAAAACTCGAAAATCATCTGGATTAAAATTAAATAGCAGCTCGTTTGTTTAAGCAACGAACCTATTGTCGATATTATGATTAAGAGCGAAAATGCGCTAGGTTGGGCTTAATTTCAATATCTGAACAAACAAAGTAATTATAAAAGATACTCTCATTTTCTTTACACCGCTAACGATTATTTAGGGTAAAAATAACTGCGAAATGCCAAAAGTGTTTATTCAATTACCAATTCACTTACAATCCAATCTTTAAATGCCATAATAATTTTGCTTTGTCGGTTGTGCTCAGGAATAACAAGATAATAGCAAAAACCGTTAGCTTTATTACTCTTCTCAGTAACATTGTATTTAACTAGCCAACCTTGTGCTACTGCATTTTGTACAAGAAAGGAACTCACTAAAGCAAAACCTTGCCCTGCTAATGCGGCTTGAATAATATGGTGTTCTTGAGTGAATTGTCGAATATTATACTCTAGATTATTTTTACCGTTTTCAATAAGAAGTGTGTGCCAAGAAATTTCAGAAAGATTTTTATTTTGCCATTTAGTCTCTAACAAGTTTGCTTCTTCTAATGTAGTGATGCTTTCAATATAGTTAGGCGTGGCATATACTCCTACGTCTTCAGTGATTAGTAACGTTGAATTTTTCAATGATTCATTATAAACCCCATACCTAATAGCCAGATCTATTTTTCTATCTTTTTCTAGGTTATCAACATGTTCACTTGTTTGTACAACAACATCAACATCTGGATATAATTGATTAAATTTACCCAAATTGGGTACTAACCACATTGCTGCAAAAGAAGACGTGGTGCTTACGGTAATGATATTTTTAGTATTCGATATTTCACTAATAGTATTAGTCAATTGCTGTAATACACTATAGACAGTTTCGGCTAAAACCTTACCATCTTGAGTTAATTGTATAGCTCGTGTTTTTCGTAAGAATAACAAAATCCCAAGTGATGCTTCTAATGCTTTAATTTGATGTGAAACGGCTGTAGGTGTTACATGCAGTTCTTCAGCAGCCTTTTTAAAGCTTCCTAATCTAGCCACAGCATCAAAAACTCTGATGCCATTTAAAGGAGGAAGTCGAGAATGCATATTGAAATACCACTTTATAGATAAGTTTAATTCATCTATAAGGTAGTATTCATCGTTTGTCAATAAGTAGTAGGACTATCAAAATATATCTACAACTTACTGAACTAATGAGTATAAAAAAACATGACAACGATTTTACATATAGATTCAAGCGCAAGAAGAACTGATAACGATATAAAAGAATACAATTCAATTTCAAAATCTCTTGCAGCTCATTTTATCAACAAATGGCGTACCTTAAATAATGAAGATAAAGTTATTTATAGAGATTTAGGGCTAAACCCTCCTGATTTTATCAACCAAGATTGGATTGCTGCTGTGTTTACAGACGATAAAAAACGGACTGTAGAACAAAAAACGCTTTTGACTTTGTCTGACACATTAATAGATGAGGTGTATCAAGCTGACATCATTGTCATTTCTTCCCCCATGTACAACTACGGTATGCCTGCGGTACTTAAAGCTTGGTTTGACCAAGTAGTACGCATTAATAAAACATTTACTTTTGATTTAGATAGAGGTGACTTTCCTATAGAGCCGATAATGTCAGGTAAAAAACTTATTCTTCTTTCTTCTTGTGGCGAATTTGGTTTTGAAATAGGCGGCGTAAGAGAGAAAATGAATCACCTAGGGCCACATATCGAAATAGTAGGTAAGTATTTAGGAGTAGATGAATTTTATGAGATTAAAGCTGAGTATCAAGAGTTCGCTGATGCAAGACATGAGAAGTCTCTTAACGATGCATATAGAGAAATTGAAGCATTAGTAAAACAGATCGTATATAAACTAAGGCATTTGCCAATGTAAAGCCGATTGGTGAGTCTTTATCCACTGCTTCGCTGCAAGTTGCTGAGGATAGTATTGGGTAACTAACTGCCAAAAATCTTTAGAATGGTTTAAATGTTGTAAATGACAAAGCTCATGCACAATAACGTAGTCGATAACATCTAATGGCAGCATCATTAATAAATAATTAAAACTTAATTCTCCTTTGCTATTACAGCTGCCCCATCGGGCGCTGTATTTTCTTATTTTAATTAAAGTAGGATTAAGCCCAGTTAGAGTTGAATAATAACTGACTTTAGGGGGAATTATTTTTTCAGCTTGCTGTGCAAAATAACATTCAAGCTGACTTTTTATCGCAATAGCCCATTGCAACGGTGTATGCAAATTACGCTGAATACGTTGAGACAAGGTAATAGTGAGCGCTTGCTGACCATTTTCTAATGTCCTTAAAGTAACATTTGACCGTGTATTTACATCTGCAGCCACAATATTCAATGTAACAAGTTGACCAAATAAATATAAGTTAGATCCTTGAGTAAAATCACAGCACAAATCAACCGTTTGTTTTTGCTCTGATATTTTAGCTTTCAGCCATGCTTTTTTTTTCTTAATAAATGAGTCAACATACTGCTCATCTACATGGTAAGGTGCTCTAACATATATTTTCCCACTTTTTATCTGCAAAGACAGTGTCTTACGACGACTGCGTACAAGATTATATTCCATCATCATGCTGTGACTTTATTTAAAACGATTAACTCGCTTTACTTAACTTAGGCGATTTAGGTGCCTGTTCTTTTGCAGCATTTTTATCATCAACAGCCTTTTCAGCAGCTTCTGCGTTTTTCTTAGCCGTTTTTGCTGCTTTTTTTATTGGCGCTTTATTACTTGGTTTTTTCGCAAGTAATGCAACTAATACATCATCACGATGTTGAGCCAAATAAATACTTAGTTCTTCGCTAGCGCTATCACTAAGATCTATGGGGGATTGTGCAAAGACATCAGCTAAATTATCAGCCATATCTAACATTTTGTCATATTCATCTGCTGATTTCTTATCCATAAATGTTTTTGCCTCCACCCCGTGTCTAATGACGACGAATCGACTTTCAACTGCCATTATAATTCCTTAGTCATAATTAAAGAGAACCACAATAAAGTTTATTGCACATTTATTGTGTTAAGTTAGTACGGTTATTACATAAGTTTTTACATTTACTAAGCTAAACAATAACACAACAAATCACAAACTGTACATAAAAACAGTATTTTTATTGTGTAATATCAAACTTTACCCCACAGCCAATTTATTATCACTATTAACTGTTTGCCCACCTAACTGTGTTACTAATCGCTAAATAACCTTTCAAACCACGAGCGTTCATCAACCTTTGGTTGTAAACAGCCTTTTTGTAATATAATTCCTGCAGAAATAGCAGGGTAATTAATAGTATTAGCACAATGCGACTGAACAGCGTGTCCTGTTTCTGTTTCAAATACGGTCATGGCTACTGCATCAGGTTTAGGCATTTGTCTATTAATAACACCTTGTTGCTTCATATAATCAGCAAACAAAACCAAAGCGCCACTACTGCCTGTTAATCCCGTTGGTTTGTTGTCATCTTTGCCAACCCATGTTGTTACTAAATTATTATTATCGTAACCTATAAACCAACTATCGCGTAAATCATTACTTGTACCTGTTTTCCCTGCCAATTGATTATTTTTCAAACGCCAACTAAGTGATTTTGCCGTACCTGTTTTTGTTACCTCAGACAAAGCATAATCCATTAAATATACAGCATTAGTTGAAATCACCTGCGCATTAGTCGGCTTATATTGCCATAAAGTATCTCCTTTGCTTGAAGTAACCGTATTTATCGCGTGTGTCTGCTCTGCATATCCTTGGTTTGCTAGTGCCAAATACATTTGGTTTATCTGCATTGGTGACATATTTAGTGCACCTAGTAATATTGATGGACGCATAACAATATCTTCGTCAAAACCGAGCATATGAATAACATTCGCAACATTTTCAAGCCCTAAAGCCATGCCTAAATTAACCGTTGGAATATTAAGTGAATTAACTAAACCGTCAATTAGCGGTACTTGATGACGATATTTTCCATCATAATTTTGAGGTTTCCATGATTTTGTTTTTTTAGCCCCCTTTTCATTAACAATCTCAACGCCATTCGTCAGAGTTATAGGTTCGTCTGCCAATAACGTTGCAAAGTTGAATTGTTCATAACGTTCTAATGCTGCTAAGTATATTGCAGGTTTAATTAATGAACCAACAGGACGTTTAGCCGTCATTGCCCTGTTAAACCCTGCATAACCACTTTGTCTATCACCCACTATAGCCCGAATTTCGGCACTACGAATATCAGTAACAAGCATTGCAACTTGTAAGTTTTTTTGCTGATATTTTGATTCTAAATTGGCTAGTTGGCTTGTCACCGTTTGTTCTAGAAATTGCTGACTAAGATGAGAAAAACCTGTGAATACTCTGATACCAGTTTTTTGCTGATACGTAGGTAATAATTGATCCAATTCTTTTTGTACTAACTGTAAATAAGCTGGGTACGCTTGCTGGTTAAATCGTCTGTTTGATCTTATTGATAAAGGAGAATTAACCGATTGTTTAAATTCATTAACAGATAAAAAGTTTTCTTCAAACATTAATCTAAGTATTAAATCTCGACGTTCTTTTGCTCTTGTAGGATGACGCCAAGGATCGTAATAACTTGGCCCTTTCACTTGTGCAACTAACAAGGCAATTTGTGCGCTATTTAACTCTGCAAGGCTTTTACCAAAATAGAATTTAGCCGCTAAACCAAAACCATATATACCATTAGCGTAATGTTGACCTAAATACACTTCATTAATATATGCCTCAAGTAGCTGATCTTTGCTGTAACGCACTTCAATAATGATGGCCATCATCGCTTCTTTTAATTTACGCGTTAAGGTGCGCTCTCGCGTTAGAAACATATTTTTAACTAACTGCTGTGTTAAGGTGCTTCCCCCTTGCACAGTGCGACCTGCCATTAGGTTATTATACAAAGCACGTAATATACCTAGCGGAGAAATACCTTGGTGATGATAAAAGTTACGATCTTCAATCAATAATAATGTGTCTAATAGCTGCGTAGGCGTTTTTTCTAACGCTACAAGTACCCGATCTTCTTTATTGTTAGGCACTAAACGAGCCAATAATATAGGCTCTAATGGTAGTGAAGTAACAGGCACATCATCACTGAATAGTTGGCTTATATTTCCATCAGACACGTCAATAGTGAGTTTTATGGCGTCGGTAGAGACAACAGTCATCGTTTGCGGAAACGAGAATGGGCGACGATATATGATAATTCTGTTGGCTGATTGGGCATATTGTCCAGAGGCCATTACAGTGTTTACTCTCTGGTAACCATTTAATTTTAAGGACTTTCCTAAATGATTCAAATTAAGCGGTTCACCAATAGTTAACCGCTCAATTTGACCATAAATTTGTGCAGGAACTTGCCATCGTTGTCCTTCAAATGTTTGCTGTACCTTAGCGTTTAAATAAATGGTAAAAATAGCTAGCACAAAAATAAGTACAACAATAAGTTTACCTGTAGTGATAACAAGCCTTCGCAACCATGTTTTTGATGGTTTAAGATCTTTTTTTGGCGATTTTTCTGTGTATTTTTTAGTTGGCATTGACATTAATAGTGCAATTTATCCTCTTTCCATATTCCGCTTAAAAGCTATTTTACTAACGAAATAAATCAGCTAAATCATCTAGTGAAAAGTCGCCTTGAGTAAACATATTTTCATTACGTTCATCATAACGTTCTGAGAGTATTTCTTTAAGCAATTTTACCGTTTTTACTTCCTGAATATAATAATTAAAACGAATTTTATCATCTTCAAGGTCTGCCATATGGATATCAATATTCTCTTGCTGAGCTTTTTTGCTACGACCGCTGAACCTTTGCCAAACCATACTTTTCATACCATCGTCACATTTATTTTCTTGATTTTCTTTGTCCAATTGATGTAATTTTTCATTTAGCAAGCCAATTAATGCTTGCGTAAGTTCGGTATCATCTCCTTCAAATAAAATGTGTTCACTGTTTGGCATAAATTGATGAAACATAGTGATAATCGTGAAAGCATCTTTATTTTTTTTAGCTGCGACTAATTTAGCCATTAATTCACTTTTTTCAGCTTTTAAATGTTCATTCGTTTCTTTGTCTGGGTGTAACCGATTTGCTAATATTTTATAAAATTTGTTTAATTTACTCGAGTTGAACAGTGATTTTAGCTTTTCTTGTTTTTTAGCTCTCTGTTGATCTTGATAACGTTGGGAACCATTACTATAGAACTCTTCTTCCTTTTGCTCTTGAAAAAACTCGTCCTCATCAAAATCAATATCCTCTTTTTCTTGTGCTTTTTTAGCTAAAAATTCACGAAGCGTTTGCTGGAAGATACTAGGATCACGCATAAATGTTCTAAGCTCTTCATCAGTAAACTCTTTTTCGCCATTAAACATTTCATCAGCCATGCTACACATGTAATCAATTTCTTCTGGTTCAAAGTCATGGTCTTTATTAATTTTTTTCGCATACCCTACCAAGAAATCATTATATTCTTGAGATACTTTATCAAAAAGCGTTCGATCGACAAAAGGATGCTGAGACAAAGTAGATAAATTATTTTCAATCCAACTTTGTAGCTCTTCACGTTGCCATTGAGTAAAAGATTTTTTAGGTAGAAAACTAATCAGATGCTGGGTTTCTTGTGCGAGTAATGCCGAAACTTCTTGTTCTTCTGGTAAAATATTGTCTTGAAAAAATTGATATAAAGTATCAATTTTTTTCTGTACATTAGCATTTCGCTTTTGTTTTTTCTCTATTTCTTGCCATTTCTTAGTAAAAAGAGAGTCTGTTTTTTCGCTTGCTTTTTGTGTTTTTTCAACCTGAGTTAACATAAAAATTCTTCTATAAAAGTGTTACATATTGTTCAAGTGCCGTTTGGTTTTATTAGTTGGTTGGGCATTTTCTGGGTCGTCTGGCCAATAGTGTTTAGGATAACGGCTTTTCATGTCTTTTTGTACTGCTTTATAACTGCCCCGCCAAAATTGTACCAAGTCTTGCGTTAGTTGAATTGGTCTTTGTGCCGGAGACAGCAATTCTAACAACAACGGAATACCTTGTTGTCCGTTTAAACCGCCAACTTTAGGCGTTTCTCTTTCACCGTATAGCTCTTGCATTGGCATAGAGACTTTCGGAGATTTTTCGGTTGAATAGCTAATTGGACAATGCCTTCCTGTTGGCCCTATATAAACGCTGGGCGCTGCTTGTTTTAATATTTGTTGATGTTGATAATCAAGTTGCGATAATAACATTGTAGAAATATCTAACTTAGCAAGTTTATCCATAGATTTTATGTCACCCACAAAAGGGCCGAACCAGTTTTCAAGGTTTGCTAATAATGTTTCATCATCTATTTTAGGTAATTCATATTCTGGAAAATAACACGCTAACCATTGCCAACGTGCTTTTAATGCAAGATCTTGGCTTTTCCAATTTAGAAACTTTAAGCCTTTACGTGAGAGAAGTTCACACCACATGGCTGTTATATCTTCTGGCATTAGTTTATTTTGACTTACTAATTCTCGTAAGATCAATGCCGACAATCGTGTTTGCTGACGGGCAATTATTTTACCGCTCACTTCGTCAAAAGTAGCAACATTTTGCACTTTAATTTGCGTTTTAAACTGCTGTTCTAATCGGCATAAATCAACACTAGCGGCTAAACGTACCCTTGGCACACTTTTAGATTGTATTAAATCTGCAATAACTAAAAATGTTTCACCTGCTAAGGCATCCTCTTCATTTAGTTTTACACCTTTGCCATTTGCACAAACAAACCCACCTAAAGCGCCACGCGCTTTTGCCACTCTTTCTGGGTAAGCATAGGCGAGTAGCGCGCCTATGCTATCAAGCGGTAAATCTTGTGTTGCTAACAGCCTTGTATTCTGCATTCCCACACATTTAGCTAAACTATTAACTTGCTTTACAATATTAACTAACATGCCATAAGGTTGATTAAACAGTGAGATTAACTTACTCACACGATGAGCAATATTACAATCAAAGCGACTTTGCTCCACAGAAAAAATATCTCTATCTTCTAATAGTGCTGCCAAAATACAGGCTAAAAAAGTGATCTTGTCGGTTTGCTTATTCTTTGTTGTTGTCTGCGATGAAATAATCATATGAGCAAAACGAGGGTGACAAGGAAATTGCGCTACTTGCTCACCGTGTGCTGTGAGTTTATTTTTTTGGTCAACAATGGCTAAACCTCTTAACTCTTGCCAAGCTTGTTGTTCTTTTAAAACGGTTGGTAATTCTAACAAGGGCAATTCAGCTAATTGCTTGACTCCCCAACGCGCTGCCTCAATTATGGTAGGTAACAAGTCTGCTTGCATAATGTCATGAACGCTTTGCTCAGGACGACGTTCAAAATCATCTTGCGCATATAAACGAATACAGCGGCCAGGCATTAGCCGCCCTGCTCGTCCTGCTCTTTGTATGGCTGACGCTTTGGCAATATTCTTTTGTACAAGTTTATTCATTAAACTTGCACTATCATAAATGGCAACTTTTTCTAAACCGCAATCGATCACCAAATTTACCCCTTCAATGGTTAACGAGGTTTCGGCAATATTGGTTGCTAACACCAGTTTTCTGACACCTTTTTTACAAGGTTCAATCGCCTGTTGCTGCTGCTTCAATGTTAAATCACCAAACAAAGAACACAGCAACAAATTATTTTCAATAGCGTTCGACAATGCCTCTGTTAATGCACGATCTAAAAAGCGAATATCGGCAACACCTGGTAAAAAAACTAATATAGACCCTTGGTGGCTTATCACTTGATTTTTAATAATATTTAATGCGTGTTCTCGCCAGCGATGATTATTTTGTGGCGCATGATAGGCAATATCAACGGGATAACTTCTGCCTTCACTTTTCAGTAATTTTGCATCAGGTAAAGCATTAGCTAGGTTATCTATATCTAATGTGGCCGACATCAATAGTATTTTTAAATCTTCTCGCAGCCCTTGTTGAATATCACGGCTTAAAGCAAAGGCTAAATCACCCTGTAAACTACGCTCATGAAATTCATCTAACACGATTAAAGCACACTGTTCCAGTTCAGCATCTTGTTGAATGATTTGTGTCAAAATCCCTTCTGTAATCACTTCTAATCGTGTATTTTTACTTACTTTGGTATCGTTCCGTAAGCGATAACCGACCGTTTCTCCCACTGCCTCATTCAGTTGGCTGGCTAAGTAAGATGCAATATTTTTTACGGCTAAGCGTCGAGGTTGTAATAAATAGATTTTTTTTGTTAACAATGCTTTATGTTCAAGCAGCCAAAGTGGTAAACATGTTGATTTTCCTGCCCCAGGTGGCGCAGATAAGATTAGTGTATTGTACTCAAACAGTGCTTGGCAAAATTGTGTTTTAATCGCCTCTATTGGCAATGATAATGAGATAGTCATAACAGTAAGATTAATAAGCTTATATTTTATAATAACAATCTTTACCTAACAAACCTAAGGGTTCACATGATAAAAATAAACTTATTAATGCATATATCTATGTATTTCACCACGAATAACGCATAAACGATATAAACTATCTTGCCCAATGAAAATAACACTATGAAAAGTATAGGTTATAAAAACTTGCAAAATAACCAAAATATGCTTACTTGGCAAACCGATAGAAAATTGCTATCAATAGTACCCGATAAAATTTGTTTAAGGAGTTACAACTAATGCAACATTCAGCACAAGGAAGTTATACCATTGAACAGCAAAATAATATTTTATTGATAAATGCTAGAGGTCCCTTTAATGAGGTAACCACTGAACAATATTATCAAGATATAAAACTTATAACAAAAAATATGATAGGTAACCGTTGGGCATCATTAGTCTCTTTTCAGGGACACAGTGTTTTTACACCTGAAGCGGAACAAAAACTAATTGAAACAACTCAGTATCGTGCAGATAATGGCATGATTGCTATCGCGACAGTTATTAGCAATAGTCCGTATGTGGATATTTTACAAATGCAACTTCAACGCATTTATCAAAGCTGTGCAATTAAGTTTAATTTTTTTAGTAATCCTGAACATGCACAAAATTGGTTAGATAGTTTTATCAATTAGCTTAGTCAATATATTCACATTATGAGTTTGGATAACCTTATTTCAATAATTTTATTTGGTTAATATACTTTTTGTCGTAAGCTATATACTTTTACTACAGAGTATAGCTTACGTGAAACTCACGCTAAAACCTGCCATATTAATTAAACGCTATAAGCGTTTTCTTGCTGACATAACCTTAAATAATGACGATATCACAACAATACATGTAGCCAATACTGGTGCCATGACGGGTTGTGCTGAGCCAGCAGATACGGTGTGGTATAGCACATCCAGTAATCCTAAGCGCAAATACCCTTATAGCTGGGAGCTAACTCAAACTAAACAAAATCATTTAATTTGCGTTAATACCCTACGAGCCAACCAACTTACCGAAGAAGCCCTTTTAAATGGTACTATAACTGAGTTACAAGGCTTCGATGAACTACAAAGAGAGGTGAAGTATGGTGACGAAAATAGCCGTATCGATTTTTTATTACGGTGCAATAACGCAGGTAATAAAAACAAGGCCCTGACCTATGTCGAAGTGAAAAGTGTCACCTTGCTTGAAGGCAACCAAGGTTATTTTCCTGATGCTGTCACAACTCGCGGACAAAAGCATTTGCGTGAGTTAACGAGTATAGTTAAAAATGGTGACCGAGCCGTACTACTCTTCGCCGTTTTACATACGGGTATTCACCATTTTAAAGTAGCCAAGCATATTGATGAAAAATATGCTGATTTGTTAAAAGAAGCCATAGGTTCAGGAGTTGAAGTGCTTGTGTATAAAGCCAAAATATCACCCGAATCTATCATTTTGTCAGAGCCTATGAAAATAGAATAAATTTATTTTTATCAGATTATTACAACTTTATATGCTGTTCAAATATTGGCAAAAACTCATCTTTACGATGACTCACTAGCAACATGGTACTGTGTTTTTGTTCAGCTAAATGTTCTAAAAAGTTAAGTAACCTATGTCGGTTAAGCTCATCTAGCCCTTGAGTCGGTTCATCTAAAATCAGTAGGTAAGGTGACTTAATTAACGCCCTAGCAATTAACGCTAAACGTTGTTCGCCATAACTTAAACTACGAAATGAACTGTGTTGTTGCGCTAACAATCCAATTTTGGCCAACCACTGTTGGGCAATTTCTATATGGTAATGTTCAGGTTGTTGGTAAAGACCGATAGAATCATAAAAACCAGAAAGCACTACGGTTAACAAATCACCATTGACTCGGTATTGTCGGTGTAATTCCGCGCTAACAATACCCATGTGCTTTTTCAAATCCCAAATACTTTCACCCGATCCTCTTTTAAAGCCCAGCACGTGAATATCATTACTATAACATTGAGTGCAATCGCCAGTAATTAACTGCATCAAGGTTGATTTACCGCTACCATTAGCGCCTGTGATCAAGGTATGTTGCAAGGGTTTAATAGCTACATCTAAATTTTCAAAAACATTAACACCATTGTAATGTACTTTGCCTTTGTTCAATTTAACTAAATAAGGGTACTGATAGTCACATAACTGCTGTATGTTGGTAGGCCAACTCACATCATCTGGTGCAGGTGTTAACAATGCGTCAAGCTGACGTTTAGTTTCATCACTTTCAAGTTTTCCTATAACGTTAAGCTGTCCTCGTTCAATAAAAGCAATATTACTGCACCATGTGGGAATATCTTGACGATTACTTAACATGAGCAATACATTGATACCTGTCTTAGATAAACGTTCAAGTGCATGTGACAGCGCAATGCATGACGCTTCATCAAGACTATCAAAAGGATTATCGCAAACAAGCAGTTCAACACCATTAAAAATTGCTTGTAGAATTAACAGCTTTCTTCCCTCACCCGTGCTTAACTGCTTGTAACCGCTTTCGAGACGATGACTTAAACCAAATTCATTAATGAGCGGATCATTTAATTTATCTTGGGGCAAAAAATCTTTAGCCGGGGTGCCAATATCATTGGCATTCGTATCATTTGTTGCGTCTATTTTAAGCTCGTGCTCATAAATCTCTTGTTGGCTTTCAAAAGAAACCATACCAACTTTATTTAAATTAGGAATGCTAAATGTACCTACTGATTCAGGGAGTAGTTCCCCTGTTAGAAGTTGATCTAAGTATTGTTTGCCAGAGCCATTGCGCCCCAAAATACACCAGCTTTCATTTTTAAGTACTTGCCAGCTTTTGACAACTAACTTGGGGTGCTCAAAATTTATAATATTTATCATAACTTCATTCAGCTTAATTATAGGTTCAGTAATAATTTTAATAAAATAGTGGGTTAATCACTTTATAAATAAGGCTACGCAACACAATCAAAATACACTAAAATAACTTCATCAATCGCTTGTTCTAAAAACATTACGTAGTACGGCTACATAATACCATTAATTAAAGCGCTTATTCGACAAAGCTTATTGCTTTTACCTTGTTAAATTCAAATTATTATAAATTACTTGGAAAATAGATTTCATGCGCGTAGCCATTACTCAGTTTGTTACCACCTCAAATGTTCAAGAAAATCTCGCAAGCTGTATTCGTGTAATAAATGAAGCCGCAGTATGTAAACCGTCAATCATTGTTCTTCCCGAATATTGTAATACGCTATTTCATAATGCTTACCCTGGAGATGAATTTCTTGAGAATAATCAAAATGGCTACGTTGACCACTATCAAGCCTGGAATGAAGCGCTCTCAATTAATGATTTTTTTTTACAAAGTATCGCCAAGCTAGCCAAAAAACATCACTGTTATATTGTCATTAATGTCACCTTAAAACGTGAGCTTTTAAATGAATTTTCCACTATTTCGCAAGAACATACGATAAAGCCAGCGATAAGTGTAACGTCCTGTTTATTTTGCCCTCTTGGAAAACTTATTCATCAAGCTGACAAACAAACATTAACAGAGCATGAAAGCACGTATTTTATTAGCGCAAATAAGGCAGCCGAGGTGGTAAAAACCTCTATAGGAGCACTGGGCTTCTTATCAGGTTACGATAGCATGACTTTTGCCTTACCTAGACACCTTGCATTACAGGGGGCACAATTACTATGTCATTCAATGTGTACTTCAACTTTAGACCAATGCAATTTACATAATGCAGCTAGAGCGTGTGAAAACAACTTGTTCATCGCAAGTGCAAATAAAATGGGTAAAAGCCAAATTTTATCTCAAGAAGGTAAGGTATTAGTAAAGATAAACCATAATAAAGAAGGTATTGCGTTTATCGATATCGCTTTAGATAGCAATAACTCAGAAATAGGCTTTAACAACAAGCGCCGTCCAGATGGCACACTGCTCGCTAAGCAGCGTCGACCTGAACTTTATCAAGCACTTACAGCAGAAATAAAACAAACTAACCAAAACAAAGCTGACAGTAGTGATTTTATTGCTCAAGATACGCCAAAAACTACCAATGCAGCAATATTTGCTACTTACAAACCTAACGAGCAGGCAATTGAAGATGTCTGCCATTACATTGATAACAACCTAAGTGATATTATTCAATTACCTGAACTCTTTTTTGTTGCTGACAAAACAAGCACTCTTGATGCAACACAGCGAATTAAAATAGAAACACTAAGCAAATTAATGATTACAAAGGTAAGCGCAGTACTAAGACCTTTTCAATACGTCTGTACAAGCTTAATTATTAATAGAATACACCAATCGGTATTAATCAGTGAACGTGGAGTTATAGCCTTACAGCCACAATTGCATTTTTGCCAAAGGTATCAATGGACAACGCTAGGTAACAATATCAATATTATTGAACTTCCTTTAGAGCAAGGCTGTATTAAAGTAGCAATGTTAACGGCTGACGATGCGAATATACCTGAATTAGTCAGCCTAGTAGCCTTAAAAGGTATTCACTTATTACTGGTTCCTTTTGATATTCAAAATCCAAATGAGGTTGAACATAGTTTATTATCTCGAGCTGCTGAACATAGAATTTGCATTATTGCCGCAAGTCATGAAAAAAGCTTTACTCAAGCTTTTTCTGACAAAAACAACAAGACTAAAGTGCGAAAATTTACGGGATTAATAGCCAATTTAGCTAAAGATTTCTCTTTCTTACCTCAACAAAGTTTATCATCATTCAAAATAACTAAATGTAACAGCTTTATCAACCAACCTTTGGTCAAATATCAACAAGGAAAAATCACCAAAGCCTTGGTTTATCCTATGGCGACTTGTAATAAACTAAGTTTAACCCAGATCACACTACCTCTCATTAATTAATAATTCTGTAATAACCGTATTTAATTAGTATGCTGACTAAAGTATTATTGACGAAATAGATTGATAATACTAATTTTTGTACCTTTAGACATGGTTATACCAAGTTGGTTAATGAAGCTCTGAGTTGGGAAGAAATTTAATTAAATTGGTATTATTAGTTACTCACTTAGGAACATATTCAAATGCGTAAAGCCCAAGATCTGACGCTACTCAGGTTGATTAAAGTCATACCTCCTATCATTGTAGTGGCTTTTGCTATTTGGGTAAATTTTATCGTGATTAATGACAATAAGATCAAGCTTTCCCATGACATCAAAACCTTACAGCAAAATTTTATTGAAACAGAAAAGGAAACAATAAAAGCACAAATTAACCAACTTCACCAACAGATAAACTACGAAATTAACAACACCGAAAACACCTTAAAAGAAAACATTAAAAATCAAATATATCAAGCATATAACATAGCCACCACGATATACCAACAAAATAAGCATAAATCCGAAGCTGCAGTAACCAAATTAATCACCGATGCCCTGAGAAG
The DNA here is from genome assembly GCA_965305135.1 of uncultured Colwellia sp. GTDB lineage: Bacteria > Pseudomonadota > Gammaproteobacteria > Enterobacterales > Alteromonadaceae > Colwellia. The sequence continues at coordinate 158,190 of CBDLPA010000003.1, forward strand.
CATTCGTTTTAATCAGGGTAGAGGATATTTTTTCATATACAAAACAACGGGCCTTAATGTAATGCACCCTGTATTGCCTGCAATGGAGGGACATTATAAAGGAGATTTACAAGATACACGTGGAAATTACATCGTTCGAGATATGGGAAAAATAGTCAAACAAGCAGGCGAAGCATTTTATCACTGGTGGTTTGTAAAACCTCAAAACAAAGGACAAGAATTTGAAAAAATTGGTTTTGGCAAATATTTTGCGCCCTACGATTGGTTTATTGGCACAGGTGAATATGTCATTGATGTCGAAAATGATATAAAAACTCGTTTATTAAAGCGAATTGACAGCATTCGTTATGGTAACAATGGATATATTTTTGTCTTGGATTATCAGGGAAACATTTTATCTAACTATAATAAAAAATTTGTTGGCACCAACAGAATGAACGTACGTAATGCACAAGGTATTTCAAACATTGAAGATATAATAAAGGTTGCTAAACAGGGTGAAGGCTTTCTTAACTATGTTAGCTATATTATGCCAAGTACGGGTAAGTCAGCAGAAAAAATTAGCTTTATAAAAGGCTTACCTGATTGGGAGTGGGCTATTGGTACTGGTACTTATATTAGTGAAATAGAAAGTTATTTAGCAAAAAGAGAAGCATATATTAGCGAACAAAATAAAAGTGAATTTCTAAAAATATTATTTCTTAGCCTGTTCCTCACGCTATTTTTTATCACACTTTCTATAATGTTATCTAATTATTTAGCGCGTCGGTTTTCATTATTTGAAAGCAAAATAAATAAAGACTTCACTGAGTTAAATAAAATAAAAGAACAATTACAATACCAAGCATTACATGATTCTTTAACTCAACTACCCAACAGAGCCTTGTTAGATGATCGTATAACTCAAGGAATGGCATTATCAAAACAAAAAGACAAAAGTCTTGCTGTGGTGTTTGTTGATCTTGATGATTTTAAGAAAATTAATGATCTTTATGGCCACTCTATCGGCGACAGTTTGCTTAAAGTGTTGGGAGGAAAGTTTAAACTACTGCTAAGTGCTGGTGAAAGTGTTGCTCGTTTTGGCGGTGATGAATTTATTTTTTGCTTTCCTGAATTAGATAACTTATCCGACGCTGAACACAAGGTTGAGTGTATTCGTGAAATTTTCAATACTGATTTCATTATTGACGGGAAATTAATATCTTCTAGCTGCAGTATCGGTGTCGCCATGTATCCAAATGATGGGGATAAAGCAGAAGATCTAATCAGTAAAGCTGATATCGTTCTTTATAAGTCAAAATTGCAACAAAAAGGACACTTTTTATTTTTTAATGACAAGATTAACAAGCAAGTTAAGCGGGATTTTATTCTTGACACACAGTTACGAGCAGCATTAATCAATAATGAATTAACTATTCTGTATCAACCACAAATTAACGTAAAAACTGGCAAACTTGTGAGTGTTGAAGCTTTGTCTCGATGGAATAATAAATTATTAGGGCTTATATCACCAGACGAATTTATTCATGTGGCAGAAGATATAGGTATGATAAATGAAATTGGCCACTTCGTAATAAAACAGTCTATGTTGGATATTTTAAAATTTAATCAACAAAATGCTACCATAATTAGGTTATCTATTAACATTTCTCCTAAGCAATTGGTTGAGCCTCAGTTTGTCGAACAACTTCTTCAAACAACTAAAGACATAGGTTTTGATAATCGATTAATTACATTAGAAATTACAGAAAATGTATTAATTGCTAATGTAAAAAAAGTACAACCTGTTATTCAACAACTTAAAAATGCAGGCTTTAAATTGTCGCTTGATGATTTTGGTACAGGATATTCTTCTTTGTTCTATTTAAACAATCTACCCATTAATGAAATCAAAATAGATAAGTCGTTTATTGATCAGCTGCTAACTAATAACCAAAGTGAATCTTTAGTTAAAACAATTATCGCAATCGGCCAACTTTACCAAATGACTGTTGTTGCTGAAGGTGTTGAAACTAAAGAACAATATGAACGCCTCATTCACCTCAAGTGTGATAAAATTCAAGGATATTATTTTGATCGCCCACTCTCCATAGAGGTGCTTACGACAAAATATAAATAAGAGATCCTGGCAAACATTTATTACGCAAACTATTGAGGGGTAGCTTTAGATTATCTACAATAGCGCAGTTTTTATTTACAGTAGGTTACAAACATGAACGATACTAAATCTCTACCAGAGTTACCCGATCGCCTTTCGGGTAATCCCCGTAGTCCACACCATGTTGCAGAAATTTTTGAACACGAAATAGGTATTCGACTCAACGGCAAAGAACGTTTCGATGTTGATGAGTATTGTATTAGTGAAGGTTGGGTTAAAATAGCATCAAGCAAAGCATTAGATCGCCGTGGTCAGCCATTATTAATGACTGTAAAAGGCACTGTTGAAGCGTTTTATCGTTAAAAGTTAAACTCTTAACGCTCATTACTTGGCCAAAAGTTAAAATAGCTAAATGGGCGTTACGTTTTCTCTGCTATTGTCCGTTCCTTTCGCGTAAAGACACGTGCATCTAATTTAACGTCAAATACATTTAACGATGAAGCTTGATAAACACCAGCTAAAAAAGCATTCATTCAGCCAATTTCAGGTTAATTTATACCAATAACTGCAACAACTCACTTTTACTGCCAATATTTAGCTTTTGATACACTCGATAAAGATGATTTGACACAGTGGATGGCGATAAACCTAACTCCCTAGCTGCCTCTTTGAAAGTTAAGCCTTTGGCCAGTGTTTGTACAATTTCTCGCTCTCGTTGTGACAAACTATCTAAGGGGCCTTGAGGCCAAATTTCAACAAGAAACAAATCTTTCAGTGACTTAAGCTTAACTTGCAAACCATCAATTTCATACTCAGTTTTAGTGAGATCTAATGCAAAAGGCAATTTGAGCATACTCGTTGAAGACCGACTTTTATTGCCATAACAACGTTCCAATAAATCTATAAAATTTGTTTGTACTTGATGAAAATACCCCTGATTATCACAAATCGCTTTATAACTATTTTTATGTGTTGTGGCCTTAAGCGTTTTATTTTGACTGTCATTTGAGTGCTCAAGTTGAAGAAAAAGAGCATGTTTAGCCGCCGTAAGTAAATGGTATAAGGCTTGCTTTTGCAATTGCTTATCTTGCGTAGTAAAGGGTTTATTTCGTTCAAAGCGATAGAGAGTTAACAAGGTAAATAAGCCTGTACGCTCATCAAGGTGAATAGAAGATAAAATTCTCTCTATTTTGTGGGGTTTAAAACATTTAAGATAAATTTCAGAGCGATAAAAGTCTTCATCTGTGATTAAATCACGCATGTCAATTGGCGATCCCATATGCTCAAACAGCTTATTTATTATGGGATTTATCGATAAATATTCAAGTAATGACTGAGTTAACGATTCAGGCACATTAACTAACGTATGATTATGAAAACGCACTGTTTGTTGATGCCCATTACTCCAAATAGCACCGTCAAAATCTATTAAATTTTGTAGTTGAGCTAAAGCCCAGTCGCGATATTCAGTTAACTCTATTTTACTGGTTGCTAAATAAAGCGTCGCAATAAATTGATTTAATTGTTCTAGTTGCACAAAAGCCACTTCTTCTTATTATCAATTCAAGGTAAATAATCACTACGTAAATATGCATTGGGTCATTTTTACTATAGCGCTATATATGTCACGTACTATGATAATGCTATGCCAACCAAAATGATGCAAGTGATATGTCTCTATCAGGTAACAAGAGCGCTAAGAATAAAAAACCTCAAACATCTTACGATGCCGTAATCATTGGGGCAGGAATAGCTGGATTAACATCTGCGTTCGAATTAGCTAAACAAAACAAACAAGTATTGCTACTTGATTCGCAAGATAAAGATAAAATTGGCGGCTTAGCTCGCAGTGCTTTTGGTGGTATGGCGCTTATTGGTACACCAGAACAAAAACGTAATGGTATTACAGATAATGCTGAAATAGCATTAAAAGACTGGTATAGCTTTGCTAATTTTTCAGCCGATGATGTTTTTCCAAAGCAATGGGCAAAACTGTATGTTGAACGAAGCTACCAAGATATATATCTCTATGTAAAAAAACTGGGGGTAAAATTTTTACCTGCAGTTAACTGGGTAGAGCGTGGTTCATATGGCGAGGGTAATTCAGTGCCACGCTATCATATTATATGGGGAACATCGCTAGAGTTAGTCAATAAAATACTCAAGGCAATTGCCCCATTTAAGGGTAAAAATATTCATTTTAATTTTAACTGCAAAGTCAGCAAGTTGCTTAGTTCTAAGCAGGGTATTATTGGCTGCCAAGACACTAACAACAATCAATATTTTGCCAACAACACTATAATTGCCACAGGTGGATATACGGGCAACTTAACTAAAGTAAAAGCAAACTGGCCAAAACATTTCTCTCCTGCTCCTGATAATTTACTCAACGGTACTCATCCCACCTGTGATGGTGCTATGCATGATGAGGTTTCTAATATAGGTGGAAATATTACCCACCTAGATAAAATGTGGAACTATGCGGCTGGTATTCCAAATCCGAAAGCAACATTTGAACAACAAGGATTAAGTTTAATTCCTTCTAAATCAGCACTTTGGTTAGATAGCCAAGGAAAACGAATGGGTCCAGAACCTATGGTTACAGGCTTTGACACCCATGAGTTATGTCGTCGTATGAGCCAACAAAAGCAAGGTTATGCTTGGCAAGTACTTAATTGGAAAATAGCCAGCAAAGAATTTGCTATTTCTGGGGCTGAACATAACCCAATGATTCGCGATAAAAAATTCTTTACCATGCTCAAAGAAACCATATTAGGCAATCATCGGCTTGTAAAACAAATGCAAACAGAAAGTGATCATTTTCTTGTTGCCAACTCTGTAAGTGAGTTAACCCAAAAAATGAACGCGATAACACCTGAAAACTCAATTAGTGAAGCAGCCCTACAGCAAACCCTTGACGATTATGATGCTATTTTAACAAGGCCTCCCTCACAGTGGAATGATGATCAAATAAGGCGTATAGAACACACAAGAAAATGGAATACTGACAAATTAAGAACCTGTAAGCCTCACCCAATTCAAGATAAAAAGCATGGCCCACTTATCGCCATTAAAATTGCACTTATTTGTCGTAAAAGTTTAGGCGGCATACAAACCAACCTCAACGCACAAGTACTTGGCAATGACTCAACTCCAATCAATGGTTTATATGCTATTGGTGAAGCATCAGGCTTTGGCGGCGGTGGCTCAAACGGTGAAAAGTCATTAGAAGGTACATTTTTAGCTGGTTGCATATTAACAGCCCAACAAGCAGCCAAAGCAATAATAAAGGTATCTAAACACAAGGAAACTAAATAATGAAAAAAACAGCCGCATGGTTAACACGATACGCACTAGAGCAAATAGACGTAAAGTTCACGTTTGGCATTCCTGGCGTTCATAATACTGAACTTTATGATGAATTAAATAACTCACAGCAAATTACACCTACCTTAGTAATGCATGAAGGTCATGGTGGCTTTATGGCAGATGCTATTAGCCGAGTAACCAACTCAATTGGTACGCTTGTCATTGTGCCCGCAGCGGGTGTTACCCACGCAGCGAGTGGTATTGCTGAAGCTTATCTTGATGGAATACCTATGCTAATTATTACAGGTGGCATTCGCAATGACTCTAAATTTGGTTATCAACTTCATGAAATAGACCAATTAAAATTAGTAGCGGGCTTTACCAAGGCTGCTTTTAAAATAAATAGTCACAACGACGTTATTGAAACAATTTACAACGCTTATAATATTGCCACATCAGGCGAGCCAGGCCCTGTTCTTATCGAGCTTCCTGTTAATTTACAACTTGATAAAGCAACTATAAATGATTTACCCACCTACACAAAACCTGCACAACCTGATTTATCAGCAAACACTATCACGCAAATTAAAGAGGCAGCAAGCCTGTTAATGCAAGCCAAAAATCCCGTTATATTTGCTGGTTGGGGCGCAATGCATGCAAGCGATAAACTTATCGCAATGAGTGAACATCTAGGTAGCGCGGTATCTACCACTTTACAAGGAATCAGTGTTTTTCCAGCCAACCACCCTTTACATGCTGGTTTTTGCTTTGGCCCTGCCGCGGCTCCTGCCGCACAAAAAGCCTTTAATAAGGCAGATTGTGTATTAGCCATTGGAACGCGCTTTGGCGAAATTGCCACAGGTAGTTTTGGAGGAGATCTACCCGAAAATTTAATACATATTGATATTAACCCGCAAGTGTTTAATACCAATTTCAAAACCGCTATTGCCATTGAGGGCGATTCAAAACAAATTTGCCAACAATTACTTAGCGAATTAACAGCGCTAGGCTCACCTAAAGAGGCAACCGAGACAAAAGCACAGATTGCCCGTGATAAAAAAGACTATCGTGAAAGTTGGTATCAACATGATTCTAAAGAGAAAGTTAATCCTGTTTTGTATTTTGACGAACTAAGATCACAACTTAGCGATGATGCACATATTGTTGTTGATGATGGAAACCACACTTTTTTAACCGCTGAACTGATGCCAATACATCAGGCGTATGGGTTTATTTCACCTACAGACTTTAACTGCATGGGCTATGCTACCCCTGCAGCTATTGCCGTAAAAATGGCTAAACCACAACAAGAGGTGCACGCTATTGTTGGCGATGGCGCCTTTATGATGACAGCAACAGAACTAGCAACGGCGGTAAGCCAAAATTTAGGTTTAGTGATAAGTGTATTTAACGACGGTGAATTATCGCAAATTGCCCAAGCACAACAAATTCCTTATAACCGTAAAACCTGTACCGTGCTACCACAAACCAAATTAAAAGGTTTAGCCATGGCTACTGGCGCAGAATATGTTCGAATTGAAAACAATGATGACATCAAAGAAAAGCTAACCAAAGCTCGAAAACTTGCCCAAGAAAACAAAGCGGTCATTTTAGATATTAATATTGATTACTCTAAAGCGACGGCCTTTACAGAAGGTGCAGTAAAAACCAACTTAAAACGTATGCCATTGCCAACTAAGGTACGTATGGTTGGCAGAGCTATGGTGAGAAAAATGACAGGCTAGCAAACATTATTTCATGAGTGAAAAATATAGCGATATAATAAAAAGTCACAAAGGCTTTGTTTTAAGGCTTTGTTTTCAAATAAAAAAGCAAAGCCACTTATCTAAACCTGTAACGTATTTTATTTGATGTATGAGGAAATCATACACTTACTTTTTACAACGACTTTTTCACAACCGCTTGGCGTTCTTTTTCATAATCTTCATAAGACTCTCTTTTCTCATTAAGACATTCATTATGTTGTTCTGCTGTTTGTGCTTGATTAATACATTTACTTTTTTGATACCCTTGCCCAGCTTGGTATAAGTCTTTATTGCTGCACCCTGCCAGTAATATCCCCAGAAAAAGTAAACTGATAAATTTATTCATTATAATAAGCCAAAAAATAGATGTGTAAAATTATTATAAATAGAGTGGTATATTACCAATAAAGTTCAAAAAATTAATGATAAAGCAAAGCCTAAAATCATACTTTAATAAGTGACACATCACACTTGGCATAGTTAGCTACACCATTGGCTGTAGACCCTATCAATGCTTGCAGCCCTTTTTTAGAGTGTGTGCCAAGCACAATTAAATCAGCATTTTTCTTTTCTGCCAAGGCACAAATTTGCTCATACGGTTTACCAAACTTTATCATTACATTTTTTAAAGATAGCCCTAAAGATAACGCTTTTGATTCTATTGAAGGTAAAGCATTTTCTTTTAACTCTTTTTGATAATCATTAGGTAGTAAGGTGTATGGTATAACGTGCGTAATGAATAGTTTAGCGTTGCATAACGTTGACAATTCAAATGCTTTTTCTAGCACTTGTTCTGCTTCATCACTGTTTTCAATTGCACAAAGAATAGTGTTATACATATGATATCCTTAACTATAATAAGTAAAAATGAATAATTCGTTAATTGTAGTTCAATACTGCCTTTTTTCTACGTTGATCAATTGATAATTAAGCCATTAAATTTAGTATTTTATTTTACCAATAATGATATCTTTAAACATAACCCAGTCGCCTATTAAACTATAAATAGGATATTGAAACGTTGCAGGTTTATTTTTTTCATACCTAAAATGTCCCAGCCAAGCAAAACCATAGCCAATTAAAGGAATAAACCATAATAAATGTACGCCACCAAAGATAACAACATAAATTACCAAAAAAATAATACAGCAAGAACCAAAAACATGAAGCCTACGGCACGTCGAGTTAGCGTGCTGACTGAGGTAAAACGGATAAAACTCTGTAAAATTGTTATATTTTTTTGTCATTACAATCACCTTAAAGCTTGAATGTTCTTGAATTTGAGCACTTTGTTTAAAATACATTTACTATTAAACGATAACAATACTTAATCTGTTAACCACCTTTACTATATGTATTGCGAATAGATAATTATTACTATTATTCATTGGTTTTATAAATCTATCAGCTTTAGCATTATTAATTCGCCTAATTATTGTTGGCTGTTTTGAGTCACATCATCACAAAATTAATTTTTATAAAGGGGCTTTTATGTCTGTAACCGCTATGCTAGAAAAACGTTATTCAACGCGTGCGTATTTGAATACTCAAGTATCACAATCGCTTTTAAAAACTATTTTCAAGCAAGCACAGCGTGCGCCTTCAAATTGCAATGTTCAACCATGGCAAACCTATGTAGTGTCAGGTAAAACAAAGGAATCATTAAAAAGCGAGTTACTCAAAGTGGTGATGAGCGGTGCATCGCCAAACCCTGATTTTAACTGGTTACCTAAATATGCAGGAATTCACAGAGACCGTCAGTTTGGCTCTGCAAACGCTTTATACAGCTCTATTGGTGTAAGCCGTGAAGATAAACACGCCCGACAATTAGCAATGGTGAGAAACTGGCAGTTTTTTGATGCGCCTCATGTTGCCTTTTTCACCATGGACAAATATCTCGATATTATGGGCGCAGTAGATCTAGGTATTTATGCGCAAACTTTGTCTTTAATTTTGATGGAATACGGCATTTCAAGTTGTATGCAAGGCGCCCTAGGTCAATTTCCAGATCCTGTTAAAAAAGCATTGAACTTGCCTGAAGACCGTGGAATTTTATTTGGCATGTCTTTTGGTTACGCTGATGAAAAATCTGCTATCAATAGCACCAGAACAGATCGTGAGAACATTGACAATGCAGTTTCTTTTTTTAGTTAAGTAATCTAGGCTAAATGAAAAGTAATCATTACTTGTATGACCACTATTCAACAAATACACTTACTTAAAAAAGGTAAGTTATAGATAATAAGCTAACTGATTATATAAAAATAAAATCTTAGGAAAAATAATGGAATCAATCAATTTAGAGATCAATGACAGAGTGGCAGTTATCACCTTAAAGAATGGTAAGGTAAATGCGATTTCTCATCAGGTAATTTCAGAAATAAACGATGCATTAGATCAAGCACAAGCCGCTGAAGCTGTGGTAATTTTTACAGGTCGAGAAGGCATCTTCTCAGGCGGCTACGATTTAGTCACCATGAAAGAAAGTTCAGCCGCTGCCGTTGGCTTAGTGACCGCTGGCTCAACCTTGGCTCGTCGCATGTTATCATTCCCTTTTCCTATCATTGGTGCTTGCTCAGGCCACGCTATTGCTAAAGGGGCATTTTTGCTATTAAGCTGCGACATACGCATTGCCAGCAAGGGGCCATTTAAAATAGGACTAAATGAAGTAGCTATTGGCATGACCATGCACCAAGCAGGTATCGAATTAGCACGAAATAGAGTGCCTATTAACTATTTAACCCGCTCAGTAATCAATGCTGAATTATTCGATCCAGAAACGGCAATATTAGCTGGTTTTGTTGACACGGTAGTCACACATGAGCAATTAATGACAACCGCAATAGCAACAGCTAAGCAACTATTAACATTAAATATGACTGCACACCATGCAACCAAGTTAAAAGAGCGAGAAGCAATATTAACTGCCTTAGATGCAGCCATAGTACTTGATTCTAAAATGAACTTCGCTATATAGGTAATATTAAGATGCTCAACAATACTACTCACAAAAGCATGACAGTAACCATAGAGAACAATATAGCGCACATCGTATTGAATCGTCCTGATGCTTTTAACACCATGAATATCGATTTTTGGCACGAATTACCAAACGTTATTAATGAGTTGAGTAATAGTGCTGCCGCCCGTGTAATTGTTTTATCGTCCACAGGGAAACACTTTTGTGCTGGCATGGACTTAGCTGTATTCACTCAAAGTGAAAAAGACAAAAGCTTAGAGCTTGGGCGGAAGCATGAACAGCTCCGTCACATTGTTTTAAAACTACAAGCCTGCTTTAATGCCCTTGAAAAAGCCCGTATGCCAGTATTAATGGCTATTCAAGGTGGTTGCATTGGTGGTGCAGTAGATATGATAAGTGCTGCCGACTGCCGTTACTGTACTGAAAACGCCTTTTTTAGTATTGAAGAAACCAAATTGGGGATGACAGCTGATTTAGGTACACTGCAACGATTACCTAAATTAATCTCAACAGGCATAGTTAAAGAGTTAGCCTATACTGGGCGCCGAATGCTTGCTACAGAGGCAGAATCTGTAGGGCTAGTCAATAACGTGTACCCAGATCAAGAAAGCATGATAGCTGCTGTAATGGATATTGCCGCAGAAATTGCTTCTCGTTCACCATTAGCCGTTTTAGGCTGTAAAGAAATGATCAACTACGCGCGCGACCACTCAATAAGTGATAGCTTGGATTACATGGCTGTTTGGCAAAGTGGTATGTTTCAACCGCAAACAGACATGATGGAAACTTTTAGTGCTAAAGCAGAAAAAAGAGTGCCTAAATTTGATAACCTGAATGAAATTGATGATTCAAATATTTTATAAAACTTATCGGATAAAAAATGTTTGTTAAATAATCTCTTCCACGCCAGTGTTTATGGTGGTCAACCACATTATGATCACCATATTATTGCTATAGATCAACCTCTTAACTTATTTTGCTTTATTTAATTGTTTGATTTTCAAACTCTTTTTTTGTAAGCTGATAAAACACTAGATATATTTTTATAGCGGTATTTATCAGAAATGAACTTATCTTTTTCTAGGCATATAACACAAATAATATTACTTGCTCTCGTTTATATCATTTCTGCTAAATTGGGGCTATTACTTGCTTTTGAACCTAGTAATGTTAATTCTGCATGGCCACCAACAGGTTTATCGTTAGCGGCAATACTTTGGGGTGGTTTACGTCTATGGCCAGGTATTTTTATCGGTGCCCTATTGACCTGTCTATATGATTCATTATCAGTACCATTAAGCTTAAGTATCGCGGTAGGTAATACTTTAGAAGTGGTTACTGCAAGTTACTTTATTTTACGTTTTGCCAGCGCTAGACCATTTTTCAAGACCATTCATACAGCAGTTTTTATCATTGCACTTTTCGGCTCTACCATGATCAGTGCATCTATTGGTGTCGGTAGCTTATTTTTTGCTGACCTAATTCAACAAAATAACCTTTTATTGGTGTGGAAAACTTGGTGGCTTCGTGATTTAGTGGGTGGATTGATCCTCACCCCATTTTTATTAACTTGGCTTTCTGTACCCAGTGAAGATTTTACAAAAAAACGGTTACTTGAAGCATTACTTTTGTTATTTACCATTCTTTGCGTACTTAGCCTTTTTTTTAGTCAATGGAGTCAATTTTATATTTCTAATGAGCTAATGATTTTTGTCTTGCTACCCATTCTTGCATGGTCCATTTTACGGTTTCATCATCATGGCGCAACGTTAGTTGTTATGATTATTTCAACTGCCGCTGTTCTTGGTACAGAAAATACCTTTGGTTCCTTTGCTCTAATTAATGAGAGCGAGTCACTGTTCACCTTACAAATTTATATGGGTGCAGTGATGTTCACAACACTACTTTTAACAGCTAGCCAGGCAGAACGACAACAAGCTTATCGACTTGTACGTTTGAGTAGAAGAAATTTAGAAGCTACCGTTAAATCTCGTACTCAAGCTTTGAATGTTTCTAATGAGCTACTTGCAAAAGAAATGCAACAACAAAGGCAAGTGACCGATTCATTAAAAGCATTACTGTATAATATTGATAATTCTGCAAATTTAGATTTTTACAGTCGCTGCGCACAAGCTTTAACAACAACTTATAATGCGAAGTATGCCTTCATAGGGCTATTTACTGATGACAAAAAAACGGCAAGCCACACATTAGCCTTTTGGAATAAAGGTACTGCTGGCAAAAATTTTACCTACACACATTTAGAAAGCCCTTGTAGAGACATTTTAAATAATACTGTCGAAATTATACCTGAGCATGCTACTAAGCTTTACCCTAATGATAAATTGCTGGCATCTCTAGGCGTAGAGAGTTTTTTTGGTTCTCCTTTAAAAACCTCTACAGGAGATATTATTGGCATTATTGCCATCATGGACACTAAGCCTTTGTTGATTGAAAATTCATTAAAGTCAATTTTGGGTTTATTTGCTAATAAAGTTGCTTTAGAGGTACAAAGACGAAAAATTACAGAAGAGCTTGAGCTAGCGGCAAGTGTTTTTAATGAAAGTCTTGAAGCAATTATAATTTGTGATGCTAACACTAACATTATTCGTGTTAATCCCGAATTTACAAAAATCACAGGCTATTCATTAAGTGAAGTGAAGGGCTATCAACCTTCAATCATAAAATCAGGTATTCATTCTAATGATTTTTATAAAAACATTTGGGTTTCTATTATTGAAAAAGGATTTTGGCAAGGTGAAATAACCAACAGATGTAAGAATGGAGAAAACTTTGTTTCTTGGCAAATTATAAAAGCCGTAAAAGATAGCACTGGCAATATACAACGATACATGAGTATTTTTAGTGATATAACTGAGAAGAAAAAGGCCGAGGAACATATTTTTCAATTAGCACATAATGACTTAATCACGCAATTACCCAATAGAGCTGCTTTTCATAAACAGCTTAATGATGCCATTATTACCGCAGCACATTCAACCTACCGTCTAGCAGTAATGTTCATTGATTTAGACCACTTTAAGCTAATTAATGATACCTCAGGCCACCCAGTAGGTGACGAGCTATTACAACAAGTAGCTTTAAGGTTTAAAGAAATCATTGGTTCTAACGATATTATTTCTCGTTTTGGCGGTGATGAATTTACAGTGCTGCTTCCTTGTATTGAAACTATTGAAGAAGTTTCTGAGGTTGCTAATAAAATTCTTGATTCACTACTCTCACCTTTTGCTTTATTAAGCTGCGAAGTAACAATAAGCGCAAGTATTGGGGTAGGTATTTACCCTGATAATGCTAAAGATGCTTCAAGTTTACTCAGCTGTGCAGACAATGCCATGTATAGTGCAAAAAATAGCGGTCGCGCTAGTTGTCATTTTTATACTGAGCAAATGCAAATTGATGCTCATGAACGTGTAGTTTTGGAAAGAGACCTGCGCGATGCTCTCACAAATGATCAATTTGTATTGCATTATCAGCCACAATTTGACGTTAAAACTAACCAAATTATTGGTGTTGAAGCTTTATTACGGTGGCAGCACCCCACAAAAGGCTTAATTCCACCCGACACCTTCATTCCCGTGGCCGAAGTAACAGGTTTAATAGTACCAATAGGCCAGTGGATTATTAACGAAGCTTGTCAACAGTTGGCACACTGGCGCTCTGAAGGCGCTGAGCAACTAACGATGTCTATTAATCTTTCAGCAAGGCAATTTTTTCAAAAGGATTTACTCTACACTATTGAAACTGCTATCAATAGTTCAGGTGTACCCGCGTCAAAAATAGGGTTTGAAATCACTGAAAGTATGATGATGATAAATATTGAAGAAACCATTGAAACACTTCATCAAATCAAGGGATTGGGCGTACAATTATTTATAGATGATTTTGGCACCGGCTATTCGTCATTATCCTATTTGAAGCGTTTTCCACTGAATAAACTAAAAATTGATAAGTCTTTTGTTGATGGGCTACCAAATGATTTGGACGACTTAGCTATTGTTCAAGCAATTATTGGCATAGCACATTCGCTGAATTTAACGGTTATTGCTGAAGGCGTAGAAACCGCTCAACAATACGACATACTAACTCAATATCATTGTAATGAAATACAAGGATATTATTTTAGTAAGCCATTATTAAGTGAGGCAGCAGGTCGATTTATTAAAAAAAATAACACCAGCGCAAGCCAACATTAAAAAAGTTATCATGCTTATTGGGTTACTATTACCTCGTAAAAAACACTAAGCTAAGGTAAGCTAGCGTCAATTGAATTTACTGTTTTTATGTATGATCATACCCACTGTCGAAATTACCTGCTCAACTTGCCAAGCATGTTGTTGTCGTTTAGAAGCGAGAATAATTTCAGATACTGGCGTGCCTACACATTATATTAACATTGATGAGTATGGTAATGAGTCAATGTTACGCTCAAGTGATGGCTGGTGCTCAGCTTTAGATCGCAATACCTTAAGATGTTCAATATACGAAAATAGACCATGGGTTTGTCGTGAATTTGAAATGGGTTCTTATGAATGTATCAATGAGCGACTAAAAAAAACATAGCCGCCCGTTAGCTTTACTAATAGCAAAGCTATCTCATTAAAACACCTAGGCATAGTAAGTCTTATATTTTTAAGTTTTTTTAGTAATTTCACTCCAGTTTTTTTGCTAATATAATGCAAAATTTAATTTTACTTTATTAACAACATACCATTAAATTTTATTGTTAGAACGTAATGCTTTACGTAACACTTTACCCACATTGGTTTTTGGCAATTCATCTAAAAATTCAACAATTTTAGGACGCTTATAGTTTGTTAGCATTTCATTACAGTGGTCAAAAATATCTTGTTCAGTCAAATTAGGGTTTTTACGTACAATAAATACTTTCACTGCCTCACCAGTTGCTTCATTTGAAACACCAATAGCTGCTGCTTCAAGCACCCCCTCATGCATTACAATAACTTCTTCAATTTCATTTGGGAAAACATTAAACCCTGAAACATTGATCATATCTTTTTTGCGATCAACAATTCTAAAAAAGCCATTTTCGTCCATCGTGGCAATATCACCCGTGGCCAGCCAACCATTTCTTAATACCTCATCAGTTGCATCTTGTCTATTATAATACCCTTTCATCACTTGAGGACCTTTAACCCACATTTCCCCAGGTTGTCCTAAGGCCACTTCTTCTCCATCATCACCTATTAAGCGAATATCTGTTGAAGACACAGGAATACCAATAGAACCATTGAAGCATTCTTGGTTATAAGGACTCATGGTAACTAACGGTGCACATTCGGTTAAACCGTACCCTTCCAATAAGCGTGTACCTGTTACTTTCTCCCACAGGTCTGCCACAGGTCGTTGTACAGCCATTCCACCACCAAAACCCAACTTTAGTGAACTAAAATCGAGTTGCTCAAAGCCCGGCGTATGAAGTAGAGCATTAAACAATGTATTTACACCCGTTATCCCTGTAAAAGGATACTTCGCTAATTCTTTAACAAACCCAGGCATATCCCTTGGGTTAGTGATTAATAAGTTAATTCCACCAAAAGGGATGAAACATAAGCAGTTAGACGTTAATGCATATACATGGTAGAGCGGTAATGCCGTTACCATAATTTCTTTACCAACTTCATAAACATTTTTAGTTGCAGCATTAGATTGTTCTACATTAGCAACCATATTACGATGCGTTAACATAGCACCTTTTGATGGTCCTGTTGTTCCACCAGTGTATTGTAGGAAAGCAAGATCTTGCCCTGTTACTTCAATGGGCTTAAATGTTAATTTAGCTCCTTTATTCAAAGCCGCATTAAACTTAACAGTGTTTGATAAAGAATGGGCGGGTACTTGTTTTTTTACGTATTTCAGAACACCATTAACCAATGCACCTTTAATCGTACCTAGACGGTCACCCACGCCAGTTAAAATAACATGTTGAACATCAGTTTTTGTAACAATTTTCTCAAGTACGTTGGCAAAATTTTCTAATATAAGAATAGCCTTAGTACCAGAATCTTTTAACTGATGTTGCAGTTCACGAGCTGTATATAATGGGTTAACATTCACCACGGTTAACCCTGCCATTAAAGCACCAAACAGAGCAATAGGATATTGCAATAAATTCGGGATCATAATGGCAAATTTATCGCCTTTCATCAAACCCAGATCTTGTTGCAAATAAGCAGCAAAGTCTGTTGCTTGTTGTGCTAATTCACCATAGGTTAGTTCTGCATCCATATTAACAAACGCAATATTATGTTGATACAACTTGGTATACTTGGTAAATAAATCTACTAACGAATTGTATTTATCAGGATCAATTTCATATTCAACGCCAGGTGGGTAACTTTTTTCAAGCCAGATTTTTTCCATGGTGATCTCCTTTATCTAAATGAACAATGATAATTATTACACTTGTTTTAATACTTATTTTTGTGACTGCATGTACGCCATAGCTTTCATGACAAATTTCTCACCTTGTTTAGCGCCCGACTCTAATGCTGCTTGATTAGTTTGGTCTGTTAGTTCACCCCACTGCTCACGAACGGTTTCTGGGTTTTGGGCATTTTTAGGAATAAAGCACCCTTCGGTTTCAAACATGCTTGCACTTGAGTAACCGCCTGCCCCTGCACATAAAATAAAACGATTAGGTGCTTCATCGTCACATAACGTTAACATACCTGCTGTTACCGCTTCTGGAGCAAAGGCTTTAACAATTTCTTCTGGCATTAAGTCTTCGGTCATACGCGTACCTGCCGTTGGCGCTAACGCGTTAATACGAATATCATTTTTAGCACCTTCAATCACTAACGTATTCATCAAACCTAGAACCGCCATTTTCGCTGCGCCATAATTTGATTGGCCAAAGTTACCGTACATACCGCTTGATGACGTTGTCATAACGATGCGACCGTAATTTTGCTCACGCATAACATCCCACACGGCTTTGGTACAATTTACCGAGCCCATTACATGAACATCCATGACGAGTTTGAAATCATCTAAGCTCATTTTGGTGAATGATTTATCACGTAAAATACCCGCATTATTAATGAGAATATCGACACGTCCCCATTTGTCCATGGTTTGTTGAACCATATCTTGTACTTCGTCAAAGTTCGCAACGTTTGCACCATGGCTGATTGCTTCACCACCACTTTCTTCAATTAAACGCACCACATCTTGAGAGGCTTTAGACGACGCACCACTTCCATCTTTTGCGCCACCCAAATCATTAACAACAACTTTAGCACCGCGAGCCGCTAATGCCAGCGCATGAGAGCGACCTAAACCATTACCTGCGCCAGTTACTATGGCTACTTTACCTTCAAAACTAATACTCATTATTGATTCCTTAAACTTAACTAATCTATTTTTATTTGACCATTTGTACTGACACCCATTCAGCAACTAATGCTGGGGTATCACAATCTTCAATTTCTACGGTAACTTCTGTACATAAACGGTATTGGCCAGGCTTTTTTTCTTCAATAGATAATGTTTTTGCATGCGCTCTAATGCGGCTGTTCACTTTCACTGGCTGCAAAAATCTTACCTTGTCAAATCCTGCATTTAGCCCCATATAAAAGCCATCAATAATGACACTAAAATCTTCGGCAAAATGAGATAACAAAGACAACGATAAAAAACCATGGGCGATGGTTGAGCCAAATAGCGTTTGTTTTGCTTTTTCTTCATCAACATGAATAAACTGATGATCAAGCGTGCAGTCAGCAAATTTATTGATTTGCGCTTGTGTTACTGTATGCCAAGCTGTTGGTTGTGCTTGAAAGTTAATGTAATTTGCTATGTCGTTTTTGTTGATTATTGTCGGCATTTTATTCTTCCATTATGTTGTTATTCTTGTTTTAACCTAGTTAATTAGAGCTTGGCTAATTTACGTTTAAAACCATTCAACTTGCATGTCATAACTGGTGCTGTCTGACGACAGCAATAAATTTGACCATAAGGTGGTTTCTGGTAACTCAAAACGATAAAAATATTGCAGTGCTTGTAGTTTTCCTTGGTAAAAAAACTCATCCTCTTGATGCGGCTTTTCAGCTAACGCTTTCGTTGCAACAACCCCTTGTTTTAGCCATAACCAAGCAATAATCACGTGACCAAACAATTCTAGATATTTAACTGAATTGGCTAACGCTAAATCAATATTTTGAGTTGCCATAGAAGTTAATACAGCTTGTGTAGTGACTTTTAATGTTTCAACTGCGGCCGCTAATTGTTCGGTGAATTCATTCAAACTAGGGTATTTTTTTACCTGTTCGATGGTTTTATCTATTTCATCTAACGTTGCTAAATACCCTTTCATTTTATTCATGGGTACTTTACGGGTAATTAGATCTAATGATTGAATGCCTGTTGTCCCCTCATGGATCGGATTTAAGCGATTATCTCGATAAAACAATTCAACAGGGTGTTCATTAATATAGCCATGTCCACCAAGTACTTGAATAGCTAATGAGTTGGCTTTGGGCCCATATTCTGAGGGCCATGTTTTAATAATAGGGGTTAAAAAATCTAACAAGGTGTGCGCATATTCTCTTTGTTCTATCGTTAGAGCAGTGTGTGAGTCATCACTTAATTGTGTGCCATAAAGCACCAATGACAATGCACCTTCAGCATAAGCTTTTTGAGCGAGTAGCATGCGTTTAACATCAGCATGCTCAATAATATTAACCATTGGCGACATAGGGTCTTTACAAGAAGGTAAACGACCTTGTGGACGGTTTTTAGCGTAATCAACACTGTATTGATAACCGGCCACAGCTAAAACAGCGGCACTAGTACCCACCATAATGCGCGCTTCATTCATCATGTGGAACATGTACTTAAGGCCACAATTTTCTTCACCCACTAAGTAGCCTACGGAGCCATTTTTCTCACCAAAACTTAACGCTGTTGATGTTTGTGCTCGACCACCCATTTTGTGGAATAAGCCAGCTAGTGACACTTCGTTATCTGCACCGATTAAGCCATCGTCATTGACTAAATATTTAGGCACAACAAACAGTGAAATACCTTTTACGCCTTTAGGAGCGCCTTGTACTCGAGCAAGCACCAGATGAACAATATTTTCACTCAAATCATGATCACCTCCTGAGATGAAAATCTTGTTACCGCTAATACGATAATTACCATCTTCAGTTTTAATCGCCTTAGTAGATAAATCACCAAGACCCGAACCACTACCTGGTTCTGTCATCGCCATAGTGCCCATAAAGCGCCCTTCTCGCATAGGTTTTACCCATTTATCAATCAGCGTTTCACTTGCATGTGCTTCAAGTAAATTAGCATTGGCGCTGGTGAGCATGTTGTAACCCATGCCTACTCCGCCAGCCACAGAGAGATAGGCTCCAGCAGCACTGGCAATAATTGGTGGCAGCTGCATACCCCCTAAGTCATAATCTGCTGTGGCTGAACCTATACCTGATTCATTAACCGCAACAATGGCTGGTTTTAATTCAGGAATCAAATGCACTTTTTTTCCATCAAAAGTCGGTTGATGAGTATCAAGCTTTTGACGAATAGGTAAAAAGTGTTTTTCAGCGATTGCTTTCGCGGTATTAATGACCTCATTAAAAGTATGACGATCATGGTCTTGGTAACGTGTTCTTGTTATCAATGATTCACTGTCAAATAATTCATAAAGCATGAATTCAATATCGCGTTGGTTCATCAATGTTGCTGGCATATTATTTTCTTCTTTTACTAAGTTAAACTCGTGTAGCTAATGACTATTTTGAGATTCAATATACGCGGGTATTTATACACTAGGCTGCAGAAACACCGCCGTCTATGGCCACACATTGCCCTGTCATGTATGTGTTCGCTGGTGATAGCATCATTAACATCATAGCGACTATTTCTTTAGGTTCACCTAAACGCCCCATGGGTGCACCTTTACTCATTTTTCCTTGCATGGTTTCATCTGCAAAGTTGGTCACCATGGGCGTTAAGGTAAAAAACGGACAAATGGCATTGATACGAATATTGCTACGCGCATATTCCACTGCCCCTGTTTTTGTTAATCCAATCACCGCATGTTTTGCCATAGCGTAGGCACTACCACGTGCTGCGCCACCTAAACCTGCCATAGAACTTACGTTAAGAATAATGCCTTCACCTTGTGTTAGCATTTGTTTTATTTGATGACGCATACCAAATTGAACCCCTTTCACATTAATGGCAAATTGACTATCCATAATTGATTCATCAATTTCGTGTAAAGGCATAAACTCATGGGCAACACCAGCATTATTCACACCAATATCAATACGACCGAACTGTTTGATAGCGGCATCAGCCATCGCTTTACAGTCTTCATTGTTAGAAACATCACAGGATAATGCGAGCACCTCAGTTCCTTTTGCTTTAAGATCATCGGCTACTTGTTGAACGCTAGGCCCGTTAATATCGCTAATCACTAATTTAGCGCCACGCATGGCTAATTCTTCTGCCAATAGCTTACCAAAACCTTGTGCTGCTCCTGTAATAACGGCAACTTTGCCAGTAAAATCTAATAATGGATCCATGGTATTTCCTTTCATTGTTCAAATAGAGTAAAAAGTTTCGGGTTAGCTTTCTTTATTAATGATATTCATTGCCATTTGAGCCAAAGGTTCAACAAAAGCACCAACCTTATTTGCATTTTCATTAGAGGCATTGCCTTGAGAAGCACGTTTTGCTACACCTTGGGCTATCGCTGCTAATCTAAAAAAACTAAAAGCAAGATAGAAGGACCAGTTGTCAATTTTTGTTATTCCCATTCGTTGACAATAACTGGCAACATATTCCTCTTCTGTTGGTATGCCCAAACTCGCACGATCTACACCTTGCAAACCATCAATACCTCCCATTCCTTGTGGCATTCTCAATTGCATGCACTGATAAGCTAGATCTGAAAATGGGTGCCCTAACGTTGAAAGTTCCCAATCAAGCACAGCAATAATTGAAGCTTTATCTTTGGCAAACATCATATTGTCTAGGCGAAAATCACCATGTACTAAACAAACACGTCCATCGTCTTCTGGTAGATTATTTTCCAACCAATGACTGAGTGCATCCATTGCAGGAATTTTCTGCAGCTCAGTTATACTATACTGTTTTGTCCATCGGCCAAGTTGTCGTTCAAAATAATTTCCTGGCTTAGCATAATCATCTAAGCCACAGGCGTTAATATCTACTGTATGCAGCGCCACAAGCACTTTATTCATAGCATCATACATTTGGGTTCTTAACGTATTAGTGCTAATTTCTGCTAAAGATGGACTCCAATAAACATTGCCATCACAAAATTCCATCAAGTAAAACATTGCGCCCGTAATACTCAAATCAGTACATAAATGAAAGACTGTCGCTACTGGCACATCTGAATCTTTCAGTGCATCAAGCACTTTATATTCGCGGTCTACCGCATGAGCCGATTTTAATAGTTTACCCGCAGGTTGGCTGCGTAAAACATACAATCCAGATTGTGCGGTTACTTTGAAGGTGGGGTTTGATTGCCCACCTGGGAATTTGTCTAATGTTATTGGGCCTAAAAAACCTTTAACATGTGCTTCAAGGTAAGCGGTTAATTTTTCAATATCAATAGATAAAGCTTTCGACATCAGGTAATACTCTCAATAAAATACACAGCTATATACAAACCAAAATAAAAGGCGTTAATATTTATACACTAACTTAATTAACGCCTTGCGAACGTTCTTTTATTCCGCAATTTGTTTAACTAAATCTCTACCCAATTGCATCATATGCACTTGATCTGGACCATCAGCTAAGCGTAGCGTTCTTTGTCCTGCATAAGCGTGAGCTAAAAAGGTATCTTGGCTAACCCCTGCTGCGCCATAGCATTGAATTGCGCGATCTAGCACATCCAATGACATACTCGGTGCCACTATTTTAATCATAGCAATAAGATCTTTAGCGACTTTGTTGCCTTCCGTATCCATTTTTTGTGCGGCTTTTAAGGTCATTAAACGCGCTTGTTCAATTTGACAGGCTGATTTCGCGATATCTTCACGTATTGATTGTTGCTTGATCATTGGGCGACCAAAAACAATACGTTCATTAACACGCTTACACATTAAATTGAGTGCACGTTGAGCAACCCCGATAGATCGCATGCAATGATGAATGCGTCCTGGTCCTAAACGGCCTTGGGCAATTTCAAAGCCTTTTCCTTCACCCATAATGATATTTTCAAGGGGTACGCGAACATTGTCGAAGGTAATTTCTGCATGTCCTTCTGGGGCATCTTCATAACCAAAAACTTTCATTGGGCGAACCATAGTGACGCCTGGCGTGTTCATTGGTACAAGCACTTGAGATTGTTGAATGTAACGATTTTTATTAGTTGGATCTGTTTTGCCCATCACAATCATAATTTCGCATTGTTTACGACACGCGCCACTAATATAAAATTTTCTACCATTAATGACATATTCATCGCCGTCTCGTTCTATACGAAGTTCTATATTAGTGGCGTCACTTGACGCGACTTCTGGCTCTGTCATCGCAAATGCAGAACGAATTTTTCCTTCAAGTAATGGTTCTAACCACTGTTTTTTTTGTGCTTCATTACCGTATTTGGCCAATACTTCCATATTGCCTGTATCGGGTGCTGCACAGTTGAATACTTCAGGAGCCCACATGACTTGCCCCATAATTTCAGCTAATGGGGCATATTCTAGGTTAGTCAAGCCCGCGCTGTATTTGCCATAACTAACGGGTAAAAAAAGATTCCATAAGCCTTCAGCTTTAGCTTTAGCTTTTAACTCTTCCATTAATGGCGGTGTTGACCAAGGGTCTTGCGCTACTTGTTGATGCATTTCTTCTTCAACAGGAAAAACATAACGGTTCATAAAATCGGTAACACGTTGGATCAGATCTTGTACTTTTTCGCTATACTCAAAATTCATGTGATTATCCTTAGATGTCCTTACTGGACTTACAATTAACTGTGTTTAGACCCTTTTATTATCGGACTGAAGTCCAAACTACATAAACATTAAATTCGATGTAGGGCGTAATTTATTGCGCCTTTATTGTTGGACTGAAGTCCAACCTACATAGAACATTACATTCGATGTAGGGCGCAATTTATTGCGCCTTTGTTAACTTAATCGTGTCAAAGCTTCTTTATTAAATGGCGCTATTTCATCTTCTTTTTGCTCTTTAATTTTGTTAACCCAGTTAGGGTCAACCAATAACGCACGGCCAATAGCAACTAAATCAAACTCTTCTTTACTTAAACGTTCGAGTAAACCATCAATGCCAGTTGGGTTTGAGGTGCCGCTTAAATCTTTACTGCCTTCACCTGTAAAGTCGCTGTCTAAGCCAACACTACCAACAGTGATAACAGGTTTGTTTGTTAACTTTTTAGTCCAACCAGCTAAATTAAGATCAGATCCTTCAAATTCTGGTAACCAAAAACGGCGAGTGCTTGCATGAAACATATCGACACCTGCATCACTGAGTAAGCCTAGAAAGTGTGCTAATTCTTCTGGGGTTTGACAAAGCTTTGCGTTGTAATCTTGTTGCTTCCACTGAGAAAATCTAAAGATAATAGGGAAATGTTCACCCACAGCTGCGCGAATAGCTTTAATAATTTCCACACCAAAACGTGTACGTTTTTCCAGTGAACCACCGTAACCATCTGTGCGTTGATTAGTACCTTCCCAGAAAAACTGGTCAACCAAATAACCATGAGCGCCATGAACTTCAATGGCATCAAAACCTATATTTTTAGCATCGAGTGCCGCTTGCGCAAACGACGCAACTACCTCATCAATATCTGTTTGAGTCATGGCAACGCCATTTGGTGCGCCTGGTTTGTATAGCCCTGACGGGCTATAGGCTGGGACAGATTTATCAGGGCCTACCCCCTCTTTTCTTACTGCACCAACATGCCAAAGCTGAGGCGCAATTTTACCGCCAGCTTTGTGTACTTCATCAACGACATTTTTCCAACCTGCTAGGGCTTCTTCACCATAAATAGCGGGGACGCGTTCATAACCATTGGCTGCTTTATGAGAAACAAATGTACCTTCGGTAATAATTAAACCAACATTCCCTTCTGCTCTACGACGATAATAGTCAGCCACATCTTGAGTAGGAATATAGTTAGGTGAAAATGTTCGTGTCATTGGTGCCATGACGGTACGATTTTTTAACCTTAAGCCTGTTGTGGCAAAGGATTCGAATAACTTGTCTAAATTGCTTTTACTCATAATTTTTCCTGAATATATATATCTACGTTAGCTTGTATTGTTGTCTAGTGTTGGTTAGCCGATAAGATAACCACCATCAACATTAATTGCCGTACCTGTGGTGTAGCTTGATGCGTTTGAAACTAAATACAATACTGTGCCAGCCATTTCATCGGGTTGCGCAACACGTTTCATCGGTACGTGATGCAATAATTGCTCAAGTATTTTTGGGTTATTCACTAACGTCGAGGCAAATTTGGTATCAGTTCCGCCTGGGAGCAAAGCATTAACACGAATATTGAACTGAGCACATTCTTTGGCGAAAGCCTTGGTCATTGAAATCACAGCTGCCTTAGTTATAGAGTAAATACCTTGATAATCACCTGGGATAACACCATTTATTGAGGCGACATTAACAATAGCTCCACCATCATTAGCCTTCATTAATTTAGCCCCCATAGTTGACATGAAAAAGTACCCTCTAATGTTCACATCTACCGTTTTTTGAAATGCATTTAAATCAGTATCAAGTATGTGCCCAAAATAGGGATTTGCCGCCGCATTATTAACTAAAATATCTAATCTACCGTGCTGTGATGAAATTTGCTCAAAAATGGACTCTATTTGTTCCATTTCACCAATATGACAAGCAATTGCTTGAGCACTTCCGCCCGCTTCAATAATGCTATCGACTACAATTTGACAGTCGTCGATTTTACGGCTGGAAACAATAACGTGAGCACCATTTTGTGCCAGTAATTTTGCAATACTTTCTCCAATACCCCGGCTAGCGCCAGTGACCAAAGCAATTTTTCCCGTTAAATCAAATAATGAATTGTTCATTTAAAAACTCCCGCTTTATATGGTTTTCAATTACCTGTAAGTTACCCAATCTGCGCCTGCAGAAGTTAGATGACTATAATTATTTAGGTAATCAATCGTTAAATTATTTTCTGAAAAAAGAATTTTGGTAACACTGGCATTACGTGTTTGTTGATTAACAACCAATGTTTTTTCATCAGACAATCCTAATATGTGCTGGATGATAACCGCAATAACACCACCCGATGTAAAGATACACAGCTCTTTAGATGCTTCATTTTTATCTAATCGCCTTCTGTTATTTAACTCTTGTGTAATGACATCATACAAGGCACTGACACAACGCTTTTTAAATTGCGGCCAACTTTCTTTATAATCATTGTCATACTTACCGCATACCCAGCGTTCAAGCGCACGCGCAAATTCTTTTTGAAAAGTTTTATTCGCATCGGCTTGCTGATTAATTGAGGCAGCCATATCAGCAAAACTTTTCCATTTTGGGTCATAGCAAGTTAACAATTCAACATGATTAAATTCGTTAAACCCTGAATGAAGAGTGATAGGCGTTGCTTTTGTTTTACAACCCAGTAAAAAATGCTCTAAGGTTTGTCCATGACGCAATAGGTCTCCCGCATACAACTTGTCGGGTGTTGACATTGATTGCCAATACTTACCTAGTATCTGGGATTGCTCTGTACCTTTATGTGATAATTGATCATAATCTGCTTTGCCAAACGACGCTTGTCCGTGGCGAATAAGATAAATAGCCGCCATCGGTTTATGCCACCACAGTTAAGTGTTTCGATTGAAATAAGGTAACATTTATTTTTAATATCATTTCTTTATCACTCACAAGGGTTACATACACAAAACGTATTAATTAAGCTATCCATTCATGCTAATTGCATCAACACAATTAAGCAAATGAATAGTTATAATAGTAAACTATTCTTATTTTGAATAGTTATACCGATATTGCTGTAGCTATCGATAATTTATGAGTTATGTTCAACCATTTTATTTGAGCATAAATCTTTACTTAAGCTCAGACTTTTTGGCTGCTTGACTATCTTAGAGTCACACTATAAATTAAGAATACGAATAGTTTAGATAAAGTACTATTCTTTAAAAGAATGAATAAAGAGGATAGGATGAAAATAGATTTAAATTTATTTGTAGTATTTGAAGCAATTTATTGTGAAGGTAATATTACTAAGGCCGCATCAGCCCTTAACTTATCGCAACCCGCGGTGAGCCACTCATTAAGTAAACTTCGTGATTATTTCGACGACCCTCTTTTTGTACGTCAAGGAAATGAGATGCGACCGAGCGCTGTAGCCAATAATGTTATTACAGAGGTTCGTGAAGCACTGCGTCAATTACACGTTTGTTTGGCACAATCTAAGCAATTTGAACCACTGACTTCTCGCAAAAATTTTACTATTTCATTGCATGGCGCTTTAGAAGCGTCTTATTTACCCCCCTTAATCCAGAGAATTAACAAAGATGCCCCCTTAGTTAATATTCAAAGCAGTCGTCGGGTTAATCGCGGTGAATTAGAAAACAAGCTTGCTAGTGGTGACATTGATTTAGCCATAGATGCGCTGTTGCCTGTAAGTGATAACATTCTGCATACACAATTAGAAAAAAATAAGCTGGTAGTTGTCGCTCGTAAAGATCACCCTGATATTCATTCAATTCTTGATTTAGAGCTTTATCTTGCTCAAGATCATGTACTCGTATCATCACGTTCTGTAGGCACTAGTATTGAAGATTTTGAATTAGCACGCCTTGGATTACACCGAAAAATTAGTTTGAGGTGTCAACATACCTTTTCTGCATGCAGTGTCATTGCGGGAAATAACATGTTGCTTACCACAACAGAAACAACCGCTAAAATGTATGCTCAATTACTCAACTTGACTATTTACCCCTTACCTGTTGATTTACCTGAACTTGACGTACATTTATATTGGCACCGTAATTTAGATTTTGAACCTGCCAACAAATGGCTTAGAAACAAAATAATTCAAACGACATCAAGAGATTAAAAGAAATACAATAGGTTTAATGTATTTTACTTATTATCAACTCACCACCATAGAGTTGATAATAAATAAGAGGAAGCAAGTCTAATATGCTATTAATCATTAGACTTTAACTAAACTGATTGGTTATTCGATAATTTTAAATATTTAATAACTTGAATATTTGACAATTAAAATGGCCCAGTGGTTAATTCAGGCGTATGCCAAAAGCTTTTCCAAATGCTATTACCATGCAAATAATAAATATCATTATCATGAAATATTGCGCGGTCATCCCAACCCGAAATATAGGTCCCCATTAATGAGCCATCATTGACTATGGGTTTCACGCTACCAATATCAACTAAACTTGCATCTGCATTGTTACCCGTTACTTCAATAAGCTGTAATGAATTATCCAACGTCCAAACATCCATTTTGTTTCCTGTTTGCAAATCAACCACCGTTTCTGTTAGCCATTTTTCAACTGGTAAACCAAAACGGTGAGTATTATCAGCTGTTTTTAAATAAGTCAGCGCATGATAATTAAACTCAACGGGAGTATAAGCCTCTTTATAAACTATTGAGCTAATTTCTAACGGGGCATTGATATTACTAACATCAAATAAGCTAATTTTAGCCCCTTCAATTATAGGCGTGCTTTCATTAGCATTGTTAATATTGCTATCCGTAAGCATCATTCTATCAGGATCAACATTTTGCCCAACACCTATTAATAAATCATCAGACAAAGGATGCAGATAGGAAGAATAACCTGGAATTTCAAGCGCGCCTGTAATTTTTAACTGATCTTTATCACTTAGATCAAGTACGTAAAGAGGATCAGTATTTAAGAAGGTAACAATGTAGGCTTTATTTTCAAAAAAGCGCACTGATTTAATGTCTTCTTGAACAATGCCATTTTCATTTACCTTACCTATTTTTTCAGGGTAGGTTGCATTTGGCAGCTGGGCAATCAGCGTTAATTCATTACCTATTGGGCTTAATACATTTAGATGGTGTTCATAACCTTCACTTCGGTTACCCTGAGTAGTGACAACACGTAGATCATTATCTTTTTCACTAAACCGAAGATTTGATAACTGCCAATTAAAACGACCATCAAGCGTACCTGAGGCAATGTAATCAATTTGTTGCCCTGTAATAGCAAATTTATGGATTATTGAGGTTTCAGTGATTTTTTCATTTTGATACTGATAGTCTGTACCATATAAATACACAGAGGTTGGCGTGGCATACAGACCTGATACTTGTGTATTAATACAAAGAGAAGAAAGACTATCAGGTTGGTTTAAATCAATGGTTGTCAAGGTAACTATACCATTAAAGCCATCTTTATCTGTGGCTTCAGTGGGCATAAAACAATTTTCTGGCGCAACTAAATTTTTACTCTGGCCTTTTGCATCAGTGTATTGGGGTAAAAAATTACTGATATTGGATAAAAAAACTTTTTTGTAATTATCTAATTTCTCTGCTTCCGTTTCAGCAAAAGGAAGCCCAGCAACCGACGGCGAAAAACTACTGACAATATACAATACATTATCAACACGTCGACTATCAATGATAGCACCGTCCATAGTATAAGATGTGGTCACTGTGGGAGCTGAACGATCGCTAACATCTACAAGTGATAAATTAAATGTTTGTTCCATCGGAAAAAACAAATCAATCGCGGCTAGCGAAGTGCTTGCCATATCGTTATAGATAGAATAATTTTGGATATTTGATAAAACAGCCAGTTTGTTTTTATTCAAATATAAACTTTTAATAGCAGAGGCTTCTGTATTAACCGTTGTATTTGATAATTCGCTCACCTCTCCTTGTTCATTTCGCTGTAAAATACGTACAGAGGTTTGCGGCCTTGGTGCTTCTTCAGCAATAGTTTGACGCTGATAATATTGATTATTAGCGATGTACATATAGTCACCGTCGTACTTTATCCTGTCACCTTCATCAACACCCGCTTCTTGGGTAATAGTTAATGAGTAACCACTTTGCCCACCCGCTGCATCGCTCGTGGATATATTTGAGGAGTCACCAACTTCTAAAAAACCATTTTGTTGAGCACTATTAAGATAAACACCATTTTTCAAGTGCTGCTCAAAATCACCTGCACTTGCACCTTTTAAAGGAGAGAGTGCCATTGACATTGTATTGAGTTCAGGAACCTCTTCAAGTTGCTCAATGGATAATGCTGACTCTTTTGTTGATGAATCGCTACCACAACCAACGAGTAATAAAAGGGATCCTAATAGTATTATGATTTTATCCAACATTTTTTCTCTCCATTTTATACAAACTAAACCAAATAAAGTAAAATTACTGATAGTAAACAATACGCCAAAAATCTGTTTATACTGTTGTTAAATGCAATCAAATGTAATTTGATGTAATTCAAGCTGATCTTCAGGCAAAGCAATGGTAAATTATAGCTAACAGAAAGGTTTACTCAGCTTAATTTATCAAATCCTAAAAGGAAATAAATTACTTGAAATATTACATACTACTCTTGTTGCTGTTTAGTCAGCTTAGTTTTGCTGATTGCCAGCAAGAGTCTGATCGTTGTGCCGCCGTTGGTAACTGGAATTTTTCATTATCAATAGGTGCTGGTGTGGTTACTAACCCTTTACATGGCGGGGATAATATTCCGCTAATTATTATTCCATCAATAAGTTACTATGGCGAAAAAATATTTTTTGAAAACAACACATTAGGGTATACATTCATTGATACTGATCACATCAGTATCAGCGCAATTGGCCAACTAAACCATGAAAATTCTTATTTTTCTCGTTGGCATCCACAAAATATTTTTATTGAATCATCAACTTCAAATAGTGTAGGTGTTGCAAATCCTGATGTAAGTGATGGAAATAATATTGGCGAAACTGATAAAAATACAGAAGTCAATATTCACGACGTTTCAGATAGAGACTGGGCTATTGATGCTGGCATTCAACTCAATTGGTTCATTGATCAAACAACCGATGCCCAACTAAAGATTTTTCATGATATAAATAATGTTTACAATGGTTTTCATGGTCAATTAGAACTAAGTAGGATCTTAAGTATCAAGGCGCTGCCTAGCACCTTGATGTCATTCAGTTTGGGTGCAAATATCAATAGTAAAAATTTGGTTGATTATTATTATGGTATTTCAACAAAACGAGATCCTAAATTAAATAAAAATTACCAAGGCAAACAAAGCACCAACCCTTATTTGCGTTTTGTATTAAAATATCAAGTCTCAAAAAATTGGCGTGTAAGGTTTCATGTTAAACGTATTTTTTTAGCTTCAGGCACAGCTAACAGCCCTTTAATAAAAGATAAGCATATGAGTACAATATTTGCTGGGGTAGCTTATGACTTCTAGCATAAAGAAAAGTGCCATTATTCTTTTTATATTAAGTACCCTTTCACAGCCGTTATCTGCTGTACCTACCAGTAATTTAATTATAAAGCCTTCTGTTTGTATGGTAAAAAATCCTGGAGATAGCTGTCAAATGACAGTATCAGTACAATGGCAAAACGATGATCCCATCGATGCCTGTTTATATCAAAATGACGCTCGTCTAACTTGTTGGCAAAATGCACATAATATCAACACTAAAATAGACATTTCACTAGAACAAGATATGCTGTTTACTTTAAAAAATGGTCAGGAGATATTTGCCAGCCAACAAATAAAAATTAATACGGCATTACCCACAAAGTACCGGCGTAGGCTACGTGCAGATTGGAGTTTTTTCTAATGAACCATATATTGCTCGTTGAGGATGATTTACGTTTAGCAAATCTTATTGCAAAGTTTTTAGAACAAAATGATTTTCGGGTATCAATGCTGCATCAAGGTAATACGGTTGCTAGTTTTCTTCAGAAAAACTCCCCTGACCTCATTATTTTAGACGTTATGTTACCCAATGAAGACGGTTTTACGGTGTGCCGTAAAATTCGCAATAGCTATACTAACCCCATCATTTTTCTAACAGCTAAAGACAGTGATTTTGATCATGTGCTTGGCCTAGAAATAGGCGCTGATGATTATATTATTAAGCCTGTTGAACCCCATGTGCTCTTAGCAAGAATCAACATGCTATTACGTCGTAAAAAACACAGTAATAAGGCATCTGCCGAACAATTAACCTTTGGTCAATTAACCATACATAAAGCCTCAAGGCAGGTGTCTTTAGCATCACAACCTATTGAGCTAACCAGCCATGAATTTGAACTGCTTTGGTTATTAGCAAGTCATGCAGGTGAACCCCAAAGTCGAGAATATATTCATAAACAAATGATTAATCGAGAATATGATGGCCTAGATAGAAGTGTTGATGTCAGAGTTTCTCGATTACGAAAAAAATTAGGTGACTGTACCAATAATCCCTACCGCATCATTACCGTGTGGGGAAAAGGGTACTTATTTAGCAGCACTGCTTGGGATTAGCACTATGTTCATTCACTTTAATACTAATCAAGCTTTAATGTCTGTGATATTATTTTGAACCGTCTTTTCATCAACCTATACTTAGTAATTATTCTAGGGTTACTCTCTATTAACTGGCTTTCTGAACAACTTTGGCAACAATTTGTAGCTTCAGATATTAGTACAGCAGAAATTGATGCCGCTGAAAATACAGAAAGCCAACAATTGCATTATCTTACTCAAGTTACAAAAATTTTACCTTTATTGAATGAAGCTTCAACACAAACGCAAAACTCAATTATCAACAACCTCAGTGAAACCCTTAACATTCCAATAACAACAAAATTAATGAGTGACTTTTCTTGGCTTAGCGAACAAAAAGATAAATTAATGGCTGGTAAAGTAGTGCTTAATTATGATGAACATGACAATGCAATTTTCTATATTAAATTATCAAACAGTCTCAATATATATCAATTAGGCCCAATCAATCGAAATGTACAATTAGAGACACGCTTTCAGTATTTAAAATGGTTCTTTTTATGCCTATCTTATCTGTTATTAGCTGGTGTAATTGCCTTATGGTCTAGGCCGCTTTGGCGTGACTTAAAACAACTCACCACCATGGCTAATGACATCGCTAATGGCAAGTTAGACTTAGCCATTTATACCAATCATCATTCGCCAATTAAGCAAATTGTTATAACCTTCAAAGACATGGCTCACCGAATTATTCGTTTACTGTCTGATCAAAAGCATTTGGTTAATGCTGTATCCCACGAATTACGAACGCCTTTGTCACGGTTACGTTTTTCTTTAGCAATGCTAGAAGGCGTTAATGAACAACAACGTAAAGAAATGGGCCAAGATGTTAGTGAAATAGAAGCACTGATTGATGAAATGCTAAGTTATGCCCGCTTAGAGAATATTGGCCAAGATATTAAAAAGTCATCAATAGAATTAACATCACTTATTACTAACCAAATACATAAATTAAATCGAATAACAGGCGTCACGATCACATGGCAAAAACCTGCTCCTTGCATTTACCATGGTAACGAACACCTTCTTGAGCGTGCTATTCAAAACCTATCGACAAATGCGCTTCGTTACGCAAAAACTAACGTTGAAATAAGCCTAATCACAACACCCACCCAAATACAAATTGTTGTTGAAGATGACGGAGCAGGCATACCATTATCCGACCGTGACAATATATTTGAGCCTTTCTTTAGGTTAGAATCTCATCGCAACCGAAATGAAAATCAACAGAAAGGCGGTTATGGTTTAGGGCTTGCCATCGTTAAAAGAATTTGTGAATGGCACAAAGGAAGTTGTATCCTAGGTGATTCAACACTTGGTGGATGTAAATTTATTATTAACTTACCAATAGATAAACCGACAAGATAAAGTGCCTTATTGAATGAATAACACTTATACTCAAACCATCTCAAGATGTAGTATTCATCAGCTGGAATTTGAAACGTGTTTAGCTGAAGAGAATGGTTTTTCCCTTGTTGAAATCGATGACACAGCATAAAACGTTTCTAAATCAGTTCTCTAGAGGCGGCTGAGGATATATATTCAATGACTTAACATCAACGAAAACATAGAGAGATTTGTTCGCATAGTCTGAACCACAAAAAAACAACACATAAGCACTACACTAAAGTTATTAATATATAAAATAAACAACGATGCAGTGGGTAATTTTAGCAAGTAGAAATGATCACATAGTTAGTGAGATTCATAGTATAAATACTGTATGCACTGTTATTCGATAGTTTAAAAAGTAAAAACCAACCCGAAGGTTGGTTTAAAGTAAGAAGCATGAAACAATGAACTTAACGACTAAGCGAAAGGATTCACTTTAATAATTGTTTCATTGCGATCTGGGCCAGTTGAAATAATATCAACAGGTACACCAGTAACATCTTCTATACGCTTTATGTAAGCGAGTGCGTTAGCAGGTAAATCATTAACTGACGTAACACCTACCGTATTTTCGTTCCAGCCCGGAAGTTCTTCGTAAACAGGTGTGATTTTATCATAACCTTCGGCTGCCGTTGGTGGTACGGTAATAATCTCGCCTGATTCAGTTTTATAACCAGTACAGATTTTCAACGTTGGTAGGCCATCGAGAACATCAAGTTTAGTTAAGCAAAATCCTGTTAGGCTATTGACTTGAATAGCACGGTGCATTGCAACGGCATCAAACCAACCACAACGGCGTTCACGACCTGTTGTAGCCCCAAATTCATGACCAACAGTACCTAAATGATGTCCAATGTCATCATCAAGCTCTGTCGGGAATGGGCCTGAACCAACACGTGTAGTATAAGCTTTTGTAATACCAAGAATATAATCTAAGTGACGCGGTCCAACACCACAGCCTGTTGCTACCCCACCAGCAGTAGTATTTGACGAGGTTACGTAAGGATAGGTGCCATGGTCAATATCAAGTAAAGTACCTTGAGCACCCTCAAACATAATTGATTCAGAATTTTTACGTGCTTGGTCAAGTATCTCTGAAACATCAGCCGTCATATTTTTAATAATATCAGCTACTGCAAGTGCATCAGCAAGCACTTGTTCATAACTTACTGGTTCAGCTTTATAATAATTAACTAATGCGAAGTTATGGTATTCCATAATTTCTTTTAATTTTACAGCAAAAGACTCTGCACAGAAAAGATCACCTACACGTAAACCGCGGCGCGCTACTTTATCTTCATAAGCAGGTCCAATACCACGACCAGTAGTACCGATAGGATTTGCTCCACGTGCAATTTCACGTGCGGCATCTAACGCTGTATGGTAAGGAAGAATTAGCGGACATGCATCACTAATAAGTAAGCGTTCACGTACGGGTACGCCTTTAGCTTCAAGCATTTCAATTTCTGCCATCAATGCTTTAGGACATAAAACAACGCCATTGCCGATCAGGCACTTAACATTGTCTCGTAATACGCCAGAAGGAATTAAATGAAGTACGGTTTTTTCACCGTCAATCACTAATGTATGGCCTGCATTATGTCCGCCTTGATAGCGAACAACATATTTTGCTTTATCGGTTAGTAAGTCAACGATCTTACCTTTACCTTCGTCACCCCATTGGGTACCTAGAACAACTACGTTTTTGCCCATTTTTGCTATTTCGTAAGAAAATTAGGCGAGGATTCTAACAAAGATCAAATTACAGTCCAAGGGAAAAGAGCAGTTTTTTCTGGATAATAAAAAATAACCTTTTAAGTTAAGAGGTTATCTTTATTCTTTTTTGATTAATTTTTCAGGCTATTGTGATAACCACACGACAATAACACCTAGTGTTAAAATAAACGTTCCAATATTACGAATATTTCCTGCTGGTTGTTCAGTTAGCTTCAATAAATAATTTTTCCATTTATTCGGGAATAAAGCAGGTGCCAATCCTTCTAGGATAAGTACTAGGCCAAAGGCTAAAATTAGGGTATCTATCATAATTCACCTCATTTCATTTACATTTGTTTATGAAAAAGCCAGCAATAATGCTGGCTTTAAATGAGAACTTAAGCGTCAAATATCATTAACGATTATTTAGCTTTTGTACCATCTTTTAAATAGTTAAAAAATTCACTATCTGGTTTTACAACCATAATATCATTTTTACTATTAAAACTTTTTTCATACGCCTCTAAACTGCGATAAAAACGGTAAAACTCAGGATCTTTGTTATATGCGTTAGCATATATTTTTGATGCTTCAGCATCTCCTTCACCGCGTATGGTAAAAGCATTCTTTTGAGCTTCAGCTAACATAACAGTCACTTTAGCATCTATCGTTGCACGAATAATTTCTGATTGCTCTTGACCCTGTGATCTATGCTCTTTAGCAACTGCGGTACGTTCAGCACGCATACGTTCATAAATAGAGTTACTTACTTCTGTAGGTAAGTTAATCGCTTTAATACGCACATCAACTACTTCAATACCTAACTCTTCACGGCTACTTGCAGCACTTGCTAACGCTTGTTTCATAATATCATCACGATCACCTGAAACAATTTCTTTAATGGTTCTATTACCAAACTCGGTACGAAGACCATTATTTACTTTTTGTTTAAGTAAGGCGCGTGCATTTTCAACTGAGCCAGAAGTACGTAAATAATACGTAGAAAAATCAACAATGCGCCACTTAACAAAAGAGTCTACCATTAGATCTTTTTTCTCTGATGTTACAAAGCGATCGGGTGCTTCATCGAGTGTTTGAATACGAGCATCTAATTTACGTACTGATTCAATAAAGGGGACTTTAAAATGTAAGCCTGGATCAAACACCATCATTTCATTGTTGGCAGAATCACGTTTAATTTTAGAAAATTGAAAAACAATACCACGTTGGCCTTCATAGATAACAAAAACAGAAGAAACAACTAAGGTAAATAGTAATGCTAAGATTGCAATAAAAATATTCTTCATAGCCTAGTTACTCCCATTGTCAAATCTATCACTTCGGCCCGAAGTTGATGGTGCAGAATTAATGCTTGGTTGCTGCTGTTGCGGCTGAGAATACGACTGCGGCGATATACGCTGCGTTGTTGATTGCTGTTGTATTATCTTATCAAGTGGTAAATACATCATGTTATTACCGCCATCAACATCAACCATAACCTTGCTTGTATTACTGTATACTTTTTCCATTGTTGCAATATACAAACGTTGACGAGTAACTTCTGGTGCTGCTTGATATTCAGGTAGAATTTTTTCAAAACGTGCTACTTCACCTTGCGCATCTAAAACTATTTGTCCTTTGTAAGCAATAGCTTCCTGTTCCATACGTTTTACACGACCACGTGCACGAGGTTCAATACCACGGGCATAGGCTTCAGCTTCACGTAAAAAACGTACTTCATCTTCCTGTGCAGAAATAGCGTCATCAAACGCGTCTTTTACTTCATTTGGCGGACGTGCATCTTTAAAGTTAACATCTACAATGATTAATCCTAAATTATAAGGTTTAATAATTTTTTCAAGTTCTTCCCACACAGATTGACGGATTAATTCACGACCACTTGTTAAAATAGCATCCATTTTTGCATGACCAACAACATAACGTAATGCACTATCAAGTGATTGATTTAGACTATCATCTGCATTAGTAACGCTAAATACATAGTTACGAGCATCAATAACACGGTATTGAATTTGCATTTCAACCTGAACAACATTTTCATCTTGCGTTAACATAAAACCAGATGATTGCATTTCTCGTGTACTTTGCATATCAATTGGAATAATGCGGTCAATGAAAGTCCACTTCCAGTTAATACCTGGATCAACCGTGCCTGCGTACTGACCAAAACGTAAAACGATACCTTTCTCCGCTTCTTTAATGGTGTAAAAACCACTAAAGGCATAGACCACAATGGCAATAATAAGTACGAGACTTATGCCAATAGTAGACATGCTTTTTCCTGATGGCCCAGAGCCCCCCGATGCTTTACCACCACCTTTTCCGCCAAAGATACCACTGACCTTTTTGCCTAAATCATTAAGCAATTCATCTAGATCTGGTGGTCCTTGGTTTTTACCACCTTTATTTTTCCAGGGGTCTTTATCGTTATTCCCCGGTTCATTCCAAGCCATGCTGTTCTCCGCTAGGTTAGTAATTAATTAGCTATTTATTGATTATTTTAGTAAATATACGCAAGTTTATGATAAAAGTATCTCTTTTATAAGACTCTATATAGGTATTAACACATTAATTTACAATATACTGTTCAATTTCAGTTCCTTCTTGTTTGATCAATCGATTCCATTCCCGTTTTGGTAGTTTTATCTTTAGGTGACAATAACCTTGCTCATCATAAGATTCCTTTTCAATGCTATTAAGTTGGTATAAAACACCTTTCAACTTGCCTGCAATTGGCGGTATAACTAAGGTAGACTGAAAAACTTGATTTCCTAAACGTTCAGCCAAAGCCGTAAAAAATAAATCTATACCAATATTACCTTGTGCTGACAACCAAACCCTAATCGGTTGCCCTTGATCATCTCTGTCAATTCTGGGTTCAACATCGTCTAAATTATCTATTTTATTACAAATCACTAATTGAGGTACGTCATCCGCCTCAATTTCAGAGAGAACATATTCAACTTGTTCTATATTTTCAGTACGCCTGTCATCAGAAATATCGACTACATGAAGCAATAATTCTGCTTCGCGCGTTTCAGTTAATGTGGCTTTAAACGCAGCAACCAAATCATGCGGTAAGTGACGAATAAAACCTACTGTATCGGCCAGAATTACCCCGCCGACACCATCAAGCTCAATTCTTCTTAATGTGGGATCAAGTGTCGCAAAAAGCTGATCAGCTGCATAAACGTCGGATTGCGTTAATAAATTAAACAACGTCGACTTTCCCGCATTGGTATAGCCAACCAAAGATATTGTTGGCAACTCAGCCCTTGTTCTTGCCCGTCGGCCTTGGTGTCGCTGTCGTTCCACTTTCTCTAACCGCTTACGAATATTGATCATGCGTTCGCGAAGTAAACGTCTATCGGTTTCTAGTTGTGTTTCACCTGGACCACGTAAACCGACCCCCCCCTTTTGTCGCTCTAAATGAGTCCAACCACGAATGAGTCGGCTACTCATATGTCGTAATTGTGCTAATTCAACTTGTAATTTACCTTCATGGGTTCGCGCACGCTGAGCAAAAATATCAAGAATAAGCGTCGTTCTATCAACAACGCGACATTGACATAACGCTTCAATATTTTTTTCTTGTGAAGGCGAGAGACTATGGTTAAATAGTACAACATCAGCATTAAACAAACGTACAGCTTCCGCTATTTCGTCTGCTTTGCCTGAGCCAACAAAAAATTTTGGATGTGGGGTATTGCGCTTACCGGAAACCACTGTTAATTCATTAACGCCAGCAGAAGAAACCAGCATTTTAAATTCAGTCAAATCTTCTCGGGTACTTTCATCTGGAAAATCTAGGTGAACAAGCACCGCCTGTTCACCTGCTTGATAACGATCAAACAACGGCATTAAACCTTAGAAATAATGTCTGTCGAAACAGAAAATTGTTTTTGCTAATAAGATACACCATGTAAGGAAAATAATAGCTAATCTACTATAATAGAAAATATTAAACGTAAAATTAATTACAACAAAAAATTAAAAAGTAACAACTACTCTTCTGATTCTGTTTCATTAGCAACGGGCGCGGTATTAACTGCACGTGCTGGCACTACCGTTGATATAGCATGTTTATAAACCATTTGGCTAACCGTGTTTTTTAGTAAAATCACAAACTGGTCAAAAGATTCTACTTGTCCTTGTAGTTTTATGCCGTTTACTAAATAAATTGCAACTGGAATGCGGTCACGACGTAAAGCATTCAAAAATGGGTCTTGTAAAGATTGACCTTTTGCCATTGTATGGCTCCTTTTTATTATTAATAAAAGTAATTAATCAATATTTTGTATGATTAATGAAAATTTTTGCTAATCCTCAGCATATAATATTTGAATTATACACCAATATTTTAATATTGCTTAATGATAGCTAGTATATTTACTCTTTATTTTCGCTAAAATTATTTAACATTTACCAACCGCTGCTAATACTTTCGATAAATTATCTTCATCGTCTGTTGTAAGCCAATCTAAACTAGGCCAATTTCGCAGCCAAGTTAATTGCCGTTTTGCTAATTGTCGGGTAGCACACACACCTCTAAAAACCATTTCTTCATGGTCAAATTCACCATTGAGATACTGCCACATTTGACGATACCCAACACAGCGAATTGACGGTAAATCTTCATGTAAATCGGTTCGTTTTTTTAAGGTAACCACTTCTTGCTCAAACCCTTGCGCAATCATTTGTTGATAACGTATAGCAATGCGCTCATGTAAGCTGCTTCGCTTTTTAGGTGTTATAGCAAATTGTAATATATTCCCCTCAAGCTTATCACCTTTAGTTTGAGTTAATTGTGTCAAAGTGTTACCAGTTAAACGAAAAACTTCTAATGCTCGTGTTAAGCGTTGGGGATCATTAGGATGAATTCGCTGCGCCGACACAGGATCAATATTAGTTAGTTCTTCGTGTAAAACTTCCCACCCTTTCTCTAATGCTTCTTTTTCTATCTGCTCACGAATAGCGTTATTTGCAGCAGGTAAAGGCGATATTCCTTCAATCAGACTCTTAAAATACATCATAGTTCCGCCAACTAACAAAGGAATGCGGTTATTGGCCCTAATTTTTGCAATTTCAACCAGTGCATCTTGGCAAAAATCTGCCGCTGAGTAACTTTGTGATGCATCACGAAGATTAATTAAACGATGCGGATACTTTGACAATTCATCAGCCGTTGGCTTAGCTGTGCCAATATCCATATCTCGATAAACTAAAGCCGAATCAACACTAATAATGTCACAAGGTAAAGCATCACATAACGCCATCGCCAATGCAGTTTTACCTGATGCGGTTGGTCCCATTAAACAAATAACAGGGGGAGGCTTAACTAGACTATTTGATGGCACTGAATATATATCTCACGGTAGTTCTTTATTTATCACTAAACTAATCATCTATTCTTAGATGCCTAACTTTAGTGTTTAATTGCTTAATGTCTGATGTAAGGTCTAATGTGACAGAATTCAAGAGCATGAAATCTATTATTTGTTTACCAAACACTTTTTCTGCTGTTTGCCACAACATATTTGCTTCTACCTCACTATAGGATTGAGCCACCATTGCCTTAGCAATCGCAGAAATAACCGCATCCTCATAAATATTTTCACTGCCATGAGTCGCTAAAACTAATAATTCATCAATAATACTGATAAAACTAGTACTAACATCTTGTTCACGTAATAGAGCAGGAAACTGGCGTATTTGAACGCTTCTTTTAGTACGTGCATCGTCATTAAAATGAACAATAATACCTGCCATTGTTAATTGTTCTTGAAAAAGTTCTACTAGACTCAGTTGTTCTGGTGAAAGTGTTATTACAATAGGTAACAATAAAGGCTGGCTAATTAATCCTTTTGACAATTTATCGGCGCTTACTTGCCAACTCAACGCCACTTTATTTTTATAAACTTTATTGGCTAATGCTGCCAATGAAAGCAAATATAAACTTTTATTGTGTTTAAACAGTCCATATTTGCCTTGTTCAACCGCTAAAAAATAAGCCTTTGGGTTATAAACATTATCTAAAATAGGTGCTGGTAATCCTTCTTGGGCATCACTGATGTGAGAGTCAGGAGTCATTAAATGCTGATAGTTTTCAACTGCAGATTTTGTTACAGGGGGACGAGTTCCAAAGTTTTTTGTTACAACATTGCGCGGAGAAGCTTTTTCATTAATTTGATCACAAGCGCTGTAAGAGTGACTTGCTTGTTGCTGACTTAGTTGCGTTAAAGGCGTTACATAATCTGGTCGCTGATAATGTATATTATTAAATTCTGGCTCACCTTGATGCAACTGAGCATTCAAGTCTAGTGCTTGATTGTTTTCCATTAACGCTTTGTGGCAAACAGCGTAGATAAAGTCATGAACATAACGACTTTGATGAAAACGCACTTCATGTTTGGCTGGATGAACATTGACATCCACTTCACTATGATCAAGAGATAAAAACAACACAAAAGCAGGGTAAGTATCAGACGGTAATAAAT
This sequence comes from uncultured Colwellia sp., assembly GCA_965305135.1. Lineage (GTDB taxonomy): Bacteria > Pseudomonadota > Gammaproteobacteria > Enterobacterales > Alteromonadaceae > Colwellia. The sequence continues at coordinate 199,562 of CBDLPA010000003.1, forward strand.
CTGCGTATGCTTGACGTATCGCATGATTAATTAATTTATCACGCATCATTCTACCGTTAACATAACTATAGCAAAGGTCATTTTGATTACGTGAAAAGCTAGGTTTAGCTAACCAACCTGTAAAATGCATATCGTCATGCTGACAATCAATTTCTATGGCATTATCAACAAACTTTTGTCCACACACAACGGCAACCCGTTTGGCGGTTTGTGCTTTAGTGGTGGCCGCACGATACTGCCGTATCATTTTTCCATTGTGTGTAAGCGAAAAAGAAACATCAAAACAGGCTAATGCAATGCGACGTATCACTTCATCAATATGAGTGAATTCTGTTTTTTCTGTGCGTAAAAATTTGCGTCTTGCTGGCGTATTAAAAAACAAATCTAATACTTCAATCGTCGTACCATCGGGATGTGCTGCTGGTTTTATGCTTACGGCCATATCACGACCTTCCGCACTTGCTTGCCATGCTGTTGCTTGGACTTTGGGTTTGGACGTTAATGTTAACCTTGCAACAGAGCTAATGCTGGCTAATGCCTCACCACGAAAGCCTAAACTATTTATGGCTTCTAAATCTTTTAAGTCTTTTATTTTGCTGGTTGCATGACGGCTTAATGCAAGTGTGAGTTCTTCTTTAGCAATACCAACACCGTTGTCATTAATACGGATACGCTTAACACCACCCTTATCAACCTCAATATTTATTATAGTTGCGCCAGCATCTAAACTATTCTCAACAAGTTCTTTAATAACTGAAGCAGGTCTTTCTACCACTTCACCCGCAGCTATTTGGTTTGCTAAACGGGCTGGAAGTATTGCTATTGACATAGTTTTTCTTATTAATGATTGCTTTTGCTTATTAAAAAGGTGTTAGCCTTCACGAGGAATTTTTAACGTTTGACCAATGCGTAAAACATTCGACTTCAAATTGTTGACAGATTTTATCGTATTTACAGATATTTTATAACGTTGTGCCAGTACAGATAAAGATTCACCACTTCTAACTTTATGTTTTTTCATTTCAGTAGCGGCTAACAAAGTACCTTTAGGCGAGTTTTCTATGAAAAAACTATTAACTGCTTTAAAAATAGCGTTGGCCAATTTTTGTTGGTGATGTTTATTATTAAGTTTTTTCTCTTCTGCAGGATTAGAAATAAATCCAGTTTCAATAAGCACTGAAGGAATATCTGATGATTTTAACACAGCTAAACTAAGGCCTTCAGGCTCTTTTTTATGAAGCTTAGTCACTTGTTTTAGCTCTTTAATTACATGCAAAGCGAACTCATAACTGCTTGCCATTGTATACTCTTTTTTCATATCTGCGAGTGTAAATGCTAGATTTTTATCTTTTGTTTTTTTAATAGTTTCACCCGCCCCTCCAAGCAATTCAGATTCATCTTGTCTATTCTCAATCCAACGGGTAAATTCAGAGTTTGCTCGCCTAGACGACTGCACTAATACAGAAGCACCGTGAGGTTTAGGCGAAACAAAAGCATCGGCATGAATTGAAATTAATAAATCTGCTTTATTTTTTCTTGCTAATTCTGTTTTACGGCTATGTGTGACGTAATAATCGCCCGTTCGAATCATTACGGCTTTAAATCCAGCACGTTGGTCAATTAATTTGGCAAGTTTCTTTGCAATGAATAAGGTAACTCGTTTTTCATAAGAACCTTTAGCACCAATAGAGCCAGGATCTTCACCACCATGACCTGCAACAATAGCAATAATAATATCGCGCTTTTCATTAGGTAGTGTTTTAATGATACTGTCGTCTTTTTTTTCCTTGTCATATAAATCAATAACCAGACGATCACCATATTGTCCCGCAGGCGCTAGAGGGAATACGGTAATAGGGTAAGCTTTAGCCAACTCTATCACTAGTCGCGTATCTGCTTTTGATTTTGACGTGCTAGTACGAAAGAGTTTAATACGAGGATCATTGTTAGCTAACGCTTTTAAACTGGCGGTATTGTTGGTATTTTTAAAATCAATCACTAAACGATTAGGATTTTTTAAGGTAAAATATTTATAATCTGGCTTCGATTTAAGGTCAAAAACGATACGTGTATTTTCAGGCGCAGGCCAAACACGAATACCATTAATGCTATTTGCGCTTGCTGCTGCATTACTTACAGTCAACAATGCTGCGGTTAAGGACAACCAAAGCAAAGTAGATATAATGTAAGATAACAAACGCATAATAAACCTTAAATTGTGTTAATATTTTCTAAACTTAATATTCTCTAAACTCAATATTTTCTAAACAATATCCACATAACAAATCAGAACAACAACCCCAAACGTTAGGAAGATAATTGTCGTAAAACATTGTCTCCCCGACTTGAATACGCTTGTAAGTCAATTAACCTTTGTTCGTCTTGATAAACTATATTAATGATTATATCGGCATTAGCCAAGACCCCAGCGCCTTTTTCTGGCCATTCAATAAAACAACAACAGTGATCTGCAAAATAATCACGAATGCCCATATACTCTAATTCTTCAGGATCACTCAAACGATACAGATCAAAATGATAAACTTGCCAAGGTGGTAACTCGTAAGGTTCAACTAAAGTATAAGTAGGGCTTTTCACATTCCCTTGATGCCCCATACCTCTAACAAAGCCTCGGGTTAGCGTTGTCTTTCCTGCTCCTAAATCACCATTTAAAAAAACAACTAATGATTGCTGATTCTGCTGTTGTTCATATTGCTCAAGCACCGCTTTCGCTATGCTTTCACCCATGATAACAGTGGCTGCTTCATCGGCTAATATATATTCTAACTGTTTCATTTGTTCTCAAAAATCTTATCATTTTAAAAAATTAAAATGAGTTAAGTTGCATTAACTAATGTGCGTAGTGGCGTAAAAAAATCACTCGCTAACATGCCACATTGACCATACTTATTCGCAATAATATCACCTGCAGCGCCATGAATATAGACAGCAGAACAAGCAGCCATAAAATAATCATTCGCTTGTAATGTAAATGCTGCCACAATACCAGCGAGTACATCACCCATACCGCCTGAAGCCATACCTGCATTGCCTGTGCTGTTGATCATTATTTGATTTCCATCTGAGATTAAAGTTCCCGCCCCTTTTAAAATACAAATGCCTCCATATTGTTTAACAATACTTTGTACTGCGCTAAAACGATCAGCTTCTATACTTGCTACATCACACCCCAATAAACGCGCTGCTTCTTTTGGGTGTGGTGTTAAAACCCAATGTTCGCAATAACTTTTAGTTTGAGCTAAAAATGTTAAAGCGTCAGCATCTATCACCAAACGTTTTTCTTTATTATCTATTACCTTAGAATTAACTATGTCGGCTATAATCAAGTCAAACAATGTTTTGGCCCAAGCTGTTTGTCCTAAACCTGGTCCAAGTAATATAACTTTGGCTTTTTTCATTGCCATTGAGTTAACCAAAAGTTTTGCTGTGGCAGGTGCTAACATTAGTTCAGGGCGACCATTAAACACCATCACTTGGTTATTCTTATGACAACAGACGCCAACTAGCCCTGCACCACACCTTAACATGGCTTCACTCGCTAAACGAATAGCACCAGGCATTCCCTGACCACCGCCAATCGCTAACACTTCTCCTATCATTCCTTTATGGCTAGTATTCACTCGTTTTTTTAATGGCTTAATCTCATTACATAAGGGATTACTAACGAGATACTCCACAGCACTCGTCACAGCTTCCGTAAACGCGATGCCTAAATCAATGTCAGCTAGCAATAGCTCACCAACAAAGTTAGCTGCTTGCCCTGTAAGTAAACCTTGTTTGTAAACAATAAAGGTAACGGTTACATCGGCAATAACCGCATTATCTCCATGAACAAACCCCGTTGTTGCACATAAGCCTGAGGGAATATCGATACTTAATACCATCGCATTCTTAGCATTTATAGTAGCAACTAATTGCTGCATTGGTTCATTTAACGCGCCATAAAAACCAATTCCAAAAAGTGCATCAACAATAATATCACCAGAAAAATTACTAACTGCTGCAACTAAGTTTTGAGTAGAAACCTGTTTAACCCCTGCGTCGAGCATGGCTTGATATGCGGTTAACGCGTCACCTTTAATATATTCAGGCTCGCAGGTTATTAGCACGCTAACATTCATATTTGCTAAATGTGCTAAACGTGCCAAAACAAATCCATCCCCGCCATTATTGCCTTTGCCCGATAAAACTAAAACACTGTTTGCCGTAGGCCAACGTTGACACAAAACCTGAAACGCGGCATTTCCAGCTCGAGTCATTAATTCAAACATTGGTAGCTTTTGACTTTTAGCCACAATGCTTTCATTATCTAGCACTTGTTTCGCGCTATAAGCGCTGTACCAACTATGTTTTGTGTTAGCTTGTTGTGATAAACTCATCAAAATTTACGCCCTGTTGATTATGTGTCGATTAATTATGTTTCGACTAATTTAGTCTTCTTTATTTACTCTATATACTGGTTATTTCACTTAAAAATGACAAACACCACACCTAATAACCCTACTATTAACTATCCTGAATTGGTTGAAAAAATCAAGTGTTGGGGAAAAGAATTAGGTTTTTCTCAACTAGGTATTACCGATATTGATCTCTCTAAGCATGAACAAGCGCTAGAAAAGTGGATAGCAAATAATTACCATGGCAATATGGATTATATGGCTCGGCACGGATTAATGCGAGCCCGTCCTGCCGAATTGGCCCCTGGCACGGTTAGAGCGATAAGTGTCAGATTAGATTATCTACCTACCAAAGCAAAATGCGCGCGTATTTTAAAAGCCAAAGACCATGCCTATATAAGTCGCTACGCATTAGGTCGAGATTACCACAAATTAATGCGTAAACGACTTCAACAATTAGGCAAGTTGATTACTCAATACTGTGAAAACTTCAACTTCCGCCCTTTTGTTGACTCAGCACCAATATTAGAACGTCCTTTAGCCGAAAAAGCAGGTTTAGGTTGGGTAGGAAAACACAGTTTATTGCTAAACAAAGAAGCTGGTTCTTGGTTTTTTATTGGTGAACTATTAATTGATATCCCTTTACCTGTAACGACTATTCAGCCTGAAAAAAGTGATTCATTAAAAACAACAGATGCTACAGACACCCACAAGACAAAAATCAATGGCTGCGGACATTGTGTTGCTTGTATTAAAATATGTCCTACACAAGCTATTGTTGAACCTTATGTTGTTGATGCAAGACGTTGTATTTCTTACTTTACTATTGAATCACCCGATCCTATTCCACTTGAATTAAGACCCTTAATGGGCAATAGAATTTATGGTTGTGATGATTGCCAGCTAATTTGTCCATGGAATAAATACGCCAAACTCAGTTTAGAAAATGATTTTCAAGCTCGACACCAACTAGATGAAATAACGCTGCTAACGCTTTTTGCTTGGGATGAACCCTATTTTTTAGCTACTTTGGAAGGATCTCCTATACGTAGAATAGGCTTTCAAAGTTGGCAACGAAATATTGCCGTTGCCTTAGGAAATGCACCATGGGATAAAGAGATTATTAAGACATTGGAGGAGAAATTAAGTAATGCCTCAACATTAGTTGCTGAGCATATTCGCTGGGCTATTGAACAGCAACAAATGAAAAAATCTAATAACACTGGTTCAATAACTAAAATAGATAACGATACCAACAAAAGGCTCAATGCTCGATTAATTCGCTCAGTTGAAAAAGGACTCCCCAGAGACGCCTAATGATTTTACGTTGAATTGGCCTAAATAGCCTCAGCATAGGTATCAATATCATTCAATGCAAAACGTGTCTCTTTAATTAAAGCGTTAATATTATCTAAACTGCTGGGAATTTCACTGCCACTTAAAAGCTTTGTCCATTGATTACATAATATTTGCAACCTTGGGGCAGCGAGTATATTGGCATTTAGCACCAACGTTGCTATAGACAATTTGGCTGTCGCTATATTCTTTCCCTTGATCGCTTCAATTAATGTATTCAGTTGTTGATGATTATCTTGCGTGTAATCATCAAGCATAAAGAATGCTAATTCTGCCGATCCTTGATTGAACAAATAGCGTGAAAAGTCAAAAGTCATTTTATTTTTATTTTTATTTTGACTATAAACATCAGCAACTTGTGTAATAAAAAGTTCATTGGCTATGTCTGGAAGCCCTGTATTATGTGAACGATCATTTTTAGGGCGAGAAAGAGGTAACGCTGTCTTTAATACTTGTTCAGACTTGCTCTTTAAGTTGCTTTTAAGCCTGATCCAAGGAGATAAGGCATTAATTAACTCAGTTAATGTACTTTCTTTAGTGAGCTTCCCTTTGTACCATGTATTAATGTTACTGCGATTACTAACATTAAACTTGCTATCGGTGAGACTAAAAACGCCAATATTAATGGAGGGGGTATTGGTCATTTCAACAAAAGCTGTTTCAATAAACTCTGTAATCAATATGCCAAATTGCCCTGTTTTCCAACGTGTTTTCTGTAATGTTTCATGAGTAACTACCTGCACCTGTAAACCTAGCCATTGTAATATTCGCTGCAAATTTTGATAGTATTGTGGTGATCGAACGCCAAGAAGTATCGGTAATTGAATTGAAATGTTTTGATTTTCAATAAAAGGCTCACAACTAAATAGTTGATTATCTCTTTTACTACTTTTGACTAATTTAACAAGATTTTCTATGAAAGTGTCCTTACAAAAAATTTGTTCTGCTTGCTCATAGAAACCGAAGCGTTCATAACTCAATTCTTTTGATTGAAGTACCATTAACTTAGGTTGCATAGCATGAGGTAATGTAAAAATTTTCTCATGGATATAATCAAGATGGTTAAACGCCATATCACTAGAAACCACTAAAACATCAAGCTTATGGTTACTGAGGTATGTTGCATTAATATAATGCTCAATACTTTCAATAACAGCTAAACGTTCAAATTTTCCTTTTGCAAGCAATACAGTGTTTTCAATTATTTCAGTCAAAATGTCATTATTTGCCAATAACACTATTTTACTATTATTCAGTGATATTTCATCCGCATCATTGACTGTTGTTGTTGCTAACGGTAATTCAAAACTAAGATGGTAACCATCATCAACAAGTTGAGCTGTAACATTATCTCCGTGTTGCTTAGCCAATAGCAATGAAAAAACTTCTACTGGGAGAGACGCTGTAATTTGAGTTAATTGCGATCTCAGTAATTCTGTCACTAAAGCAGGTAATGCATTCTGCGATTTAGTTTTAACTTTAGCTGAAAAGTGGACTAATTGTTGTCCTACACTTTTATCTTGTAGTTGTACTTGCAAGTGTAATTGGGTATCGGGGCAGTCTGCAATAGCAATATCAATAAACGAACCAATTAGCTGTTGGAATAAATATAGATCTATTTCTACTTCACTGAGTAGTTGTTCATCACAACGAATAAATAATTGATTAGATACAGGTTCTTCTCGTTGTTCATTAAATAAAACGGCATATAGTTCAGCAATCAAGTTAGTATCACAAAGCACTAGTCGTAATTTATCTGACTGTAGTGCTAACAATAAGTCAAACTGTGTTAACTGTCGATACAACAAACTTAATTGGATTGATGTACCCAAGCCCTGATCTTTTGTTAATAATTTAGGGCTAATACAAGCTAATTGATGCTGCTGTATTATTCTGAGTAGCGACGTTTCTATCAAGCTATAATGACGTAACTCATCCTCAAGTTTTTTTTGTTCTTTAGCTTTTATTTCGAGTTCATATTGCTCATTGTGTTGAATTAAACCTTTCGTTTTTTCAATTTGCTCTGATAAGCGTTGCTGCAAAGATTGGTATTGTGTAGTCAGTGATTGAAATTCAAGTTCGCTATGCAACGGTTTTACTGTGTTTTTCACAAGCTGAATTATTTCTTGTGTTTCCATACAATTAGCCACTACATTTACTGTTGGTTTGTTAAATGTCTCTTTAATAATATCGACGCTATGTTGAATAGATAACTTAATTTGACTTCGTAATTGCCACAATAAAAAGAAAAAGAAGTATAATGAAAAGCTTATCATTGCAGTTAAAATGATAATAATGCTCTGAGTCGATAAATAAAGATCAAACTTGCTAAGAAAAGTACTAATAATACTTTTACTATTTATCCGCGGATATTCGTGAGGGGTCGCGAGTAGTTGTTTTATTTTTTGTTGTTGCTCCGTTAAATCTAACCGATAATTTTCAGCTAAACGAATATATCCCTGCCATTTAGCCAAAGCATTTTGCTCTGTTAAAACTATTTTTTCAAAAGCGTTAAGTTGCTGGTTAACATCAAGCATGACTTTGTTTTGGTCGTTAACTCTCGCCTGCTGATGCAGTGCAAAAAGTTCTTCTACCTTTGTGCGTAAATACTCAAAACGTACCATAGGAGTATGTCTATTTAGTTGTTCGAAACCTAATAACACATCAAGGAACAAAGATTTTAACTGTTGTAGATGATTTAAATGCTGAACTGCTTGTGCATAAGCGCTTGCACTACGATAAGTCACCTTGTTTTTTACTTTTTCAGCCTGTAATTGTTCATAATAGGTTTTTTGTTGAGCACGCTGTTTATTAATCACTGGCTGTATGGAAAGTATCATTAACTGCAACTGAATAATGCTACTTTGTTTTAACTGTTGATTACGCGTGTAGCTATCTTGCAGACGTGAGACAGTATCTTCGGCAAGTCTATATTCATTCAACCATTGTTGAAAAGTTACTACATTGGCACGAGTTTTATGTTCTAGTAACTGGCTATTGAGCGTAGTTAATGTTTTATGTAATTCAACAAAATTTTCTGCATTGGCAGCAGCCAATAAATTACTAACGAGCTCATCCGCTTTTTGCAATGCTTTAATCTGTTTTAATTCTTGTGTTAAAGGAATTAGTTGATTAGCTTCTAATGCGTATTTCTGAATATTATTCTGATAAAATAATGAATAACCTAGCCCTACCGCAACCACTATCGTCAAAAACAAGGCCATTAACAAAGAGGTAAATTGTCGATATAACGGTTTTAATTTCTGTGTTTGTTTAGGTTGAATAGGTGCCATATTATCTTTGGTCAGGTCAGAAAACTCGTCAATATCGCTCATAGTTATTGTTTTTACTCTAAATTCCTTAATACGCTTAGTTTATACCAAAGCATAAGAAAAATAATAGCCAGATAACAAAAAGGTTATGAGTACATTAACACTATTTAACCTGAACTCGGCTTAATAAATGTTCTTCTAGCAGCTATTTTTACTAACTTCGGCGTTAAATTCACTTGCAATAGGCCAGCTATTGACGCGTAAATTTGCCTTGAATTAAGTAAAACTATCAACCTAAAAGTGAACGAAAATTTTACTATTTATTTTTCAACAGATTAACTATATCTTAAATCGAACTCAGGCTATTTAACAACTAGGCTCATATTTTTATACAGCCCATCAATAAGGGATAATGTGGTATAGGCTGTCGTTTTTAAAGTGTAGCGAGGAATAACATCGCTTGAGCATTAATGTTTACAGTTATAATCTAAAAAAGTGCTCTTGATAAACCTTTAACTCTGCAATAGATTCACGTATATCGTCTAACGCTAAATGTGCGCCTGTTTTAACAACTTTATCTAATACTTCTGGTTTCCAACGGCGAGCTAATTCTTTTACTGTACTTACATCTAAGTTACGATAATGAAAATAATCTTCAAAATCAGGCATGTATTTATTTATAAAACGTCTGTCTTGCCCAATACTATTACCACACATAGGTGACACGCCTTGGGGAACATATTGCTGAACAAATTCGATAGTTTTAGCGGTAGCTTCTGCAATATCTATTTTACTTTCGCGACAACGTTGCGTTAACCCTGAATTACCATGGTGTTCAATACACCATTCACTCATATTGTCTAAAACATCGTCTGGTTGGGCAATAGCAAAAACAGGACCTTCTGCTAAAATATTTAGCTGACTATCTGTCACAATAGTGGCTATTTCTAAGACAACGTCCGTCTCAGGCTCTAAGCCTGTCATCTCTAAATCAAGCCAAATTAAATTGGTTTTGTTACATGTCATAAATATCCCTTAAAATTGCACAAGCAATAGCTGGTAAATGTCAGTATAATAGCCGACAACTCACTAGGATTAAACAAAATGATCAACACTTGTGTCTAAGAAAAAACTGACTAAAGGCCAGCAACGGCGCATTAAAGCCAATCACGACAAAAAATTACGGCCAAAAGCAGGCTCAGATCTTGAGAAAATACAGTGGCAAGATGACGAGCTTGGTGCAACTGAACAAGGTACTGTAATTAGTCGATTTGGCCAACATGCTGATGTAGAAAGTAACGATGGCACTATATATCGCTGCAACCTACGCCGCTCAATAACTTCTTTAGTGTGCGGAGACAAAGTGCTATGGCGTTTAGGTAAAGAAACTGAACACAGTATTCGTGGCATTATTGAAGCTGTGCATGATCGTGAATCAGTCTTAAGTCGTCCTGATGTTTACGACGGCGTAAAACCCATTGCGGCAAATATTAGCCAAATTTTAATTGTTTCATCACTATTACCCGCATTCAATAGCGATATTATCGATCGTTACCTAGTTGCCGCAGAACAAACTGGCATCACCCCAGTCATTGTATTAAACAAAATTGATTTGCTGGGCGAGCTAAGTCAGAAAGAACAAACTGATATTGAACAACAATTACAAATATATCGAACGATTGGTTATCAAGTACTGTATGGCAGTAGTCAAACTAATGAAGGTATTAACGACATAAAAACACAATTAAGCCAACATGTAAGCATTTTTGTTGGCCAATCAGGGGTAGGTAAATCAACCTTAGTTAATGCGCTTATGCCCGAATTAGGTGTCATCACTCAAGAAGTTTCACAAAACTCTGGTTTAGGTCAACATACAACAACAGTCGCACGTTTGTATCATTTTGAAGACGGCGGCGACTTAATTGATTCACCTGGTATTCGAGAATTTGGTTTATGGCATTTAACCCCTGAGCAAGTGTTTAATGGCTTCAAAGAATTTGAACAATTTCAAGGCTTATGTAAATTTAGAGATTGTAAGCACCAAAACGATCCTGGCTGCGCATTAATTGCTGCTTCTGATCAAGATATTCACCCTAAGCGCCTAGCTAGCTTCCAGCGAATTTTAGGTAGTTTAGGTGAAAACAAACTCACATCACGATTTAATGATTAGTGATGAATTAACTCATTTTATAAATAATTTAGAATACATAAAGGAAAAAACGTGTCGTCTCAGAGCAAACCTTCAACCAATAATTTTAATGACAGAATTAAAATCACCTTACAGTATATTATGCCCAAACATGCAATTTCTCGTTTAGTAGGGAAATTAGCTGCTGCAAAAATGGGTTGGTTTACCACAAAGCTAATTAATATATTTATCAAAACATATAAGATCAATATGGCTGAAGCTAAACTAAAAAATGCAAGTGATTTTGCCACTTTTAATGACTTTTTCACCCGCGAATTAGAAGAAGGCGCACGCACAATTAATGCTGATATTAATACGTTATGTTACCCCGTCGATGGTGCAATTTCACAGCAAGGCGACATTGTTGAAGGAAAATTAATTCAAGCAAAAGGATTTAACTACAGCCTAACCTCTTTATTAGGAGGAGACGTAAGAACAGCAGCGCCTTTTCAAGAGGGTAAATTTTCTTGTATTTATCTGGCACCAAAAGATTATCATAGAATCCATATGCCTATGGCTGCAACCTTGCGTGAAATGATTTACGTACCTGGCGAATTATTTTCGGTTAACCCGCTCACCGCTAATAATGTACCTAATTTATTTGCCCGTAATGAACGCATAGTTACCATATTTGATACAACGCATGGCCCATTAGCCATGGTGCTTGTGGGTGCAACCATTGTGGCGAGTATTGAAACAACTTGGGCCGGCACCATCACTCCTCCTGCAGGTAAAGATATTTTCAGATGGCAATATCCTGCAACAGGTATTGACGCTGTTCATTTTGAAAAAGGTGACGAAATGGGGCGCTTTAAACTAGGGTCAACTGTTGTGTGTGCTTTTGCGCCTAACATGATTGATTTTGCACCTGATGCTGCACCAGAAACAGTAACAAGATTAGGCGAAAATTATGCGAGTTTGATCAACACAAATGACACATAAATTAGTTGCTCATTAATTCAACAAAGGATAGGATATAAGCAAACAAGTGTTACGACTGAGTTCGTAGCATATAATTAAACTTTACAAATTTATTATTCGGGAAGAAACATGGCACTTGATAAATCCGTAGTAAAGCCTACAGAAGCAGAGTTATCTTTACTCAATATTCTTTGGCAGATGGGTCCAGCTACCGTTAAACAAATACACGAAGTAGTTAGCGCAACACATACAACTGGTTACACTACTGTATTAAAAATACTTCAAATAATGCATGAAAAATCATTGGTAATTCGTGACGAAACCAATCGTGCTCATGTCTATGCCGCCGCGAATAGTGAAACACATACACAATCTTCTTTAATTAAAGATCTTATTAGTAAAGCATTTGGTGGTTCTACCTCAAAGTTAGTCATGCGAGCTATTGATGATTCAACTTCAGCCCAAGAAATTAATGATATTCGTCAGCTACTAAATTCACTAGAAAAAGAAACCTAAGAGATAAATATTAAAAAATAATATGCTAGAAAATTTTTTCAGTAGCCCCATTTTAACCAGTTTAGCGCTCACTTTATTGCATTTTTTGTGGCAAGGTTTGCTCGTGGCTATCGTATTAAAATCTGCATTACTTATTTTCAACAATAACAAGCCTCAATTACGTTATGCTTTATCAGCACTAGCTATGTTGGTAAACTTACTATTACCCATTATTACCTTTATTATTATTTATCAAACTGAGGTTACCTCAGTTAATACACTGGCAAGTTCTTTAGCGCTAAATGAATTCATACAAGAGCTAAAGCAGCCTGATGCTCTATTTACATATAGAGAGCTCACCGAGACACTGCCGCTGTTACTGCCCTACCTTTCTGTTTTATGGTTAGCCACTATTACCTTGTTAGCCAGTAAATTATTAATAGAAATATCAACGGTTAATAAACTACCTAAACAGGGCACTGTTGCGCCAAATGATGAGCTAAAGTCGCGTTTTGATGAGTTGGTTAAACAAATTAGTTTAAACGTAACGCCTCGCTTATTAATTTCATTAAAAGTTGAAGTGCCCATGGCTATTGGCTGGCTTAAACCTGTCGTTTTATTGCCTGCCACCATGATCACAGGCTTAAATAACGCACAGCTTGAAATGCTAATTTTGCATGAGCTTGCCCATATTCGTCGACATGATTATTTGGTCAACTTTTTACAAACACTCGTTGAAATATTATTGTTTTTCCATCCTGCTGTATTATGGGTTTCTAAACAAATGCGTAACGAGCGCGAATACTGCAGTGATGATATTGCTGTACAACATTGCGGAAATGCAATTGCTTACGCCCATACATTGGCTGACACAGCCTCTTTATGTACAAAAACGCATAATCATACAATACCCAATATGGCAATGGCCGCATCAGGTGGTGATTTAAAACAACGTGTGATTCGCTTGGTTGATCATCATTGCGCACCAAGTAATAACATCAGTAAATGGTTTGCCAGCGCGACAATTATTTTTTCTGTTCTATTGCTTTCAAGCAAGCAACTACTAACCATGCCTTTGCTTGATATTTGGTACAACGAAAACCCATGGAAACAATTTAGCCAAATTAAAAGTAATCACACAAAAAATAATAGAGAAATATCAAACTCAATTGAAAGTCATGCAGTTAAAGAACAAGACAGCATTAACATGGTTAATGAAGGTACGGCAGCTAAAAGTATCGCACAACAATTGTTAGCACCAATTGAACAGCCCTTACAAAACCATATACAGCAAACGCAAGCACCAACCCTTAAAGAAACGGAAAACCAACCAGTAAATAAACAGTCGCTTGCTTCAACTAGCAAACCAGCTCAAACGCAACCGAAGTCACAAACAGATACCATCACAGATAAACAATTTACAACCAAATTAGACAACTTAACTTCTAAAGTTCCAACGAAGAGTAAACGGCATGTTGAAAACAAGGTTGCTAGTGACTCTTTAATGGTTGAAAAAGCGTTTGAACGCACTAATTTAAATAACCCTTATCAGCAAGAACTTGTACAATTAGCTGTTTCATCAGCATCAAATACTAGTCAACAGAATGCTAAACCTTTTGAAAGTAAAGCAGTAAAGCTTAATCATGTTAGTAACAATCAAGCGGTTAAAAACAACAATAATATTTTCCCCACCCCCCCCCCTCTTAAAGAAACCGAAAAAACATCGATTAAAGCTGTTTGGCAAAATGCAGAACAGCTAAAATCTGTTGACCCAGTGTATCCAAGTGCTGCCAAACGCAAAGGTATTGAAATTGAAGTAAAGGTGGATTTCACCATAGATATTAATGGGAAAATAAAAAACATTCAGTTTGATCCACAAAACCACATCAACTACTTTAAAAGTTCAATTCGATCGGCTATTAAAAAATGGCGCTTTCTACCAGCTAAAGTTGATAATAAGCCAGTAGAAAGCCAGATGTCTAAAGTATTTGCTTTTAGCTTACAGAGCTAATCTCTTTTACCTTTCTTATTGTTCTTCTTACGTTTATCCATTTTAGCCAACCATTTTTCCTGCTGCTCAGTTGTTAACACGTTAAATATTGCATGCTTGGTTTTTGCACGTGTTAATGCCACCTGAGTAAACATATCTTGATAAGATACATGTAAAGCAATATAGGCTTGTTCATCAAATGACTCGGCTCGAAGTAACAATTTTTCTTCATCTTTAAACTTCTTCATAGACTCGCGCTGTAGTTCGTGTTGCTCTTTAGCTTGAGTTTTTAACGCTTTTATCTGTATTTGCTGCGCCTCTGATAACGAAAGTACTTTGGTCATTCGTTTCATCATGTGTTTACCGCTTTGGTGATGTTTTTGTCCATCAAAGCCAAAATCATTGCCTGCTGCGTAAGCACCAGACATACTTGAAAATGCAATAGCCGCACACACTGCTGAGATTGAAATAATAGATTTTACAGGTTTAATAATATTCATCGTTAACTCCTAGGATTTGTGTTAATTTCACAAAACCAAGTATAAATAACTCAATGCAAAGAAACGCAAAGCCAATGTAAAGATTAAGTAAAGGTTGCAACATTAGATCATAAATAAATGTTAAATGGGTTAAAATATATAAGTAATAATTAGCTATAAGGTAAACACTTCTCTTGAATAAAAAACAAATATTACTTATTGATGACGATCATGAATTAGCAGAGCTTTTAGTTGACTATTTGGCGCAACAAGACTTTATAGTTCATTGCTGTTTTGATGGCCAATCAGGGCTAGAACAAGCTTATAGTAATCAATTTGATCTCATTTTACTTGATGTTATGATGCCGAAACTTAATGGCTTTGAAGTATTAAAAGCACTGGGAAGCCAACATAAAACACCTGTATTAATGTTAACAGCCAAAGGTGATGACAATGACAAAGTACGCGGTTTAGAATTAGGTGCTGATGATTACCTTGCAAAACCTTTTCATCATCAGGAGTTATTGGCCCGTATTAAAGCAATATTACGTCGTATTGAATTAGTTAACCAACAGAACCAACAAGCATTACAACAAGGCTCACAAAAAGATAAAACACCTTTACTGGTTAATAATGTCGAACTAAATCATGCTATTAGGTCTGCTCACTGCCATAACAACCCAATTGAATTAACAGGAACTGAATACCAAATTTTAACATTATTGTTAGAGCATCATGGTCAAATAATTTCTAAAGAAACCATTTCAGAACAAGTATTAGGCCGAAAACTAAGCCCTTTTGATCGAAGTATTGACGTACATATTGGCAATATTCGTCGAAAATTTTTACCCTTTTGTGATGTTGAAAAAATCAAAACAGTTCGTGGTGCAGGTTATTTATTTTTAACTGGCGAGAGCAACTAATTTGTCTTCTATCAACTCTTCTTCGAAAATAAAAACATTACTGTCTTCATTTACGGTCAAGTTGTTTGTTTGCTTTTGGCTAATTGCGATCACTTCTATAATCAGTACACGATTTATTTCAGAGCAATTATCAAATGACTCCCTTAATGAAGTGATAACTCAAGCACCAAAATACGAAGAAATGCAACAATTACACAAAATTTCCCGACGCATCAAGCACGCTAAGGCTAATAGTATTAACGAATTATTTACCACAAAAAAAATTAAATTTTCACGAATACCTTTTAATATATGGCTAAAGAACACCAATAATAATGATAAGGTTACGAGCTTATATCCGCTACCGCCAAAGCTTCATCAAGTGGTTAGTAATTATCTTAACGATAAAGAGTTTGACCAACCAGTTGCCAGTGTTTTTTCACATACACAACTTATCGGCCCGATTAAAATAAAGATTAATAAACAACTTTACCAATTATTTATTTCACGAAAATCACATAAAAAAAATTTTGGTCAACTTGTTCAATCACTCCCATATTGGGTTCGTATTTTAACACCAACCTTGATTAGTTTTTTTCTTTGTTTACTGCTAGCACACTCATTTAGCAAACCAGTTCGCCTTATTAAAAAAGCGACAACTAAATTGGGGGAAGGCAATTTCGATACGCGTGTGGGAGGTGTAAGTCAGCTAAGTGGTGAATTAGGACAACTAGCCACTAGTTTTAACGAGATGGCTGAGCAATTGCAACAGAATCAAAGTGCACAACGGCGCTTGTTAGGTGATGTTTCCCATGAATTACGCTCCCCTTTAACAAGGTTACAAATGGCTGTGGGATTAGCACAACAAGAATCTACCACCTCAGCCGCACGAGAACAATATCTGCAACGATGTCAACGAGAAATTGATAGTCTCGAACGTATGATTGAAAATGTATTATCATTATCTCGCTTAGAAAACACCTTGCATATAACAGAGTCTGAACAAGTTAATCTCAGTGCATTAGTAAAGAATATTATTAATGATGAACAATTTGTGGCTGATAAAAAATCAATACATATTGAAGAAAATATTCCAAACGATGTGATCATAATAGCCGATCAAACCTTGCTCACCAGCGCTATTAGCAATGTACTTAGCAATGCCGTAAAATATGGTCCCGCACAAAGTATCATTAAAGTAACTTTATCATCAGATAAACAGAATGTTACTTTAACTATCAGTGACTGTGGAGATGGCGTTCCTGAACAAGCCTTAACACAACTTTTTACACCATTTTATCGCGTCAATCTTGCTCGTGACCGCAATACTGGAGGCACAGGTTTAGGTCTAGCTATAGCCAAACAGGCAATTAATGCCCACCACGGTGAAATTTTTGCTAAAAACAACGCAAATAAAGGATTATCTGTTATTATTCAACTCCCTTATTTATAAACTTATCTACGCACGGACCAATTAGTTAATACTATGAACACTTCTTCACTTGATAAAAAGACCTCTTTTTTTAGTTTTAAACTGATAAAAATTATTGCCGCTATTTTTATCAGTATTTACCTTATTATTTGGGCTATTTCATCACCACTTAGTAAGTATTTTATTAAGCCGTTAGTGCTTGAGCAAGGTTTAACACTTTCAGACGATACTGGAATTTACTACAACCCTTTTCTGAGCCAATTAACAGTTAACGATTTAACTTTATATAAAAACCAACAGGGTCAACAAGAAAAAGTCTTTTCTGTAAATAAACTTACTGTTCGTTTAACCTTATACCGTTTGTTGTTCGACAAAATAGAAGTGAGTAAATTTGAATTAAACGATGCTTATCTTAAAATCACCAAAACACCAACACAGCTAATTGTTGCAGGTATTGATTTAAATAAAGAGGACAACAAAAATAAGGAAAACCAGCAAGAAGAAATTCAAACTGAAACACCCTCTTTACCCTATCAGTTAGTTTTACCTCAATTAGCTTTAAATCAAATAAACATTGAAGTGAACAACGAGGATAAACAGCATAACATTGACATTCAGGCGCTTGTTGTGAGCCAAGTATTGGCCGATTTAAAATCACAAAAAGCACTGCTAAGCCTTCAAAGCGAAATAGATAATGCTGCATTGACAATAACAGCCAACGCTAGTTTTGAACAAGGACAAGGCGTAGTAGAAAGCGAAATATCACTTGCTAACTACCCACTGAATAAAATACAAGACTATGTAAATGATTTATCTGAACTTAGCGGCCTACTCTCTTTAACAAGTAAACAAGAAATAATCGTAGAGCCAGAACAATTAAAATTAAATATTACTAAGACTAATTTCAGTAATACTGATCTTATTGTTGGCTACCAACAACAATTTATTAACCTTGAAAAGTTAGAAAATAGCATAGATAATCTAATACTCACACTCAAACAAGGTGTAGTCACAGAACTTAACGGTACTAGCCAATTAGCCTTGTATAACGCCACAAGTTACTATGAAAAACCAAGTCACAAACTAGCAACATTTAAGCAGTTCTCGTTAAAGGATATTCGCTTAAGCTTTACCGACCAACCACAAATAAATATAGCAAATCTGATACTGGATGATATTGTTGCTTCAAAAAATGATGAGTCAGAACTCCCTGCTTTAGTTACTCTTAAACAATTTAACATCAGTGATATTTTTGTCAGCGAAAAAGAACTCTCTATTGATAAAATTTTCTTAGATAGCTTACAAAGTAATGTAATTATCAGTAAAGATGGAGCGCTTGCCAACTTAGTCGCCTTACCCACAACGCCTACTGAAACAGATGAAACAGTAACGGCAGCTGAAAGTAAAGCTGATAATGAGAATACGGTAGCTTCTACCGACAATGAAATAAACGATAACACTACCATTGAAGCGAAAAAATCTGATTTTATAATTTCACTCAATGAATTTTCATTCATTAATGATAATCAAATAACGTTAATAGATAACAGTGTTGAGCCTGTTAAGCCTCAAAAATTATTTATCGATACCTTGTACTTAGGCGCTATCAGTAATGCTGCCGACAAACTAGACCAGCAAACACCATTTGAATTAGCAGGTCGCAGCGATAAATACACTCGTTTTGACTTTAAAGGTTTTACTGAACCATTTTCAGAACAACCTAAACATAAGCTAAAAGGCTTTTTGAAAGAGCTTTCGTTACCACCTATTTCTCGTTATATGAAACGAGCTGTGCAAATGGAACTCAAAAGTGGTCAGCTCAATACCGATATAGATGTTACCCTAACGGGCGAACAGCTTGAGGGTAACGTAATTATTCTTTTACGTAGTTTAGAAACCGCGATAGCTGATAGCAATGAAGCAGGCGCATTAATTGACCAAGGCGCATTACCTTTTAATATGGCATTAGGTATGCTAAAAGATAGCCATGGTGATGTTGAACTTGACGTACCCTTGTCTGGCTCCACTTCAGATCCAAACTTTGGTGTGAGTAGCATCGTTTCCTTGATCACTCAAAAAGCGATTTGGATGGCAACTAAAGACTACCTAATGACTACTTTTGTACCCTATGCCAATATTGTCTCTGCTGCCATGACAGTGGGTGAATTTGCTTTAAAATTACGGTTTGATGACTTACTCTACCAAACAAAACAAATAGAACCTAATGAAGCCCAGCAAGATTATTTAAAAGCCTTTATTGCCCTGATGCAAGACAAAGAGGACACTCGCATTAATATTTGCCCTATTAGCATTCCAGCAGATATTGATTTAGCAGTAGGTAACAAAATAACGGATACCCAAAAAATAAACCAATTGAAAGAAATTGGTGAAAAACGAGGAGAAGCATTGAAAGATTATATTATCAAGCATGGTAATATTGACTCTTCAAGACTACTGCTTTGTGCTCCCAAAGTTGATAGTGAAAAAGAAGCACAACCCCGTATAGAACTGTCTGTTTAACAGCTAACTTGTACTAAATTATTAGATACAAACAACAGCCCTCATAAATCAATACAATGAGGGCTGTTTACTTAAATCAACAATAACTCAAGTGCATCTTAGCGCCCTTTCTCAAGCCTATTAAATGGCTAAATCACTATAACTCACTAAACGTGCTACCATTAATACCAAAAGTAGGGTACAAAGTAGACATATAGTTTATACTTCCATCACTCTTTGATAGAATCGGAAGTAACAAGGGTTTGTTAAACAAACTAAAATATCAATTTTAATCACTCTTCTATAACTATAATAGCTTTACATTTATGGGATAATTTATTGTTTACTAAACACTGTACCTATCTGTTCATCTTTATTATAAGCTTGGTTATTCCCGCTTATAGCAATGATAACTCGTCAGCACTTATTAATGAGTATTCTGTAGAAATGCTAACGGAAGAAGATGGCTTTGTCTCTTCTGAAATATATTCAATAATTCAAGATCATCAAGGTATGCTTTGGTTTGGCACCGCTGAAAATGGGGTCATGCGTTATGATGGTCAAAAGGTTACTCTGTTTGAATACGATAGTATAAATACAAACGGTTTATCGCATAATGATGCAGGTAACCTCATGCTGGACCACGATGGAAATATATGGATTGGCACTTGGGGAGGCGGAGCTAATTTTTATAATCCCAAAACAGGCATATTTAAGCATTTCAACCATGACCCTCAGCAAAGCAACTCCCTCTCATCAAATAGAATACAATCATTATTTCATGATCAAGAAGGTGGAATTTGGTTGGGTACTTATGATCAAGGTTTAAATAAGTACCTCGACGAGAAAAAATTCGAACATATTCAAAAAGTTGAGGGAGTAGAATCAAGCTTATCACATAATAGGATATGGGATATTGAAAATAACAATAATGACAGTCTTTGGATTGCCACTAGTTTTGGTTTAAATTTATATGATAAGAAACAGAACACTTTTTCTCATTTTTTCCCTGCCCCTGACAATCCCACGCCTACAGGGGCAAATGAAATAAGAAACATTTTAAAAACAACCAAAAATGAAATCTATGTGGGCACACAAAAAGGCCCATTTAGCTTTAACAAAACAGAAGGATATTTCACAGAATTAAAAGAAAATGATGGTCAATCTCTAGGGCAAGTAAACTCAATGATTGAAGATCACAAGGGTGATATTTGGATTGTTTCTAGCAAGGGCTTATTTAGAAAATCAAACACAGAAGGCCAAATTGAACGACTTGATCTTACTAATAATAATAGCCTAAGAATAGTTTTTGAAGACAGTTCAAAAACTATATGGGTTACTAGCGAAACACACGGTATATATAAAATAGTGCCCCACCGTAAATTTAAATCAATTAATAGAGCAGTATTGACCGCTCCCAATGCAATAACTGTTGATAATAAAGGTGACATATTCATTGTAACGTCAGCATCTGAACTATATAAATGGCATGTTTCATCACAAAAACTAGAAAAATTGTCTTCTCCTATTTTTAATGATGATGAAAAGAACAGGTTACTAGAAATGCCTATTATCCTCCCTGATAATCAAAATAATGTTTGGATTGCACAAGGTAATGCATTAGGAAAGTTCAACTTAATTACTAAAAAAATAGAGCTATTAAAATATCCAAAATCTGATCCTAATGCTGAAGAATTTAGAGAGTTACGCGCACTTAATATTGATCAACACGGCAACCTCTTAATTGGCACATATAAAAATGGCATTTACCGTTACAACCCATTAAATAAGTCTTTTATTCATTTTGATGACTCTTTTAGGTTATCACACCCTGAAGTACTAGAAATTTTTAAAGATAATGAGCAAAACATATGGGTTGGTACTGGCGATGGTTTAAACTTATGGGTAGAAGCTAAACAACAGTTTATTGCTTTTAAAAGTGATAGAAATAAAACCGATAGTTTATTAGGAAAAAATGTACAAGACATACACCAGTCTAAAGATGGTAAGATATGGATTGCAACCCAAAAGGGCCTCAACCTCTATTTACCTGACACAAGAACATTTAAGCACTTTGATAGAAAAAATGGCTTACCAACGTCATTAATACGTGCCATTGCCGATGATAAAAATGGTGATTTATGGTTAACAACCAACAAAGGTATTTCACAATTAAATCCTATATCAGGCAATGTGGTGAATTTTGACCAATATAACGGTTTATCTGGCATAAACTATTACCCTCATAGTCTTGTCAGTGGTAAAAATGGAATACTCTTTACCAGCAGCCAAAGAGGAATAGAGTTTTTTGACACGGCACCAACAGAAAAAAATAATAACGAGTTCAATGTTGTTTTAACTGGCTTTAATAAAATGGGGCAGTCGGTCAAACTTGCAACGCCTTATTCTTATGTTACGGATATTCATTTATCTTACTTGGATTATTTTTTCTCTTTTGAATTCTCAGTCTTAGATTTCACTTCACCAAATAAAAACTTATATGCCTATAAGTTAGAAGGCTATGACGATAATTGGATTAACACAGGTAATAGGAATGTCGCTTCTTTCACTAATTTAGATGGTGGGACATATAAATTCTTAGTAAAAGCAACCAACAGTAGTGGTAAATGGGGAAAGAAATTACTATCAATTAACTTACATATATCACCACCACCATGGAAAACATGGGGAGCATATATTTTATACACAGTAGTTATTATAATGGCGGTATTAATTTTTATTTATTTCAAAACACGTATACAACAGAAAGAAATAAACAGGCAAAAACAATTTGTTTTAACTCTTGAAGAACAAGTTATTGAAAAAACAGCCTCATTAAATACTCAAGCTCAAGATTTAATTGAAGCAAACAAACAGTTAGAGATACTCACTTATCAAGATGGATTAACTGGGTTATATAATCGTCGATACTTTGATATGAAACTAGCAGAAGAACTTAATAGACATTACCGCCAAAAGCAACCACTATCGCTTATTATTGCAGATATTGATCATTTCAAACCTTTTAACGATTTTTATGGCCATCAAAAAGGTGACGATTGCCTTAAACAAGTAGCTCAATGTATTCGTACTAACACGGCACGCATTACTGATGCCAATTGTCGTTATGGTGGTGAAGAATTCGCTATTATTCTTCCCAATACATCGATAGAAGAGTCAGCCTTTATAGCCAACCGCTTATGTTTAGCGGTAGAACATTTGGAAATTATTCATGAAAAGTCAGCAACAAGTGCTTTTGTTACGTTAACACTAGGTGTTGTAACGATTCCACCAGGGCAGAAAGTATCTGCTGACTCAATCGTGTTGAGTGCAGACAATGCATTATATCTTGGAAAATCAAAAGGCAGAAATTGTGTTACACGTGCTGATTAGCGAATATTATAAGGGCGTTCAAAGATACTTTGCCAATGTTGTATTTTTTGCTGTTTTTTTCATCATTAATTACCTCAGGTAAATATGTAGTAGTAATTATGCACAGGCTTGATTAATATTGGTGTGAGGGGCTAATTACGCACTTACAAATAAAACACTATTGCCTATTGACGGGCAAAAGGTTCATGTGTGTTAACTGGCATTTAAGCGTAACCAATTCAAGTGCTCAACATAACCTGTCTGACTGTAATTAGTAGAATATAAATTCATAAAGCCATGCAAGTAAGGTGCTTTAATAATTTTTACATTCTGTTTGCTAGACAATTCAGATTGTAATTCCAAAACATCAAAATGAGATTCCTTCTTAGGAAAGATCAATTCCACTTCAAACGATGGATTTATTTCTTTAAAATTTCTAATTTGAGAACCATAGTAGCAAATCCCGCGTTCTATATTTTTAACTGATGATTTTTCAGCTAACTTCCAAATTGTAGAAGCTCCAATACTAAAACCGATTAAGGTACTAATTGAGTCTATTGACTCAATCATTTTTAATAGTTTTGATAAATACTCATCAAGTCCTACGTACTCCATAAAGTATGAATATGCCTCAGCTTCATTTTTAAAGTTCATATTCACTCCATTATAAGGATCTACAATAATTCTAGCGTTTAGCTCTTCACTTAACTTTATTAAAGCAGGAGTTTTACCAAATACATCTGAAACTAAAATCATATTACTAGACCCAAGCTAGTTAACGAGCCTGTAGCGTTACTCATTTTTATTAAAAACTAAATAATAGAAATACTTTAACTGGATTATTTTCTTTTAACAATCAAAAATATTTACGTTTTAATGATTTTAATTTTCTATCAATAAACATTAAACAATGGCGAGTTTTGAACTAACAATGTGCTTTTGAAGCCATTGAGTGTTTACTTTTTCTTGACCGTGTAACGTGAACTTGTTCATGCCTTTATTAACGGTAATGTTGCCAAATACTAATTCGATTGCCTCGAATCACTTACTATATTGTCGTTGTCCCATGGGACTGTCTATTTTCATCATCATTTTTAAATTGAACTTATCCTCTTGTTTTTATATTGGCGGCTTTCGCATACATTGTTATTGCAGCGGACACATTTTTCAGCCTTTTAACTAACCGTAAAATCGTGTGTACTTTTTATTATAGCTATTAACGTTTATTCAGCTTCGCCACATGTCATTGCCTGTAGGACATCAGCAAATTAGCCTTGTTTCATCATAATGAAAGTCACTTGAGGTAAATAATCTTTCCCATCACAGACAATTTATGTATCATTTTTTAATTATATCGATCGACAAAAACGACGGCGATAATCACTAGGGTTAATACCAACACGCCTTATAAAAGCACGTCGCATATGATCAACATTCGTAAACCCACAATGTGAGGCCACACGCTGTAGCACGGTATCACTACATTCCAACAAACGCTTGGCAGCATCAATGCGAGCAAGTTCAACAAAATCAGCTGGCGTAATTTCCGCCTCATCACGAAATACTCGGCTGAAATTACGCACACTCATTGCTGCTTTATTAGCGAGAACGGGTAAAGATAGGTCTACGTCAAGGTTGTCAAGTATCCATTGTTGAACTGACTGGACAGTTGTTTTATCTGAAATTTGGGCAGTAAGATGGGCGCTAAACTGAGATTGTCCACCGGGTCTTTGTAGAAAGACAACGAGTCGCCGAGCAACTTTCAGTGCAAGCTGTCGTCCATAATCATCTTCAATCAGTTTTAATGAAAGATCAATGCCCGCGGTCATGCCCGCAGAAGAACAGAGTGCCCCGTCTTGTACATAAACATCATCATCAAGAACATCGGCTTCTGGGTAACGTTTTGCAAGTTCCGCAGCCTGTTGCCAGTGTGTCGTCACTTGCTTGCCATTGAGCAAACCCGCCGCACCGATAAAGAAAGCACCAGTGCAAACCGAGCCATAACGCCGAAGCGTCGTTATACGACGCCGCAACCACTGATGGAAATCAACCATATCGAATGCCTGCTCATAGGCATGAGTACCAGCAACAAGCAATATATCAATGGGAAAATCATCATCGTAAATAGAAGCGTGAGCCGAAATAGTCATGCCATCAATATCAATCGTTTTAGACTTCACAATAGATATAATTTTTACGTTATAAAGGCTCTGCCCCTTAATTTGTCGATCAGCCTCTCGAAATGCCGCCAGTGGCCCTGAAATATCAAGCGACTGAGCTTGAGGGGGAACAGCGATAGCAATAGTTAACAGCTTGTCGGTCATCTATATTTTACCTTTAATTTTTCTTGGCTAAATAGTACGTCAATTTGTCTTAAAGTAACGTAAACGTATTATTGAGACATGTTTGCTGTGAACTTATACTAATTAACAAATCAACACAACATGTGGAGTATCAACTATGTGCCAAGCACAAAAAAATATTCAAGATCTAACTGGTATTGTCATTCCTGACAGTCAACTCGCTAGAGAGGTGACTGAGTTTGTACGCGATACTTCAACGGAATTACTCTTTAATCATTCCAGTCGAGTGTATTACTTTGCCGCCATTAGAGGAAAGCAATTAGGTTTAAAATATGATCCTGAGTTGCTCTATACAGGTGCAATGTTTCATGACATAGGTTTAATACCCAAACACAGTAGTAAAACTGAGCGGTTTGAAGTTGATGGTGCCAATGCCGCGAGTGACTTTTTAAGGCAGCGTGGCATTTCAGAAGAAGATGCCAATACTGTATGGACTTCTATAGCTTTACACACAACACCAGGTATCCCATGCCATATGCACCCAGTGATATCCCTCGTTACCGAGGGCGTAGAAATGGATGTACTAGGTTTAACGTATTCAAAGTTTTCTAATGAAGAGCGCGAAGCTATTGTTTCAGCGCACCCGCGAACAGCTGATTTTAAAAACGATATCATTCAAGCATTCTATGATGGTATTAAACATAAGCCAGACACAACTTTTGGGAACGTAAAGGCAGATGTGCTTGAGCTTAAAGACACAACATTCAAGCGCGGTAACTTTTGCTGCACAATCCTTAATTCAAACTGGGTGGCATAATAATGAAAACACAGCTGACACTCGTTCCATATATAAATATTAACGGCACTGGTTTAATTAAATGTATTAAGCGGTTCATAGAGCTATCTTGCTGTTTTCGCTTTAAATATAACGAGCTTGTAGAATTACTCGTTTTTTATGAATTATCTTATAAAATAGAGGGACTAAATGCGTTACCTATGTCAAGTTAACACAATATAGCGTGAGCCAGAAGTTCAAAAAATCATTCATTTTGACTGAATTAGTGATTCTGCAGCTCAACACTCGGCTAAAAGGGCGCCTGCTTTTGGCGTTCCTTTTTGACCAATTTGTTGTGAAGTATTCGAAAAATCGTAAGAAACCAAAAGGGCGGCAGCATTGCCAGCCTCCTCTATGTACCTTGTGTCGTGATGTATCAACATCATAGACAAAGCTCCTTCTAAAAGTAGTGCAACTTGACGTGCAGTAATTTCCGCATTTGCAAGCTTATATAGAGTAAATTCCTTCATTAACCAATTCTCAATATTTTTTTTGTGAGAAGAGGCCGCTTTTATGGCTGGATGACCTGGCTTATTGGCTAATTCCCCGGCAGTTCTTTGAAATCCACATCCTCGCCACTTTGGATGATTTACAGTTTTCGAAATACCGTAAAAAACTGCTAGTATTTTGTCTGTAATTTCACCTTGCTGTTCAGTAAAAGATTTCTGAAACGCTTGAAGATTTGGTTGATCCCTAGAATTAAGGTATTCCGTGATTAAATCATCTTTACTCTGAAAGTGATAATAAAAAGTACGTTTTGTAATTCCAGCTTTTTCAGCAATTGCATCAACGCTTGTACCCTTGACCCCAGTTAGGTAGAACAATTTATTAGCTGCATTAATTATACGTTCTTTAGTACTCATATTTTCCTTGCTCATAATAGGTATACCGTATAGTGAGTGTATCTAATTTTATTATACATATATCATATCTCAGCAGTTAATAGTTTCTAGGAGTTATATTATGAAAGATCTGATTTTATTCGAAAAAAAAAATGGTGTTGCGATGCTAACATTGAATCGTCCTAAAAAGTTGAACGCGTTGAACTATGCAACCAACGACCTTCTGATGAAAATATTAGATAAAATAGAAGACGACCCAGTAATTCGCGCTGTCATTTTAACTGGTGCGGGAGACAAAGCATTTTCCTCTGGTGGGGACATTCACGAGTTTACAGAAAGTATCAAGCAAGGGGTTGACATCGCAGTTAAGGATTTTGTGTGTAAAGGGCAACAGATGACCTCAAGGTTAGAATCTTTTTCAAAACCAATTATTATCGCGGTAAATGGAATAGCTTTCGGTGGTGGGTGTGAAATCACTGAAGCTGCACACTTAGCTATTGCTAGTGATAAAGCAGTTTTTGCTAAACCCGAAATTAGTATTGGTATTCCCCCTACTTTTGGTGGTACTCAACGCCTACCACGCCTAGCTGGAAAGAAACGAGCTTTAGAATTGCTCTTAACAGGTAATACATTTACAGCCGAACGCGCATATGAACTGGGATTGGTTAATCAAGTTGTACCTCATTGTGAATTAATTCAAAAAGCTCTCCAATTAGCTAATCGTATTATACAACATTCTCCTATAGCCACTGCACGCATTCTTTCAGCAGTGACTCGAGGCATCAACACGACTATTGGTGAAGGGCTTGAAATAGAGAAGGAACAATTCGCGCGAGTAGTATCGACTAAAGACACGATGGAAGGATTAAATGCTTGGATTGAACATAGGAAACCTATTTACCTTGGGCAATAGTCATTTTAATTATAAATAGATGCGTCGTAGAGTGCATTGAAGCACTAGCTTTCATCGGCTTTGCTTCATAGACATATGGGCATGTCGTAGTGGTGGGCTTTATGTGCTATTCCAGCACAAAAAGAGCCGCCGCGGAGGTAAGTCCCTCTCGTCGCCATTGTTATGTCTGACTATATAGTTTTTTGACCTCCTTATATCTAAAGCATGAAACTGTATGATCATTTACCATACCTACTGCTTGCATAAATGCATAGCAGGTAGTTGGACCAACAAACTTAAAACCCTTCTTTTTAAGTTCCTTACTCATTTGTTCCGATTCTGGGGTACTTGAAGGAACTTCTGATAACGATTTCCATTTATTTTGAATAGTTTTTCCGTCAACAAACGACCATATATATTTGTTAAAACTACCATATTCTTCCTGAATTTCCAGGAACTTCTTTGCATTCTCTATAGTTGCATTTATTTTAAGCTTGTTTCTAACAATTCCAGGATCATTTAGTAGAGACTCAATTTTCTTAGGTGAGTACTTGGCTATTTTTTCAGCCTCAAATTTGTCAAATGCCTTTAGATAACCATCACGCTTTTTGAGAATTGTTGCCCAGCTTAATCCCGATTGGACACTTTCTAGGATCAGCATTTCAAACAGTATCCGATCATCATGAACTGGAACTCCCCACTCTTCATCGTGATGCTGTATTTCTAGAGGGTTAGAATTTGCCCATTCACATCTTTTCATACACAACTCTCTCAATTACCAACGCCTCAAATACATGTTTATAATCAACGACGAAGGAGCACAAGCCATGCATTTTACGCCCTTGCCATAATTGATTTGTTAGTTTTCATTACTCACTTAGCTACGATTAAATGCTGAACGCAGAAGTCCAATGCCTGCAATAGAAAATATAAATGATGTAACACCATTTATCCACCTACTTGCACGCTGATACCAGTTCATAACGTCACGATGTGAGAAGCAAATTGAATACATAGCATTTGTAGCAAACCCGACAATCATGCAAATTACCAAACCAGAAACAAGAGAAAGAACTCCATCATTTGCCCCTAATCCAACAGAAAGTGCAGCCATCCAAGCAATTACCGTTTTGGGGTTAGAAATATTCATAACAACACCACGCAAAAACCAGCTCTTACCTGAAATATTCTCATCAATCGTCTTAATATTAGCTGAATTAGATTTCATAGTTTCTTTAACAGAAAGATAAGCAAGCCTTAATAGATATAAACCACCGAAAATTTTCAGTGCCATTAGTAGATAAACAGAGTTTTGAAGAATAGCTCCCATACCACTTGCGGCAACAATTCCCCAAAACACTAGACCAGTAGAGAGGCCGGCACCATAAATTAAACTGGTTCTTCTACCTTTGCTCATTGCTATGGTCGCATTAGAAATATTTGCAGGTCCAGGTGAAACAGCTATGACAAAAAATGCAATACCACTACTAAATAATGAAAATAGATCTATCACTTATATTTCCTCTTTAGCAGATGCTAAAATTTACTAAAACTAACGAGCTTGTAGAATTACTCACTTTTATATCGTTTTTTAATGAAATTACTTTAACTGGATTATTTTCTCTTAACAATCAAAAACCTTGCTTTTTTGCCAAATTTACTTTTTACCTTGTTGTGATATGAACTATTGCTGATTGAGACGATAATTTAGCATTGTTCTGGTCAAGCCGCATAAGACACATTTTTTGTGAACTGTTCAAACTCAATTGGAGAGCAGTCCCATTTGATGTATGTAGCCTGATCAGATTGTAATATCTGATTATACTTTTTAGCTATCACTCTTTTGGATACTTTAATAACCTACGCCTAAAACAGAGAGAATAGTTACTCTATATTCGCAATCTGTTCTCTCATTTGTTCAATTAACACCTTTAACTCTACCGCGCTAGCGGTTACATCAGTGTTTATCGACTTTGAACCTAAGGTGTTTGCTTCGCGGTTAAACTCTTGCATCATAAAGTCTAAACGTCGGCCTTGGGCACCACCTTTTTTGAGGATTTTTTTCGTTTCACTAACATGACTATTTAGTCTGTCTAGCTCTTCAGCAACATCCATTTTTTGAGCAAGCAATACTAATTCTTGTTCTACACGGCCTGAGTCTAAATCTATTTTTGCATCAGTGAATTTTTCAATAATACGATTACGCTGCCATTCTATAATTTCTGGCATTTGAGTTTGCACTTTTTCAGCTTCAAGAGTGATAGCGTCAAGACGTTGTTCAATCATCACGGTTAGGTTTTCACCTTCACTAGCTCTGGCGTTAATAAAGTCTTTCAAAGCAATATCAAAACCTGCGAGCAATTCTGATTGTATTACAGACATATCAGATTCTTCGGTTTCCATTACGCCAGGCCAACGCATCACTTCAAATGGATTTATTTGGCTATTCAATGTTTGCTCGTTAATCCAATTAGCATGCTGCAATAATTGCAGAGCAAGCTTTTCATTCAGTGTAAGTTCACTTTTATTGGCCGCGTTAGCATTAAAACGCAAATTACATTCTACTTTTCCACGATTTAACTGTTTACGAAATCGCTCTCGAAGTACAGGTTCTATGCCACGAAACTGCTCAGGTAAACGAAAATATGTTTCTAAAAAGCGTTGATTAACTGAGCGTATTTCCCAAACTGCATTGCCCCAATCGCCTTTAACTTCATGGCGAGAAAATGCTGTCATGCTGTGGATCATAATGGTTACCCGGAATTTATTTAGTATATAAAGCAATTATGCCTGTTTATCTATCCTATGCCAATGTGCTTTTATATGCTCAGCTACACGAAATGCATTAGCATAAATGGTAAACGTATACGGTACACTGCCACCTGTAGGCATGAATGAGCCATCTGTTATATAGAGATTATCAACTTCATGCGCTTGACAGTTTTTGTTTAATACTGATGTTTGAGGATCATTGCCAAACCGACAACCACCAGCCATTAAATTGGTTGATGGCGCACCACTGACCGATGAAGATATATTTTTTGCGCCTAGCGCACTCAGTAACTTTTCACCTTTTTGAGCTAGGTATTCACCCACGGTTAAATCATGGTTATGATAACCTATACGTACTTTGGCAACAGGATCACCCCACTGGTCGGTTACTTCATCATCTAAACTCACATAACAATCATCCGTGGGGAGCCAATCATTAAACACTTCAAAACGCAGGGTTTTGTAGCTAGTAAACTCATGTTTTAACGATTTTTTAAGCTTTTCCCCCCAAATCAATTGCTCATTATCATTTTCATCATATTGCCACTGATGGCCTCGTGCTCGGGCAATGGGATTTTGGTGAAAAAGAAAATCTATAGTACCTCCTTTAGCACGACCGTCTTGACTGATACCACTATTTTTTTTAGGTAGATGTTGCACAAACTGTTGGTCATTTATTTGATACCAATCTTGTAAAGCACGATTAATAAAAGGACCTACTTGTTTTAATTCGTTTACTCTGTCTTCGCTTAATTCAGAATAAAGAAAGTCACCTTGCCCAGTACCACCACCACTAAACAATAAGTTTTTACCTACTTGTCCGCTATTATTTGCAAGTCCGTTAGGAAATTTTTCGCCTGTTGATGCCAGTAATAAACGCGAGGTTTCTACAGCCTGACAAGCCACAACATAAATTTTAGCCTGCACTTGTTGTTTTCTACCAGCTTGATCGTAAAAATGTACACCTGTTATTTTTCCTGCTTGATCAGTGGCTATTTTATACACTTTTGAATTAGGCTTAATTGTACAATTACCGCTAGCAACCGCGTGATTAAGTAGCGCTGCTCGACCACTACCTTTTGCGCCAGATGAACAACCATAACTACTACAATAACCTGAATATTCACAGCTTTTACGCCCCATATCAGGTTGAGATAAAATAGCTCGGGGGACAGGAATCGCATGATAACCAATACTATCAGCAGCCTTATCTATCCATGAGGACACGGGTAATTCGGCCACAGGTGGGTAGGGAAAATTGGTTGAACGTGGTTCTTGATAAGGATGTTCAACAACACGCCCTGATACCCCCACCTCTTTTTCTACCATGGCATAATAAGGTTCTAAATCACTATAATTAATAGGCCAATCAACAACATTAGCACCAGATACATCACCAAATTCAGACTTTAACCGAAAGTCGATAGGTTTTAATCGATGAAAGTAACCACTCATAAAGTTAGATGACCCACCAACTACATTGCCATTCCACCAACTCCAACCAGATTCACTGGTTGGTTGACCTTGCCAAAAGCTATTACCATCTGCATCTTCATATTCCTCTTCAATAACATGCTGCTCATTGTTCAGCTGAGGATTGTAAGCATCGTGAAGGCTGACAGTTAACTCATCTTTGAAAAATTCTTTTTCTGTTAACCAAGGCCCTTTTTCTAGCACCAGTACCTTGGCTCCAGCTTGTGCCATACGATAGGCAACAGGAGAAGCACCTGCTCCACTACCAATAATACAAATATCAAAGCTCATGATTCATTATCCTGATGAGTTAAGCGAGTAAGTTTTATAATATTAGCGCGTGGTGGTAGTTCAAAATAGCGTTGGCCTTTTTCGGGTAATGGAAAACCTGCTTTATGCTCAAGCCATTGCCACCCCAACCCTTTAGGATTTCCACCATAAGCGGGCGGCGCTAGCATCGCTTGGAAAATATATCCCAGTAGCGTATTCAGCCAATTACTTCCTGCTCTTGATTTGCTTATCCCTTGAAGTAATTGTTCTTTTTCATTAAACGACAGTGTTGAAAATGCTCGTTTTTTTTCACTCTTTGCATAGCCATTAAGCCAACCAACCCCTTTAAGAATAAAATCTTTTTCCTCTTGCTCCGTAGGTTGAACTGTCATTATTTGGTATAAATAGGCAGTAGCATTAATATCTGAGGCACTTGGCCCTGTTGCTGATTCAGGTAGTAATTGGTTTAACGTTGCGTCGAGCGTTAACCAAGGATCTTGCTTCATTAATTGCATCAATGATTCTTGCTGCCCAGCCCTTAAACGAAAAGGAGCTAACGCAGACACTGCTCCCAAACCCGCTGCCGACTTTAATAAGTGGCGTCGAGATTGTTGTTTTTTTTCAATAAAGCCTGGTGTTTGATAATTTTTATCAAAAAATGATTTAATGAATAACACGCTATTTTTCTCCAGTTTCTTGCAGAGTTAACATAGCCTGCTCAGTCACTAAATAGTTATCTATTGACCATTGATTTAGAAATGTAAGCCAATACTCTTTTGAATAATCAGCGCCCGCTAATAATTCAGCGGTATCTTTCGATAGCAACATTTTACCATGCGCATTTGAAACATACATATGCGGATAACCTAATACAGGAGGCAATGATGCCATAAAGTCAGCATTTTCATTACTGTCACTGACATTAATTTTAAGTAACACATAATTAGAATGTAGTGTTTGATAAACATCGGGATTATTACTTAAAAAAGTATCCATTTTATGACACCAACTACAC
The DNA here is from genome assembly GCA_965305135.1 of uncultured Colwellia sp. Classification (GTDB taxonomy): domain Bacteria; phylum Pseudomonadota; class Gammaproteobacteria; order Enterobacterales; family Alteromonadaceae; genus Colwellia. The sequence continues at coordinate 233,288 of CBDLPA010000003.1, forward strand.
CAATTTCCCCCTATTTCAATCAACACCTGACGGTTAGTTGCTTTGGCTAATGCCAACGCATCTGCTGCATCTGTAAAAGGACTTCGTTGGTCATCATAAATTTTACTGTACTCGGGTAAATTATGTTCAAGCGAAACAAGCCCGTTTTTGGCCATAACTGAAGAATTAAATACAACAAGTAACAGAGTCACAACTAAGGGTAATAATAATTTCATTTTCTTCCAACTTTGTTTCAACAATAATGATCTAGCATGTTTGAAAAATAGGTTAAGCTTGCCATATTTGTAATTAGACTAAACATGATACAAATAAGCAGACCTAGTTTTAGCTAACTATATTTCAAATTATTGCTTGCTGCATTATAATGCCCGCATATTTACTCGATTTTTCATTTTAGGAATACATCATGCGTCCAAGCGGCAGAACATTAGGGCAAATTCGCCCCGTCACCATCACTCGTCAATTTACTAGTCATGCAGAAGGTTCAGTATTAATTGAGTTTGGTGAAACTAAAGTTATTTGTACCGCTTCAGTAGAAGAAGGTGTACCACGTTTTTTGAAAGGTCAAGGTAAAGGCTGGATTACCGCTGAATACGGTATGTTACCTCGCTCAACTCATACTCGTATGCGTCGCGAAGCCGCTAATGGTAAGCAAAGTGGTCGCACATTAGAAATTTCTCGTTTAATTGCTCGTGCTTTACGAGGTGCCGTTGACTTAAAAGCGTTAGGTGAGAACACTATCTCTGTAGACTGTGATGTTATTCAAGCTGACGGGGGCACGCGCACAGCTTCTATTACGGGTGCCTGTGTGGCATTGGTTGATGCTCTTAATTATATGCGCGCAAAAGAGATTATTAAAACCAACCCACTTAAGTATATGATTGCCGCAGTCTCAGTAGGTGTTTATAAAGGTGAGCCAGTCTCTGATTTAGATTATGCTGAAGATTCTAATGCTGAAACCGATATGAATGTGGTGATGACAGACACAGGTAAATTAATTGAAATACAAGGTACAGCTGAGGAAGAACCATTCAGTTTTGATGAAATGCATGCGATGCTCGATCTTGCTAAAAACAGTATCAACGAACTATTTGAATTACAAAAAACCGCATTAATTTAAGTAGGAAAGAAACAATGAAAGATTATCAACGTGAATTTATTGAGTTTGCTCTAGAAAAACAAGTTTTACGTTTTGGTGAATTTACATTAAAATCTGGTCGGAAAAGTCCTTATTTTTTTAACGCTGGTTTATTTAAAACAGGTGGGGATTTAGCGCGTCTAGGCCGTTTTTATGCCGCCGCATTGGTAGATGCTAAAGTTGATTTTGATCTAGTATTTGGACCGGCTTATAAAGGTATTCCCATTGCCACAACGACAACGGTTGCTTTATTTGATCAATACAACTTAGATGTTCCCTATTGTTTTAACCGTAAAGAAGTCAAAACTCATGGTGAAGGTGGCTCATTAGTAGGTGCAGATCTTAAAGGCAAGGTGATGCTAGTTGATGATGTTATTACAGCTGGTACGGCTATTCGTGAATCAATGGAAATAATTAAGGCGCATAATGCTGAACTGTCTGGTGTATTAATTGCCCTTGATCGTCAAGAAAAAGGTCAAGGAGCGTTGTCAGCTATTCAAGAAGTGGAGCGCGATTTTGGCACCCAAGTTATTTCTATCGTTACCTTAGCAGATGTAATTACTTATCTTAAAGAAAAACAAAAAGATAATGCTGAATTAGCCACTAGCTTAGCCAGCATTACCCAATATCGTCAAGATTACGGTATTTAACTTTAGTATTTCAACTAGACTTTAAAAAATAATAAAGCCTGCAATTTGCAGGCTTTATTATTTATATGTTCCCTTAATAAAATTAAGCAGTTAGTTCAAAATTATTGCTAGGTGTCCTTTCATAAGCTTTGCCTATTTCTGCATAAAAACTTTCAATTCTTAATGCGCGTTGAACAATATCATCTGAATGACCTGATATAATATCATCTTGATTTTTTAACGTTTTATTCATGAATGCATCATACTCATCTGAGGCGTTATTGTCGTTATCAGCTGACAAAGATTCTGTAGCAGAAGAACCTCCGCTTTTACCTGTACTACTTCGACCTTGACCTTCTTCTCCTTCAACGCGTGGTTCAGACAATAACTCTGATTGCGCTTGAAGGATGATTTGTGTCGCTGTATTAGCGACGCGCGTATCTTGTGATGAAGGATTTACGGGCGCTAAGGCAGCAGCATGTACCTTCTGCATTTTTGTAATAGTTGCTCTGGGATCGCCACTCACAGGTGATAGATCCACAGAAACTTCGCCTTCTACCGCATATTTTTTGCCATCAGGGCCATTCTCATAAGAATAATTTGGTGCGCCAGTAACCGAACCGCCCACTGCAGCATGGGCTGCTTCATGAGAGCGAACTTCTTGATCTCTTTGCTTAAGTTCACTAATAATTCGCTCTTGTTCTACGGTTTGAGCACTTGTTTTTGTTTCGTCATTTATTGCATCAGCCCGTTTCTTTGTTTCCACAGGTTCACCATCTGCGCTTGCCTCTCTCGTATCATTACCTTGTTGAGAGTTTTCCTGCTGATGCTGTTCGTTTTGTTCTTTATTTTGCTCAGTAATACTACTATTAGCTAATTCTGCTTGTTCTCTTATACTGACAAAATCTATGTCGGCATTATTTTGAGCAGGCGTCCTACCGCGTTCTTTATCAGAGGCAACACCTTTTTCAGCTGCTGATTGGCTCGTAGCTACAGGCGGAGGGGTAATTTCTCGTTGGTGATTTTCACGACGCAAGCTTTCCGTATGCGGATTAAGCACAGTGGGAATAGATAAATTAGGCACTTGCGGTGTAATATTCATAACTAAATTAATACTCTACTATATTCAGTTAATGCTCATTTAGGTAACTTACGCGGTTACATCAAGCAGTGTACCTAAGCTTTCATCAGCGGTTTTAATTACTTCTGCTGAAGCCTTTCCTTGATATTCTGCCACTTTTAATTCAACAATTGACTGATTCAATTCAGGTATTGATTGCTCATTACTAACAGGTGCCTGTGTTGTTGCAACGGCATCTTGACCAACAGTAGTTTCCGCTACAATGTCTACCGCAGCTTGATTAGCCGTTTCAGTTGCTCGTTGAAAACCTTGAACCCCTGAATTAAATGCTGATTGGATTTCCATCAAACTCTCCTCACGTTAACTACATTCTTACTGATTAATTATTAACCAAAAAGCTAAAAAAGTAAAGTTGAAATTAAGATAAAAGTATTAACGCCGATAGTAGAACGAGCATTTGGATATAACAGGTGAGAGATGACGCTTGGTATAATACTTTACTCAACAAAAGTGTTACACCCAGTGTAGGGGGTAATTTATTGCCCCATGTCAGAATAAATTCTAACCTACATGGATATTTCAAATTCACTTCAAATTTGACCGTAGATCCTGAGTTGTCTTAAATTATATTGTTCCTTGATAATGCACGTTACTCAATAAAAAGTGTTACCCCCAATGTAAAGGGTAATTTATTACCCTATGTCAGAATAAATTCTAACCTACATGGATATTTCAAATTCACTTCGAATTTGACCGTAGATCCTGAGTTGCCTTAAATTATGTTGTTTCATGGTAGCGCACTTCACTCAGCAAAAAGTGTTATACCCAATGTAAGGGGTAATTTATTACCCTATGTCAGAATAAATTCTAACCTACATGGATATTTCAAATTCATTTCAAATTTTATCGTAGATCCTGAGTTGTCTTAAATCGCTTTGTTTTTAAGATTCACCATCAACCATTGAATCAGTATTTCTTTAAAATCATCCGCATGAGATATAAAAGGCGCATGAGAGGCTTGCTTAAAAATATACACATCACTTTTTGGCGTGAGTTCATTCACTTTTTCTATCACTGATTTCGGCACTAAACTGTCTGCATTACCATACAGGCGCAAAAATGGCTGAGTTACGTTTTGCAATGTGTGTCTATAATCACTGCTTTCTAATAACGTTAAGGATTGATCAAGAGTAGCTTGACTTGCCATTTTCTGTTGAAAAACTAACTGACTAATTTTTTTTATATCTTGGCGAATATGCGGACTTCCCATTGCTTGAATTTTTAAAAAGCCATCAATAGTTTTTTCTATATTCACTTGCAGTTGCTGATGAAACGCAGCAAGTACATTTGCTTTTATTCCTGGCCATATTACCTGAATATTCTCTTCAACTTGCACCTTTTCCTCAATAAATCGAGGTGTACTTGCTACAGTGATCAAAGCCAATACTTTTTCAGGAAAGCGCAACGCCATTTCAGTTGCGACTAAGCCTCCAAGTGACCACCCCACATAAATGGCTGGCTTGGTAATTGTGTTAATAATGCTCTGACAGATATTTGCTAAGGAATAAGGAGTTATATCTACACTAACATTCACACCAAAACCAGGTAAATCTAACGTAACAACATTAAAAAATTGAGTAAAGTCATCAGGTAAGCTTTCAATTAACGGCTGCCACACAGCAGAATTAAGCCCCCAACCATGAAGTAAAACTAACGGTATTTTTTCACTCGTTTCTAAAGGCTGTAAATCAGAAGAACTGGAAATATTGAGAGTTTCTGCCATGCTCATCTCTAAGGGAATAAATAAATGACGCCCATTTTACAAAACGGATGATAACAATGAAATGGCAAATAATAGAATGGCAAAGAAAAATTCAAAAACTGTATAGGCAGTTTTTATTGTCAGTAGGTCAATGTGACTTATGTGGTAACAATTTAAACAGTACGCCTACACAAGCACCAAGCCTCTGTCAGCAACCCTTATATCACCAAACATTAATCTGTTCATCCTGTTTTGCGGATTTACCACTTTTTAAACAAGAAATAATTCAAAATGACTTACTCAATTGGCCTGCAATAAATAAAGCTTTGCCCAAAATTAATTTTGATCATTTAATTTGCCTTGCACCTTATTTACCACCATTCACTCAATGGTTACCACAGCTGAAATATCAAGGAAGATTTGAACTGGCTTCACTGCTATCCAATTCACTGGCGCGGTTATTTACTGATGAACTATTAGCAAAATATATATCATCTATTGATCTTGTTATGAGCGTACCAATACACAGCCAAAAGTGGAAAATTCGTGGCTATAACCAAGCTCATTTGCTGGCAAAACCACTCGCTAACTATTTACAACTGCCCTATGATGAAACGGCTTTAATTCGGGTGAAAAACAATATCAGCCAAGTGGGTAAAACAGGTAATGAAAGACGAAATAATTTAGCGAATGCCTTTAAACTAGCTAAAAAATTACCTTGTCATATTAAACACGTTATGTTGGTTGATGATGTGTTAACAACAGGCACTACAGCCAATGAAATTAGTAAAATATTAAAACACGCAGGTATTAATAAAGTTACCGTGACAACGGCCTGTTTAACACTACCAAAATCCAATAATTAACGGCGCTAATGAATTTATATTTATTAGCGCCTTAATTTATTGGCGCACTAAAAGCTTTCGCAAAAAACAGGCTATTTGCCAATAACTTAGCGCTTCCTAACCAATAGCCTCGAAATGCTAAAACATCGGCAGTAGCAATAACACGACCCTTACCATAATCATGGGCAACAACGGCGGCATTATGCGATAAAAGATTAACTAAGTTGTTGTCAGCATAGCCACTCAATAATGGCTCGGCATTGTAAGTTGCTACGGTGATAAAAGATTGCTGTTCTGTATTCATCATTAAAGTGCTGTTTCTAAATAAGGGTAAACTTTTATTGTCATACCCAAAAGCAAGCGGATGTGAAGTATCAAGCGTTGTTTCGAAAATAGCTCCTGCTATGCGCTTTCTTGCACTAAGTTTCTTTTTATCTTGATAGTTGAGTTCACGACTATCAAACAGGTTATCAATTTGTTTTTTATTGATGAAATCAACAAACAATACATCTTCTTTAGTTAACCATTTTGCTGCACGTTTTTGCGCAAAAACAATACCGCCTTGCTTCAGCCACTGTTTTAATTGGCTTATGTTCTTGTCAGACAATCGACTATAATCGCCATCAACCAGTATTAAATGACTATAATTGGCTAACTCTATGTTAGCTAATCGTGAGTGTTCAATAATACTCACTGGTATGTGCAATGTTTCATCAAGATAATAACGAATTTCGCCCGCTTCATATTGCGAAATACCTTCTCCACCTAAAAGCAGCACTTTAGGCTGTGCTAACGAATGAAACGAATGGCTGCCAAAATCGATGCCTTGGCTAGTTAAACCACTCTGGATGGTAAACAGTGAAATATTTTCCTTCGTTGCCAGTTCGGCAAGATTTTCCCGCCAATTTTCAGCTACTTGAATACCAGCTGGAATAATAACCGTGCCACTAGCAAATGTTCTTTCTTGGCCTTTAATTTGGCTAACAAAACTGCGGGTTGCCACTTTAGCTTTAATATTTTTATTTTGTAATTGGTTTAATAATTTTGGGGCCAAAAAATGATGCCATTCAAATACGTAAGCATAATCTTCATTGCTGGTATTTATTTTACTTACATTAACTATATCGTTAATTGACCAAGATTTTTTTGCTAACGACAATCCCCATGTACTGTCTAATGCTTGAAAATCAATATTCATTGCCAGTGGCATAGTCCAACCCGAAACATCATAAAAAGTGTTATCAGGGAAGTCTGTTCTTTGCTCAAACAATGCTTGAATTAAACGATACTGACTTTGTGCTAATGGCACATAATAGCTGTTTTCTTTACGATAGTTTTTGCCTTTATAACTGAAATCATCATTCAATTGAAAAACATTAATTTGATGTTGAGATAATTTTTTCAATAATGCATTCAAACGGTAATTATCTTTTGTTTCACTGAACAAATAACCATCAAACTTTTCTTTTTTTGCTTGGTATAGAGCTTGCTGATAAAAGTCTTTTTTATACGCTTTAAGTACATCACGATTTTGCCACGCTCCTTCAATGGTTGAAAGTGATGTTAAAACATGATTTTGAATACCATATTCAAAGGTAAGCAAACCATTAATCGTCTCTTGTTGCATACCTCGTGCGCTAGCCTGCTCAAATAAAATACCTACACCACCATTAATATCGGGGTAAGTAGAGCCTTTACCATAATAGAAATCGTCAAAGCTTTCTTCGCTATAATATAAACGCTGTGCTTTGTCTAATGCCTTTGCATGAAATTTTGCTAACGCTTTAGTTAAGGTAATATTTTGCTTTGGTGTCAATGGGTTTGTTCTACTAGCAATTCCAGGTTGAAAGAAATAACTGCTGTTAGCTCCCATTTCATGATAATCACCTACAACATGAGGTTGATATTGATGAAAATATTTTAGTCTATGCTCACTCTCTTTTTGCGTTAACAGTAACCAATCACGGTTGAGATCAAACCAAAAATGATTCGTTCTTCCACTGACCCAGCCTTGATGGTGCTCAATATGTTCAGCATCACTATTCTCTGCTGACCCACGATAGGTTGTAACCCAATTAACAAACCTATCCATACCATCAGGGTTAATACTCGGCTCTAATACAATAATAGTATTAGCCAATAAATTTTCTATGGTTTGCTCTTCAGTGGCCGCTAAATAATAGGCGACTACCATCGCCGCATTAGCGCCGCTTATTTCATCTCCGTGAACACTATAACCAAGCCAAATAACTAAAGGGTCATCAGATAATTTAACGCTTTCACTTTGATAGGGCACCTGCCGTTGAGCAAGAATATTGTCTAAATTTTCAAGATTTTCAGGACTTGAAATAGTCACTAAAAATTGTTCTCGTAACTGTGACGTGCGGCCAATACTCGTTGTTTTAATTCGAGTTGAATGCTGCGCTAGCTTATTAAAATACGCTTTTAATTGATCATGTCTTAAATGACGTTCTCCAATATAGAAACCCAAAGTTTCACTCGGTACAGGTATTTTGGTGTTAAACGTTGCCTGCTCAGGCAAATACTTTTGTACGGGTTGAGCCCACAAAAAGCAACTTGGTAACAATAAAAATAAAAAAGTAAAAGCGCGATACAATGACATAATAAATCCTGATTTGATGAACCGTAATAAAATAACAAATAAAAGCATAAAAATCATTAGCACATCACAAGATTGCAGCGTAAAATGTCCATACTTGAGTAAAATACTCAAGTATACCCAAGCCTTTTGGTTCTCACTGATATTATCTTGTGAGTATTGTATTTTGAGAAGGTTTGAGTATATTCTGTTTCAAAATAAAGCAAACAAGCGAGTTACCGTATTATGATCACTATATCACCCACAGCCCAAGAGCACTTTATTAAACTGCTTTCTCAACAAGCAGAGGGCACCCATATTCGTGTATTTGTTGTTAATCCTGGAACGGCTAAAGCCGAGTGCGGAGTTTCATATTGCCCTGCTGATGCAGTAGAGCCTGACGATATAGAATTACCTTTCGACGGTTTTTCAGCCATGGTTGATGCCGATAGTAAAAGTTATTTAGAAGAAGCTGAAATTGATTTTATTACTGACCAAATGGGTTCTCAACTAACCTTAAAAGCGCCTAATGCAAAATTACGTAAAGTAGCAGATGATGCGCCATTATTTGAACGAGTACATTACTTTTTACAAGCCGAAGTTAATCCTCAATTAGCTGGGCATGGCGGTGAATGTACCTTAGTAGAAATCACTGATGATGGTTATGCTGTATTACAATTTGGTGGTGGCTGTAACGGCTGTAGCCAAATTGATGTTACTGTAAAAGATGGTATTGAAACACAGTTAATTGATATTATGGGTGGCGAAATAAAAGGCGTTAGAGATGTTACTGAACATCAACGCGGTGACCATTCTTATTACTAAAACCTGCTGATTTTCAATAAAGCTTATGTATAATTTGCTCGCTAGATTAGGCCAAAACCCCAAACGAAGTTTAACAATTTTTTTATGTGGATTTGGCCTTTTTATCGTGGGGTTATGCTTTATTGCTGTGGGTTACTTTTATCACCACTTATGGCAGGTTCTCGGTATTATCATCATAGTGTTTGCCTGCATAATTGCTGCTTGGGGGTATTTAGGAATATTTGCAAATCGTTGGTTTACTATTCTTAATAGAAATAAACCTAAACGGCATCCTACTACGACAAATAAAATACCATGATCCACTTCATCCAAAAATATTGGCTTATGCTAACTTGTTTACTCATTGCTAGCATTTCAACATTATCATTATGGCCCGCCGCATCTTTACCCAATGTACCTGGTACAGACAAAACACACCATTTTATCGCTTATGCGGCATTAATTTTTCCTACAGTAATAAAACAACCTAAAAATACTGTTTTTATTGTCATTGGATTTATTGCTTTTAGTGGTGCAATTGAATTAATTCAACCTTATGTTAACCGATATGGCGAATGGCTAGACATGCTAGCAAATACCTTAGGCTTACTCTGTGGTTGGATTTTGGCAAAGATAACCTTATACATTTGCCAAAAAACAACTTAATAGAAGGATAAAAGATTGAGATATGTTGACGCTTATCAAGCCTATCAATAAAAAATCAACTAGAATACATTTAAAGACTACATAAGGTAACCAGCATGGAAACAGTTAAACACCACCCAAAACATTTTTGGCAAAAAATAATGACAATCGTAGCCAACATCAGTTTTGCCTGCGCAGCCATTGGTGTGGTGATAACACTACTCTATATTGGTGAAGTAACTGAAGAATATAAAGCAGCAATGGGCGCTATTACCTTCATATGCTTTGCTATTGGTATTGTTTTAAAAGCTATGGGTAGTACTAGTATTCCCAATTTAAAACCCAAAAAAGATTGATTAAAGCTTGGATTAGATTATATTCTAACCATAACCTCTATTTTGTTAGGTATTATAATGAAAAAAAGCTGTTTTAGCCTATCGCTTTTATAAGAGAGACTTCATGAAATTAATGCTTGCTGTCATACTTTTGCTTTTCATTCATGCATCGGCTTTTGGTGCCGTCATTTTACAATATCACCATGTCAGTAATACAGCACCTAAAAATACAAGCATAACACCAACACAATTTGAGGCTCACTTAACCTACCTAAAAGAAAACAATTTTAACGTAGTACCACTATCACAAATTATAGAAAAAATTAAAAACCAGCAACCTATTAAAGATAAAACTGTCGCAATTACCTTTGACGATGCTTATGTTGATATACTAAATCATGCAACGCCTTTACTTGACCGATTTGGCTACCCTTATACTATTTTCGTTAACCCTGATACTATAAATCAAAATTTCCCCTCTAATCTGTCTTGGTCACAACTAAAACCTTTAGCAGACAAAGGGGTTATTATTGCCAATCACGGCTTTGATCATAGCTCGGTTATTCGGGGAGAAAATAATTTAACCCAAGCTCAATGGTTAGCTAAAGAAACTGAATTATTATTAAAAGCTGAATCAATAATTAAGGAAAAAACAGGCCAAAGTTGGCGATATTATGCTTATCCATACGGAGAGTATGATCCTGAAATACAAAACTGGGTAAGAGAGAATAACTTCATAGCCTTTTCACAACAATCTGGCGCTGTAGGTTTATATACTGATTTAACGAGTGTGCCACGTTTCCCTGCATCTATGCCATACGACGAAATTGAAAGTTTACGAGATAAGTTAAATTCCTTACCTCTTACTATCCAATTAAAAGGCAATAATACTGAAACTATTGTGCAACACAAACAAGTATCCAAACTATCTTTTACTGTTGAAGTAGATGATTTTAATAAATCAGATTTTAACTGTTATATTTCTGGATTAGGTAAACAAAAAATAAAATGGCAAGACAAGAATTACGTCACTATACATTTTAACAGTCACTTACCTACGGGTAGGGTTCGTTGTAATTGTACAGCGGCTAGTATAAGTAAACCTGGCCGTTTTTACTGGTACTCAAAACCTTGGTTTGTGTTAGAAGAAGATGGCGGATAGTACCCACTTTAATTGAATACGCTTTTCACCATGAGCTGACTTCTACCTACAAATAATAGTAATTACTAACATTAAATAGGATTATTAATACAGTGCGACTATTTTCTGATAATCACTCAATAACTTATCACTATCAATACTAGGGACTTTTCCTATGGCTTGTTCTGGCTTAAAAATAGCCGTAATTTTACCATCAGGGTTAATCAATACTATCGATGCACTGTGATCAACTAAATAATCTTCATCTTTACCAGTTATCGCATACATTAACCCCAAATTACGTGCAAAAGGGAAAAGTGCTTCATGTCCCCCTCTTAACGCAATAAACTCAGCATTAAAATAAGCAATATACTGACTTAATTTTTCTTGGGTGTCTCGCTGTGGATCAACACTCACCAACAACACTTGGCTATTAGCAGCAATCGCTTTGAGATCATCATAAATAAAACCTAAATTTTGTAAGGTTGTAGGACAAACATCAGGGCAAGATGTGTAACCAAAAAAAATCAACGACCATTTACCATTGAACTGTTCTTTAGAAAATAACTGACCATTATGGTCGGTTAATTCAAAGGGCTTTACCTCTCTTGGCTGTTGATAATGAAGCGCATACTCCGGCTGAGGTAGCTCATTAACCTGTTGAAAAGTCAAGGCACCAATAATAACGGCACATAACCCAGCGATGTAAATAACAAATTTTCTCATAACTAAGTAATTCTATCCTACGGGTAATAAATAATGATCGAGCAATAAAATGATGAACAACACCATTAAATGAATAATCGAAAATTTAAACGTGTCCATAGCCGTATTCTTATCAGCATTAAATTTTAACTTCCATGCGTAACCAAAGAAAATTAAGTTTAATACCACGGCACCAATCAAATATAACCAATTGCTCATACCCACCAAATAAGGTAACAAGCCCACAATAAACAATAACACGGTATAAAACAAAATTTGGGTTTTAGTAAAGTTAATACCGTGCGTTACGGGTAACATAGGAATGTTTACTTTCGCATACTCGTCTTTACGATGAATAGCCAATGCCCAAAAATGTGGTGGCGTCCAAGTAAAAATTAACAAGACTAATAATAATGCGTGTGGGTGAATTTCATTTGTCATTGCAGTCCACCCCAGCAAAGGTGGAATAGCGCCAGCTAAACCGCCAATAGTAATATTTTGTGGTGTAGCGCGTTTTAAATATAAGGTATACACAAAACTATAACCCACTAAGCCTGCAAGTGTTAAAAATGCAGTTAATGGATTAACCAACGTATAAAGTAATATAAAGCCTAATAAAGCAATACTAACAGCAAATACTATTGCATTATACGCTGTTATTCTTCCTTCAGGTAAAGGACGATTATGTGTTCGCCCCATAATAGCATCTATTTTTTCGTCAACAATATGGTTTATTGCCGCTGCTGCTGAAGATAATAAGCCTATCCCTAACATAGCAGGTAAAAATAATTGCCATGGTAATCCTCCAGGCACTGATAAACTCATACCTACAACAGCTGTTAGTACCAATAAAGCAACTACTCTAGGCTTGGTAATATCATAATATGCACGCCATTTAGGTATTATTAAGGACGTCATTTGTGTTTCATTTATAGCTTCATCAGACATAATATTTCCTATTCTATCGCTTATATTTTGCAGCGGATACGGTAAGTCAGACTAATCAATGCCATCAACAAACAAACAGCAACAACATTATGACCAACCGCAATTGACAACGGCAATGAAAACAAAACATTAGAAATGCCAAGTAATACCTGGCTAGTTAATGCTAAACCAACAAGTATCACAGTGGGTTTTAACGTATTAGTGCTATCTTTAAGATAAATCATCACAACAAGCCACACTAAGTAAAGGGTTGTTACAATAGCGCCAAAACGGTGCATTACATGTATGGTAACGCGTTCTTCGTGCTCTAAATGACCAAATTCATAACTTTCTCGCTCAGGTGGTATTAATTTGAAAGCGTTTGTAAAGTCAATATGGGCTTGCCACCCTGGTTGACAAATAGGTAATTCAACACAACTTAATGCAGCATAATTTGACGAAGTCCAACCGCCTAACGCTATTTGACCCACCAAAATAATAATACCTAACAAAGCATACCTGCTATATTTTTTTACCGACAATGCTGACTTCGGTTTTTGCTTTGGCCATAAGCGTAAATAAAGTAGAAACAGCAAACATAGTGTTGTAAAGCCACCCAATAAGTGCCCCATCACCACAACAGGCATCAATTTCATGGTCACTGTCCACATTCCTAATGCCGCTTGAAAAATAACAACCAATAGAATACACAGTGGCAACCACAAAGGGGTTCCTTGTTTACGGTTTTTAAACGACAAAAAAGCAATCGCCAAAATAAGCAAACCTAAGGTGCCAGCAAAATAGCGGTGAATCATTTCATTCCAAGCTTTTTCTGGTTCAATCTGATGCTCAGGATAAGCTAACTCGGCTTTGGCAATTTGCTCTAAGGTTTCTGGTACATCAATGAAGCCATAACAGGTGGGCCAATCTGGACAACCTAAACCTGCATGCGTCAATCGTGTATACGCACCTAAAGCAACAACCACAAATGCCATTAAAATGCTAATAAACACTAATTTTCTAATAACACTGCTTTGCTGAGTAGACAAGACTTGCTCATTCATACTAACCAACCTTTGAGTATTTAAGCAGCTTTTTCATATCGGCCAGAATCTGTTTACCAAACTGTGGTAATTGCTCAGTATTATCGGGAATTTGATGACTTAAAAACACATTACCAAGCGGGTCAACAATGAAAATTTGAGATTGGTTGATAATATTATTGCCTTTAGTCGGCATTGACATTAACTGCCATTGACTTCCTGAAAGATGTTGTCTTTGATCTACTGATAGATCTTTATGAGATAAAGCAACAGGAATAACTCTAGGCTTGTCCTTGCCTAAGGCGATATAAGTATTATGAACAACAGAAAGTGTTTTTTGGCAATCAACCTCACAGTTCGTAGGGAGGTTATATACAATTAACCAATGATGAGTAAATGTTGCTGGATCTAATCCTAAATCTTCTAACGTTAATTCATTGGTTAACAACGTACCTTTATTAGTAACGCCTGTGGCTAGCCACTGTCCGTCTAATGCAAATTTAGCCAATATAATTGGCAGAACAAAAATAGCAATCATCAAGAAAAAGCTTCGTTGATTCTTTTTTTGAATATCTTTTGTTTGAGCAACTAAAGTTTTATCTTGCATTGAACTCATACTAATCCGCCTTAACTTTATTTATATTATTGCTTTTATTCTTTACCCTATTACCACCAAATTTAGCCCATAGCATCAGTAATAACCAAGCAAGTGCCAGACTGAACCATTGAAAAGCATATGCGCGATGTTTTTCTGGTGGCATAACAATCGGCTGCCAATTTTTTTCAAAGCCTACGACTTCATTTTTGTCTACATACACAATAAAGGGCAAGAGTGGGCGATTAATTATTACAGAAAATTTATCTAGTTCAATTTGCTGTACTCGTAATGGCCAAGTTACTTTTGAAAACACCTGCTCTTGCAATAAAATACCTTTTTCAATTAAACGAACATTGCCTTTAAACTTTTGTCTACCACGCAGTGCTGTAATGTTAGGTAATTCATCCCTGTTGATTGAGCCTTGTACCCAGCCTAAATTTATCAACACTGCATTTTCTTTTGTTCTAGCAACCTGATATACACGATATCCTAAACGCCCTTTATTCACTTGGTTGTCTAATAAAAACAACTCTTTTTCATTAAATTCACCATCAATAAAAACAGGATAATCATTAATGTCAGACTCACTATCCGTTGAAAGTGCGAGTACCCGTGTTAACGATACTGGCTTTTGGTTACTTAATTTTTCAATTTTCGCTAATCGTTGTTCCTTTTCTAATGCCCTAGCACTTTGCCACAAGCCAAGCTTTACTAATGCTGAAAAAACAAGCACAGTAACAATCAACCACAGTAAATTAAACTTAGTGATGTTGCTTTTTTTCTGTTCTTCTAAAATATAAGAAGTACTACTTGGCATTAAAAAAAGTCCTTACAACGCGCTAATTCTTAGAGTATAAGAGTATGTTATTTAAAATCGTTATCATCGCATTAATGATATTTATGGTTTACAACCTGTTTCGCGCTTTACTCCTTATGAACAAAAAACCAGATCCAAACCAACCTTGTATGACGAAATATATTGGCCGTAGGCTTTTGGTCTCCGTTGCTATCGTAGTATTACTACTGATAGGCTTATTCACTGGATTAATCACTCCAAACCCAAGACCTTATTAAAATTCGATCAGTTATATCGCTTATGTACTTTATCGATTTAATCTATTCATGCTAAGCTAAATTCGCTAGAGCAAAATGAAGACACGAAGTTGATGCTAGTCAATATGTAATCTTCGATGAAACTATAGTGGCTTTAGTAACGCATTAACAATTAAAGAATGTAGACAAATACAAAGAGTAATACCCACACCACATCAACAAAGTGCCAATACCAACTTGCTGCTTGAAATGCAAAATGATTATTTGGCGTAAAATGCCCCTTTAACACTCTGAAAAACATTACTATTAGCATAATGCAACCGAGTGTTACATGCATACCATGAAAGCCAGTTAGCATGTAAAAGGTATTACCATAAATTCCACTGGTTAAATACAATTGCATTTCATCAGAATAGCCATGGGCATATTCTTGTATTTGAAAGAAAATAAACGCTAAGCCTAATATAATAGTGAGCCCTAACCAGGCTTTTAATTGTGGACGATTATTTTTCTCTAACGCGACATGAGCAAAGTGAGCCGTAATCGATGAGGTTAATAACAACACCGTATTCAATAGCGGTAAGCCATACCATCCCATACCTGTAGTTTCAGTACCACCTGGAGTTTTAGTTAATGGCCATGTTGCTGTAAATTCGGGCCACAATACAGCACCTGTCATGGCATTATTTCCTGCACCATCTAACCAAGGTACTGAGAACGTGCGTGCATATAATAAAGCCCCAAAAAATGCCGCAAAAAACATAACTTCAGAAAAGATAAACCAACTCATCCCCTGTCTAAAGGAATGATCCATTTGGTGACTATACTTTCCTGCCATCGATTCATTAATAACATTACTAAACCAACCGACCACCATATAAATAACCAAAGCAATACCAGCTAATAATATATATCCGCCAAAGCCGCTTGTTTCGTTTTTAATGTCTGTCACATAATTAGCGGCACCAATCGCAATCATAAATAATGCCACGGCACCGACTATTGGCCAGTGGCTTTGTGTTGGTACATAATAACTTTCGTATTCTTTTGTTGTCATTTTGGTTCCCTCTCTATTATTCTATTTACCTCTGATAGCTACAATAGCTAACAAAGTTATCAATGCTTTAAGAGTTTTCTTTACCGCTAATGTCATACAAGGTGTATGACAACGTCAGTGTGTTAATCTCAACAGGTAGCTCACGGTCAACATAAAACTGTAAGCCCATCTTTACTTCTTCACCCGCTTTTAGCGGCTGTTGTGTAAAGCAAAAGCATTCTATTTTTTGAAAATATCCAGCGGCCAACCCAGGAGAAACAGAGGGGACTGCTTGGCCGATAATATCGTGTTGTGATATATTTTTAGCGTAAAAATTTACAAACTTCATTTCACCAGGATGCACTGATACTTCATTGATTACAGGTTCAAATTGCCAAGGAATTCCCTTAGCCATTCGTGTAATAAACTGCACTTTTACGGAACGTGATGTATCAATACCATCATCCGTATACAATGCAGCAACTGTATTAGTTTTACCATTTAGCCCCGTAATATCACAAAAAACATCATACAAAGGCACTAATGCAAAGCCAAAACCAAACATAGCAAAAACCACCAAGACTAGCTTTTTAATAACTTGGCTATTGCTTGGTTTATTTGTTCTATGTGCCGTCCCGTTACTCATTTTTAGTGCTTATCCTCATTGATTGGCGGTGGAGTGCTAAAAGTGTGATATGGCGCTGGGCTTGCTACTGTCCATTCTAATCCCTCTGCCCCATCCCAAGGTTTGGCAGGAGCTTTTTCACCACCTCTGATACATTTAATCACTACCGCTAAGAAAATTAACTGCGATAAACCAAAAGCAAACCCACCTATACTGACCCATTTATTAAAATCAGCAAACTGCAAGGCATAGTCTGGTATACGACGTGGCATTCCTGCTAACCCTAAGAAGTGCATAGGGAAAAACAATAAATTTACCGAAATTAACGAACACCAAAAATGCCATTTTGACAGGGTATCGCTATACATATGCCCAGTCCATTTAGGTAACCAAAAATAAGCACCCGCATAAATAGAGAACAGCGATCCTGTTACTAATACATAATGAAAGTGGGCCACCACAAAATATGTATCATGATATTGAAAATCGACAGGGGTTAACGCCAACATTAATCCTGAGAAACCACCAATGGTGAATAAAATTACAAATGCGATCGAAAACAACATGGGGATTTCAAAAGTCATAGAGCCACGCCACATCGTAGCAACCCAGTTAAAGACTTTAACACCTGTTGGCACCGCAATTAGCATGGTGCAATACATGAAGAATAGTTCACCAAATAACGGCATTCCCGTCGTAAACATGTGATGAGCCCAAACAATAAATGACAACAAAGCAATAGAAGCAGTTGCATAAACCATTGAACTATAACCAAATAATTTTTTACGCGCAAAAGCTGGAATAATCGTTGAAACAATACCAAATGCAGGCAGTATCATTATGTATACTTCTGGGTGCCCAAAGAACCAAAAAATATGCTGGAACATGACAGGGTCGCCACCACCCGCGGCATCAAAAAAGCTGGTACCAAAATAGGTATCGGTTAGCAACATCGTTACTACGCCAGCTAAGACCGGCATGACCGCAATAAGCAAATAAGCCATAATAAAAAAGGTCCATACAAACAATGGCATTTTCATGTACGTCATACCTGGGGCACGCAAATTCATAATGGTCACAACAATATTAATTGCGCCCATAATTGAAGATATACCCATAATATGAACGGCAAAAACAAAAAATGCTGTACTACCGTTTGAATACGTTGTTGAGAGTGGTGCATAAAATGTCCAACCAAAATTTGGTGCACCACTTTCCATAAAGAAAGAACTAATGAGAATGGCAAACGCAAAAGGTAATATCCAAAAACTCCAGTTATTCATTCTTGGTAAAGCCATATCTGGCGCACCAATCATCATAGGCAGCATCCAGTTCGCAAAACCTGTAAACGCTGGCATAATCGCACCAAATACCATGATCAATCCATGAACTGTAGTTAACTGATTAAAAAAATCAGGCTCCACAATTTGTAAACCTGGCTGAAATAGTTCAGCTCGGATCACCATGGCAAGTGCTCCGCCTGTTAACAGCATAATAAAAGAAAACCATAAATATAATGTGCCGATGTCTTTATGATTTGTCGTAAATAACCAACGCTTTAGCCCTGTCATTTTATGTTCATGATGCTCATCGTGATGCACTTCATCAAGCGATTCATTTATTGTATTTGTTGTCATTTTTTACTCCCCGCTTGCCGCTTTAACATCAGAACTTTGCACTAAATCACCCGTGTCATTGCCCCATGAGTTTCGTTCATACGTAACCACTGCTGCAATTTCTTTCAAACTCAATTGCTTACCAAATGGCGGCATCATGTTTTTACCGTGTAACACTAAAGCAATATGATTTTCAACAGGCCCTTGAGTAGCTACTGCACTACCTTTAAGCGCTGGGAATGTAGGCGGCAAGCCTAAACCCGTAGGTTGATGACAAGCTGCACAATAAGCCATATAGGTAGTTTCACCCAACTGCATTAACTCTGCTTTACTCATAGAAGCACTTAAAGAGGCTTTTTCAGCATCAGCCGCTTTGGCGGTTAATTCATGTTGCTCTGTCAACCACGCGTCATAATCTGCGCTGGATTTAACATCAACAACAATAGGCATAAAGCCATGATCTTTGCCACAAAGTTCTGCACATTGGCCGCGATAAATACCTGGCTTATCTACATTCGTCCAAGCTTCATTAATAAAACCTGGGTTAGCATCTTGCTTAACCGCAAATGCAGGTACCCACCATGAATGAATAACATCGTCTGAGGTAATTAAAAAACGAACTTTTTTATTGGCAGGAATAACTAATGGTTTATCAACTTCTAACAGGTAATCTTTCCCTTTAAGTACACCGTTACCATCAAAACTACCATTATGATTTTCATATTGTTCCCGAGGAGTTGATAGCACTGAATAGTACTCTATATTTTGATCAAAATATTTGTAATGCCATTTCCACTGTGAACCAGTAATTTGAATAGTAACATCGGAATTATCATTATTTTCCATGTCGATTAATGTGCTAGTTGCCGGAACAGCCATAGCGATGAGTATAATGACAGGAATTGCAGTCCAGAGTATTTCTACTGTTGTGCTTTCATGAAAATCAGCCGCTTTTGCACCTTTTGATTTGCGATGAAAGAACATTGACCAAAACATAGCGCCAAATACGACAATACCAATGGCGGTACAAATGTACAGGGCTAGCATATGTAAACCGTATACTTCCCTACTAACCGCAGTTACTCCTTTGGTCAGATTTATCTGTGCCTCCGACCAAGCTGAACAAGAAAAAAAGCTTGTAAAAAAAAGCCCGATTCCCATCCACCAACATTGATTACTTTTACTCACTCAACCTCTCCTCTATCAATACCTATTCATTGAAAATAGCTTGGTTAGCATTTTCTTTAAAACAGGGTATAGAAAACAGAAAGCAGCAATGTACATCACAACTCATTGAACTGATTATCTGTTAATTTAGTTATTATTATTTTCTAATTAAGCGCTTATTAATTAGTAAAGCACATCATTTAAATTTTATTAAATTAACCGACGTAAATAGCCAACTCATCTATGGTGAATAGTTAAACATTCGGTATAGGCATAGAATCAACGTATTGACGTCTTTTTATACAGTTTTGCTAGTTATTTTTTGTTCAACCTCCCCTTAAGAATCGCTCAAAACTTGATCTAGGTCAAACAATTATTATGATAAAAGTCAAAAGGATGCCAGTTTTTCAACTAGAGTATTAACTCAAAAACAAGCCTACCTCTTGACAGATATAGGCTAGGGATATTCTACCTATAAATAAAATAAAAAAATGAATAAGAGGTACAACAACTAACTGGGATTATTAGGAGTTTAGTAGAAGAAAATTGAGAAAGAGCGCATAAAAAGAGATAAACCGAGAATACAAAAACGCATTATCGCTAAAAAATTTAGCGATAATTCATATAATCAATATATAGATTAAGCAGATGAATAATATCAGTTTCATTAATTAGGTGATCTACTTTATACGCAGGAAAAACAGCCAAATACAAGGCATTTATTTTAATAACTAGTTGTTCTAATTATTAAATATTAATAACGTCGTAGTTGGTTGTTTTAACTAGTAGAAATGATCACATAGTTAGTGAGATTGGTATAAAATCAGTTTTAGTGAAAAATACTACATCCAATTTCCATTACGAATAACACCAACAGCTAGCCCTTCAATATTAAATTCTTGACAGGTAAGATCTACTTTTATTGGTTCAAAACTTTCATTTTCAGCATGTAAATAAACAATATTACCATCACGTTTAAAACGCTTAACAGTGACATCATTCTCAACTCTTGCAACAATGACTTGACCATTTTGTACATCAGTCGTTTGATGCACCGCCAATAAATCGCCATCTAAAATGCCAATATCTTTCATGCTTTCACCATTTACCCGAAGTAAATAATCGGCGGCAGGATGAAACAAGTTCCCACTCATTTGGTAATGATCTTCAACATGCTCTTGAGCTAATATAGGTTCACCTGCTGCAACTCTACCAATAAGTGGTAGTCCTGCTTCTTCAATAAATTGCTCGGCTAACCGTATACCGCGGGAAGTCCCAGGTATCATTTCAATATACCCTTTTTTTGCTAAGGCTTTTAAGTGTTCTTCTGCAGCATTCGCTGATTTAAAGCCAAAAAAGTCTGCAATTTCAGCCCGCGTTGGGGGCATACCTGTTTCTTGAATATTTTCTTTAATAAGATCAAAAATTTGTTGTTGGCGGCTCGTTAAAGGCTTTAATTCATTTATCATTGACATACGCTTTTCCTTTCTAGGCAAAGTCCTGTATTTATTTACAACTGTTAGTATATACAGCAACAAAATAAATGCAAGGCTTTAGTCATATACCCAAACCACCTCATCAAGGTCTAAATTTAATAGAAATGACTAAAATATATCTTTTATATCTTTGTTGTCTTATTCGTTATATCGTTAAGCATTACTAACATATAACGAGGAATAAATATGAATAAGAAACTTTCATTTATGGCTTTATCACTTACAGCATTATTAAGTTTAGGTGCTTGTAGTGATGATAAGCCCAAAACAACTGGTGAAAAAGTTGACGAGGCTATTTCAAAAACTAAAGATGTTGCTAAAGACCTTGGCGAAAAAGCCAAAGATGTGGGTGAACAGGCTAAAGAGGCTGCTATTGATGCTACCGAAAAAGCTAAAGAAATAGCAAGCGATGCGGGTGATAAGGTTAAAGAAGCAGCCAAAGATGCTACCGAAAAAGCAAAAGAGATGGCAACTGACGCTGGAGATGCAATTGAAGATGCCTGTGAAAAGGCTAAAGAAAAACTAGATGTAAAAGATACTGATTGCTAATTTTTAAAGTATAGATTATACCTACCGTAAGTAATAAAATTCCATCACTACAACACTATCTACTATAATAACCAATAGTAAGTAGTGTAGTGAAGGTGTTCAGAAAAACGGGGTTATTTCAGTAAAAACTCAGCAAATCTTAAGATAAGTTTGCTATGTTATTTACTTAATATATCAAAATGGAGAAGGTTGATCTTTCAGCGCTAATTAATTCAACCATCGCCCTTGAAAATAAAGTGAACAGAGAAATAATTGTTCGTGTAAATTGTAAATGAACAATGCCCCGCAGTTCATACTAATAAATTTGCATTAACATTAACAACCATACTGAAATATTTAATCAATAATGCTATTTTCTATAGCCCTAATTCAACCCCCATTATTATTTCTTCTGGACCTGAGTTAGCGCCTCTGCACATTAAAATAAGTATTGCTAACATCAGTAATATTGATTACTCAAAAGAAGATTTAAGTCTTTTTTTTGAGCCTTTAAAAACACTCCAACCTTACTCATCACACTAACCCCCAATAAAGCAAACAATTAAATCACATTCAGTTTAATTTCGACTGATAATCAGTTTTTCCTAAGCTTAACTTAAGCTTTCTTCTTTACTATATCTTCGTAGTCGTTATTCCACGTCTTGATGATCAGGGCTAATTGCAAGCTTACTACTCGTCAGGCAAATGTAGAAGGTTAATATAGTGAAAGCATTTATTTTATATTTTAAACACCGTTCTTTAACTACTAACCAATTATTATTACTTACCTGTAGTTATATTGTATTTGTTTTAAATAGCCCCTTTTTAAATAAAGCTGTGACTGCTGTTACAGCATTGCAAGACTACAATGTATTGTTTCTACTCTCGTTACCTATTTTTTTACTGTCATTGAGTATAATTATACAAGGAGTTTTAGCGTTTAAGTTAATAATAAAACCCCTGTTAATACTAACGATACTTAGTTCATCTTTAATCTTTTATAGCACCCTTAATTACGGTACTATTTTTGATTACACTATGGTTCAAAATACCATAGAAACAGATTCTGCTGAATTGATGTCTTATGTAAACCTGTACGCAATTTCATTTATTTTTATTACAGGTGTCATCCCCGCTTTATTGATTTATTTGGTACGCATAGATTACAAACCTTTCTATCAAGAAGTATGGAGTCGAATAAAATTATTTGGTATCTGCATTAGCACTATACTTTTAATAGGCATATTTTTTTATTCAAATTACGCCTCTGTTGGCAGAAATAACAAAAATCTTATTAACTACATTACCCCCTATAAAATGGTAGACGCCTCAATTAAATTTGCACGAAAGCACTATTTTTATCCACCACTAGAATTTAAAGTACTCGACACAACACCGTCCATTGAACGAGAAAGTAAGAAAAAACACGTTACTGTGATGGTATTAGGTGAAACTGCTCGTGCCCAAAGCTTCTCACTCAATGGTTATGAAAAACCTACCAACCAATATACTGAAAAACAGGGGGTGGTCTCTTTTTCACATATGAGTTCCTGTGGTACCGCAACAGCTGTTTCAGTACCCTGTATGTTTTCACGTTTAGATAAACAGCATTACGATAAACGTATCGCCACAGCGCAACAGAATGTTGTTGACCTAATTCATTTGGCAGGCGCTGATGTACTCTGGATCAGTAATAATAATGGTAGCTGTAAAGGTGTTTGTAGCCGCGTAAAAACAGAACAAATAAAACCGAATAAAACCAACTCCTTGTGTGATGGTGAATATTGCTTCGATGAAGCACTTCTAAGCCCATTGAGTAATAAATTAAATAAATTATCAAGTGATAACACCTTGATTGTACTGCATATGATTGGCTCTCACGGACCAACTTATTTCAAACGATACCCTAACAAGCATAGACTCTTTACACCTGATTGTCAGCGCAGCGATATTCAACATTGTACCGAAAAACAACTTATCAATAGCTACGACAATACCATTGCCTACACTGATTTTGTTCTCTCTGAAATTATAAATAAGTTAAAGCGGTTGGCACATGAAGAAAACATCGAAACATCATTGCTTTATATTTCAGATCACGGAGAATCACTTGGCGAAAGTGGTGCTTATTTACATGGATTACCTTATGCTTTTGCGCCAAAAGAGCAAACTCATGTTCCTATGATTTATTGGTCTGACGCGGAACAAACAGATTTGAGCCTTAACTGTTTAAATACCATCTCAGAGACACCACTTTCGCACGACAATGTTTTTGATGCCATGTTAAGTGTTATGTCAGTTCGAACAAAAGTATATACTAGTGATAATGATCCTTTCATTCATTGTAAATCACAAAGTGCTATTGCGCGTACAACGGTAGATACATCGTCACAAAAAGAGGCAAAATTCTAGTGTTTGACCATAAAAATAAACCCACAGGTATTAAACGAATCTATTTAGCCACATTAAATTCTTCACGGGCATTTTTATGGTTATACAAGAATGAGTCAGCCTTTCGGCAAGAAGTTATGCTGTTACTCGTAGCAATACCCTTATCATTTTTCTTTAACATTAGTATTAAAGAACAAGCTATTTTGTTACTTGCCATCGTTTTTGTCATTTTTACTGAAATACTCAATACTGCTATTGAGGCCGTTGTTGACCGCATTGGGCTAGAGATACATCCTTTATCAGGTTTGGCTAAAGATCTAGGGTCTGCCGCCGTGCTAATCAGCCTAATTATTGCCTGTAGTATTTGGATAATTGTCTTATTGTAAATTAATTGATTAGCTTTATTTCAGTTTAACCTAAGCATTTCTTAAGCTTCAATCTTTAAAGTAATCATCGTGTTTTATTAATAATATGAAAAACGATGTTTACTTCTGTACTTAATTTATTACGTCCCTTTTTACTTTTTTCGCTGTTACTTATTGCGATGCTTTTACTGTCAAGAGTTGGATTAGCACTATGGCAAATGGAGCGTTTCGCTGATTTAAACACTATAGTAACCCTGCTCATTAACGGACTTAGAATCGATTTAAGTACATTAGGCTACCTACTTATTTTACCTGCACTCTTTCATCCTTGGTTTATGCTTTCCAGATATAACATATTTTGGCTTAACTGTTTAAAATGGGTGCTCTTTGTTGGCTTTATCTCTGTTTTGTTTTTTGAGCTTACTACACCTGCTTTTATTAAGGAATATGGCTTTAGACCAAATAGATTATTCATTGAATATTTAGCCTACCCAAGTGAAGTAATGAAAATGTTAGTTAATGGGCACTTACTAACACTTATTGCAGTGTTTTCACTACTCATTTTCACAAGCTATTGGGGGTGGCGCATTATTAATAAAATCGTATTCATAAGCAAAGTGAATATCGCACGGTCACCATTATCTGCTTCATTGGCATTTTTCATTTTATTAATAGTACTTTTTCTGAGCGCAAGAGGTACAATTGGGCATCGGCCTATTAATCCATCTCTTGTCTATTTTTCCACTGATCCGCTCATCAATTCATTAACCCTGAATTCTATTTATAGTGTCGCACATGCCTATAAGCAATTTGGTAATGAGAAAAATGCCGCGAAATTGTATGGAAAAATGCCAACCAGCAAAGTTATTAGCCTTATCCAAGAAAATACCAGCATAAACGCACGCGCATTTACTAATAAAAATTTACCTTCAGTGACTACTCGGTTACCCGTTTATCAAGGAAAACCTAAAAACTTAGTCATTATTTTAGAAGAAAGCTTAGGGGCACAATTTGTTTCATCACTAGGCGGTCTTCCACTCACGCCAGAACTTGATAAATTAAACCGCGAAGGTTGGGCTTTTAAAAACATGTATGCCACAGGTACACGCTCAGTTAGAGGCATTGAAGCCGTTATAACAGGTTTTACTCCAACCCCAGCTCGCTCTGTTGTGAAACTTGATAAATCACAACACGGTTTTTTTACCATCGCAAGTTTACTTAAAGACAACAATTATTTAACACAATTTATTTATGGGGGTGAAAGCCATTTTGATAACATGAAAAGCTTTTTCTTAGGCAATGGTTTTACCGATATTGTCGATTTTAAGGATATTAAAAACCCGCAATTTGTGGCGTCATGGGGAGCAAGCGATGACGATTTATTTCGTCAAGCAGACATTGAACTATCAAAGTTACATCAGGCCAACAAACCCTTTTTTAGCTTAATTTTTTCTTCAAGCAATCATGACCCTTTTGAAATTCCAGATGGTGTGGTGACACCAATAACTTATTCAAAAAAACAACTAGCCCACTATGATATAAAAGAAAAAATGCGCCATAAAGCAATTCAATATGCTGATTATGCCTTAGGAAAATTCATCAACAAAGCTAAACAGCAACCTTATTGGCAAGACACTATCTTTTTAGTAGTGGCAGATCATGATGCCAGAGCAATGGGCAGTGATTTAGTACCCGTAAAAAATTTCCATATTCCTGCGGTTATTATCAATTCAGGAAACCCTCCACAACTAGATGAAAGAGTTGCTAGTCAAATTGATTTAGCACCAACCCTATTATCTTTAATGGGCATTACTAATCATTCACCAATGCTGGGTCATGATCTTAATAATACTTCGGTGTTAGGTCGTGCAATGATGCAATACGCCGATAATTTCGCTTATATGACAGGTAACGATGTTACGATATTGCAACCCCAAAAAGCAGCTGTTAATTTTAGCTATGATTTTCATAACAAAAAACTAACTCCTCAGAAGCTTAACGCTAAACTTGCTGACATTGCCTTAGCACATGTTTTATGGGGTAGTCTTGCTTATGAGCATGGCTGGTATACTAATTAACTAGAGCTCATCTTAATCCACCTCAAAATGCTGAATTCTGCATCTTGAGGTGGTTTGGGTATAAACAATACACGCATCAGTGGTGTGAAATTGAACCTTCCCTAAAACGCTAAACGATAACGCCCTTGGTTATCTTTTCTACCTAAAAACGATAAGGCGTCATTCAGTTCTGCAGGAAATTTGGCACCTGGTTTTAAAAAGCCATTGCCCGATACCTTACCTCCTTGGCGTACATAGGCTGTAAACGTTAACCCTAAATCATTCTTCGGTGAAATGATAACGGTTAAAGCGCCATTTTCACAACCTATATCAGCGTTCAATTGGTCAAGCTTAATATTTTTATTAAATGCTTCAACACCCGCTTTTGACCAAGCAATGTCGCCTTTAACCGCGAGACATTGATTATTATTTTTCAAATCAATGTCTGCATTTATCACAGTCAATTCAACATTACCTTGTGCTGTTACAGGCAAAGGCAATGTTAATTGTTGTGCTACTTCACTTGCTTTTATGAACAGTTTCAGATCATTAACTGTTGCTTTATTCTGCGAAAGTAACAACTCAGCTTTACCTTCAGGCCCTGCTGAAAATGAATCACCAAAGGTAACTGTAAGTTTGGGCGTTAAGCTAAATAACGACCAAAAACTTAACTCAGCGTGCACTTTTTCAATTCGGCTGCCATTAACAGCCATTTGTGCAATATCAGTTTGCCATATACTGCCTGTTACACCAGAAAACTGAACAGCATTTTTAATATTAGTAGGCAGTGAAATTTGATTTAACACAAATGTAGTGGGTAACGTGGCGATTAAAAAAACCAAATAAGTGATTAAGAAAATACCACTCATGGCGAATTTGTTTTTCATTGAATATCTCTGCTTAACGCTTTAAATTAAAATTACTATTTTGCTAACTGTAAACGGCGAACGCGAACTTCACCCTCAACATCACCTTTGGTCAGGTCAATTGCTTGCACCTGTAAACCTTCGTTGTTTGCTAGAAGCTCTAACCATGAAAGAAGTTGTGTAAAAGGTACACTATCAAGCCAAACTTGTAATAACTCACCTTGTGGTTGCATTCGCGTAATCGTTAATTGTTGTTGGTTAGCCGTTCGGTTTACTATACTTGATAAGCTACCTGTACTTGGTTTGTTTGTTCCCATAGACTTGGCACTTTGATAACGAGCTGCATTTTCATCAACCCAAAGAAGCAATGCTTGGCGACTAGCAATACTCTTTTTAGTATTCGCTAAATTATCATTTAATGGTTGCCATACAAGACTATAAAGTAAAAATATAATCACGGCTGAGCTCATGGCTATTACCAGCCGTTGTTCACGTAAAGCAAGTGCATGCCACCATGTTTTAATTGCAGATACATTCATTATGAGCCTTCCTTACTGCTTGCTTTACTAACAATGCTAAATGAGCCTGTAACTTGATCACCTTGATTATTTTGAGCCCCTTGTTGTACCGTTAAATTCTCTGCAACAAGTGCACTTTTAAAGCGTTCAAAATGCTGATAATCATCTGCTATTGCTTGTAAACGTAGTTCTTGTCGTTTACCGTCAAATTTTAATGATTCGGGTTTTAATGTAGGCACTTTAGCAAATGCAGGTTGTACCTGAGACAACATAGTTAAAAAACCTGTCTGCTCACTTACGCCACCTAACTGTGCTAATTGCCTACTTAACTGAGATTTTATCGTACCAATTCGTACTTTCTTAGCACGGGGAAATACTTTTTTGTAACGTTCGAGAATTTGAGTTTCTATCTGAGCCTTTTCTGTTGAAAGTTGCCATAATTGAGTACTTTTATAACCAACATTAAACAACAAAGCACAAGCTGCAAAACCTGCTGCCCAAAGCCAATTACTAAGATTCTTTGAGCGATGCTCTTTTACTTTAAACTCACCTTGTAATAAGTTGAAACTACTTTTTTCACAGTTCTGTGCAAATAATGCTAGAGGCAATTCTTCCTCAGCACGCACAACAGTAATACCTTCTTTATCTTGTAGATCCTCAACAAAAGGTAAATCAGAATAGGCATTAATTGTGACTGTTTCCCCTGCTTCAAGACTATCTAAATTTTTTGGTGAGGCAATAATATTATTCAAGGTAAACTGCCACGCGTCACTATCTAAGATAAAACCTTGCCATTCTCCATGACGAACGACTATTTGCGTTGATTTTGATGGGTTATTTGTCTCAGTACTTACACTATGGAGCGCAATAGCACTATATTGACCATCAACATAGGGCATAGTTAATACATCAGGTTGCATGCTTTTAGTAACAATATCAGCTTCTTTTAGCCATGACTGCCAAAGCAGCATTTGTTCACGTTGCGTAATAGCCACAAAACAGTTGTATTCACTTTTATTGTTAGTCATATTGGCGTAAGCAAAGAATAATTCATCAACATCTTGTGCTAACTCGTCTTCAAGCATGTAAGGCACAGCAGACCGCATCGCGCGTTGTGACTTCGTGGGTACAACTAAACGCTTTAATAATACATCGCAGCCAGGCACAAATACCTTAACGACGCGTTGCTTTGCTTTGTCAGTTAATTCACTTAACTGTTCTGCGTTCGATAATTCGCCACTAGCAATAATTTCTTGTTCTATTGTATTTATAATCAGCCAAGAAATTTCATCTTGAGCTTGACTACCTAGGCGTATGTATAAAATTTCGGCCATTAATTACGTCCTACAGTGCGACTTATCACATCAATATATTTGTTATTAGTTACTTTCATCACGGAGTTCATGGCAAAATAGCTATCATTAAAACTCGCACTCGTTTTTAGTGTAAAGTATTCGCTATCAACTACAAACTGATCTTTTTTATCATTAAAATTTTTGAGTTTCACAACTTCGGGTGAGTTATAAAAATCATCAATAGAAGCAAAACCTTTTTCGCCTCTTGCGCTTAATATATCTTGCGCTTCATTTATCGTTACATCAAGCAAGGCTTGCAGCAGTTCAACATGTTCACTATTGAGTGTATTAATGTTTATTTTATGCATATCTGTGGCAGGTATAACGCAAACATAGGGTTTTATTTTTTCAATTACATTTGGGGTAAAATGTTCAACTACTCTTAATTCGTTTACACTCGCTAAATAATGGTTTGCTGCAAGATAAGGAAATTCACGTGACGCATAATCATTATCTTCTGCACCGCCTGAACTACTTATCCCGCTATTTTCGTCAAGCCAATCGGTGAGAGCATCTGCCATAGACTCTGCTTCAAATTGGCTAACATCGTCAATTTGCAAATTTATTAATAATGCTTCAAATGCCAAACGTGCTGGCACTTTATTTTCCTTTACATTGTTGCCGCCAGAATTATTATTTTTTAATGGTGCACGCAAGGCATTTAGATTTAAACAACTTTGCAAATCTGATATTTCTCCCGTTATTTCACCAAAATCAACAGGGTAAGTGGTTTCACCTTGTGCCCAAATCTGTTCCAAATTTGTTACTTTTTCATCACCTTGAAACGCAGTGATCAATACTCTTTTTGCAAAAGCTTCCGCTCCCATAGCATACCAGTAGGCCTGTTGGTTAAATACCATATTAGCACTACGTTGCATCTGTACTTGCAAACGGGCCGTCATTTGACTTGCAATCACCGCACATAAAGCAACAATGAGCATCACAGTGATCAGTGCAACACCCTTTTGTTTATAAAGCCTAACTAGATTGCCTATCACTAGTTACTACCTATTGATTGCGTTTGTTGGCTTTGACCGTCACCAGGAACTAAAAACTGTCGACGAATAATACCGTAATCTTTTGTATCAACCTCAACGGCCATTCCTAAGGGTAAAGCATTACTTGACCATTTTTTTTGCCATGTTTTGCCATCGTAATACTCAAATGTTATAGCATTAACCTCTTTAATTAAGGGTCTTACTTTTGGCTCTTCGCCTACCACTGAATCAACAAAATTTGTGTGTAAACGTTGTAGTGTGCCTTCAACTAACCGATAAGCTACTGATTGCATATCACTACGTGGTAATAGCAAACCCGGATTAGTCCAGCCTTGTCTAACAAACGCAACAGCTTGGTCTTCAGTGGCAAAACTATCGCTAACGCTGTGTATATATTTCGTTGAAGGAGCCTCGCCTTCAATGCGCATGCTACGACGTGCTATTTGGATAATATCACGTTCAATAATCAAAAAAGCACGTTGTAATTCATTTTGTCGATTACTGCGATCTTTAGCCGTTTCATCACCTTTTAATACCGAATCAAAAATAGTAAAGCTCGATAAACTCACCAGTGAAAATATTGCAATGGCTATCAACACTTCTAATAAAGTAAAGCCTTTATCATTCGTATTAAATGGTCGCTGAAAAACTAACGTGGCACGAGTACAGTACATTATTTCTCCACTTTAGACACATAGGTGGTAAAACTACTGACGGCTAATTCGTCATCTTTATGTAACCGCACTTCCATCACAACAGCACGCATATCCTTATCCGTTGTTTTTATCACTTTTTGGGTCCAAAACCATGTTCGGCCAGCCATTTCAACCTCACCTTTAGCATTGTTTTTTGGTGGCCAAGTGGTATCTAAACTCACCGCAACTAATTGGTTTGATGCCACCCAATTAGCAAACATTTTATCTTCTAAGTGACCAATATTACGCGCATTATTGCTTGCAGCACTTAATAAGGCAACACCAGCAATTGAAAAAACACCCAATGCCAGCATCACCTCAATTAACGTAAATCCTAAAGATTTAGACCTAAAGCGACTAATCATCTAACACCGGACCTTCTATCGTTAACGGAATGCTATATATGCCCGTGACACGATATGCTAGCGTTGATAGATCATCATTGATTGATACTTGCTCTGTAAACTGAAAAGTGAGGCTAAAGGGGGTAATGTCGCCACCTGACAATATATATACTTGAGGTATTAATTGTTTTTCTTTTTCTGAATCACTGTCTTGTTCGTCAGAATCAAAAGACAAAAAATCGTCATCTTCATTGGTAAATACAGATGAATCAAACAATAAAGGTTCTTCAATGGGTAAATCATCTAAAGCTAACGTAAACTTTACACCTTCAGGTAACGTTTGTTCAGTTAACCAATCTTGCGACGCTATTTCACTCCACTTAACACCGTCATAACCTAAAAACTGATAGGTATTTTTATCAATATACAAACCTAATTCAATGTTATTCAATAAGCCATAGTTAGCCGCACTTTCAAAAAGCGTGGCAAACTTATAGCTAGCTTTTTGTAAGGTTTCTTCAGGTTTTTTGCTCGAAAAATTAAATTGCACTACAGACACTATTAAACCAATAAGCGCGATCACCATTAGGACTTCAAGTAATGTAAAGCCTTTAGAGTTTGTGATTGTTCGTTGCGAAAAGGTTTTTATCATTAAACTAAATCTAAAATTGATAGGGTATATATCATGGCTTTAATAGGCACAAAACACTCTGTTTTTATTCATTATATCGGTTGAAATTTATACCAATATAAAACAATAAAGGGCAATAAATTACCCTTTTAGCTTTTATACTTAAACCAACACATTGGTTTAAGTTATCGGTCTAAAGTAAGTTTAATTACTGATAGTCACCTAAGTTCCAATTACCAATATCGTCTTCTGTACCTACTTCACCGTCTGGTCCTGAGGTAAATACATCCATTTTACCTTGCTCGCCTGGGTTCAATAAAAGATATTCATTACCCCATGGATCTTTAGGAAGACGTTTCACATAACCACCATCAGGAAAACGACGTGGTATTGGTTCAATATCAGTTTGTGTTGTTAACGCTTCTAACCCTTGTTCTGTACTTGGATAATCATAGTTATCTAGTTTGTACATACTCAAAGAGTTTTCTAATGCCGTAATATCTTGCACAGCTTTTTGTAATTTAGCAGTATCTTGACTACCCATTAAATTGGGAACCACGACACTAAGCATCATGCCGATAATAACAATAACTACCATTACTTCTAATAACGTGAAACCTTGCGCACTTTTACTTTTGAGTCTATTTTTAAACATCATGTTTCCTACTAACTTATCTAATGTAAATGTTAATTTGATCTGCTTAACTGTATATGTTCACAACAATATGGAACGATAACTATCATGTTGAAATGAATTAATCATTTTAACTACCCGCCAATGAAGGTATTTAATTTTAATATAGGTTCTAATATTGCCATTACAATGAACAACACAACACCTGCCATCACAACCATCAATGCTGGTTCAAAAGCTTTTAATGAAATATTAACTAACGCTTCAAATTCTTTATCTTGGTTATCAGCAGCCCGTCCTAGCATTTGATCAAGTTGACCACTTTTTTCACCACTGGCAAGCATATGTAGCATCATCGGGGGAAATAATTTTGTTTGCTCTAACGACAAATGCAAACTAGAACCTTCGCGCACTTTATCTGCTGCCAATTTAACCTGTTGTTTAATGTATAAATTATCAAGTACTTCACCAGATATTTTCATACTCTCTAATAAGGGTACTGCACTGGCTGATAATATACTCAACGTTCTTGCAAAACGGGCGGTATTAAGCCCTTTAGCCACTTTACCAATACCTGGTAAAGTAATGATACGTTCATGATATGCCATTTCAAACTTTGGCTTTTTCAATAACTCTGAGAAAGCCAACATAACAATGGCAATAAATAACACAATGAACAGACCATTAGCTTGTAAAAACTCACTACTGGCTATCAAAAATTTAGTTGACCCAGGTAAATTGGCACCCATATGCTCAAATTGGCCAACAATTTGAGGAACAACCTTGGTTAACAATATTGCAACTACACCAATAGCTACAACGGTCATAATAACGGGATACACTAAGGCTTGAATTAATTGTGAACGCATTTGCTCGCGCTGTTCAGTGTAGTCAGCTAAACGATTTAATACTTTGTCTAAATGGCCAGATTTTTCACCTGCGGCAACCATAGCACGATAGAGTCGGTTAAATACTTTCGGATATTCCGCCATACTTTCCGCTAAGCCATACCCTTCTGTGACCTTAGTACGAACCCCCATAACCATACTTTTAATACGATTTTTTTCACCCTGCTCAGAAACAGCCATTAAAGCCTCTTCAAGGGGCAAGCCTGATTCAACCAAAGTGGCT
Source organism: uncultured Colwellia sp. (assembly GCA_965305135.1). Classification (GTDB taxonomy): domain Bacteria; phylum Pseudomonadota; class Gammaproteobacteria; order Enterobacterales; family Alteromonadaceae; genus Colwellia. The sequence continues at coordinate 267,046 of CBDLPA010000003.1, forward strand.
AATTGACGAGTAATTAATGCTAACTCGGCTGCAGAGACTTTTCCTTTGTCCTTTTGCTTTTCTAACTTGCCAGATGCCCCCAATTTTGATTTATTTCGCGCTAAGGTTGGTGTTACCTCGGTTGGCATCAACCCTTGTTCACGTAACAAAGCACGGGCTTGTCTTGGGGTATCGCCTTCAATAACCCCTTTTTTAGTTCTTCCTTTGCGATCTACTGCTTGGTAATCAAATGCTGCCATTAATCTTCTCTTGTGACACGTAACACTTCCTCAAGTGTTGTTTGTCCTGTCATCACTTTGTCAAAACCATCTCGTCGGATTGAAGCGGTATTGGTGCGAATATATTTTTCAATTGCCTGTTCACCATGTCCGTTATGAATAATTTCACGCACATTGTCATCAACCACTAATAACTCATGAATACCCGTACGACCACGATAGCCTTTAAAATTACATTCACTACAGCCTTTAGCACGATAGATAACTTGTTGATTATCAGCAGGCAAATTAAGTAAAGTACATTCTTCTTCGTTTGGTAGATGGCTTTCACGGCAATGAGGACACAAAGTTCGCACTAGTCGTTGTGCCAGTACGCCGAGTAAGCTTGACGAAAGTAAGAAAGGTTCAACACCCATATCTTCCATACGGGTAATAGCGCCCGCGGCTGTATTAGTATGCAGTGTTGATAATACTAAGTGACCCGTTAAACTTGCTTGCACACCAATTTGAGCCGTTTCTAAATCTCGAATTTCACCTACCATAACCACATCAGGATCTTGACGTAATATTGCGCGTAACCCACGTGCAAAAGTCATATCAACTTTAGTGTTTACTTGTGTTTGTCCTATGCCTTCAATAGCAAATTCTATCGGGTCTTCAACCGTAAGAATATTACGCTCTTTTGAGTCAATTTGAGTTAAACCAGCATATAAAGTAGTACTTTTACCCGAACCTGTTGGCCCAGTAACAAGAATAATACCATGGGGCTTATCAATAAGCTGACTAAAGATACGACGGTTCTTATCTGTCATACCAAGATCTTCTAGATCTAACCGTGCTGCATTTTTGTCTAATAAACGTAATACCACACGCTCACCATGCCCCGTTGGCATAGTTGACACACGTACATCTACCGCTCGGCCACCAATACGCAAGGAAATACGACCATCTTGAGGAATACGTTTTTCAGCAATATCAAGTTTAGCCATAACCTTAATACGAGAAACCAGTAATGAAGCAAGTTTTCGGTTAGGTTTCAATACTTCCCGCAATACACCATCAACCCGAAAGCGAATCTGTAAAGCATTTTCAAAGGTTTCGATATGAATATCACTGGCACCTTCTTTAATAGCTTCACTGAGCATAGCGTTAATCAATTTAATGATTGGCGCGTCATCTTCATTTTCTAATAGATCTTCACTTTCAGTCATTTCATCAGCAAGTGAGTATAAATCGACTTCATTGCCGATATCTTCCATCATTTGCTGTGCTTCCGATGAATCGCGTTGATAAACTTGTGTTAATAAAAGTTCAAACGAAGAAGCATCTTGAACAGTAAAACTAAACGGTGCTTTAATTATTCGACGTACTTCAACAATCGTTTCTAAACGTATACTGTCGAGACAATGTAAAACATACTGGTTGTCTACTTTGGTCAATAACACACTATAGCGTTTGGCAAACGCAAAGGGTAAACGCCACGCTACAGCACCTTCATCGGCTTCATTGTCCAAGTTTTCGTCTGTATCCTCTACAAGGGGCTCGACTATTTCATCAAGGGCAACCGCCTGTTCAACTGCGATATCGTTGTCTTTAATGGCTTCCTCAGACATTACTTATTCTCTTCTACTGCAAGCGGTTTCAATGATTCGTCTACTGCTGCATCTTCTTGATTAAATTTACCGTCTTTAATCGACTCTTGATACTTGTCGAACGAAGGTGGCAAGGTCAATTTATCATTCCACTGCGGTAAAAGCGGTAATTTCTCATCACGCATCAAAGATAAACCTTCTTCTTGTTTACGTAATTGATCGGCGCGAATAAAGTTATATTTTTCTTTGGCCAAATTGTGCATCACACCTGAGTCAGTCATAATTTGAGGTCTAAGAAATACCATTAAATTACGTTTTCTTGTGGTGTTTGATGTCGATTTAAACAAATGTCCGATAATTGGTATATCACCTAGTAATGGCACTTTTTGCACACTTTCTTGTACATCTTCATCCATTAAGCCACCTAAAATAACGGTTTGGCCACTTTCAACCATTACCGTGGTTTTAATTTCACGTTTGTTAATGGAAATATCAACACCCGTTGTTCCACTCACTGATGAAACTTCTTGTTCAATTGTTAGCTGTACACTATTGCCTTCATTGATTTGTGGCGTTACTAACAGCTTAATACCCACTTCTTGACGATCAACCGTTTGGAACGGATTAGAGTTATTACTACCTGTTTGTGAGCCAGTGATAATAGGAACTTCTTGACCAACTAAAAATGACGCTTCTTCATTATCTAAAGTAGTAATACTCGGTGTAGCTAAAATGTTAGAGTTAGTATCAGCGCTAACCGCCTGAATAATCGCACCCCAATCATTTTTCATAACACCCCACATACCACCGCTCACTGAACCTAATACTTCTGCCAATAAGGTGTAATCACCATCGGTATCGTTTTGGTAAAACCCTTCTTTAATCAGTACATTATCACTATTATATTCAGCAGGCACGTATTCACCTTTTACAGTTCGCGCACTAGCTGCTGCTCCTGCAACAGATGAGATAGATGCTGGTCCATTAGTAAACTGGGTAAAACCACCCGTTTCGCTATACCATTGCACACCTAATTGAACGCCATCTGACTCATATACTTCAACAATAATGGCTTCAATATGCACTTGCGCGCGAGGCACATCAAGCTGACGAATAACCGATTCTAACGCACGTAACATATCAGGTTGCCCTGTAATGACTAACGTATTGGTTGATTCATGCGCTTCAATACTGGTATCAGTTTTTGAATTAGCCGCGGCACGTGATTTATTCACGCTGTCTTCTGAAGCAATCGTTTTACTGACGCCATTTAGCACTTTTACTAAATCTTCTGCTTTTGAATATTTAAGGTAATAAACACGGGTATTGCCGCTCGACTCTAATTCACTATCGAGTCGCTTAACTAATTGTGCTGCGCGTTCACGCGCTTTCACTTCACCACTAACAATCACACTATTACTGCGATCATCTGCCACAATTTTGGGAATAAGGAATGTTGGTTCACCTGCTTTACCACCAGAAGGCTTATACATGGCTTCAATTATACGCACCATTTCACCTGCTGATGCATACTGTAATTTGATAATTTCTATGTCTTGATCGCCCGCTCTGTCAACACGTTCAATAATATTAACCAATCTATTAACGGTAGCAGCAGTACCCGTAAGCATGATAACGTTGGCAGGATCATAATTAGTAACATTACCACCACCCGCTTGATCTGATAATTGTCTTAGCAAAGGTACTAACTCACGTACAGTAACATTTTTTACTTCAACAATGCGGGTAACCATTTCGTCACCCAGTATTTTCCCATCATCACCAATAACAGGAATAGCTGCCGTTTTTGCATCCTTATTACGAATGATTTTGATAATGTTATTATCTCTTTCTATCGCTGAAAAGCCATATACCTGTAAAACGTTAAGGAAAAATTGATAATATTGCTCTTCTGATAATAAATCATAACTACGCACATTAATTTTACCGCGCACGTTAGGATCAACAATCATGGTTTTTTTCAAGTTTTTGCCTACAATAGTGACAAATTCAACAATTTCCGTGTCTTTAAAACTTGGCGAGTATTCCGCAGCACTGGATTGACCTACAACAAAAATGCCACTAAAAGCGACTGCAGTTGTCAAAACCAAACCAAATTGCTTAAGTTGCTTAAACTTGTGGCGTAACGGTTTAACCACAATGGCGTTTAAGGGTGTACCCATGAAAAATTCCTTATTGCTGCTTTATTTATATCAAAAGTTTTTACTAAAAACTTACGCGTATTTTAGTTAGTTGCTTATTTATTCAATTTAGTTGCTAATTTTTTACTTTATTATTCAATATTTATTCAATGCTGAACAGTATTTGAACTAAGTCATTGTTGCGGTTAACTAATAATGTAATATCTCGTTCAGTTTTCAATGCTGTCATCGCTTGTGCTGCTTCAATAGGCGCAAGTAAATCATATCCATTCATTTGCACTGCTATATCACCTGCTTTTAGCCCTGACAGATTAAAGAAGTCAGGTTCTTTACCTGCCGATAAACGATAACCAACAATTTCGCCATCCTTACGTGCTGGAGAAATACGAAGATAATCTGTTATTTTACCAGGATCATTACTTAAATCAGCCCGTAATTTTTTTGCCGTGTTACTTAAGCTTTGGTTAGCACGTTGGTCAACAACATTTGTTGTTGCCGATGAAGACGATTGACTTGCATCATTCTTATTTTGTTGAACACTGTGTTTAGTACGTTCTTGCTTATGCGACACCGTTTGCGCAGGTTGATTATAATCTGCGCCATCAAGCATTAGCGTTTCAGCGCGGCCAGACTGCTTTATGATAACACGATCAATTAACACTTGCTCAAGGCTGGCACGTGTATCTTTTATAATATCACCAATACCGTAAGTTTCTTGCTTGCCTTTGTTTTCAATAATGGCTGCCGCAATACCAACGTCATCACTTGCCACTAAACCAGATAAAGTAAGCTGTAACCGTGTTTCAGGCGCATTAGTAATTTGCTCAACAACCACCTCTTGCTCTTGAGTTTTATACTCACCAAATAAATTTAGCGCTTTTAATTTAGATAAATCATAATTTTTATCATGTGATTGATTTTTTGTTGGCTTAACACTGCTCATACCATTAATATTAATGGTATGGTTTGCGCTAGGTATTACCAGCCACGTTGTTTTTGCCACCATAAAAGCAATGTAAATTAACAACAATATACTAACGCCTTGCGCAATTTTTTGTTGAGGTAATTTTGCCAAAGCAGCAGAAAATGATGTTAGATTATTTGTTAATGCCATTGATTATTTAGCTTCTTTTATTCTTCATTTAAAAAAAGTTAACTAAGATAACTTAGGTAGCTTTCAATATAATACTTTTGTGATATTACAAAAAATATGTAATTTACAAATATAAGTTGACGATAATACTCGACCATTAGCCTACCAACAAGCAATGACCGCACTTTTTAACGAATATTTACAAAAGAAACAAAAAGTGTGCGAAGTTTATCCGTGAATATGTTATTTTTCGCCAAAATAACGACGGTTATTTACTATATAATCACGACGGATGTAATAGACACATTTATGGCAACAATAAATAAAGATAGTTCAACTTTATTAACATCAACTAGGCTTGACAAATGGTTGTGGTCTGCACGATTTTACCGAACCCGTGCTATAGCAAAACAAATGATTGATGGTGGTAAAGTATTTTACAATGGTCAACGTGCAAAATCAGGTAAAGCTGTTGCGGTGGGTGATTCAATAAAAATTCGCCAAGGTTTCGATGAGAAAGAAGTCATAGTAATTGCATTAGCTGATACGCGTCGTGATGCCACTTTTGCCCAAACCTTATATGAAGAAACAACCAAAAGTATTGAAACAAGAGAAAAAAATGCGCTTGCCCGAAAGCAAGGTATTTTACTCAGCCCAGCAAGTGATACTAAACCCGATAAAAAACAACGCCGAAAATTACGAGAATTTAAAGAAAGGATGTAAACATTATGTCTACAACTAAGACTAAAGCAACCGACATACTTAACCGTTACTTATTCAACGACAGGCACGTACGTGGTGAACTAGTTCAACTAAGTCAAAGCTATCAAAGCATTATTAAAAATCATCATTACCCTGTTGGCGTACGTATACTATTAGGTGAATTATTAGCGGGCACTTGTTTATTAACTGCAACGTTAAAATTTGAAGGTAGTATCACTGTACAATTACAAGGTAATGGCCCTGTGGGCTATATGTCTGTTAATGGTGACAATAAGCAGCAAATGCGTGGCATTGCAAAAGTTGTAGACCCCGAAGGTGCCAAAGATGCGCATTCTCTGCAAGCCTTGCTTGGTAAAGGCAATATGATTATTACCATAAAACCTGATCAAGGCGAAGCCTACCAAGGAATAGTGGCGCTAGATAAGCCAAGCCTCGCAGAATGTTTTTCACATTATTTTGACGTTTCTGCCCAAATCCCCACACAAGTTTGGTTATTTAGTGATGATGAAAAACAGCAAGTCGCAGGTAGCCTGGTACAATTACTACCTGATGGTGACGGCAGTAATGAAAATAAAGCGCAACAACACGAAGATTTTGAGCATTTAGCACAATTGACAAATACCATTAAAGGGGAAGAAATTTTTTCACTTGAAGCGGAAGCTTTACTTTATCGCTTGTATCATCAAGAAGAAGTCAGTTTATTTGAACCCCAAATCGTGACTTATCAATGTGGTTGCTCAAGCGACAAATGCTTATCAGCTATCGCCCAGATAAAGGCAACAGAACTTAAAAACATGTTGGCAGAGCAAGGAAAGGTTTCAATGACCTGCGATTACTGTTTAACCACTTATGACTTTTTTGCTGAACAACTAGAAAGTTTCATTTCGAAAGATATCCATTAGTTGTTAACTTTCATTCTGATCAAAAAACGTCTTATCTACACTCTTTTAGGCAAATATTGCTTAAAAGAGTGTTAAAGCCTTACTTTACTGCAACCCTTACTACTATTATGTTGTAATATTACTAACAACGCATACCACTCTATTTTCACTATTTCTGTCGCTTATACTGAAAACTTTCATCTTAGGTTATTTTTTACTTTCGTTTTGTTCATTTTTAAAATAGAATATCGAATTATTAGCTCGATGAAAATTTTTACCCATTATTTCAGAATTAACTTAACCCCAACTTTATATTCGTCATACCCTAGGAGTGAATTTGCTATGACCGCCCAAGAAAACTCAATTGACTTGTCACAATACGGCATTAACGATGTATCCGAAATTATTTACAACCCATCGTATGAGTTACTATTTAGTGAAGAAACTAAAGCCAACCTCGAAGGTTTTGATAAAGGCGTAGTCACTGAGCTTGGCGCAGTCAATGTTGACACGGGTATTTTTACAGGCCGCTCTCCTAAAGATAAATATATTGTTCGCGATGACGTTACCCGTGATACGGTTTGGTGGTCTGATCAAGGTAAAAACGATAACAAACCAATGACACCTGAAACGTGGGCTGAGCTTAAAGGTTTAGTTACTACTCAGCTTTCTAGTAAACGTTTGTTTGTTGTTGATACTTTTTGTGGCGCTAATGACGATACACGCTTAAAAGTTCGCTTTATTACTGAAGTAGCATGGCAAGCACATTTTGTTAAAAATATGTTTATTCGTCCATCAGAGCAAGAATTAGAAAGCTTTGAACCTGATTTTGTAGTGATGAATGGAGCGAAAACAACTAACCCTAACTGGCAAGGGCAAGGGTTGAACTCTGAGAACTTTGTTGCTTTCAACTTAACCGAAAAAATTCAGTTAATTGGTGGTACTTGGTACGGTGGCGAAATGAAGAAAGGGTTGTTCTCAATGATGAACTACTACTTACCATTACAAGGCATTGCTTCAATGCACTGTAGCGCCAATGTTGGAAAAGACGGAGACACAGCTATTTTCTTTGGTTTATCAGGCACAGGGAAAACAACCCTTTCAACCGATCCAAAACGCCAATTAATTGGTGATGATGAACACGGTTGGGATGACAATGGTGTTTTTAACTTTGAAGGTGGTTGTTACGCAAAAACCATAAATTTAAGCAAAGAAAATGAACCTGATATTTATAATGCTATTCGTCGAGATGCTTTATTAGAAAATGTAACCGTAGCTAACGATGGTACAGTTGATTTTGATGATAATTCTCGTACTGAAAACACCCGTGTTTCTTACCCTATTTATCATATTGATAATATCGTTAAACCAGTTTCTCGTGCTGGTCATGCAAAGAAAGTTATTTTCTTAACGGCTGATGCATTTGGAGTATTACCGCCAGTAGCCAAATTAACACCTGAACAAACTGAATATTATTTCTTATCAGGCTTTACCGCGAAATTAGCAGGTACAGAGCGTGGTATAACAGAACCGACACCTACTTTCTCAAGTTGTTTTGGGGCAGCATTCCTAAGCTTGCACCCAACACAATATGCTGAAGTTTTGCAAAAACGTATGCAAGCTGCAGGTGCAGAAGCTTACTTAGTTAACACAGGTTGGAATGGCACAGGAAAACGTATATCAATAAAAGCAACACGCGCTATTATTGATGCTATTTTAGATGGTTCAATTGACAAGGCAGAAACTACCATAGTGCCTATGTTCAATTTAGAAGTCCCCAATGCCATTGATGGCGTTGAAGATAATATTCTTGACCCAAGAAATACCTATGAAAATGCAAGCGAATGGCATGATAAAGCCGTAGACTTAGCTAATCGCTTTGTTAAAAACTTTAACAAATTCACTGACACAGACAATGGTAAAGCATTAGTTGCAGCTGGGCCTCAACTGTAATTTTTATATAACACCATTGCATAAGGATTAAAAAAGTCGGCTCTTTCTCTCGTCGAGAACGGCTTTTTTAATCTTCATTAAACCGCACCTACCTTACCATTAATTTCACTAAATTATTGCCCACTTGTACTGATTTATTTTTTCTACGCACAAGAAGAGCACAAACTTAATGAAACTGGTATTACTCAAAACCAATATATTTATCTCAAACCCTACTTTTCGTTTAAATAAGAATAGATCTCATTTACTATGTACTATTCCAATATAATGATGGGCTAATAGCATGAGAAAAATATCTTTTTCTGATTTTATTCAACATGAACTAAGCAAAAAATTAGTGCTTGAAGATCTAAGTAAATCAATAATATCCCAGAGAATAGGTCAATGTTTAGCTATTAATGAACAATATGGTCATGGAAAGGTAACAATTTTACCTTTAATGGCGGACTCTAGCATAGTGATATTTCAATTTAGCCCCTCACAAAACATTGAGGTTTATCAAAAAGAAATGATGCAAACAGGCTTAAGTTTTACAGCCAATTTATCAGGTAAATTATACTGCATCCTTGAAAAACAGAGAGTTGAGTTTGATCAAAACCAAACCTCTTTACAACGTTCGGTTCAACGCGTTGAATATAGTGCCACACAATTTTTGTCTGGGCAAAATTATTGCCAAATAACCTTGCATTTATCACATGAGTGGTTATCTCAACGTGGCGAAGTTTTGTCATTAGCACTTTTAAAGCATGATTTTTGGTCAGGTTCATACTTTGCTGGCCAACTTACTGAACAAGCTAAAATAGTCTGTTTACAATTAGTAAATGATCAATCTTTACAAAATAATTTTCACTTAATTTCAGCTAAAGCTCTAGCACTGTGGGCATATCAACTTCCTATAATATCGGAATTAAATTTTCAGGAAAACAATAACAAACATATACGCAAAGCAAGTGATATTAGCAGCATTCGACAAGCCGCCTTAATTTTAGAAAAAAATATGCAATCTCCTCCAAATATTAAGTGTTTAGCTAGAATAGTAGGAATTAATGATCATAAACTCAAACAGGGCTTTAAAATTATTTATCAACAACCTCCCTTTACCTACCTTAGAGAACGTCGATTATCACGAGCAAGAGAGTTACTAAAACAAGGTTGCTCTGTAGGAAAGGTAGCTGAATCTATTGGCTATAAAAGCGCTAGTCACTTTTCTTTAGCATTCAAAAAGCGCTTTGGCTATTCGCCAAGTTCTCCTACATAGTAAAATAGCTCCTGCAATCGACGATAAGACTCCTGCAATCGACTACAGTTCAAAATATAGCAACAGTATAATAAATAACAACAATTCTCATTAATATTAAGGCTATTATGAATACTCTTTCTGTTCCTCTATCTATTATCGCCGCAAACTTACTGGTGGTAATGAATGTGCAAGCAACCCCAATTATCGACAACGAAAATACTGATAAAGAAATTGAACGAATTGAGGTTAAAGGTAGTAAGCAAGATACAACATTAGTTGAATTACCTGCTTCTGCAACAGTTATAAATCGGGAAACAATAAAAATTTCAGGTATTAATCGGTTAACAGATATTGAAAAATTTGTACCTAATTTGAAATTTAGTCAATTAGGTGAAGTTGGGGCTCGCTTTATTAGTATTCGAGGTGTTGGTGCAAATCCACTTAGTGAAAATCGTACAGCAGTATATATTGATGATATTCCATTTAGTGCTATTAACGATAAATTACTTAATGATGTTAGCCAAATTGAAGTACTAAGAGGGCCTCAAGGTACACTTTATGGTGCAAATACTGAAGGAGGTGTAATTGTTATTAATACGTTATCGCCTATCGGTGACAAACGCACGAGCTTATCTGTATCAACTGAGCATTACGAACAGGGTAGCAGACAACAATATTCATTTTCCAATGTGACTCCTATAAATAATGATTGGGCATTCAGATTTTCAGCATTGAATGAACATGGCGACAGTTACACACAGAACATTGATTCAAAAGTGACAAACCCTGGAGAAATAAACGATAGTTCAATATTATCAAGCATTCATTATGATGACGGTAATAAGAGCCAATTTTCTTTATACTTAATGGCCGATTTCAATCGTGCAAAAGGTATTTATGAACAAACTTATATTCCAATAAATACACAGTTATATAATGATGTTTATGCCACAGAAAACCCTCTATTGTTACAAGTTTGGGGAGTTAACCAAGCCAATGAAAAGAAAATTGGTGAGCAGCATGAATATCATATGGATGATGAGAGATACTTCGACGAAACAGAACGTATAATAGCCATTAAATATAGCTATGAATTTGATTGGGCTAAAATGGTTTTAGCCACAAACTATATGGATAAAGAATCAGCAGGTCGTGGCGCACAATTTGAATTAACCAGCTTACCTATTCTTAATACAGGCAGTATTGATAATAAAGAGCAGTTTTTTAGCGAATTACGTTTTACTGGTGAAAATGACCACTTCAATTGGTTAGTTGGTGCTAGCTTACATAAAAGCGAACGAAGCTTTACTGTTGAAGCAAAAGATATTGCCTTTGGTGAACAAACCTTCCGCAGTTTGCCCTCTTTTGATGAAAATAGCCTTGATTATGCTCTATTTACTAATATTCAATGGTTATTAAATGATGAATGGCGCATGGACTTTGGTCTTCGTGCCGCTAAGTCTGAACGCGAAGCACGGCGCGCAGAATCAGGGTTATTAACGCTTGCGGGACAACCTGCAGCCCTTTTTCCAGTCGTAGATGAAAAAAGCACTTTCAACGATATATTACCTAAATTTGCCCTTTCGTATCGCATAAACTCAGATACACAGGCTTATTTCAATATCGTGAAAGGTTGGCAACCAGGTGGCATCAATGATGATGCATTTGCTTCTGAACAAGAAAAAAGTGAAGGCTTAACATATGATAATGAAGAGGTAATTAGTTCCGAGATCGGTATTAAAGGTTTTTTACAAAACTCATCATTGTACTGGAGTGCGAGTATCTTTAACTCACGAGCCAAAGACTGGCACGAAATGGCCTTTTTAAGAGATGAGCTTGGTCGTGCGGCTTCTACATCAGTAGTTGTTAATGCGGGTGAACTCAATAGTATAGGTACAGAACTTGAGTTAAACTGGCAATACAATGATGCATTACAATTCTCAGGGCATCTAGCTTTTACTGACAGTGAATATAAACATTTTCAATTAGGAGAAAACGCAGATTTTTCAGGTAATTCTAGTATTTTAATGCCTAAAAATAGCGCTAGTTTACGGACTAGTTATCAACTAAATGAGCAATGGCAAGTAATGCTACAACTAAATCACTTTGGCGAAACCCCCCTCGATTTAGACAATAAAGTAAGTCAAGAAAGTTATCAGTTGCTTGATATCAATATTAATTGGCAAGTGAATCAATGGACAGTAAGAGCTTACATTAACAATGTGCTAGACGAATACTTCTTTACTGGCCAAGCATTTGCTGATTTTACTATGCCAGTTGAAGGCGTATATTTTTCTGCCCCTGGAACACCTAGGTTTCTCGGTTTGTCAGTCTCTTATAAATTCCAATAATTATTTAGCAACCTGTACTTATTAATAAACAGTACAGGTTGTCATTATAATGATAAAGGTAAATAAACTTTTGCTTGTAAACCACCAGTGGGTTTATTAGATAATTCAACCCGACCGCCATGGGTATCAACAATACGTTTGATAATTGCCAACCCTAAACCACTTCCTTCAGTTCCCCTAGCTTTATCACCTTGAGTAAAAGGTTGAAATAAACGTTCAATATCAGCATCAGGAATACCCTCACCTTCATCACTCACAATGAAATAAACATACTTTTTTTCATGCCCTGTAATAACTTCAATATTCCCTTGAGTATATCGTAAAGCATTTTGAATTAGATTAGCCAAAGCTCGTTTAATTGCAACATAACGCAATGGTATTTCGGGGCAATTACCAGCAGTAAAAATAATGTTTCGGTTCGCAGGCGTTTCAACGTTAAGCACCTCCTCCACTAACAAATTCAAATCCCCTAACTCAGCTTTGTCTTTAGAACCATGACGTAAATAATCAATGAATTGATCGATAATATTATTCATATCATCAATGTCATTCTCAATACCTTCTTTCAAAAAATCATCCATATCTGACATCATTTCACTGGCTAAACGGATGCGAGTAAGCGGCGTTCTCAAATCGTGCGAAATACCTGCCATAAGCAGATTTCGATCATTTTCTAATTGTTTAATCCCCTTAGACATATGATTAAAAGCTTGCGTTACTGCCATAATTTCTGACGTACCATGCTCAGTTAAGGGTTCAGGAAAATTGCCTCGTCCTACTTCTTCTGCCGCACGTTGCAAAGATTTCAAAGGTCGATTTAACTGCCGTACAAATAGCCAACCGCCTGCTACGCTCAAGACACCAATAATACCAAGGAAGAAAATGAGGGGGGAAAAATTTGCTTCCTCTAAACCCATTAAAGGAATTTTAACCCACAAACTAGGGGCTTGTGGCGGACGAATCCAAAAAAGATATTCATCACCCTGAGAAATTCTTACTTCGGCTGGGCCACCCAACAATGCCGACATTTGCTCGCTGCGATATGGATAATAACCCGCAGAAGCTAAACCTAGCTTTAATGCATCTTGCTCACGATATACCCCAATACCCGTTTCATGATGAAACGCCTCGGCCATTTTGGGGCTTAAGCGAACATCATTAATGTCAATAAAAACAACCCTAATCTGTTTAGCTAATAACTGATTTATTTGTTGCTGATTTGGCTCAATAACATATAAGGCAAACGATATATACGACACAACTTGGTTTACAAATAACAAAAATCCGATGAGTAGAACGGTTTGTCCAAATGCGCTACGGGGTAATACTTTCATGAAAAACCTACGATTAAGGAAAAATCCCGTTTGCAACAAATAAGTTCAATGCGCGATAAAATCCCATCTATAACCAATAATGCTAAACAGATGTGCCGTCAGGCACAAAAACATAGCCTAAACCCCAAACCGTCTGTAAGTAACGGGGCTTTGCAGGGTCTTGTTCTAACATTCGGCGCAAACGTGATACTTGTACATCAATACTACGTTCAAGTGCTGAATAATCACGACCACGGGCTAAATTCATCAATTTATCGCGGGATAACGGTTCTCTAGGATGAGTTACTAACGCTTTTAATACCGCAAACTCGCCACTGGTTAAAGGCATATTAACGTCACCTTTAACCATTTCACGAGTGGCTAAGTTAAGTTCATACTCGCCAAACACAATGTTACTTTCTGCCATAGAAGGCGCACCAGGTGCTTCTTGTATCCTACGACGCAATACCGCTTTTATACGTGCTAATAACTCTCTTGGGTTAAAAGGCTTAGGCATATAATCATCTGCGCCAATTTCCAAACCAATAATTCGATCCACTTCATCACCTTTGGCTGTCAACATCACAATAGGGATACTATTATTTTGTTGGCGTAAACGTCGACAAATAGATAAACCATCTTCGCCTGGTAGCATTAAATCAAGCACTAACAAATGAAAGTTTTCTCGTTCAAGTAATCTATCCATTTGTTCTGAATTAGCTGCGCTACGTACAGTGAACCCTTGTTCGACCAAGTAACGTTCTAATAATGAGCGTAAACGCATGTCATCATCTACCACTAAAATTTTTTGAGTTTCTTGGGGCATTTTATTTTCACCATAATTTTGCATTGATTATAAAATTACTATAAGCGATATGGCAATGAATTCAAAAGAGCGATTAGTAAATGTTTCCAGCCATTTGTTACAATTTATGAATACGGCTGCAACACTCATTCATTAGGCTATGCTTTTTACTCACAACTCAGTTTAACACCTAATGCCGTGAATAATTTATTGCGCTGTGTCAGAATAAATTCTGACCTACATAGTGTATTTCAAAGTTAACAGTGGCTCCAGAATGTCTACTGTAGATAATTAATTGCTTGAGTAGATACACATTGAGTAAAGCTTTTCTTCCGTTCGCTGTGCGACAAAGCATTAATCGCTTTTTTTACTAAAGCCATTTTTTGTTTTCGTTCAGCATCAGGTAAATGCATTAATTGTTCTTCAAAGCAGCCTAATAGGCCAAAATTTAACGCAATGTCTGATTTCATACTATCAGTGTCAAGACAACGAATTAATTTTTCTGCTAAACGATTTTTATCCATACGCAAAATAAGATCATTAATTTTATAGTTAACAGGTTCTATTTGCCGTGCTTGGTTACATGCAAACAGCATATCTGCTACGGCAACCTTTGGTATAAGGTTTTGATGCTGTTCACTAAACTGTTGCTTTAACCAGGCATTATGTTGCGCAGATTCATCAATTGAATTTGCTTCAGAAGCGTGTACACATACAAGATAAAAGTTATTCAGAATAAGTAAAGTAAGAATGATAATTTTCATTTTATAAGCTTACTTATTGCACTTCTTAAATTCAAGTGATAACTCCGTAAATATCTCCTTGCGAAACATACACGCGAGTAACTAAAAATAATAGATATTCATTGTTTTATGTGATAAATATCACATTGATACGGTATGTATTTTTAACTGGCTATTGCAAGCATCCGACATTTTTATGCATTATCATTGCTTTTGTCGTATATTCAATAGCGTAACTATTAACTTTTAGCTCGCGTTCAAGAGAAATTTTACAAAATTGTAGGTGCTGCATACTAGCCTTTAAGCGCATTTTTTACCACTATGTATAAATCAGGGAAACATTATGAATACAGAAGAAATAATTAATCGAGTCACCGAAATGACATTGTTTTATGGTCCTAAATTAATTGGTGCCATAGCCGTATGGATCATTGGTGGCTGGATAATTAACGCCATTGGAAGCGCTGTAAAAAGAGCATTAGAAAAAGGAGGAACAGATCCATCTTTAATGCCTTTTCTAACAGGTATTGTAAACGGTTTGTTGAAAGTAATGTTGGTTATTACTGTGCTGGGTATGTTGGGCATCGAAATGACCTCATTTATCGCCATTCTTGGTGCTGCTGGTTTAGCTGTAGGTATGGCTTTATCTGGCACATTACAAAATTTTGCTGGTGGTGTGATGATACTCATCTTCAAACCATTCAAAATTGGTGATGTAATTGAAGCACAAGGCTATACAGGTAAAGTAGAGCAAATACAAATTTTCAATACCATTATGAAAACCCCTGATAATAAAACCATCATCATTCCTAATGGTGGTTTATCAACATCTTCAATGGTTAATTATTCAACCGAAGCTACAAGACGCGTTGACTGGACTATTGGTATTGCTTATGGCGATGATGCCGACAAAGCCCGTGAAGTTATTAAGCGTTTATGTGATGAAGATTCTCGTATTTTAAAAGATCCAGAGTTATTTATTGCCGTTTCAGCCTTAGCAGACAGTTCAGTGAACTTTGCCGTTAGAGCATGGGTTAACGCTGCCGATTACTGGGGTGTATACTTTGATTTAAATGAAAAAGTATACAAAACGTTTGAAAGCGAGGGGTTAAATATTCCGTTTCCACAAATGGATGTTCACGTACACAAAAACGATTAATTAATTTTTATATCCTGTTAAATACAAGAGCCACCCATTAAGTTGAGTGGCTCTTTTTATTTTCAACAGTGCAATCTATCAAAACCGAATGCCAGTTACCTACTATATTGCTAACGTTTAGCATTAGCATATCTCAACCAAATATAGATACCGCTCACCGAAAGTAAAATAAGCAATATCGCTACTGCATCCATAAACAACACACCAAACAATCCAAATATTCGGCCACTGTGGGCATCTAAGATAATGCGCTCTAACGTTAAAAACTGCGACCGATAAGCTAATTCGATTTTCGCCTTTAAAGTCTCTGATACTTCAGAAGGAGACAGCCAGCTTGGTTCTCGAACAAAAGCAACCTCTTGCCAAACTGAAAAACTGCTATCACTTTGAAAATACCCCGACGCTGTTTTAAAAATAATACTTTCTTGATTCACCTTTATAGCACTGATGTTAGTTGGAACGCCAAAATCTTCTCCTAGTTGATCGATTAAATCACCTTGCAGGTTAAATAAACTTATTTGGTTACTTTTTACCACCAAAATGATTGGTGAGTCTCCATATAAAGCTGAAGAAATTAATGTCGCGGCAATAATCTCAGTACTACTTTTCATCAATAAATGATTATTTAACCAAAGTAAATTGTTGCCAACTCGAAGGGTGTTCTGCTTTTGTTTGGAGTTTACCTGATAAATGCGAACATCGTTTGGAGGCGAAATACCATAAAGATCCAGTAACCAAAGATTAGAAATAGGTTGATGCGCTAGTGAAAGTGTTGTTGTATGATTTAGTGCAACTCCGCTGAGGGACAAGAATATAATGAAAAATGCGGCCATTATACCAAGCTTGCGATGCCACTCACGTAAATGTCGAATGAGGCGAGAATGTAACAATTTGGAGTTAAATTTCATTACGAATAATTTGAATAGGATAGTTTGGTTTAATTAACTATTTTGCCGTATCTACTACTTTTTATCCAGAAATTATCAATTATCATTCATCACTTTTGCATTCAACCAAAGGGCTACTCGAGCGATTTTAGTTGTTGCTCTCACAGATAAAGTGGCACCAGTAATGCCATCAATGTGTTGGTTTAGCTGATTGTCCTCTCCAATTTTTGCATTTAAAAATTGTTTAGTATAAAAGTCATATCGAACTTCATCACCTCGACTTTCTCTAAAGGTTAATACTTTAAAATGACTAATTTTCTGCTCTTTTATGTGCACACCAATAGTAATTGGCTTTTCTTTACCAATTTCATCTAAAATCCAGACGGTTTCATTACCTAACTGCCAATATCTAACTCGGATGAGGTTATAATTATGCTGCAAAATTTCAGCAATAACAGCTTTATCTTCTGAAGTAAGCCAAACCATTCTGGCTTCAGGTGCTTGGTCAGGAAACACATAACTAATAAAGTCTTTAGACGTTTGATAGACACCTTTGGCCGCAGAATGACTACTCGAAAAAAATAAAAGCAACGCAATAAACAAAACGAAAGAAAACTTAATCATAGTTAGATTCACCGTTTACTGAAAAGTGTCATTGAAGTAATGAAAATAACGATACTTAATTATCCGAAATGACATCATACCGTTATTCACTTATTTTATCCTGATATCAATATTAGTTAACCTTAAAACTGGTAACCAACACCGAGGTTAAAACCTTTAGAATCTTTGGCTCCACCCAAATCTTCATAATCAGCTTTTAGCACAACATTTTCGTGTAGATAGTAATTTACCCCCACATTGGTTGATTTCACTGCTGTAGCATCATTATTGCCTGCATTATTGTCATATTCTGCATAACGAGCAAAAACACCTACCTTTTCATTAATTGCATATGAAGGCTCTATATACCAACCTGTTTGTTCATCACGACCCAATGCAGCAGCTTCATCACCATTAATATCCCAACGAGCATATAGTGCTCGTACAGTGAAGGCATTCACTTGATAAATAGCATGTGCTTCTAACAACGTTGCCTCTGCTGTATCAATAGGAGCACTAAAGTTAGTGCCGCCTTGTGTAATATCAGTTTGGTATTGCAATGTTGCTGCTAACTCTAAACCGTTAATAGCGGTGTACTTAATACGTGCTGTATACGCTAAGTTTTCTGCATTTGCATTAGCTACTTTTTGACGACCACTTCGCACTTTAAAGTTATCACTTACTGCTAAACCACTTGTTGCCGCGCCATCAATACTGACACCAGCTGCTGGTTTAAAGTTAAATAAAACACCTGCTTCCCACCACGTGGCAGGTATAATGTTTTTCTCAACAGCATTACGCTCTACACCATAAAAAGTGGGTGGCTCATGAGTTTCATTAATAATACCGACAGGAATAAGAAACAAACCTACTTTACTGCTTGTCAATTCAGTAATATCTATTTCAATAAAAGCTTGCTCAAGTTCAACTTCACCTGATTGACCTTCACCCGCAATTGAATGCTCTAACTCAAATTCTGAAAAAAAACGAATACTGTCATTAAATTCATGGCCAAAAAATAAAACAAAACGGTGAAAATCAATTTTTGCATCGCTATCATCATAATTATTATAGTGTAATTCGCCATACCCACCTATGCTGGTGTTCGCAAACAATCCTTCTTGATTTTCTACTTCGGTTTCAATGTGTTCTGCCGTTGCATTAAGTTTCTGGTCTGTTTCATCTAAGCGTTTTTCTAACGCTTCTAAAACTTTTTGTTGTTCAGCAATCGTTTGTCTAAGCTTATCTGTTTCTTCGTTAGCAGTGGCAACATTACTAGCAAAAAGACCTAATAAAGCCGACGCAATAAGTGTTTTTTTCATCATGTTTATTATTCCAATATAAATGTAATTATGTTTTTGATACTCGTGGTATCAACAAAATCAAATAATAGGAAGGCTTTATTATTAAAGTAACAGGGGCGCCTTCTCAAAAGAGGCGCTATTAAATCACGAGACTGAATAACAATCAATATCGTTTGCATTATTCATACTATAGGTGTACTAACTTTGATTTAAATCATGAATAACTTTCATATATTAAGTTAATGAAGTAAATGCTTTACCACAAATTAATAAACTGTGGCCCAAACCAATATTATCAATACGTTTTTCAATAGCTAAACCACTCGCCTCAACCAAGGCTATGAATTTATCTGCCGCGTACATTCTACTATTACCGTTAGCAAAACAAGTAAAATATAGTGACGTTGCATTTAAACTGAATGCGGCAGCATCAAACTGTTGTGCGTCCCAAAAAGTTTCTAAAATAAACACTTTTTGCTGACCCGTAATACCATTAACAATGTTGGAGAGAATAATTTTGATTTGAGGTTCAGAAAAACAATCTAAAAACTGACTCATCCAATAGATGTCTGCCTTGTCTGCAAGCTTTTGCTTAGGATCTAACATGTCGCAAGGAAATTGGTGAAAGCGTTCAACTAAATCCGCGGCAGAAATATTTTGGCTTGCTTTAGCTAATTGAGGCGGCAAGTCCATAATAGTCATGTGTACTTCGCTATTATATTGTAAACACTTCGTTGTAAATCGTCCCGTATTACCGCCAATATCAACAATATGTTTTGGATTAGACTCAAAGATTATAGGTAGAATTTCATCAAAGGCGTGATCAGAGTAAAAATGATCAAATGAAAACCAACTTTCTCTTATTTGATCAGGTAATTCAGCAAGATGCGGATAGAGTGTTTCCCAATTGCCAAATACTTTTAATCCTTCTGGTTTGCCTGTTTTAATTGACTCAGTAAGTTTGGCTAAACCCTGGTAACCAAAATGTTGAGTAAACTCAAAGTTTACGACTGACATTTCGTCGTGTAGAAGAAAAAAAGCAACCTTGGTTAAGCTATAACGATCCAAGTTCTTTTGATCATTTTCATCATCAGAAATAATCGTAACTAAACCACAGGTCAGCGCAAAATCTAACAAAACACTTACGCCATATTCACTTACATTTACAGCCTCAACAATCTCACTTAACAGCACCCCCTTACGTCTATTTTTATCAATAAACTGTAAAATACCAAGCTCTTTCATTGCCACCGTTGCTTGAAAAATATAGGGCGAAAAGGCGATATGCTGTGCCATTGATTTAGC
Source organism: uncultured Colwellia sp. (assembly GCA_965305135.1). GTDB lineage: Bacteria > Pseudomonadota > Gammaproteobacteria > Enterobacterales > Alteromonadaceae > Colwellia. The sequence goes on from CBDLPA010000003.1 coordinate 287,378, forward strand.
ATCTAATGCCGATACTTCATCCTGTTTAGGTAATTGAATCATTTAATTTTCGTCCATTTCAATTTGATTTTTTATGGGGTTATATTGTGAGTATTTTATTTTTCCATAAATATATAAGATACTGATAACCCTATTAATAGGTTTGCATTTGATTTCATTAGTGGACTATCGTCAAAGGATGTATTTTTAAGGTAAGTATATCGAGTAAATAAACCTAGCCAAATATTTTCTCGTCGCCATGTACCGCCAAACGATACTTTAATACCAGCATAACCACCTTTAGCACTGTATTCAGCCCTATTGTCCTTTGCATCATCAGCTGATACAGAATAAAAATATTGGGCATACTTATCGGAATAAAATAATGCTGCCACGGAGGAGTCTATAATGGTTCTACCCCCCAAAATATCAGCGTTAAATTGATATTTATTATTCAGGCTAATTTGACTAGTCCATCCTGCATCTGCAATTTTTTTAAAATCAGTATGAACCGCTTTTCGTACAGAAAAATCAATAAAAGTGCGGTTTTGTGAGCGACTATCTCCAGCAAAGTAATATTCTAAAGAGGGGCCTAATTCACCAACCCAGTCTAAGTCATCCATACCTTGTCGGGTGTTATTTTTACTACTATCAACAGGAATAGAGCCAGCTGCGTCCAATGCCAAATGCCATTTTTTATTATTAAACAAATCACCTTCAAACGCATTTCGGTCAATAACAACAGAATCATTTTGATAATATATATAAGGAGTAGGAATAAAATAAAAACGCGACTCATCAGCGCCAATATAATCATCAATGGTCATCATTGATACCCCAAAACCTATTGAGTAATGGGCAGTGTTTTCACTTTTATTCCTATTTGTTTCCGTATTAGCGTTCTGTTCTTTGGGGATCACCTGTTCGTTTGCCCATATCGTTTGAGCAAAGAATAGTATGAAAAATAAAAGTATTTTGAATATATTCAATGATTATGCAATGCCACCGTTAACTGAAATGACCTGACGAGTAATATAGCTTGCCCCATCAGACATTAAAAAAGCCACCGCACTTGCAACTTCATCGGGCTTGCCCATTCGTCTTAACGGGATCATATTTTTTAAATCCGCAATCGGCAGCTCATCGGTCATTTCTGTTTCAATTAAGCCTGGTGCAACGCAATTCACGGTAATTTTTCGTTTAGCTAGTTCAAGCGCAAGCGCCTTTGTTGCGCCAATAATCCCGGCTTTTGAGGCGCTATAATTGACTTGCCCTCGATTACCTATTTCACCAGAGAGTGACGAAATAGTAATAATGCGACCGCCTTTTCTAGCGCTTACCATTGGCATAACTAACGGATGCAACACATTATAAAAACCATCTAAATTGGTATGAATAACGCTATCCCATTCAGCGCTAGTCATGGCAGGAAAAGCGGTATCGGCTGAGATACCTGCATTACAAACAATGCCGTAAAAATTGCCATATTCTGCAATATGTGTTTCTAACGCTTTTTTTGTGCCTTCTCTATTAGCCGTATCAAACTGCACAATAGTTGCTTGTACACCTTTAGCTGTAATGGCTTGAGCCACTTGCTCTGCGCTTGTCATGTCAGCACGACAATGAAGACAAATATCAAAGCCCATCTCTGCCAGTTTTATCGCAATGGCTTTACCAATGCCTTTACTGGATCCTGTTACTAAAACACGGCGATTCATATCCTATTTACTCCATTGTAATAATTTTGAACGCAATAGTGCTTCTTGCTCAGCACAAACCTCAAGGCTAGCGGCAACATCATCTATTGTCACATTTTTTCTATTTTTACAAAACAAAACCGCTTTCATTGCAAACTCACGCCATAAATCACCAATTTCAGTAGTAAATGTTGAAATTTCGAATAAAGCATCATCATTGAGAAAGGCTGCGGCTTCGTCCAAGAAACTAGCAAACATAAAACGGAATCCAGCGCCTCCTGTGCCAATTTCTTCTTGCATGCGCACGATGTTTCCTAAAAACATGGCTGCGTCTTTATGGGGTTTATCCTTTAGTGTTTTAATTTTTTTAACTAGGTGTCTAATACCTTTATTACCAAAAAAGGGTAATAACAAACCATTCATCATTTTGGCTGTTTTCTTAATGCTACTTTTAATCTGTGGCGCTAAATCAACCTCGGTCGTTGGCAAGGTCATTTCATACATTAACCCTTTTGCAGCTAAAACCCCTTTTGCAAAACGAGCACGCTTTAAATCATCTGCAGGGCAAGTCACCACGTCTTCAAAAACAGGATCGCTAATTAAATAATCACCTTGCTCATTTTTACCGTAAACTGTTAAGTTATGGGCATTAAATTGAAAGCGCATATCTTCAGGAAAATAAGGTAACCAATAAACTGATGTTTGTAAGCCAACGAGTTTTCCTTCGCTTAACGCTTTGTCTAACGCCTTCATGCCAGCTTCAGGGTTGGAAAATTTTTGTGAATTAACTTTAACGTTTAACTTTTTACACACAGAAGAAATAATAGATTTTGGTGGCATTCTGTAAGCAATAAGTGGTAAACCTCCTACCTTTACAATAGGAAGATAAACAAAAGTTAACGCTGAGGATAAACCAAAAACCATTGGCTCTGACAGGTTCATTCCTTGAGAATTAAGCATATTGGCTACAACGCCAGATTCACAATGAGATGATTGTTGATGGCTTATTTTATTTTCAATTGCGTTCATTCTTTAATAACCGGTTGTTTTAAGTCTTCAAGTGAAATATTAAACGCTTCACAATATTTTGTTAATTTTTTGTCTGATAACTTGGCAAAGATTTCTGGTTTCATGTGACGTTTAATTTGCCATTGAAAAAAGCCAGAAGCATGAGCAAGCGACATTAAATCAAACCGATATAGGGGTAAATAATAGGCAATGGGAGATACTGTACCCGCTAAAAGCGCTTTTTTCATGTCGTTTAATTGTTCATCAAGTGCTTGAACAGCCATTTCAGTGGCAAAACCTTCCACTTCCCACCCTGACGATTGTACGCCTTGATAATGGCCATTTTCATCCACGGCATAAATAAGCTTTTTATGACCATCATAGGATTTGCAGCTATCTTGTGGTACTTGCTCTTTTTTCATAAAATAATGCTCGTTACAATGTTGTTAGTTAACATACAGTTAATTGCATAAACCCACTAGAAAACCGTCCACTTTCGGGTACATAACACAATAACTTATCTCCCGATTTTAATCGCCCCGAATTAAATAGCTCTTCCAACATAATAAATATAGAAGCAGACCCTGTATTTCCCTTGGCGGTTAAATTGGTAAACCATTTGTCATAAGGTATGCTAAAGCCAATATTTTCTAGTCCGTCAAACAGTTTTTCGCGAAAGTACGTTGAAGAATAATGGGGCAAAAAATAAGTGAAATCTTCTGCTTTAATGGCACGTTTAGCCATTATTTTAGATAATGCCTTCTCTACCGTTATCGATACAATATTTTCATTTAATATCTTAACATCTTGCTTAACTGACATAATCGATTGTTGTGAACGTTCGTCGTCATCAAACCTCATCCAGCCCTGTAAACTGCCCTCTACTTTATCAGCTCCTGCATACATACAAGGTTCCATTTCATCAGCAAAAGACAAAGTTTCAATCCAATCAATTTCAAGTGATAGCTTATTAACATTAGGCTCATTAGACAGTAAAGCAGAGCCAGCACCATCTGATAACATCCAACGTAAAAAATCTTTTTCAAAGGCAATTTCTGGTTTTTGATCTAATTGTGCTAATTTGTATTCACTCTCAGCTTCAAATCTTTCCGATCGCATAATACTTGAGGCCAACTCACTTGCCACAACAACGCTACGGTGACTTTCACCCGCTTTAATGTTCAAAAAGGCATATTTAAGTGCGGTAAGTCCACACAAACAAATGCCCGCTGTTGATACAACTTCACATGGTGGGTTTTTTAGTTCGCCATGAACCATAACCGCATGATTTGGCATAATTTGGTCAGCCATAGACGTACTGGCCACTAAGCAATCAATATTGTTTAGTTCATCTTCATGCTTAAATAACCCTTTAACCGCATTCGCAGCTAAAGCAGCGTTAGTATAATTAAACTCACCCGTATTTTTATCAATGGCGTAATAGCGTGATTTAATACCATTGCTGCGTAATATTACCGATTTTGCTCTAGATTTTTTGCCCGAAATTTTACCAATTATATCTTCCATTTCAGCATTAGACACTTTTTCGTTTGGAAGAAATGCTGAAATACTATTGATGAAAACGCGTTTTCCCATGGTTTTCTACTCTCCTGATGGTTGTGCGTAATAAGCTTTTTGTTTCGCTATTTTTGTTTTAAAAACTGGGGATATTAATTTAATGATCAAGGCGGTAATAGGCACAACAGTAATAATTAACGCCAATAAGAAAGTGAAATAAAAACACAAACCTATATGCCTTCTCATCGAATTTTGAGGCCCAAGCAGCATTAACAACTTTCCCCATACTTTAAAACTTCTGTGCCCGATTTTTTCACTCATAATTAATTTTTCATTAATTTTTACGGCAGACAAATTTGTCATCATAGGCAGCAAAATTTTACTGTCATTTTTGCTCAACCGTTTATGTAGTGCTACGCCAAAACGCTGTGCTTGCGTAATGTCCTGATCTGAAACTCCCGCCTTAGGCACCCAAGAGACAGGCTTTTTATTACCCGTTAGCATCCACAAAGGTGTTGCTAAAAAACTAAAACCAGCGCCGCATTCATCTGTTAGCACAATATTGTCAACCAAATTAGCATTTAACTTGGCTAATAGCGCTTTCATTTTTTCTTGAGCCGTTAACCACATTCCTCGGCAACCAATAACGGTCATAACGGGGGTGTCTTTAAAAAGTATTTTAGCTTGTTCTGATTGTAAAAAGCTTGATATAGGCAATGAAGGTGATAGAAACCACACTTGATAAGATAAAACAATCAAATCGTAAGGCTCATTAATAGCATCGAACGCACCGTCAAAACGACTATCAATACTACTGTGTATGGTCACTTTATCTAGCTCTATTTCTTTCATATAAACCGACTCTGGCATTACTTGAAAGAATTTAAAAAATGACCAAGGAAAAGGAAATTTAACTTTGGGCTGAATGGCAAGTGAATCAATTTGGATATGCTCATCATTAAGCAAAGGTTCCATTATTGAGTCTACTATTTTAGTTAACTGACCCGTTTGAGAATAGCTAACAACAAGGATTTTTCGCACCAACAACCACCATAATTGCTCATTAAATTTAAGTCGCGTATCATACCAAAGTCACTTCTAAATAAAAACAAACTCATGACTAAGTTCATAATAACCATCCTCCTTTTTAGCATTGCTTTATATTCAAATCCATCCTTTTCGCTTGCATTAACCGTTAAAGTAGAAAAAATAAAGAATGTCGGTTCAAATATAGTGATGGAAGTGTATCTATTAACTGATACAAACTCTCAAGATTGGCAAGACCTTCATTTAATTGATAAAAAAATTACTGAATCCGATACCAACAATCAAGATATTATTTTTGCTGGGCTGCAAAAAGGTACTTATGCAATAAGACTATTTCAAGATATAAACAGCAATGACATGCTTGATAGATCGTCTAATAATATACCGTTAGAGCCTGTGGGTTTCTCAAATAATCCCAGTTTATTTGGGGGTGAACCAACCCCCGAAGATAGTGCCTTTGTATTAATCAAAGATCAGAGCATTACCATAAACCTTAAACACAGAAAACCCAAAAAAAGACGTAAAAAACGCCCGTAACAAACTAACTATCAAAATAAACTTAGCTAAAGATTCTTACTTCTGTTGAAATTCATCTAAAATTTTCTGAAAATTAACGCTATCAATAATGTAAGGTGTTGTATTCAAAGATAATGACCGACTTGCCGATAATGCATAATTACGAAGTTTTTTGTTACTCACTTGGTTAGCAACATTCTGTAAGAGTGTTTTATAACGCCCATTTTTACTTTCACCTAAGGTTCGGCAAATCCATGCAAGCACGTCTATTTTTTTGTTATCTAAACTATAGGCATACATCTCAGCTAAAAACTGCCCTAGTGCATCATATATCTCTATTTCTGCTGCTCCAATTTTCTTCACTTTGCTTATGTGCTGAGCAATATACTTAATTGTTTGCCATTCACCTTTAGCAATAGCAAATATTTGCCTTTGATTACCAGTAAGTGAGGCTTTGGGAATTAATTTTTCGTTTTTTCCCCGTTCAAGTAAGTGCTTGCTACTCGCATTGATTTTACTTTCTAAGGTGGCTGTACTTTCACTTACTACAGCCAATTGTGCGGTATTAAGTAAATTTTGATAGGCTTTATTTGCATATTTTTTTAATTTTTTATGTGCGACTTTGCTTTGGTATATGCTTTGCAAAAGTGGCATATATTGGCTATCACTCGTTGCCCCCAACGCTCGACATCCCCATGACAAAGCATCAATACGATTTGTAGGCGCAGTTTCGTACTCTTGTTTAATAATATTAGCCAATAAACGTAAATTTTCTGCCGTATTTTGCTTACCTGTTGTCATCAGTTTCGCTGCTTGCCTAAGCTGCTTAGTGTTACCTGATATAAGTAAGCTATGCACATCATTTTGCGCATAAGTGATATTACAAAATAGTCCTAAAAAAGCGGTTACCAGTAAAACAATTTTAATGTTCATCATATGGTTGAAAGCCAAAATAGACACAATAACTCCCCGCGAGATACTAGCCTCTAAACGTGGGTTAGTTTTACAAACCAGAGCCATAATATATGTATCAACAATAATATTTTACTGTCGGCGAATAATATCTATTAGATCACAGACAAAAACAGGCTTCAAGCTTAAAAATCAATCAATGGGTGAAATATGAGCATAATAACGAGTAATAACTAGGACATTGTCGGAGTTGAGGCGCTTGTTAGCTGCCGCCTAAACTAATAATGGTAGCGACAGGAAATTATAGTTAAATACGAATCAGATACGGCATAAACTAAACGATTAGTTTCATCTATTCGTCTAGACCAAAAGCTCGATAAATTTTCTTTTAGTGACTCAGGTTTACCAACACCTTCAAATGGTGAACGCTTGGTATCATTAATTAATTTATTAATACGTTTAAGCGTCTTCTTATCTTGGCTTTGCCAGTATACATAATCACTCCAAGCTTCATCAGTCCATGCAAGTTGCCTAGTCATCAATTAAATCTCTAGACTGCACCTTTCCTGAATTATACTGTTCTATTGATTTAGATAAATGTGCAGCGTTAGCTGGAGATTTAAGTAAATGAACAGTTTCCATAAGACTGTTGTAATGATCCATAGACATTACTACTGCATCTTCTGCATCTCTGCGAGTTATAACGGTGTAGTCAACATCGTTTACAACATGATCTAATACCGATTTAAGCCCATTTCTTGCTTCAGTAAAAGACACTATTCTCATAATTAACTCACTTTAAGTTGTACAACTAATAAGACAAGTCTAACTAAAAAGAGGTACATGTGCAATGTTTAGTACAAGTTATATTGAAGCAGCAACGCCGCATTAAAGTGTGAGCGGCGCTTGGTTATACTTGAGCGAAGCGAAAACGCCAAGCGTTGCGAATCACTCTTAAATGCTTTATTAGCACTCTGATTTTAAACTGTATAGTTGAATTTTTTGAAGACCTTTACTCATTAAAACTATCACGACAGAGCCAATCAAGACAGGTGTAACTAAGAATGACCAACTATGTCCTGCCAACATAATTAGAATTGGATTCGCTCCTGCCGGTGGATGCGTTGTTTTAGATACCAACATGCATGTAACCCCTAACCCTGTCGCAATAGCCAAACTTATTGGTGTTACGCCTACATATTGGGAAAATATTATACCAATACTAGCTGTAACTAAATGACCAAAAATTACATTTTTGGGTTGAGCCAGTGGGCTCTGTGGCAAACCAAAAACTAATACTGCTGTTGCCCCAAATGGAGCCATTACCAAAGCTGCACTTTCCACATTAGCTTCTACCATCAAAAGAAGACCAAGTGCAATTGAAGCCCCAACTCCTGCTACTAAAGCAGACACATAATGATTCATACAAACCTCACAATTAAAAGTAGAACAACTTGTCTACCTTTAATTGTAGACAGGTTGTTCTACCTTTGTCAATATACGTAAAACCGACTTTGAGGTGTTTTATGAGCAAAAAACGAGACTTACTATTAAATACAGCATTAGAACTTTTTTACCGACACGGTATTAATTCCATTGGAATCAATGAAGTAATCAAGGTTTCTGGTGTGGCTAAGAAGACGCTATACAGCCACTTCAACAGCAAAGAAGATCTGGTACTTAAGACTTTAGAGAAAAGACACCTTACCTTTGTGCAATGGCTTGAAGCTAAGCTTGAAAACACAGCCAATAATAATGAGTTGATTGACACACTATTTCGTTCTTTAGAGAGTTGGTTTGATGGTGATGAGCCTGAACTAGGCGATTTTAACGGTTGTTTCTTTATAAACACTTCGGCGGAATTCCACGACGCTAAAAGTGAAATATCTACCTATTGTCGCTTCCACAAAGCGCAAGTACGCCAATTAATACAAAGCAAGCTAAGTGGGAATTCAGAAGATTTACTCAATGCGATATGTTTATTAAAAGAAGGGGCAATTACAACTGCTTATATGACAGGTGCAAGTTCTGAAGTGATAGAGAACAGTGTGAAAATTTTGCGACGCCTTGTTATGTGCTGATTCTCAAAACTAATTTCCTTACACCAATTAAAACACCGCCAAATGAAATTGGAAAGAGTATTAATACAAAGATTAGTGTATCAATATTAGAGACATCCATACCTGGACTTCCAATAACAGCGAGAGTATTTATTAACAGCAACACTAAACTCGATTGAAGGAAGCCCTTGTAACCAATAAAGCCCGCAAACAACAACATAATAAATGAAACACCTATCGCTGGAGTAAAAGGTGCAGCTGCTAGCAACATACAAATAAAAGAAAGTACAATAGAAAATCCGATTGCTACTTTGAACATTGAAACCTCCATGGCACATAACGAGCCTGTAGAATTTCTCTTTTTGAAAAAACAGGCACAAAAATTATTAAAAATTAAGCCTCAAAACAGTTTGCTAAAATATGAAACGAAGTGGCACCGAGAAAACTGTTACGAATCCGACTTTATTGCCTTGTTATAACTCAATATTATCAGAATTTAACAGCTGACGACTATTGCGTAAAGTTAGTATTTTAATCTTGTTTTCAATTTTATAGATAATGCGATAACTACCAAATATGACTTCACGATAGTTTGCTCCTAATAACTCTGGAACTTCTCGGCCTATTTCAGGTTGAGTAGAAAGTAAATCTGTGCGGTCGAAAATGTCGTTTACCCATTTATCAGCTGCCAATGGTTTATCAAGAGCAATATACTTAGCAGCTGCCTCCAGTTTTTCTAGCGCTAGAGGAGACCAAATTACTTTCAACGCTTAATACTCTGTAATATTCTTTCGCGAGCATCTGAATTAGAAACACCTAAACCAGCATTAAGTTGAGCTTCTGCTTTTTGCACTTCTTCAAGTAATTCGATCTTTTCTTGCATAGATTCATATTCAGCTACATCAACAACAACGGCTACACCTTTTCCTCTTTGGGTAATAACTATCGGTCTTCTTGTTTCATTAACCTGACGTATAAATGATGCCGCTCCAGCCCTAAAATCTGAAAGCGGCTGAATATCTTGATCAAAATGAAGTCTACTCATAATAACACCTCTAGTTGTACTTTATATGGTACAAAGTATAGTTAAAATCTGTAGGCAGCACAAGAGTTTGATTTTGAGTTATAACGAGCCTGTAGAATTTCTCTTTTTGAAAAAACAGGTACAAAAAATATTCAAAATTAAGCCTCAAAACACGTTGCTACGTGAAATCTGAGACAATAATACATTAAAACTTGCCTTTTAGAGACTCTGTGAACATAAATTTAACCCGTGATTTTCTACTTTGGAGAAATTCTACAGCCTCAACGCTTTGCTATGAGGCCAAAATGGTTGGCTTGCTTTTTTGCGTTACTTTGCAAAAAACGAGTAGACTGTTTTAGTCCTTTTGAGCAACTGTGTTAGGCATTTTTTGACACTGCAAAATATATAATAGGAATTACTATTAATAATGAAGACTCATTAAATAACCTTAACGCTACGTTATTTTTAAATGGTTTATTTTTTATTGTATTTAAAAGTAATCTACCGCTAATTAAATGATAAATAATTAAAAAAACAATAAATGCCATTTTATAATGTAGCCACGCTCCATTAAAACCAAATGCTTTCCATAACCAAAGACCGAAGAAAATAGCTAAGATAGCCATCAATGATCCAAAACGAAATAAGCCAATTGACAGGCTTTTGAATGCTTCGGATTCTTGACTCAAATGGCATGTTTTACGCCAATGTAAAATGACGCGAGGCAGAACAAAAAGACATGACATCCAAGCAATAACGAATAGTATATGCGTAACTTTTATTGCGATAAAAATAGTTAAACCTCCTGAATGCCTAACGCTAAGCTAAACGCCTTGTTAAACGAAGCCGCTACGCGGTAGAGTAGTATTTTACTAACCGTCCATACTCAATAACAGCATTATCATATCGATGATGCATTACTGGAGTATACCAAATGAATACTATTGAGCAACAACGCTATCATTACCTTTATGAACAACATCTTATCAATCTTTCTTTACAAGATAAACGACCATCCACTATCGATATTTATGCTCGTGCAGTCCGCCGTATTACACAGTATTTTGACCAAGCACCTGACACC